>NZ_JBIDAL010000005.1:0-254167 GCF_043202415.1 Streptomyces sp. NPDC048192
TGTTGAGTTCTCAAGGAACGGTCGCTTCCTTCGTACTCACCCTCTCGGGCTTTCCTCCGGGCGCTTCCCTTCGGTGTTTCCGACTCTATCAGATCTTTCCGATCCGATTTCCTCGGTGCTTTCCAGGCTCCCGCGTTTGTCTCGCGGTTTCCTTTCCGGCGGATCCGACTTTATCAGAAGTTTTTGGCCGGTCAGACCGGCTGCTCATTTCTGAGTAATCGGGAGGTGCTTCTCCGAGATGTCGCTCTCGACGCTCTCTGGAAGCTCGTAGATTCTATCTGCGACCCGTGAGCTTGTCCAGCTCCAGGCAACTGTTTGAATCTACCTCCCCACGCCATCCGTGTCAACGGCTCTTGCGGGGCGAGAGGAGACTAGCAGCTCACAGGGCTGGAACGCACATCACGCGGCGGTCGGCACCGACGCGCTGCGGTCCACCGCCTCGACATCGCCGGTCTCACCTGCGCGGACCGCCCGGCCGCCGAGGACGTAGACGTACGCCAGGAAGACCACCTCGGCCAGGACGCCGATTCCGATGCGCGCCCAGGTGGGCAGGCCTGATGGCGTGACGAAGCCTTCGATGGCGCCGGAGACGAGAAGGACCAGGGTGAGGCCGATCGCCATGCCCACCGCAGCGCGCCCCTCCTGCGCGAGCGCGGTGCGCCGGGTGCGGGGGCCGGGGTCTATGAGGGTCCAGCCCAGGCGCAGTCCCGTACCGGCGGCGACGAAGACGGCGGTCAGCTCCAGCAGACCGTGCGGCAGGACCAGCCCGAGGAAGGTGTCGAGCCGGCCGGCGGAGGACATCAGGCCGATGCCGACGCCGAGGTTCAGCATGTTCTCGAAGAGGATCCACAGGACGGGCAGGCCGAGGAAGACGCCCAGGACCAAGCACATCGCGGCCGCCTGGGCATTGTTCGTCCACACCTGGGCGGCGAAGGCCGCAGCGGGGTGGCTGGAGTAGTACGTCTCGTACTCGCCACCTGGCCGGGTCAGCTCACGCAGCTGACTGGGCGCCGCGATCGACGCCTGTACGTCCGGGTGGGTTCCGATCCACCAGCCCAGGAGGATCGCGACGGCCGTGGAGACCAGTGCCGTGGGTACCCACCAGTGGCGGGCGCGGTAGACGGCGGCGGGGAAGCCCTGGCCCAGGAAGCGTGTGACGTCACGCCATGAGGCGCGGCGGGTGCCGGTGACGGCACTACGCGCGCGTGCCACGAGTTGGCTGAGCCGGCCCGTCAGCTGGGGGTCCGGGGCGCTGGACTGGATGAGGGACAGATGGGTGGCGGTGCGCTGGTAGAGGGCGACGAGTTCGTCTGCTTCGGCGCCGTTGAGGCGGCGCCGGCGGCGGAGCAGGGTGTCGAGGCGGTCCCATTCGGCTCGGTGCACGGAGACGAAGACGTCCAGGTCCATCGGGTCTGCCTGCTCCTCGGCTGGTCGTCGGCTGCTCGTGATCGATGGTCCCGATCGCGATCAGCTTGTAGTACTGCGGCGCGATGCGCTCACAGCTTGGCAGACTTGCGCTTCCGGGGGCAGATCGAGGGAGGACGGCGGGCGTGAGTGAGCTGGTGACGGGCGAGGCGGTGGCGCTCGAACTGCGGCCTGCGAAGCTGCCGAGCAGGGCGCTGGCCGTGCTGCTCGATCTGGCGGTGGCCGTGATCGCGTACGTCGTGGTGAGCATCGTCGTAGTGGTGTCGACCGCGTCGCTGGACGAGGCCGCCCAGGTGGCGCTGTCGATCGCGACCTTTCTGCTGGTGCTGGTCGGCGGGCCGATCGCGGTGGAAACCCTCAGCCATGGGCGTTCGCTGGGGAAGCTGGCCCTCGGGCTGCGGGTGGTGCGCGACGACGGCGGGCCCATCCGGTTCCGGCACGCCCTGGTGCGGGGTGCGATCGGCGTGGTCGAGATCCTGCTGACGTTCGGCGTGATCGCTTGCATCGCCTCGCTGCTGTCGGCGAGAGGCCGACGGCTCGGGGACGTGTTCGCGGGCACCCTGGTGGTGCGCGAGCGGATACCGGCCGGCCGGGCCGGCGTCGTCGCACCTCCGCCCGCCTGGCTGGCGGGGCGGTTCGCGGAGCTGGATCTGTCGGCGGTGCCGGACGGGCTGTGGCTCGCGGTCCGGCAGTACCTGACTCGGACGGGGCAGCTCGACCCGCAGGTCTCGATGGCGATGGCGCAGCGGCTGGCGGCCGACCTGGCCTCGCGCACGGGCGCCCCGGTGCCGCCGGATCTGCCGGCGGCCGCCTTCCTGGCCGCGGTCGTGCACGAACGGCAGTCGCGTGAGGCCCGGCAGGCGTACGGCACCGGCGGCTACGCCCCGCCGACGGCCTCGCTCGGCACACCGGCCGGGTATCAGCCCCCCGTCTCGGCGCAGCCGCCCTCCGCCCACCAGCCCCCTTCTTCCCCGTCACCGGCTCCCCCGGCGGGCGATCCGGCGCACTCCGCTCAGCCGGGCCGGCCGCAGGACTGGGCATGGCAGCCGGAGAACCCGCCTGCGCCGTCACCGGTGCCTCCCCGGCCTGAGCAGGGCGGTGCTCCGGTCGACCGGCCGGCCACCGGGTTCGTACCACCGGCGTAGGCGTTGCGTAGCACAGCACTGCTGTTCCCGGCTTCTCGGCGACTCCGGCGATCAGTCGAACGTCGACGGTGGTGACTCCAGGTCCTCCAGCTCGATTCCGGGGGCGGCCAGGACGACGTCGCCGGCAATGTGGACGGTGTGCCGTTCGCCGGTGTCCAGGGCTGTGACCTGGTATGCGTCCACGATCAGGGGCCCGTTGTCAGTGGCGTGTGCTTCGCTGTTCACCAAGGCCCAGGACTGGTCCACGGTGCGGGGGGCGAGGACCGGGTCGGTGAAGGCGACCAGGCGTACGCGGGTCGCGTCGGACGAGGGGGTGAGGCGCAGGAGACGGGCGGTGGCGACGAGGAACGCGGGGGACGTGCCGGTGAAGGCGTGGGCGCGCACATTGCCTTCGGTGGCATGCGTTCCGGTGGGGTCGGTTCGGACCCAGGTGACGCCGTCGAGGGCGGCGCCGCGGACCTGCCACTGCCCCGCGTGGAGTTCGAGGCGGATGGGGCGGCCCAGGTCGTCCAGGACGAGATCGACTGAGCCGCGTTGAGCGCCGGCGGGATCGGTCAGCCGGGAGACATAGCGCCAGCCGGACGAGCCGGGGGCGCACTGGAAGTGTTCTTCACCGAGGGGGGTGTGATCGTGCGGATCGTGGAGCGAATAGCGGCCGCGGGGCATGAAGGTCCTGGGGCTTGACGGGCTGAGGGTCCGGCCGGACTTCCGGTGGTCCCGTGCGGTTCCGGCGGGGCCGGGTCAACGGGGCAGGCCCCCGGCACGGGGGTGCGGGGGCCTGCCTCGGGGGTCTGCTGCCGGGGAGCGCGGCGGTGCACCGGTGCGCTCCCCGGCGGGCGGGACCAGGGACTCGCCGGAGTCGCCGGATCAGTAGCGGTAGTGGTCCGGCTTGTACGGGCCGTCGACGTCGACGCCGATGTACGCCGCCTGCTCCGGACGCAGCCGGGTCAGCTTGACGCCCAGGGCGTCCAGGTGGAGACGGGCGACCTTCTCGTCCAGGTGCTTGGGCAGCACGTAGACACCGATCGGGTACGCGTCGGGCTTGGTGAACAGCTCGATCTGGGCCAGCGTCTGGTCCGCGAAGGAGTTGGACATCACGAACGACGGGTGACCGGTGGCGTTGCCCAGGTTCAGCAGACGCCCCTCGGACAGCACGATGATCTTCTTGCCGTCCGGGAACGTCCAGGTGTGGACCTGCGGCTTGACCTCGTCCTTCACGATGCCCGGCACCTTCGCCAGACCCGCCATGTCGATCTCGTTGTCGAAGTGACCGATGTTGCCCACGATCGCCTGGTGCTTCATCTTCGCCATGTCCGAGGCGAGGATGATGTCCTTGTTGCCGGTGGTGGTGATGAAGATGTCGGCGGTCTCCACGACCTCGTCCAGGGTGGTGACCTGGTAGCCGTCCATCGCCGCCTGCAGCGCGCAGATCGGGTCGATCTCGGTGATGATCACGCGGGCGCCCTGGCCGCGCAGGGACTCCGCGCAGCCCTTGCCCACGTCGCCGTACCCGCACACCACGGCCGTCTTGCCGCCGATCAGCACGTCGGTGGCACGGTTGATGCCGTCCACCAGGGAGTGCCGGCAGCCGTACTTGTTGTCGAACTTCGACTTCGTCACCGAGTCGTTGACGTTGATCGCCGGGAAGAGCAGGGTGCCCTCGCGCTGCATCTCGTACAGCCGGTGAACACCGGTGGTGGTCTCCTCCGTCACGCCGCGGATCTCCGAGGCCAGCTGGGTCCACTTCTGGGGGTTCTCGCCCAGGGTGCGGTGCAGCAGCTGGAGGATGACGCGGTGCTCGTCGGACTCGGCGGTCTCCAGGGCGGGGACCTCACCGGCCTTCTCGTACTCGACGCCCTTGTGGACGAGGAGGGTGGCGTCGCCGCCGTCGTCCAGGATCATGTTCGGGCCGCCGGTGGCGCTGTCCGGCCAGGTCAGGGCCTGCTCCGTGCACCACCAGTACTCCTCCAGGGTCTCGCCCTTCCAGGCGAAGACCGGGATGCCCTGCGGGTTGTCGGGCGTGCCGTTCGGGCCGACGGCGATGGCGGCGGCCGCGTGGTCCTGGGTGGAGAAGATGTTGCACGAGGCCCAGCGGACCCGGGCGCCGAGGGCGACCAGGGTCTCGATGAGGACGGCGGTCTGCACGGTCATGTGCAGGGAGCCGGTGATGCGGGCGCCGGCGAGAGGCTGGGCCTCGGCGTACTCCTTGCGGATCGCCATCAGGCCGGGCATCTCGTGCTCGGCGAGGCTGATCTCCTTGCGGCCGAACTCGGCCAGCGAGAGGTCGGCGACCTTGAAGTCCTGTCGGTTGTCGACAGTCGTCATTGCGAGCTGCTCCTCGGTATTCGGGTCGAGGTGGGTACGGCTGGTCTGCGCGGCGGCGGACACACGAGTGCCCGAGAAGAGGACACTGGCATGCCCACGACGCGCAGCGCAGTCCGTCGGAGGCCCTCTCTCCCTCGGTCGGTCCGTACGGGACCGCCCGACCGCCATCAGCAGCGACGTCTGGCTCCGTCCCAAGCTACACCGGACCGCCCGGTCGGCCCCAGTCCGCCTCCGGCCGGTTCCGGCCGCCCGGGAGACGGCGCCGGAGACGGGTGTGCCCGCCGGGGGCTCACGTGCAGGGGCGGGCGGACGGCGTCTATCCTTCGCGCCCTTGGCGGAAAAGCATGGGGAGGGCACGGTATGGCGGGCAGACGGCCGGGACGGGGGCTGGGGATCTCGGCGCTCGTGGTGGGGCTGCTGGGACTGGCGCTGGGGATCGGCGGCTTCTTCTACGGGCGGGCCGCGTACGGGGTCTCGAGCGTGGGCGGTGACAGCATGCGCCCGTCGTACGGGCAGGGGGACCGGGTCGTCTGGGAGCGCGTCGACGGGAGCGAGGTCCGGCGCGGTGACGTCGTGGTGTTCACGCCGCCGGAGTCCTACGGGGTCGACGCGCCCCTCATGAAGCGTGTCGTCGGCGTGGGCGGGGACCGGGTGAGGTGCTGCACGCTCGTCGGCGGGCGGGAGCGGGTGACCGTGAACGGCAAGCCGGTCGAGGAGCCGTACGTGTACGGCGGTGACGCCGACGGCACGCACACGCCGTACGACGTGAAGGTCCCGCAGGGGCGGCTGTTCCTCCTCGGCGACTACCGCGCGAACTCCCAGGACTCGCGTTTCCACCTCGACGAGCAGGGCGGGACGGTGTCCGCGGACGCGGTGCGCGGCCGGGTGACGGACGACCGCACGGGTCCGGCGCTGCTGGGCACGGCCCTGCTGCTCGGTGGTGTGCTGGTCTTCGTCGGCGCAGGCCTGGGCATCGGCTTTCTCGCCGTACGGCGGCGGAAGGCGCCACCAGCGCCGCCGGTGCCGCCGAT
Source organism: Streptomyces sp. NPDC048192 (assembly GCF_043202415.1). Classification (NCBI taxonomy): domain Bacteria; kingdom Bacillati; phylum Actinomycetota; class Actinomycetes; order Kitasatosporales; family Streptomycetaceae; genus Streptomyces; species Streptomyces sp. NPDC048192. Next base: position 5,927 of record NZ_JBIDAL010000005.1, read on the forward strand.
GCCCTGGCCGGCGCGGCCGATGGGGGGCTGAGGGGGCCGAAAGGCCCTCAGTGCCCGGCCGCGTGGGGGTTGGGGCCGCCCGGGGTGGCCTCCGGGTCCGGGCCCTTGGCGGCCTCGGCCTCGCTGTAGATGTCGGGTTCGAGGTAGATGACGCGGGCTATGGGCACGGCGGCGCGGATGCGGGCCTCGGCGGCGTCGATGGCGCTCGCGACCTCGGCGGCCGTGTCGTCGTGCCGGACGGCGATCTTGGCGGCTATCAGCAGCTCCTCGGGGCCGAGGTGGAGCGTGCGCATGTGGATGACGCGGGTGACGGTGTCGCCGTCGACCATCGCGCTCTCGATCTGCTTGACCACGTCGGCGCCGGCGGCCTCGCCGAGCAGCAGCGACTTGGTCTCCGCGGCCAGCACCAGGGCGATGCAGACGAGCAGGACGCCGATGCAGACCGTGCCGATGCCGTCCCAGACGCCGTCCCCGGTGAGCACGGCGAGACCGACGCCGAGCAGGGCGAGGACGAGGCCGATCAGCGCGCCGAAGTCCTCCAGCAGGACGACGGGCAGCTCGGGCGCCTTGGCGCGGCGGATGAACTGCGCCCACGACAGGCTGCCGCGCAGCTCGCTGGACTCCTTGATGGCCGTGCGGAAGGAGAAGCCCTCGGCGACGACCGCGAAGACCAGGACGCCCACCGGCCAGTACCAGTGCTCCAGTTCGTGCGGGTGGCTGATCTTCTCGTAGCCCTCGTAGACGGCGAACATGCCGCCGATGGAGAACAGGACGATGGAGACCAGGAAGGCGTAGATGAAGCGCTCGCGGCCGTAACCGAAGGGGTGCTGCGGGGTGGCCTCGCGCTCGGCGCGCTTGCCGCCGATGAGCAGCAGGAACTGGTTGCCGGAGTCGGCGAGCGAGTGGACGCCCTCGGCGAGCATCGAGGAGGAGCCGCTGAACGCGAACGCCACGAACTTCGACGCCGCGATCGCGAGGTTGGCCCCCAGTGCCGCCACGATCGCCCTGGTACCGCCTGACGCGCTCATGTGTTCGCGTTGTCCCTTCGCCTCTGGAGCCCCTCGGACCCCGCGGAGCCTGTCGAGCCCGCGGAGTCCTCCCTCGTACGGCCACGCCGTCCGGGCGCGTGCCCGGCTTTGCCCGGCCTTTGCCGGGGGCCATTCTTGCAGCCCGGCCGGGCATCGCCGCGTCAGGCGTCCACAACTCCGGTCATACGATCACACCGCCGGATATCCACAGCCGGGCCCCACGAGCCGTCACACGATCACCGTGGCGCGGAAGAGCGTGCCCGCGCCCGAGACCCGCGCCGTCTCGCCGGCCGGGACGAAGACCGACCGGCCGGGGCCGAGCTCGTGCTCGCCGGCCCGGACCGCGCCGGCGGTGCACAGCAGGATCTGCGGGGTGCCGAGGGTGAGGTCGCGGGAGGCGCCGCCCTCGGGCAGGACGTACCGGGACAGGCGGAACTCGTCGATCGGCGTGTCGTAGACCTCCTCGCCGGCCGGGGAGGCCTCCGGGCGCAGCACGCCCGGGTCGGTCGCCTGGAAACGGACGATCCGCAGGAGCTCGGGGACGTCGACGTGCTTGGGCGTCAGCCCGCAGCGCAGGACGTTGTCGGAGTTGGCCATGATCTCGACGCCGAGACCGTTCAGGTAGGCGTGCGGGACGCCGGCGCCAAGGAACAGGGCCTCACCGGGCTGCAGCCGGACGTGGTTCAGCAGCATGGCCGCGATGACGCCGGGGTCGCCCGGGTAGTGCTGGGCGATGGCGGCGTAGGGGGCGTGGTCGCCACCGAGGCGGGCGCAGGCCGCGCCGGTCTCGGCGACCGTCTGCGCCATCGCCTCCTGGTCGGCGGTGAGGATCGCGGTGAGGACCTCGCGCAGGGCCGCGTCCTCCGGCTGGGCGCGCAGCAGGTCGACGTACGGCTTGAGGGAGGCGACGTCGAGCGCTTCGAGCAGGTCGGCGGCCCGGGACGGGGCGCGGAAGCCGCACAGGCCGTCGAACTCGGTGAGCGCGCAGATCAGTTCGGGCTTGTGGTTGGCGTCCTTGTAGTTGCGGTGCGGGGCGTCGACCGGGATGCCGCGGCGCTCCTCGTCGGCGTACCCCTCCTGCGCCTGCTCCAGGTCGGGGTGCACCTGGAGGGAGAGGGGCGCGCCCGCGGCGAGGATCTTGAGCAGGAAGGGCAGCCGCGGGCCGAACTTCGCCACGGCCTCCTTGCCCAGCTCCGCCTCCGGGTCGGCGTCGATGACCTCGACGAGGCTGCCGCGCGCGGTCCGCGAAGGCGCGCCCGGGTGCGCGCCCATCCACATCTCGGCCTGCGGCTCACCGGTCGGCTCGACACCGAGCAGCTGCGGAATGGCGGTGGGGGAACCCCAGGCGTAGGGGCGGATGGTGTTGTCGAGGCGGTCCATGTGTCTTCTCTGTCTCGGTGACGACGGCTGCCCAGCGGGCGCGCGGTGCCGCGGGCGGTGCTGGGTGGGCGCGGGTGGTCCGGCCCGTAGCCAGATCAGGCCCTCGAAGCGAGCGCCAGGTAAACGGCGGCGAAATCCGTGACGGCGATCAGTTCCGCGAGGGTCTCCAGTTCGCCGCCCTCCTCCGGTTCGAGTTCGCTGATCGGCGTGTCGTGGCTGAGTGCCAGGTCACGGGCGGCAGGGGCGGCGGTGAGGCCGCTGATCGGGCGGTCGCGCAGGAGCACCACCCGCGCGTGCAGCGCGGGCGGCTCCTCGACGCGGTCGCGGAAGAAGTCGTCGGGGTCGGCGCTGGCGGCCAGCGGGCCGGCCAGCAGGGCGCTGTGCGCGGAGAGCGCCTCGGGGAGTTCGGCGACCAGAGAGGGGCGGCCGGAGAGTTCGGCGAGGGCGGCGGCGAAACGGCGTCCCGCGGGGCCCGCCGAGGTCCCTTCCGTCCACACGACGGGCAGCGCGTCGGCGAGTTCGGCGGCGAGGGTCTTGGCCGGGTTGCTGTAGGTGGCGATGGCGGGACCGCAGCGCTCCGCGACGTGGTCCAGGCGGTCGGCGACCTTCTGCAGGGCGTCCGGCGGAGCGCTGATCAGCCCGATCCGGTCGAGCAGCGCCAGCAGCGGGGTGAGCAGCGCCCACAACACGCCCGGGGAGGAAGCGGCGAGCGGTTCCTCCTGGTCGTACGGCGCCGTCGCCATCGGTACGAACATGCCGTGGGCGCCGGCGACCGCCTCCGCGAGGGGGGTGCCGGCCGGGGCGACGGCGACGACCGAACAGCCTCGGCGGTAGGCCTGTTCGGTGAGGAGGGTGAGGCTGGGCTCGGTCCCGTCCGGAGTGGCGATCAGGAGCAGGTCGACGGAGCCGGCCCAGCCCGGCAGTTCCCAGCGCAGGGCGCCGGCGGCCGGGGCGACACCGGACGGGGCCAGGCGGACCACGGGGCTGCCGGCGCCGGCCAGGGTGCCGAGCAGGTCGGCGGTGTGGGTGGCGGCGGCGCCGGGGCCGGCGATGAGGACGGCGCGGGGGCGGCCGTCGGGCTTCAGGTCGCCGACGCCGGCCTCTGCGGCGTGCCGGACGGCGGTGCGGACGCGGGCGCCGGCCTCGGCGGCACCGCGCAGCAGGCCTCGGCGGTCGGCCTCGGCGAGGCCCTCCGGGGTGTCGAGCAGCGATTCGTCCAGCATGGGGGCTCCGATCGCCGGGATCCTGTGCGGGTTTCTACGACGTTCGTCTACGACGCGGAGGGCGTCGTCACGCGGGGCGGCGGGCCTCGTCCACGAGGAGGACCGGGATGCCGTCGCGGACGGGGTAGGCGAGGCCGCAGTCCTGGCCGGTGCAGATCAGCTCGCTGTCCTGCTCCTTGAGGGAGGCGTGGCAGGCCGGGCAGGCGAGGATCTCCAGGAGGCCGGCTTCGAGCGGCATGGGGGTTCCCTTCGGGGTCGTTTCTCTGGCCGGTGGTCAGCGTACCGCCGGCGGGTGAGGTGGGCCGGGGTGGCGCCCAGGGGTGCGTCTTCTGGGTGGCTTAGGGGTGCGTCCCCTCGGCGCCGGGGGGTGTGCGGGCCGCCCTGGGCTGCGAGGGGGTGCGGGCGTGCGGGCCTTGGGGGGCCAAGGGGGTGCGCCCCTTAGGGGGCCGGGGCTGTGTCCCCAGGCCGCTCGGGCGGTGCGTACCCCCGGCCGCCCGGGCGGTGCCGGCCCCGGGCCGCCGGAGCCGCGCGTGCCCTGAGCGGCCAGGGGTGCGTACCCCGGGCTGCTGGGCGGCGCGTGCCTTGGGCCGCCAGGGCGGCGCTTGCCCTGAGCGGCCCGGGCGACGCGGGCGCTGACCTGCGGGTTCACCCGGCAGGGACGGTCGCGGCGAGGCAGCGGGCCGGAGTCGGCCGGCGGGAAGTGCCGGCCCGGTCCGGCGTGCCCCCGTGTTCGCTCACGCCCTGATGATCGCCAGCGCCTCGTCGCGGATCTTGGCCATCGTCGCCTCGTCCTTCGCCTCGGCGTTCAGGCGCAGGAGCGGCTCGGTGTTGGAGGGGCGGACGTTGAACCACCAGTCGGCGGCGGAGACCGTGAGGCCGTCGAGGTCGTCCAGGGTGACGCCGGCGCGGCCCTCGTACGCGGAGCGGATCGCGGCGAGGCGGTCGGCCTGGTCGGCGACGGTGGAGTTGATCTCACCGGAGCCGGCGTAGCGGTCGTACTGGGCGACGAGGGAGGACAGCGGGCCGTCCTGGCCGCCGAGCGCCGCGAGGACGTGCAGGGCGGCCAGCATGCCCGTGTCGGCGTTCCAGAAGTCCTTGAAGTAGTAGTGCGCGGAGTGCTCGCCGCCGAAGATCGCGCCGGTGCGGGCCATCTCGGCCTTGATGAAGGAGTGGCCGACGCGGGTGCGGACGGGGGTGCCGCCGTTCTCCTTCACGACCTCCGGGACCGTACGGGACGTGATCAGGTTGTGGATGATCGTGCCCTCGCCGCCGTGGCGGGCGAGTTCGCGGGCGGCGACCAGTGCGGTGATCGCGGACGGGGAGACCGGGTCGCCGTTCTCGTCCACGACGAAGCAGCGGTCGGCGTCGCCGTCGAAGGCGATCCCGAGGTCGGCGCCCTCCGCCGGGACCCGCTTCTGCAGGTCGACGAGGTTGGCCGGGTCGAGCGGGTTCGCCTCGTGGTTGGGGAAGGTGCCGTCCAGTTCGAAGTACATCGGCACGAGGGTCAGGGGCAGGCCGGCGAAGACCGAGGGGACCGTGTGGCCGCCCATGCCGTTGCCGGCGTCGACCACGACCTTCAGGGAGCGGATGGAGGTCAGGTCGACGAGCGAGCGGAGGTGCGCCGCGTAATCCTCCAACGTCTCGCGGGAGGACAGGGTTCCCGGCCGGTCGACCGGCTCGGGGGCCCCGGACTCCAGCCAGCGCTCGACCAGTTCGCGGATCTGAGCCAGGCCGGTGTCCTGGCCGACCGGGGCCGCGCCCGCGCGGCACAGCTTGATGCCGTTGTACTGGGCCGGGTTGTGCGAGGCGGTGAACATGGCGCCGGGCAGGTCCAGCGCACCCGAGGCGTAGTACAGCTGGTCGGTGGAGCACAGGCCGATCTCGATGACGTCGGCGCCGCGGTCGGCGGCGCCGCGCGCGAAGGCCCGGGACAGGCCGGGGGACGAGGGCCGCATGTCGTGGCCGACGACGATGGCCGCCGCGCCCGTCACCTCCGCGAAGGCGGCGCCGAAGAGCCCGGCCAGCGACTCGTCCCACTGGTCCGGAACCACTCCGCGTACGTCGTACGCCTTCACGATCTGCGACAGATCAGCAACCACGGCCAACCCTCCTGAAAGTCCTATGGGTGCCCACAAACTACCCGCCCGGGGTAAGGGCGTGTTGTGTGGACACCTGGTGGACACCTGGCCGTGACCGCCGGCCGTGACCGTCCGGGTGCGGGCCGGCGCTGAACGACTCCCTGCCCGGCCTCAGTTGTCCGGGGAGCGCAGGACGCGCAGATGGCCGCGGCGGGCGACTTCCATGGGGTCCGCCGTACGCGATCCGCCGCCGGCCCCGGCCGCGCGCTCCTGGGGGCGGGCCGCCTCGCGCACGGCGTTGGCGAGCGCCTCCAGGTCGTCGCCGCTGGGCCGGGCGGGAGCGGAGCCGTCGAGGAGGCGGACGACCTCCCAGCCACGGGGGGCGGTGAGGCGTTCGGAGTGCTCGGCGCACAGGTCGTAGCAGTGCGGCTCGGCGTAGGTGGCGAGCGGGCCGAGGACCGCCGTCGAGTCGGCGTAGACGTACGTCAGCGTCGCGACGGCGGGTCGGCCGCAGGCGGTGCGCGAACAGCGACGTACAGGGCTCACGACGTTGGACGGTACCGCACTCTTGAGCGGGCCGCGACGACTCTCCACCAGGTCACTCCACCGTGTCGTGCTGTGAAACGCCCCACACACCCCTTCGGGGCGTCCTTGCTGACCTGCGTGGACGGGGTCTCGGCGGGTTTTGGGCGGGACTCGATACGGTCATGAGTCGGCACAAACACCGTCAATTGCCTTGAGTTCGGCGGTCTTGGAGGGTTACGGAAACGAGCCAGACGTTGGCTGGAATGGTCATCCTGCGACACGATCCGGAGAGGCCCGGTCGAAACAAGGTGCGGCCGATCGGCGGTGGGCTGATCGGCGGGGATCTTGATCGGCCGAGGCGGGTCTTGATCGGCTGGGGGCGGGTCGGGTGCGGGACGGGCGGTGGCCGGCGGGTGGGTCGGGGCCGCTCGTCGGGTGGGCGTGGTGGTTGCCGTGTGGGGGCGGGCGGGGGGCGCGAGCGGGGATTACGCTTCCCCAGTGATGGACAACCGTGTACCGCCCCGTGCCGCCGGCCCCGGGCCCCGTCGCCGTGATCGTCACGGGCGGGGCATGCGGGGGCCGATCGCGCCGCCGCAGGTGCCGCTGGCGGCCAGCCGCGCCGATGTGTTCGCGGACCTGGTGCAGGACTCCGTGGACCGTCTCGAGCGGCGCTGGCCGCAGCTGGCCGACATCGATTTCCTCGTGCTGGAGGTGCCCCGGCTGGACGGGCGGGGCGAGCAGGCGTGGAACGACGAGGCCGTGCCGCTGGGCGGGGTCGTTCCGGCGCGGGACGGGCGGCGGGCGCGGGTGGTCGTGTACCGGCGGCCGGTGGAGATCCGGACCAAGGGGCGTGACGAGCGGGCCGCGCTGGTGCACGAGGTGGTCGTGGAGCAGGTGGCGGAGTTGCTGGGGCTGACTCCGGAGACCGTGGATCCTCGGTACGGGGAGGACTAGGGGCTCGGGCAGTGCGTGGGGGTTCCGCTTACCCGCGCCGGCGCAGCCGTCGGTGCCGGGGCGGCGGTGATCGGCACCCCCCTCTGGCCGCAGTCGCGCAGGCGTGCCTCGGGCTTGTCCTGTCGCGTCAGGCTTACTTCTGCAGCACCGACAGGTCCTCCGACGTCTTCGGTACCGCTACCAGGCCCCGGTCGTTCGGGAGGGGCTGGATGGTGAAGCCGGGGACTCCGGACTCGGTGGCGGAGAGGGTGCGGGAGGCGTAGACGGGGCCGCCGGAGACGGTTTCGACGGTGAGGGCGTAGGTGCCCTTCAGACCGGAGGGAACCGGGGCGGACACGTCCTGGGTGGTGCCGGACTTGATGGTGTACGTCTTGGTCGTCGCCGTACCGCCGTCGCTGCCCGCCGACGCCGTGACCTTGACCGTGGCCGTGGCGGTGGGCGCGGTCAGGGAGAGGGTCGTGCCCTTGGCGCTGTTGTCGGCCGAGGTCGCGCGTGTGCCGACGGGCGCGGTGGCCGGGATGAATGCCGTCTCCTGCTTGTCGCCCTTGCCGCGGACCACCCGCAGGGCCGCGACGACCGGCACCGACTGGTCCGTGGGGGTCAGGACGAGGGAGCCCGCCTCACCCCTGGTCACGTCGCCGAGGTCGGCCGTGGTCGTCATGCCGGACTTCACGTGCAGGGTGTCGTTGCCCGCCGGGGCGATGAGGCCGTCCGGCGAGGCCAGGCGGACCTTGAGGTCGGCGTCGTCGCCGCCGGGGGTGAAGGCGATCAGGCGCACGTCGGTGGCGTCCTTGGGGATGCCGGGCAGGACCAGGCTGCCGGCCGGGTCGGTGGACGCCGCCAGCCAGTCGCCGCCCGCCTTGTCGTCCAGGGCCTGCACCGACGCGCCGACCCGGCCGCTGCGCACGCTGACGTGCACGGTCAGGTCGGCCTGCTGTTCGTCGGTGAGCGTGGAGAGCAGGATCGGCTTGCTCGTGTGCGGCGGGACGGTCTGGTTCTCCCCCAGCGGGGACTTGATCGCGCCGTCCTTGCCGTACAGCTCGATGTCGACGACCGCGGCGGAGTCGTCGGGGTTGGTCAGGTGGAGGTAGTCGGTGCGGTCGGCGGAGGTGCCGGCGCCGGGGAACCAGAAATCGGTGTCCGCGCTGGTGCAGGTGACGCCCTGGAGGCCGCGGCCGGTGCCGGCGGCGACCTCGGTGGTCTCCTGGACGGTCCAGCCGGGCGCGAACTTGCCGCCGGCGGTGCCGATGAGCGCGGGCGCGTCGGCGCCGGAGGTGTCGCCGGTGACCGGGGTGCCGGGCGCCTTGGGGGTGAGCACCGGCTGGTCGGCCGTCTTCTTGCCGCCCTTGGGGCCCTTGGTGCCCTTGCCGGTCCCGGAGTTGTCCGTGCCGTCCGCGGACTGGCCGTCGGCCGCCTGGAGTCGGGCCGTGCCGGTGCTCGCCGTGCCCTGGGTGACGGGCGTGAACGACGTGTACGAGGTGTCGGCTATGTCCGAGACGCTTGGCGCCGGGCACAGCAGGCTCGTGCGTTCCACCGGGAGTTCGGCGGCCGCCTTGGGGGCGGAGGCGCCGGACGCGGTGGGGCCGGCGAACGCGGCGAACGCGGTGATGGCGGCCAGTGCGCCGGAGGCGGCGATGAGGGACAGGGTGGTGCGGTTCACTGCTGGCTCCCGTCGGGGCGCTCGCTGCCGGTGCCATGGGGGTGCTGGGCCGGATCGTAGCCCTGCTGGGCGTCGTAACCCTGCTGGGCGTCGTACCCCTGCTGGGTGTCGTACGCCGGGTGGTAGCCCTGCTGGTAGGCCGTCGGGTCGTACGGCACCGGGCCGCCTGTGCCGTCGTAGGCGTAGGGGTCGTACGGGCCGGGCTGCTGATAGGGGTCGGCCGGGTACGTCTGCTGGTCGTGGCCGGAGGGCTGGTAGGGGGCGCCGTCCTGGTACTGGTCGGCTCCGTAGGCCGGGTATCCGGCGTTCGCGTAGGGGTCCTGCTCCCACTCGCCGTACGCCTGCTGGTGCGGTACGGCGGCCGGAGCCTGCTCCGGCAGGGGCGGGGCCGTGGGCTGCTCACCGACCTGCTCGTCGGCGGCCTGCTCACCGGCCTGCTCCTCGGCCTGGGCGCGCAGGCGGCGGGCGCGGCGGCCCTCCCCGGCGGTGGCCTGTGCGGGCAGCGGCTCCTCCTCGGGGAGATCGTCGTCGACGTCGCGGCGGCGGCCGGGCAGCGCGAGGACCACCAGGACGACGGCGAGCGCGCCCTGGGCCCACAGCCAGGCGGTGTGGGTGATCGGGTCGTCGTAGGTGACGTCCAGCTTTCCGCCGTCGGCGGGCAGTTGGAAGCCCTGGGCCCAGCCGTCGACCGTGGTGCGGGTGAGCGGCTTGCCGTTCAGGGTGGCCGTCCAGCCGTCGGAGGCGGTGTCGGCGAGGCGCAGGACGCGGCCCGCGGAGCCGGCCGGGACGGTGGTGTGGATCTCCACCGGTCCGGCGCTGACCGGCTGGCCGGTGCCCGATCCTCCGGCGGGGACGATGGCCGCGCGGGAGACCTCCTGGTCGACGCGGTACAGGGCGCTGCCGTGCTGCTGGCTGAGCCGGGTCAGGCCGGGGGTGGTGTCGAGGACGCGGGTGATGTCGCGGGGCGCGCCCTGGCGGACGAGGACGTACCGCACGGCGAAGCCGCCGAGTTCGTCGGCCTGGTCGGCGCCGGAGCCGGCGACGAGGTTGGCGACGACCTTGTCCAGCCGGGTGTCCGCGCCGTCGGCGGCGCCGGCCTCGGCGTCGCCCATGCGGGCGCCGGAGCCGCGGACCAGGGTGTAGCGCACGCGCGCGGGGGAGTCGCTGTCCAGGATGAGGGTGCGGGCCCGGTCGCCGGTGGTGGAGTCCTCGGCGACGAAGGCGGGCACCTGGGTCGGGTCGCGGCGCTCCAGGGGGCCGTCGGCGCCGCGGATCATCCAGCCGGCGGCGACCAGCAGCGGGCCCGCGGCCGAGGCGAAGGCGATCAGGGCGGCGACGGGCTGGCGCCAGCCGAAGCTCTGCTCGGCCACACGCGCGCGTGCGCCGTCGGCGCCGAGGGCGGCGGCGGCCAGCAGGGCGATGCCGTAGACGAGGGTGGCCGGTCCGGCCCAGGCGGACCTGTTGGCGAGGACGGCGAAGACGAGGCCCAGCAGCGCGACGGCCCAGGCGGTGCGGACGGCCGGCCGGCGCTCGGAGCGCAGAAGCGCGGCGAGGGCGGCGAGGACGATGCCGATGAGCATCGGGCCGTGCACGGTGCCTGGGCCGCCGGGGCTGGCGCCGAGCAGGTCGAACGCGGTGGCGGCCGAGGGGCCGTAGGCCAGGCCCGCCTCCTTGAGGAAGCCGCCCGGGAACAGGGTCAGCGACCAGGGGGCGAGGACCAGCAGCGGGGTGCCGAGCTGGGCCAGGAAGCGCAGGGCGTGCGCGGTGAGGTCGCCGCGGCGCAGCACGAGCACGCCGATGCCGAGGATCAGCGCGATCGGCCAGACGATCGGCGTGAAGGCGGTGGTGATGGTCAGCAGCAGCGCGTACGCCCAGGTGGCGCGCCAACTGCCGCGTGCCCCGGAGCGGTTCGCGAGGCCGCTCGCGGCGACGCCGGCGCGCGCGATGAGCGGCAGCAGCACGGCGAGGACGGCGGTGCCGATGCGGCCGCCGGCCAGGGCGCCGGTGGTGGCGGGCAGGAACGCGTAGGCCACGGCGGCCCAGGCGCGCAGCAGCCGGGAGGCGACCAGCGGCCGGGAGGCGAAGTAGGCGGTGAATCCGGCGAGCGGCACGGAGGCCACCAGCAGGACGGTGACGGCGAGTCCGGTGGAGCCGAACAGGATCGTGGCGAAGGTGGCGACGATCGCGAGGTAGGGCGGGGCGGAGGAGGTGCCGCCCGCGCCGACCGGGTGCCAGCTGTCGGCGAAGCGGGACCACAGGTCGCCGGCGCCGGCCGGGGCGGGCAGCAGGGCGCCGCCGCCGAGGGCACCGCCGCCGAGCAGGCCGCGGCAGGCGACCAGGGAGATCAGCAGCAGGGCGAGGAAGAGCACGGGGCCGGGCCTGCGGGCGATCCGCTTGAGCCGGGCGAACTGCTCGATCTCCAGGAACTCGGCGTCGTCGCCGCCCGGCCCGGACTCGACGGCGCCGCCGTGCCGGCCGGCCGGGGAGGTGTCGTCGGAGCCGCTGGTGAAGTTCGCGGCGAGCTGTTCGGCGGTGGCCCGGATGGTGGCGCCGGGCGGCGGGAAGAGCCGGCGCAACTCGGCCTTGTCGATCTGCGGGCGGCCCCGGCGGCGCCGGGCGGCGATGATCCGCTCGGGGCGCAGCAGGGTGCCGAGCAGGCCGCGGATCTCGTCGACGGCCTGGCCGGGCACCTTGCCGACGAGGTAGGCGACGGTCCGCAGGAGCGTGCCGAGCACGAGCCGCAGGAACACCCACGGCAGGGCGGCCCCGCGGGTGTTGACGAGCAGGGTGTAGACGGCGCCGGCCTTGTCGACCTTGTGCGGGGAGGCGGCGGTGCGGCCGACGCAGTCGACGGCGCGGCGCTCGCGGGAGGCCGCCTCGGCGTGCCGGACGACGGCGTCGGGGGCGATCAGGACGCGGTGGCCGGCGGCGTGGGCGCGCCAGCACAGGTCGACGTCGTCGCGCATCAGGGGCAGCCGGCGGTCGAAGCCGCCGAGCTGTTCGAAGACGTCGCGGCGGACGAGCATGCCGGCGGTGGAGACGGAGAGCACGGTGCGCACGTGGTCGTGCTGGCCCTGGTCCTGTTCGCGGCGGTCCAGGCCGGTCCAGCGACGGCCGGAGTGGGCGATGGAGACGCCGACCTCCAGCAGCTGCCTGCGGTCGTACCAGCCGCGCAGCTTGGGGCCGACGACCGCCACGTCGTCGCGGCCCAGCTCCAGTTCGTTGTCGACGACCCGCAGCAGTTCGGCGAGGGCATCGGGTTCGGGGGCGCAGTCGTCGTGCAGCAACCAGAGCCACTGGATGGGCTCGCCGTACGGCAGTTCGGGCAGGTCGTACGCGTCGTCGCGCCATGTGCGCGTCACGGGGTCCCAGCCGCTGGGGCGCTTGAGGTACGGCAGCTCTTCGGGGGTGAGCACCGGTGCGGTGCGGCAGGCCTCCTCGACGGCCTGGCCGAAGCCGGTGCGGCGGGCGAGGTGCAGGACGTTCGCGTCGCCGAGGGACTCGGTGAGCAGCCGGGCGGAGTCGTCCGCGCTGCCGGTGTCGGCGGCGACCGCGTACTGCACGGGGCGCTCCTGGCCGAGCAGCCCGGCGAGGGCGTCGGGCAGCCAGCGGGCGCCGTCGTGGGAGACGAGGACCGCGGTCACCACATGGCGCGGGAACTCAGGTGTGGCGGCGCCGGCTTGGGCTGCCGTTCGGCTGTGCACGGACATCGAGGTACGGGCCCCGGTTCGATGGACTGCGGTGGACGCCTGCGCCCTCTCGGGAGCCGAGGGGACAGCGGGGCGTCTCGGACGAGCGACCACACTATCGGCTGGCCATGACGACGGCCCGCCGCCTGTGGATAACCCACCGGCGACGGGCCGTTCGTGACGTTTTGGTGTGGATCCGCGTCCGGGTGCGTGCTCAGACGGCGGCCTTCTTGAGCCGGCGGCGCTCCCGCTCGGACAGGCCGCCCCAGATGCCGAAGCGCTCGTCGTTGGCGAGGGCGTACTCGAGGCACTCGGAGCGGACCTCGCAGGCGAGGCAGACCTTCTTCGCCTCTCTGGTGGAACCGCCCTTCTCGGGGAAGAAGGACTCGGGGTCGGTCTGGGCGCACAGCGCGCGCTCCTGCCAGCCGAGTTCCTCGTCCGCGTCGTCGACCAGCAGTTGCTGCACCAGCTCGGTCATGTGCGCCCCTCGTCTGTCTTTCGCGTCCCCGTGTGTAGCCGTCGCTACCGATTTCGGCTGAACGACACGAGTGAAATTACAAGTGTGCTGCTCCGGGCGAGTCAAGCCGAGATCTGCTATTGGGCCCGTTATTCACTCTGCGGAACCAAGGCCGTGCGGAAAGTGTTCAAATCGCCATATACCTTGACACGCAGGCGAGGCCCGGGAGGGCGGCCGAACCTCGTACAGACCTCTGTACGAAGAAAGACGTCCCCGCGTTCGATCGCGTTGCACGAGGCTTGAACGCTCGGTTGTGCGCCATGTGTCCCGGGTTCCCGATGAACAAACCTTTCACCTCCCAGATGAACCGGAAGAGGTGAAACCTGTCCCACATGGCGGGCCCGAAGTTGACAGCTCAGGTGTGAACCGATGTCCTAGTGGGCATGCTCGCGCACTCGGCACCCACCTCGACCCGCACCGCCGGGTCCCTCGGTGCTGCCCTGTGCCGCTGTAGCTGTTGTCGCTGCTCCAGCTGTTGAGCCGTACCCGCTCCAGCTGTCCGCCGAGCCGTCCCGGGCCCGGCGCGCGTTCCCTCCGACCTTCTTGCACCGAGGAACCAGGCACCCCCCATGAACAGCGACAACGACCTCCAGATCGCCGGCGACATCCTCGAGGTCCCGCACCTGCTCCAGCCGCCGCGCGAGCACCCGGTGACCGTGGCCGAGTTCGCCGGGCTCGCCCGCTCGATCGCCGCCGACCGCTCCCAGTGGGCCCACCTCGTCCGCTACGACGCGACCACCCGCTGGTACCACCGGCTGCGCACCGGACCCGGATACGAGGTGTGGCTGCTGTCCTGGGTGCCGGGGCAGGGCAGCGGGCTGCACGACCACGGCCGCTCCTCCGGCGTCCTCACCGTCCTGGAGGGCATCCTCACCGAGCGCACCGAACGTGCCACGCGCGCGTTGGCGGCGGGCGCGCAGCGGGTGTTCGCGCCGGGGTACGTCCACGAGGTCGTCAACGACGCCCTGGAGCCCGCGGTCAGCCTGCACGTGTACCACCCGGGCCTGACCGCGATGCCGATGCACACGGCCCCGCACTGCGAGGCTCGTCCGGTGACCGCCTGACGCGTTGTCGTACCCGCCTGCAAGACTTGGGGCCATGCGCATTGTGGTTCTGGCAGGCGGCATCGGTGGTGCCCGGTTCCTGCGCGGCCTGAAGCGGGCCGTGCCGGACGCGGACGTCACGGTGATCGGCAACACCGGCGACGACATCCACCTCTTCGGGCTGAAGGTCTGCCCGGACCTGGACACGGTGATGTACACGCTGGGCGGCGGCATCAACGAGGAACAGGGCTGGGGGCGGCAGGACGAGACGTTCCATCTGAAGGAGGAGCTGGCGGCCTACGGAGTCGGGCCGGACTGGTTCGGCCTCGGCGACCGGGACTTCGCCACGCACATCGTGCGCACGCAGATGCTCGGCGCGGGCTATCCGCTCAGCGCCGTCACCGAGGCGCTGTGCGACCGCTGGAAGCCGGGTGTGAAGCTGATCCCGATGACCGACGACCGCGTGGAGACGCACGTGGCCGTCGAGGTCGACGGCGAGCGCAAGGCGGTCCATTTCCAGGAGTACTGGGTACGGCTGCGGGCCTCCGTCCCCGCCGAGGCCGTGGTCCCGGTGGGCGCCGAGCAGGCCAAGCCGGCGCCCGGTGTGCTGGAGGCCATCGCCGAGGCGGACGTCATCCTCTTCCCGCCGTCCAACCCGGTCGTGTCCATCGGCACCATCCTCGCCGTGCCCGGCGTCCGGGAGGCCATCGCGGACGCGGGCGTGCCCGTGATCGGCCTGTCTCCCATCGTCGGGGACGCACCGGTGCGCGGCATGGCCGACAAGGTGCTCGCCGCGATCGGCGTGGAGTCCACGGCCGCCGCGGTCGCCGAGCACTACGGCTCCGGACTGCTGGACGGCTGGCTGGTCGACACCGTGGACGCGGCCGCGGTCGAGCGGATCGAGGCGGACGGCATCCGCTGCCGGGCCGTACCGCTGATGATGACCGACGTCGAGGCGGCCGCGCAGATGGCGCGGGAGGCCCTGGCACTGGCCGAGGAGGTGCGGGGAGCGTGAGCGCGGCGGCTTCCGGCGCGGACGCTGAAGTGGCGGCAGCCGGCTCCGGGACGGCCACGGCGACGGCCGGCCGGGAGGCGCCGGATGCCGCGGTGCCCGGCGCGGGGACGACCGCCGTGGGGGCGTCCGGGCCGGGGCCCGGTGAGTGCGCCGGGTTCCGGGTCTGGGCGGTGGAGGGGATTCCCGAGGTGCGGGCCGGGGACGATCTCGCCAAGCTGATCGCCGCCGCCGAGCCGGGACTGGCCGACGGGGACGTGCTGCTCGTCACCTCCAAGATCGTCTCCAAGGCGGAGGGGCGGATCGTACGGGCGGCCGACCGGGAGGCGGCCATCGACGCCGAGACCGTCCGGGTCGTGGCCCGGCGCGGCGCGCTGCGCATCGTGGAGAACCGGCAGGGCCTGGTCATGGCCGCCGCCGGGGTCGACGCCTCCAACACCCCCGCCGGGACGGTGCTGTTGCTGCCCGAGGACCCGGACGCGTCCGCGCGCGCGATCCGCGACGGCCTGCGCGCGGCCCTCGGCGTCGACGTGGGCGTGCTCGTCACCGACACCTTCGGACGGCCCTGGCGCGCGGGGCTCACGGACGTGGCGATCGGCGCGGCCGGAGTGCGCGTGCTGGACGACCTGCGCGGCGGCACGGACGCGTACGGCAATCCGCTGAGCGCGACCGTCGTCGCCACGGCGGACGAACTGGCCGCCGCGGGCGACCTGGTGAAGGGCAAGGCGGCCGGGCGGCCCGTCGCCGTGGTGCGCGGCCTGCCGCAGCTGCTGGCCGCCGGGGACGGAGAGGGCGCACGGGCGCTGCTGCGGACCGCGCGGGACGACATGTTCCGCCTCGGCACGTCGGAGGCGGTCCGCGAGGCGGTGACCCAGCGGCGTACGGTGCGGGCGTTCACCGACGAGCCCGTGGACCCCGGCGCGATACGGCGCGCGGTGGCCGCGGCGGTCACCGCGCCCGCCCCGCACCACACCACTCCCTGGCGGTTCGTGCTGCTGGAGTCGGCGGAGTCCCGGACCCGGCTGCTGGACGCCATGCGGGAGGCGTGGATCGCCGACCTGCGCCGGGACGGCAAGAGCGAGGAGTCCATCGCGAAGCGGGTCCGGCGCGGCGACGTGCTGCGCCGTGCGCCGTATCTGATCGTGCCGTGCCTCGCCATGGACGGCTCGCACCACTACGGGGACGCGCGGCGGGACGGCGCCGAGCGGGAGATGTTCGTCGTCGCGATGGGCGCCGGCGTGCAGAACCTGCTGGTCGCGCTGGCCGGGGAGCGGCTGGGCTCGGCGTGGGTGTCGTCCACGATGTTCTGCCGGGACGTGGTGCGCGAGGTGCTGGAACTGCCCGCGGACTGGGTTCCCATGGGCGCGGTGGCGGTCGGGCATCCGGCCGAGGAGCCGAGACCGCGACCGGAGCGGGACGCGGCGGCGTTCGTCGAGGTGCGGTGAGCCCGGCCACCCGCTCCCCCGTGAGCGCCTAGTCTCATAGGGACGGCACCGGCGGCACCGGCTCCTCCGAGACCCCACAGGACCCCTTCGTGGCAGGACGTTTCGCTCAGCGCCCCACGCGTACGACCGTGCGCGGGGGCCATGCCGGCGTGCCCACGGGCGCCGCGGCCGGGATACCGCGGCAGGCTTCGGCGCCGCCGCGGGTACGGCGGTGGGTGCCGGACGGGCCGCTCGACCTCGGGCTGGTGCTCGGACCGCTGCGGCGCGGGCCCGCCGACCCCACCTTCCGGGCGACCGCCGACGGATCGGTGTGGCGGGCCTGCCGCACGCCCGCCGGGCCGGGCACGCTGCGGGTGCGGGCGTACCGCGGTGAGGTGCTCGGCGAGGCGTGGGGGCCGGGGGCGGAGTGGCTGCTGGACCGGTTGCCCGAGTGGCTCGGCGCGGCCGACGAGCCGGAGGCGTTCGTGCCCCGGCACCGGGTGGTGGCGCTGGCGCGGCACCGGCGGCCGGGGCTGCGGCTGACGCGGACCGGGCTGGTGCTGGAGTCCCTGATCCCGTCGGTGCTGGAGCAGAAGGTGACGACCGACGAGGCGTACCGGGCGTGGCGGCTGCTGGTACGGCGGTTCGGGGAGCCGGCGCCGGGGCCCGCGGGGGCGTCCGAGCGGCCGATGTTCGTGATGCCGGCGCCGCGGACCTGGGCGTTGATCCCGTCCTGGGAGTGGCATCGGGCCGGGGTCGACGACAAGCGGGCGTCGACGGTTCTGCGGGCCGTGCGGGTCGCCGCGCGGCTGGAGCAGGCGGTGGGGATGCCGGCGGCCGAGGCGCGGGCGCGGCTGGAGGTCGTGCCCGGGGTGGGGCCGTGGACGTCGGCGGAGGTCGTGCAGCGCAGCCATGGGGCGGCGGACGCGGTGACCGTGGGTGACCTGCATCTGCCGGGGATCGTGGGGTGGGCTCTCGCGGGGGACCGGGACGCCGACGACGAGGTGATGCTGCGGTTGCTGGAGCCCTATGCCGGGCAGCGGCACCGGGCGGTCCGGTTGATCCTGCTGAGCGGGCTGGCCCCGGCCCGGCGGGCGCCGAAGATGCCTCGGGTGGACATCGGGCTGCTGTGAAGGCGCGGGCGCGGGCCGGCGTTTCGGCTGCGGGAGTCGTCGCTCGCGGGATGAGCCCTGCACGGAGGCGGCAGCCCCCGTGCAGGCCGGGTCCCGGGGAGCGATGTGGTCACTGGTCCGACGAGAAGCGGACCGCGCCCGCCGGGATGTGGGCGTCGCACCAGACCCGCACGCCCTCGCGGAGTTCGTTGTCGGCGCCGACGACCGCGCCGTCGCCGATGACCGTGCCGGTGAGGACGGTGCGTTCGCCGACGCGGGCCCTCGTGCCGATGAGGGAGTCGGTGATGACGGCCCCGGGCTCGATGACCGCGCCCGGCAGGATCGTGGAGCCGGACACCCGCGCGCCCTCGGCCACGAACGCGCCCTCGCCGACCACCGTGCCGCCCGTCAGCTTGGCGTCCGGCGCCACCGTGGCCGTGGGCAGGATCAGGCGGTCGCCGCAGCGGCCGGGGACGGCCGGGGACGGGGCGCGGCCCAGCACCAGGTCCGCGGAGCCCCGGACGAAGGCCGCGGGGGTGCCCAGGTCCAGCCAGTAGGTGGAGTCGACCATGCCCTGGAGGTGGGCGCCGGCCGACAGCAGGCCGGGGAACGTCTCGCGTTCCACCGACACCGGCCGGCCCAGCGGGATGGTGTCGATCACCGAGCGGCGGAAGACGTAGGCCCCCGCGTTGATCTGGTCGGTGACGATCTCCTCCGGCGTCTGCGGCTTCTCCAGGAAGGCGAGGACACGGCCGGTCTCGTCCGTGGGGACCAGACCGTAGGCGCGCGGGTCCGTGACCTTGGTGAGGTGCAGCGACACGTCCGCGCCCACGCGCTCGTGCGTGTCCACCAGCGCCCTGATGTCCAGGCCCGTCAGGATGTCGCCGTTGAAGATCAGCACCGGCTCGTCGGGCCCGGAGTGCAGACGCGAGGCGACGTTGCGGATGGCGCCGCCCGTGCCGAGGGGTTCCTCCTCCGTCACGTACTCGATGTGCAGCCCCAGGGAGGAGCCGTCGCCGAAGTACGGCTCGAACACCTCGGCCAGATAGCTGGTGGCGAGGACGATGTGGTCCACGCCGGCGGCTTTGGCGCGCGCCAGCTGGTGCGTGAGGAACGGCACCCCGGCGGCCGGGACCATGGGCTTGGGCGTGTGCACCGTGAGCGGTCGCAGCCGGGTGCCTTTGCCGCCGACCAGGAGGATCGCTTCTGTCACCTGTCGTCTCTGCTTCCTGCCGGGACCGGCCGAACTACTCGTTTCACTCGTTTCGGCCGGTCAGTGTATGCAGACCGTAGCGGCGGCATCCGTGACAACCACCCGGTTTCCCCCGAGATCGGTGAGAGAACGGTGTGAGTGCGGCGAGCCCCCGACGACGGCACCGGACGAGCACCCCCGGCCGGCTCAGCGCCCCTGGTAGCGCGCCGCGCCGGAACGGGCCGCACCGAGCCTGGCGTAAAGCGACGCGCCGGGGCAGTCGGTGGCGAACCCGTCCCGATGGCCGGAGATCACGTTCAGTCGTACCTTCTTACCTTTCGGGTAGAGGTTGCCACCGCCCGACGTGAGATATGTCGTGCCGCGCGGGTCGGCGCCGGAGAGCCCGAGCTTCCACGCGACGAGCCGGGCGAGGGCCGTCACCGCGGCGCGGGGCGGCTTCGCCGTGCCGTAACTGCCGATCACGGCGATGCCCGTGCTGCTGCTGTTGAAGCCCGAGGTGTGCGCGCCGAGGACCGCCTTCGCCACACCGCCGGCGCGGCCCTCGTAGATGGTTCCGCACTTGTCGACGAGGAAGTTGTAGCCGATGTCCCGCCAGCCCATGCTCTTGACGTGGTAGCGCTGGATACCGCGGATGACGGAGGGGGCCTCGGCGCAGGTGTAGTCGTCGCCCGAGGCGGTGTGGTGCACGAAGGCCGCCTCGGCCTTCTTCGTGTAGCCGAACCCGGCTTCGCGCAGTGACTCGTCGGCGCCCCAGCCGAGACGCGTCACGATCGCCGGACGCGGCCCGATGCACGGCGTCCCCCGCGACGGCCCCTGCAGACGGGCGAGTTCGCGCTCGGTCGCCGCCCTGTCCAGCTCCGGGATCCGGGTGGCGCCGAAGGGGGCGGTGTCGGTGTCGGCGGCCGATGACGCGCGCGCCGCCTCCGAGAGCCGCCCGGCGCCGGGCGCGTCGGCCGGCCCGCCCTCGGGCGGCGGCGTCTCGCCGGGGTCGACCAGCTCCAGACGCAGTCCGGCGGGCAACGCAGTCCGGCGGGCAACGCGGGCCGCGGGGGATCCGGTACGGCCGTACGACCGCCCCGCGCATCCGTGCCACCCCGGCGGGCGCCACCCGCACCGACCGCGCGCACGCGGACGTCCACGCCGTCCGAGTCGCCCACCCACAGCGGCGCGGTCGCGCCCCGCACCCGGCGGGTGTCCCGTTCCGCCGTGCCCGGGTCGGGGCCGTGGTCGGCGTTGTGGGTGTCGACGTCCTGCCAGCCTGACCACCGCCCCGTCCGCGCCGACCGGGTCCGCACCTGGACCCGGCCGTGCAGTGCGGCGTCCGGATCGTCCCAGACGACCCCGACCAGCGAGAAGTGCTCACCGCCCGCCCGGACCAGGCCCTGCACCGGGGCGGTGCCGCGCAGGCGCTCCCGGGAGAGGGGGACGAGGGGCAGCGAGCGGGTGCCGCCCGGGGCGCCGGGCTGCGCGGGGCGGGCGGGGACGGCAGGCGCGGGGAGGGTGAGCAGCGGAACCGCGAGGGCCGCGGCGCAGGCGACCCCGATCGAGGACACGGCGAACGCCGGGACGCCGGTGGTCGAAGTGAGGAATCCACGCATGGCGATGATCTTGGATATAGTCGTACAAAATGCCCAACAGGGAGGTGCTGCGGCGAACTGACGGAGTGTCGGGAGCCGCTGCGCCGTACCGGTGGTCCCGCCGCGCCCCGCACCGGTCCGCGCGTACCCTGTCCCGGGTGAACGCCACCGATCGCACCCCCGCCGACCTGCTGGCTTCCGCGCTCGCCGCGGACCCCGGCCGCCCGCTGGTGACCTTCTACGACGACGCCACGGGCGAACGCGTCGAACTGTCCGTGGCCACCTTCGCCAACTGGGTGGCCAAGACCGCCAACCTCCTCCAGGGCGACCTGTCCGCCGGACCCGGTGACCGGGTGGCGCTGCTGCTGCCCGCGCACTGGCAGACGGCCGTGTGGCTGCTGGCCTGCTCCTCGGTGGGCGCGGTGGCGGACCTGGGCGGGGACCCGGCGGCCGCGGACGTCGTCGTCAGCGGGCCGGACGCGCTGGACGCGGCGCGAGCCTGCCGGGGGGAGCGGGTGGCGCTGGCGCTGCGGCCGCTGGGCGGGCGGTTCCCGCAGACCCCCGAGGGCTTCGTGGACTACGCCGTGGAGGTGCCGGGGCAGGGGGACCGGTTCGTGCCGTTCGCCCCCGTGGACCCCGAGGAGCCCGCGCTGATCGTCGCCGGGGCCGGGTTCAGCGGGACCGAGGTCGTCGAGCGGGCGCTCGCGGACGCGCCGTCGCTCGATCTGACGGGGCCCGGATCGAGGCTGCTGTCGGGGCTGCCGTACGACACCTGGGAGGGGGTCAGCGCCGGACTGCTGTCGCCGCTGGCCGTCGGGGGGTCCGTGGTGCTCTGCCGGCATCTGGAGCTGCTCGGTGAGGAGGCCCTCGCCAAGCGCGTCGACAGCGAGCGGGTCACGTCGGTGCGCCGCTGACGGGACCTGTCCCCGGCGCTCCGGGCAGGCACGGTTCCCCCGGTCGGAGTAGCTGAAGGCGCTGCCGGCCCAGTCCCCCGCCATGGTCGTAAGAGCAGGACGCGACGCTCGTACGCCTCAAGGGGGTGCCCCGGCCGTGGCCGACAGCGCAGGCAAGGCCCTCGGTCCCGGTGCGGGGGCCTCGGCCACCGGCCACGGGCTGGTGCGGCGGCGCCGCCGGCGGTGGGCGCGGGGGGCGGCGCTCGGGCTGGCCGCGCTGGCCGTGGCGGGCGTCGCGGGCGGCTGGGCGGTGTACGCCCGGCTCAGCGACAACATCACCGCCGATGACGCGGCCGCCCGCGAACTGCAGCGGTACGAGCAGGAGCGGCCCACCGAGCTGGTGCGGGGCGCGCAGAACATCCTGCTGATCGGGTCGGACACCCGCGCCGGGAGCGGCAACGGCGCGTACGGGCGGGATCTGGGCAGCGAGCGGTCGGACACGACGATCCTGCTGCATCTGGCGGCGAACCGGCGCAGCGCCACCGCCGTGTCCCTGCCGAGGGACCTGATGGTGGACATACCCGGCTGCCGGCAGAAGGACGGCAGCCGCAGCCGGCCGGTGTTCGCCATGTTCAACCACGCCTTCCAGGTCGGCGGTTCGGCGTGCACGATCCGCACTGTCGAGAAGCTGACGGGCATTCGGGTCGACCATCACGTGGTCGTGGACTTCAGCGGGTTCAAGGAGATGGTCGACGCCGTCGACGGCGTGCAGGTGTGCCTGAAGGAGCCCATGGACGACAAGGCGGCCCTGCTGAAACTGCCCGCGGGCAAGGTCACGCTCGACGGGGAGCAGGCGCTCGGGTACGTGCGGGCCCGCAAGTCGGTCGGCGACGGCAGCGACACCGAGCGGATGGAACGCCAGCAGCGGTTCCTCGCGGCGCTCGTGAACAAGATGCAGAGCAACCACGTGCTGCTGAACCCGGCGAAGCTGTATCCGGTGCTGGACGCGGCGACCTCCTCGCTGACCACCGATCCGGCGCTGGCGAGTCTGCGCGGCATGTACCAACTGGTGCGTGGGCTGCGCGACATCCCCATCGAACGGGTGCAGTTCCTGACCGTGCCGCGGGAGTCGTACGTCTACGACGCCAACCGTGACCAACTCGTGGAGCCGGAGGCGCAGAAGCTGTTCGGCCGGCTGCGCGCGGACCAGCCCGTGGCGGTGGCCCCGCGGGCGCCGAAGCCGGCCGCGGAGACGGACGGGAAGGGCGGCAGCCCGGCCGCCGGCCGTGCCCCCTCCCCCACGCCGACGTTCCGCGGGAACACGGCCGCCGAACGCACCTGCGCGTGATCCGCACGGCGGAACACCGCACGCGCGTCCATGAAAATGAGCCGGATTGCCCAGGTGTAGGCACGCGGAATTTGTCACCGGCGTCGCTGGACGCTGAACTGGGCGGATAGTGTGAGCGATCCGGTGCACCCGGCCGCGAGGTCCGTCCTGGGGTCGTGCACTGTTTCACCGAGACCCGAGCGCCTTTGAGGGGGAAGGCGCCGCGTTCCCGACGGAGGATTCGGACAACCGTGGACGCGCAAGGCCGTGGGCGGGCGGACGACATCGACCCCGCAGACCAGTGGGTGCTCAATCCGAACACCGGCGAATACGAACTGCGACTGAGCCCTTCCGCAACGCAGTCACCGGTTCCCGGTCCCCGCAGACCGGCCGCCCGGGAGGAGGCCGGCGCACCGCCCCGCCGTAACGACTCGGCACCCGACGGAGCGCGCCCGGTGCGCGGCGGTGACGTACCCCCGCCGCGGTCGGCCCGGCGCCGGGGCGGCGAACCGGAGACCCCGCAGGGGCGCAGGGCCGCCCGACGGCCGGTGAAGAAGAAGTCGAAGGCCAAGAAGGCCTTGGCATGGACGGCCGGCGGCACGGCGTTCGTGCTGGTCGCCATCGGCGCCGCCGGCTATCTGTACATCAAGCACCTGAACGACAACATCACGTCCGTGTCGGACGACGGGGCGGGCACCGGTGGCTTCCGCAAGGACGAGGCGATCAACATCCTGCTGATCGGCACCGACAAGCGCACCGGCAAGGGCAACGAGGGCTACGGCGACCCGGGCAGTGTCGGGCACGCCGACACCACCATCCTGCTGCACGTCTCCAAGGACCGGTCCAACGCCACCGCGCTGAGCATTCCGCGCGACCTCATCACGAACGTCCCGGACTGCCCGACCAAGCAGGCCGACGGCACCGAGAAGGTCATCGCGGGCACCCAGAACGTGCGTTTCAACACCAGCCTGGGACAGGACGGCCGTACCCCGAGCTGCACCATGCGGACCGTGACCGAACTGACCGGGATCAAACCCGACGACTTCATGGTCGCCGACTTCAATGCGGTGAAGACGCTGACGGATGTGGTGGGTGGCGTCGAGGTCTGCCTCGGCAAGGACATCGACGACCCGGACTCGCATCTGAAACTGTCCAAGGGCATGCACACGATCCGGGGTGAGCAGGCACTGGCGTTCGTGCGGACCCGGCACTCGGTGGGCTTCGGCGGCGACCTGAGCCGGATCGGGCTGCAACAGCAGTTCCTGAGCGCGCTGATGCGCAAGCTGAAGGGCAACTCCACCCTGAGCAGCCCCACGAAGATGCTGAACCTCGCGGAGGCGGGCACCAAGGCCCTCACCGTGGACGACAAGCTGGACAGCATCGGCAAGCTCAAGGACCTGGGGCTCGAACTGGGCAAGCTCAATCTCAAGAACCTGACCTTCACGACCGTGCCGGTCAAGGACAACCCGGCGGACGGTACCGTCCACAAGACGGTGCTCCTCGATCCGGCGCTGGCCCCGCAGGTCTTCGAGGCGATCAGGAACGACATCTCCTTCACCGAGGTGAAGAAGAAGCAGAAGGCGGCGAAGGACGCGCAGGCCGCGCGCCTGAAGGGGAGCAGGTCCGCGCCCTCCGACGTGCGGGTGCGGATCCTCAACGGCGGCGCCCAGCCGGGCAGCGCGCAGGAGACCCTCGACTGGCTGCAGAACCAGGAGGGCGTGCTGAAGTCGGAGAACGCGGGCAACGCGCCGGCGCAGCTGAGCAAGACCACGCTGGAGTACGCCCCCGACCAGGCGGCGCAGGCACGGGAGCTGGCCCACCTCATGGGCCTGCCCGGCTCGGCGCTCAAGCCCGGCAAGAGCGTGACCAACTCCCAGGGGCTGCCCGCGATGACGCTGACCCTGGGCAAGGACTTCAAGGGCGCCGGGGTCTCACTCACTCCGCCGTCGAAGGCGCCGGACGTCGCGAAATCCACGGCGGACAAGGTGCAGTGCGCCTCGTAGGTAACCCCGCGGGCCTGTCGTGCGTCTAACCGGTCGTGGGGAGGCCCTGTTTCATGGGCACGGGTAGGGGAGGGCAGGACGATTGGCGCAGAGTGATGTACGGGGGCAGGATCCTGCGGTCGGCGACAGAACGCCGCCCGCACCGCGGTACCCGGCGACGCCGGCAGGGTCCGGCCGGCACGGCGGAGGGCGGCGCAGAGGCGGCTCCGACGCCGAGCGGCCGCGGCGCAGACGGCGCGCGCTGCGCTGGTCTGCGACCGTGCTGTCGGTGGTGATATTCGGCACTGCATGTGCCGGTTATCTGTACTACCAGCATCTGAACGCCAACATCCGCAAGGGTGAGCGCAGCAGCGCCGACGACTCCAAGGCGTACAGGACTCCGGCGAACGCGGCCGGACAGAGGCCGGTGAACATCCTGCTGATCGGCTCCGACAGCCGGAACTCCGCAGAGGATCTGAAGCTCGGCGGCAGCAAGAGCAGCGTCGGTGCTCCCCCGCTCGCCGACGTACAGATGCTCATCCACGTGTCCGCGGACCGCAGGAGCGCCGCCATGGTGAGCATCCCCCGGGACACCCGCGTGCACATCCCCAAGTGCACGGACCCCAAGACCGGCAAGACGTACCCGGAGACCGACGACATCATCAACACCACCCTGGCCCGGGGCGGGGCCGGCTGCACGCTGGCCACCTGGGAGAACCTCACCGGGGTCTACATCGACCACTGGATGATGATCGACTTCGCAGGTGTGGTGAACATGGCTGACGCCATCGGAGGCGTCGAGGTCTGTGTGAAGCAGAACGTGTGGGACCACCCGACGCCGGCCCAACCCGGCGGCTCCGGGCTGAAGCTGAGGGCCGGAACCCACAAGGTCTACGGCGAGCAGGCCCTGCAGTGGCTGCGCACGCGGCACGCCTGGGGCAGCGATCCTCTGCGGGCCCGCGCCCAGCACATGTACCTCAACTCGATGGTCCGCACCCTGAAGCACCAGAACGTCTTCACGGACAGCGGGCGGCTGATGGACCTGGCCGAGGCGGCCACCAAGTCGCTCCAGGTCTCCCAGGAGATCGGCACGGTCAAGAAGCTGTACGACCTGGCCATGGAACTGAAGTCGGTGCCGACGAACCGCATCACGTCGATGACGATGCCGAACGTCAAGGACTCGCAGAACAGCGAGCACGTCGTGCCCGACGAGGCCAACGCCGACAGAGTGTGGCAGATGCTCCGCGACGACGTGCCGTTCGACAAGAACGGCAAGCCGTCGGCCACGAAGCAGGCGGCGAGCAAGACCCCGGCGACCAAGTCGCCCTCCACGGACCCGGGGCGGCTGGGGGTGCTGGTGCGCAACGCCACCCGGACCTCCACGCAGGCGCCGGTCGGCGGCCGGGCGAACGACGTCAGCCAGGTGCTGGCGCAGAAGGGGTACACACGGGCGGCCGCCGACACCTCGGGGACGTTTTCGGAGCGGAGCACGGTCGTGCAGTACCCGAGCGCGGACCTGCAGGGTGACGCCCAGGCCGTGGCGACGGCCCTCGGCATCCCGCTCAGCGCGGTGAAGCAGTCCACCGACGTCTCGGGAGTCACGGTGGTCGTGGGCGCGGACTGGCGCAGCGGCGCGAGCTATCCCAAGCCGTCCGAGCCGAAGGCCGGTGACGTGCCCCACGGCTCTGACGCCATCAACGGTGCGGACACCAGCACGTGCATGGACGTGTACAAGCCCTATCGGTGGTGACCGGCACCGGGGCCCCGGCGACGGGGCCCCGCCGGATCAGCGGGCGCCGACCACCGCCGGCCGCCGCGACGCGATGACTTTCTTCGCCAGCGACCGCGGGCTGGTCAGGAAGCCCCAGCCCCAGGACATGTGCATGGTGGCCAGGGCCACCGGGATCTGCAGCCGGGCCTTCGGCGGCAGGCCCCGGCCCGCCGGGAGCGAGCCCGCGGCGATCGCCGCCAGATAGCCGCCGGGGACGAGGAAGGCCCACGGGGTGAGCGCCGCGCCGGCCACGATCCCGGCCGCTATCGCGCACACCGCCGTCGGCGGTGCCAGGTAGCGCAGGTTGATGGAGCCCGAGTGGTAGCGGGCCACGACGTGCCGCCAGCGGCCGTAGTCCTTGTACTGCTTGGCCAGCGCCCGCACGCTCGGCCGCGGCCGGTACGACACCTTCAGCTCCGGCGAGAACCAGATCAGCCCGCCCGCCTCCCGGATCCGGAAGTTCAGCTCCCAGTCCTGGGCGCGGATGAACTCCTCGTTGTAACCGCCCTGCCGCTCCAGGGCCTCGCGGCGGAAGACGCCGAGGTAGACGGTCTCGGCGGGCCCGGCCTCGCCGCCGGTGTGGAAGGCCGCGTTGCCGACGCCGATCCGCGAGGTCATCGCGGCGGCGACCGCGCGCTCCCAGTCGTTCTCGCCCTCGGCGTGCATGATGCCGCCGACGTTCTGCGCGCCGGTCTCCTCCAGCAGCCGCACAGCGGTCGCGATGTAGTTCGGCGAGAGCATGCCGTGGCCGTCGACGCGGACCACGATCGGGTGCCGGGAGGCCTTGATCGCCGCGTTCAGCGCCGCGGGCGTCCGGCCGGTCGGGTTGGGGACGGTGTGCACGCGCGCGTCTTCCGCCACGAGCTGGGCCGCGATCTCGTCCGTGCGGTCCGTGGACGGACCGAGGGCGATCACGACCTCCATCTCGCCGGCGTACTCCTGCGCGAGGATCGCTTGGACGGCCCCGCGCAGATGCCGTTCCTCGTTGAGGACGGGCATGATCACGGAAACTGCGGGGTGTCGCACGTCGGGCTTGGCGTTCATAGGGGCCTCACGTTACCGCGAACGGGGGACACCGGTGCGCGCCGCCGGGGCCAAGGGCCGGGCTGGAGATCGTATCGGCCTACCGTGCTCACGGATCCCACGTACGGCGTCGTCCGGAGGTGTCCCCCTTGGCCAGCCCGCCCCGGTCCCCCGCGCGTCCGCGCCGACCGCAGCAGCCCCACCGTGTGCCGCGCCCGCCCGAGCGGCCGGTGCGGTCCGTACGGCCGCCCCGGCGGCCCCGCTGGGCCATGCGGGCGGTGAGCACGCTGTCGGTCGTGGTGCTCGCCTCGGCCGGGATCGGGCACGCGGTGATCAGCAGCCTGGACGCGGGGATCGCCCGGGTCGACGCCTTCAAGGACATGAAGAACCGGCCGCAGGCGGGCCACGGCATGAACATCCTGCTGGTCGGCACCGACGGCCGGGACAAGATCACCGAGCAGGAGCGGCGGCGGTACCGGCTGGGCGGGGCGCCCTGCCACTGCACCGACACGATGATGATCGTGCACGTCTCGGAGAACCGGGACCGGGCCACCGTGGTGAGCCTGCCGCGCGACTCCTACGCCGAGGTGCCCGCGAGCACCGACCCGGCCACCCGCAGACAGCACCCGGCGCACCCCATCAGGCTGAACGCGGCCTACTCCGAGGGCGGCCCCCAGCTGACCGTCCGCACGGTCGAGAGCATGACCCATCTGAAGATCGACCACTATCTGGAGGTCGACTTCACCAGCTTCATGAGGACCGTGGACGTCCTCGGCGGGGTCAGCGTCTGTACGACGACGCCGCTGAAGGACTCCTACAGCGGGCTCGATCTCTCCCCGGGCCGGCACACCCTCAACGGGGGGCAGGCCCTGCAGTACGTGCGGGCCCGGCACGTCGACGCCACCAGCGACCTGGGCCGGATGCGGCGGCAGCAGCGGTTCCTGGCCGCGCTGATCGAGCGGGCCACCTCCTCCGGGGTGCTGCTGAACCCGATGCGGTTCCGGGACGTGACCCGGGCGGTGCTCGGCTCGGTCCGCGCCGACGAGGGCTTCGGCACCGACGAGCTGCTCGACCTCGGCCGCGCCATGCGGGACTTCTCCCCTTCGTCGTCCGAGTTCACCACCGTGCCCATCGGGCAGATGAACTACGCCGTCAAGGGCATCGGCTCGACCCTGAAGTGGGACCAGGCCAAGGCGAGCCGGCTGTTCGCGGCCCTGCGCGACGACAAGCCGCTCACCGCGCCGCCGCCCGCGCATCCCCCGCAGGGCCGCGCGCAGCCTCCGGCGCCGGTCGAGGTGGACCCGCGGCAGATCCAGGTCCAGGTGGCGAACGGCACCGCCACGATGGGGCTCGCCAAACGCGTCGACGCCGCCCTCGCGGCGGCCGGCTTCGCCACCACCCGTCAGCCGGTGACCGCCCCCGCCCATGTGCCGCACACGGTGATCTCCTACGACCCCCGCTGGGACCGCTCCGCCCGCGCGCTGGCCACCGCCCTCCCCGGCGCCCAGCTGCGCGCCGTACCGGGCCAGGGGCCGCTGCTGAAGGTGACCGCGGGCGCCGACTTCAAGGACGTGCGCAAGGTGCGCTTCGAGGACCCCGCCCAGCCCCAGCAGGCGGCCGTCCGGGGCAACGAGGTGACCTGCGCCGGCGCCTAGCCTAGGGCCCTTCTGACAATGCCCGTCTGCCGCGCGACGCCATGCACGCACTCTCGCCGCACCAGCGGCACTCCCCCAGCCTTCGGCCGGGGGAACCCCAGAGCACGCACCTACGGCATGCATCAGCTGCTTCGCAGCGGGCGCGCGGCCGCCCTTCGGGCAACGACGCGAATGGTCAGACAGGCCCTGGCCCACTGGGCGCGCCCGGTCAGTCGTCGAAACCCTCCGCCGCCCGCTTCTCGCGCAGCTCGCGGATGGCGCGGCGGCGGGCCAGGCGGTGGGTGCGGCGGATCTGGGCCTCCTGGTAGCGGCGGCGGTCCCGGTCGGTCTCCGGGATCACCGGCGGCACCCGGCGCGGCTTGCCGTCGGCGTCGACGGCGGCGAAGACCAGGTAGGCCGAGCCGACCTGGGTGGCCGGGGTCGACTCGTTCCAGCGCTCGGCGAGGACCCGCACGCCGACCTCCATGGAGGTCCGGCCGGTCCAGTTCACCTGCGCCTTCACATGGACCAGGTCGCCGACGCGCACCGGCTCCAGGAAGACCATCTCGTCCATGGACGCGGTGACGGCCGGACCGCCGGAGTGCCGGCCGGCCACGGCGCCCGCCGCGTCGTCGACCAGCTTCATGATCACACCGCCGTGCACCGTGCCCAGCAGGTTGGTGTCGTTGTGGGTCATGATGTGGCTGAGGGTGGTGCGCGAGGCGGACGTCGGCTTGCCCGGGATGTCCGGCTCCGTGTCCCGTTCCACGTCCGTGGCCTGGTCTGTCATGCCCTCCACCTTATGCCGAAGCGGCAATCGCGGAATTTGTGTCGGCTTCGCAACAGCGCCGCTGTGATTTTCCGACAGCCCTTGTACGCCTCATACCGGCGCCCTGCACACTGGGGCGCATGAATGACTGGCCCGAGGGATGGTCCGACGACAACCGCGGCCCGCGCTACGGACGCGGCAGTGCCGGCGCACAGCCGGAGGGCGCCCGCGTGATGCGTCAGGTGCGGCGCGGCCCGGCGGTACCGCCCGGTCAGCGCTCCTACGGCGACCCCGGCCCGGCGGCGCCGCCGTACGGGGCCGCCGGCGTCCCGCAGCAGCCGTCCTATGTCGACGGCCAGGGCTACGGCGACGGCGCCGGTTACGACAGCGGCTACAACACCGGGCAGGTGTACGGCGGCGGGCGGCGCGGCGGCGGCTTCGTGCCGAACGACAACGACCCGGACCCGGAGCTGGACCGGTACCGGCCGCGCCCGAACTGGCGGCGCCGCATCAAGTGGACCGTGATCACGCTGGCGACCGTGCTGGTCGTCACCTCCGTCGGCACCTACTTCTGGGCCGACTCCAAGCTGCGCCGCGAGGTCGACCTGTCCAAGGTCATCGACCGGCCGGCGTCCGGCTCCGGCACGAACTACCTGATCGTCGGCTCGGACAGCCGTGAGGGCATGTCCAAGGCGGACGAGAAGAAGCTGCACACCGGGGGCGCCGAGGGCAAGCGCACGGACTCGATGATGATCCTGCACGTCGGCGACAACGGCGACACGCTGGTATCGCTGCCGCGCGACTCGGACGTCGTCGTCCCGTCGTACAAGGGCTCGACCTCCGGGAAGGTCTACCCGGCGCAGGGCCGGCACGCGAAGCTCAACGCCACCTACGCCGAGGACGGCCCGACGCTGCTGGTCCGCACGATCGAGGCCAACACCGGGCTGCACATCGACCACTACGTGGAGATCGGCTTCCAGGGCTTCGCCAACATCGTGGACGCCGTCGGCGGTGTCACCATCGACATCGACAAGGGCTTCAAGGACTCCTACTCGGGCGCCGACTTCAAGGCCGGCAAGCAGAAGCTGAACGGCGCGCAGGCCCTCGCCTTCGTCCGCACCCGGCACGCGTTCGCCGCCTCCGACCTGCAGCGCACCAAGAACCAGCAGAAGTTCCTGTCGGCCCTCGCCCACCAGGTGGCCACCCCGTCCACGGTCCTCAACCCGTTCAAGCTCTACCCGACCATGGGAGCGGGCCTGGACTCCCTGATCGTCGACAAGGACATGTCCCTGTGGGACCTGGCCTCGATGTTCTGGGCCATGAAGGGCGTCCAGGGCGGCGGCGGCACGTCCATGAACATGCCGATCTCCGGCTCCGTCGGCGGCAACCTGGTCTGGGACAAGGCGAAGGTCAAGACCCTGGTGAACGAGCTGAACAACGACCAGAAGGTCACCGTCTCCGGCTCCTGACACCGAGAGCGGCAAGACTGTCGAGGGCGTCCCCGCGGGCGCCCTCGACCTGTTCGCCCGCGAGGGCTCACATACCGGCCCCCGCCATCGCCCGGCAGGTCTCCGCGCAGCGGCGACACGCCTCCGCGCAGCGCATCATCTGCTGGTCGTCGGGCATGGTCATACACGCCTCGGCGCACATCTCGCACACCTTGGCGCACATCGTGCACATCTCGGCGGACATGGGCGAGCGCCGCATCATCATGTCGGCGCACATGCGGGTCATCTCGGAGCAGTCCATCAGCGCCCGCATGACCTGCATCTGCTGCTGGCCGCCCTTCTGCATGCAGGAGCTCATGGTCTCCTCGCACATGCTGTGGCAGTTCATGCAGGCCTCGATGCAGTCCTGCATCTGCTGCGTCAGGGCCGGCATCATCTGGGACTGGGTCATGGCTCCTCCTGGGAACCCGGGGGCCCGGGGCGGACCCCGTGTGCTTCCGTCCTACGACGGCCCGGCCCCGCGCGCATGTGACCGACCGGTCGTAAGGTGCCCCGGACGAGCGACGAAGGGCGCCCCGCAGGGCGCCCTTCACCGGCGGTCAACCACCGTGCCGCTACGGCAGGTTGCGGGCCATGACGATCCGCTGGACCTGGTTGGTGCCCTCGTAGATCTGGGTGATCTTCGCGTCGCGCATCATGCGCTCCACCGGGTAGTCGCGGGTGTAGCCGTAGCCGCCGAGGAGCTGGACGGCGTCCGTGGTGACCTCCATCGCCACGTCCGAGGCGAAGCACTTGGCGGCGGCGCCCAGGTAGGTGAGGTCGGCGTCGCCGCGCTCGGAGGCGGCGGCCGCCTGGTAGGTGAGGGCGCGGGCCGCGGAGATCTTCATCGACATGTCGGCGAGCATGAACTGGATGCCCTGGAAGTCGGCGATCGGCTTGCCGAACTGCTTGCGCTCCTGGACGTAGCCCTTGGCGTAGTCGAAGGCGCCCTGCGCGCAGCCCAGCGCCTGGGCGGCGATGGTGATGCGGGTGTGGTCCAGGGTCTTCATCGCGGTCGCGAAGCCGGTGCCCTCCTCGCCGATCATGCGGTCGGCGGGTATGCGCACGTTGTCGAAGTAGACCTCGCGGGTCGGGGAGCCCTTGATGCCGAGCTTCTTCTCGGGGGCGCCGAAGGAGACGCCCTCGTCGGACTTCTCGACGACGAAGGCGGAGATGCCCTTGGTGCGCTTGGCCGGGTCGGTCACCGCCATGACGGTGTAGTACTCGGAGACGCCCGCGTTGGTGATCCAGCGCTTGACGCCGTTGAGGACCCAGTGGTCGCCGTCGCGGACCGCCTTGGTCTTCATGCCGCCCGCGTCGGAGCCCGCCTCCGGCTCGGAGAGGCAGTACGAGAACATCGCGTCGCCCTTGGCCAGCGGGGCCAGGTACTTCTTCTTCAGCTCCTCGGAGCCGGAGAGGATCACCGGGAGCGAGCCGAGCTTGTTCACCGCGGGGATGAGGGAGGAGGAGACGCAGGCGTGGGCCACCTCCTCGATCACGATGACCGTGGCGAGCGCGTCGGCGCCGGCGCCGCCGTACTCCTCGGGGACGTGCACGGCGTGCAGGTCGTTGGCGACCAGGGCGTCGAGGGCCTCCTGCGGGAAGCGGGCCTCCTCGTCCACCGCCGCGGCGTACGGCGCGATCTTCGCCTCGACCAGGGAGCGGACGGCGTCCCGGAGCATGTCGTGCTCCTCGGACGGGCGGTACAGGTCGAAGTCAGCCGATCCGGCCACGGACTCACGCTCCAAAGACGCAGTGATACTGACGCTAATTACCGTTAAGTAACTCAAATTTTAGAGGGCCGCCCGGAGGACGCCTACGTGACCTACACGACAGCGGGGAAATTGCCCGCCGAGCGGCCCGACTATGCTCAGGGGCCGCAGCCCCGACGTACCCGAGCTGGAGCACATCCATGAGCCTGAAGATCACCGTGATCGGCACCGGCTACCTCGGCGCCACGCACGCCGCGGCCATGGCCGAGCTCGGCTTCGAGGTGCTGGGACTCGACGTCGTACCGGAGAAGATCGCCCTGCTGGAGCGCGGCGAGACCCCGATGTACGAGCCGGGGCTCGAGGAGCTGCTGCGCCGGCATGTGGCGGGCTTCGACGGGTCGACCGGGCGGCTGCGGTTCACCACCGACTGGGCCGAGGCCGGCGCCTTCGGCGATGTGCACTTCGTGTGCGTCAA
The DNA here is from genome assembly GCF_043202415.1 of Streptomyces sp. NPDC048192. Lineage (NCBI taxonomy): Bacteria > Bacillati > Actinomycetota > Actinomycetes > Kitasatosporales > Streptomycetaceae > Streptomyces > Streptomyces sp. NPDC048192. The sequence goes on from NZ_JBIDAL010000005.1 coordinate 39,435, forward strand.
CACCCCGCAGCGGCACGGGGACTACGCGGCCGACATGTCGTACGTCGACTCCGCGATCGCCTCCCTCGCCCCGCATCTGCGCGGCCCGGCCCTGGTCGTCGGCAAGTCGACGGTGCCGGTGGGCACGGCGGACCGGCTGGCGGACTACCTCGCCGCGCACGCCCCGGCGGGCGGCGACGCCGAACTGGCCTGGAACCCGGAGTTCCTGCGCGAGGGCTTCGCCGTGCACGACACCCTGCACCCGGACCGGATCGTGGCCGGCGTGCGCAGCGAACGCGCCGAGAAGCTGCTGCGGGAGGTGTACGCGACCCCGCTCGGCGAGGGCACGCCGTTCGTCGTCACCGACTTCCCGACCGCCGAGCTGGTGAAGACGGCCGCGAACTCCTTCCTCGCCACGAAGATCTCCTTCATCAACGCGATGGCGGAGGTGTGCGAGGCCGCGGGCGGTGACGTGGCGAAGCTGGCGGAGGCCATCGGGTACGACGACCGGATCGGGAAGAAGTTCCTGCGCGCCGGGATCGGTTTCGGCGGCGGCTGCCTGCCGAAGGACATCCGGGCGTTCATGGCGCGCGCCGGTGAGCTGGGCGCGGACCAGGCGCTGACGTTCCTGCGCGAGATCGACTCCATCAACATGCGCCGGCGCGGCCAGATGGTGGAGATGACCCGCGAGGCGCTCGGCGGGGGCTCGTTCCTCGGCAAGCGGGTCGCGGTGCTCGGCGCCACGTTCAAGCCCGACTCGGACGACGTCCGCGACTCGCCCGCGCTGAACGTGGCCGGGCAGATCCATCTGCAGGGCGGCCAGGTCACGGTGTACGACCCGAAGGGCATGGACAACGCCCGCAGGGTCTTCCCGACGCTCGGGTACGCCGGCTCCGCGCTGGAGGCGGTGCGCTCGGCGGACGTCGTCCTGCACCTGACCGAGTGGCGGGAGTTCCGCGAGCTGGACCCGGCGGCGCTCGGCGAGGTCGCGACGGCCCGGGTGATCCTGGACGGCCGCAACGCGCTCGACCCGGAGCTGTGGCGCCGGGCGGGCTGGACGTACCGGGCGATGGGCCGCCCGACGGCCTGACGCGCGTGCGACGGCGCGGGCGCTCGGCGTAACGGATTCACGGCGTAACGGACTCACGGCGTACGGCGACGCCGGTTCGGCCGAGGCTCAGTCGGCCGAACCGGCGTCTGTCCGCATTCTGCACCAAGACCCTGTGGGTCAGGGCCGCTTCGCCCGGTAGCGGCGCATCTTCGCGCGCGCCCCGCACACCTGCATCGAGCACCAGCGGCCCCGCCCGGCGGGGCTGCGGTCGTAGTACGCCCAGTGGCAGTCGGCGGCCTCGCAGGCCTTCAGCCGCATCCAGGTGCCCTGAGCCACCCCCTCGGCCACGGCGGCGGCGACCCGGTCGAGCAGCGGCGCGTCCGGGGCGGGGGCGAGCGCGGCCGAGCCGTCCTCGGGGTCGACGCTGACGTACAGCGGGGCGCGGGCCAGCAGTTCGCCGAGCGGGGTCACCGCGCGGTGCGGCCGGTGCCCGGCGTGCGCCAGCAGCGCGGCCCGCAGCGACTCGCGCAGGTCCAGCGCCGCGGCCAGAGCGTCCTCGGGGACGCCGAAGCGGGCGCGCCCGTCGGCCGTGTCGAGCGCGTCGGCGCCGGTCTCCAGGTCCAGGGTGTTGACCAGGGACTCCACCAGCCCGAGCGCTCCAGGGGCGGCCGATCTCTCGCTCATGCTTGCGACGTTACCTCCCATGGGGGAGCATGCAGTAACCGTTACCGGTTACCCGTCTTCAGAGGTAACCCGAGGAGGTAGTCATGGCTCTCGCCAAGCTCGGTGTCGTGGTGCTGGACTGTCCCGATCCCCGTGCGCTGGCCGGCTTCTACGCCGCGGTGCTGGGCGGCACGGTGGAGGCGAACTCCGACGACAGCGGCGAGTGGGTGGACCTGAAGGTGCCCGGCGGACCGGCGCTGGCCTTCCAGGAGGCGCCGGGGTACGTGCCGCCGCGCTGGCCCGCCGCCGACCACTCGCAGCACTTCCACCTGGACCTGGTGGTGGAGGACCTGGACGCGGCCGAGAAGGGGGTGCTGGAGCTGGGCGCGAAGCCGCTGGACGCCGACGATCGCGAGCGCACGTTCCGTGTGTACGCCGACCCGGCCGGGCACCCGTTCTGCCTGTGCGCCTGCTGAGCGCTTCCCGAAGGAGGATTCCATGACGTCGTCCGTCGCCCGGTTCCGTTCCGTCGTCCTCGACTGCCCCGATCCGCACGCGCTGGCCGCCTTCTACGCCGCGGTGGCCGGGGGCACCCCCCGGGCGGAGGACGACGACTGGGTCGTGCTGGAGGTGCCGGACGGCCCGCGGCTGGCCTTCCAGCGGGCCGAGGGGCACACCCCGCCGGAGTGGCCGCGCGCCGACCGCAACGGCCAGCAGTTCCACCTGGACTTCGACGCGGGCCCCACCTGGGCGGACGTCGACGCGGCCCATGAGCGGGTGCTCGCGCTCGGCGCCCGGCCGCTGGACCTCGAAGACCGCGAGAAGAAGGACTTCCAGGTGTACGCCGACCCGGCCGGGCATCCGTTCTGCCTGTGCCGGATCGAGCACCCCTGACCCGAGGGGCCGGGGCAACGGCTAGGGGGCGGCGTCCAGTTCCGTGAGGGTCGCGGAGGGCGCCGCCCGGCGCTGCTGTGCGGCGCGGGCCGCGGAGTCCGCGCTGCGCAGCACCCGCTGGACGTTGCCCCAGGCCAGCAGGGCCAGCTCCGGCTCGGACCAGCCGCGCCGCAGGAGCTCGGCGATCAGGTGGGGGTAGCGGGAGGCGTCGGCGAGATCGCGGGGGTGGGCGGCGCCGGAGTCGTAGGTGCCGGACAGGCCCACGCACTCGGGGCCGGCCACCTCGCGGACGTGGTCGAGGTGGTCGGCGACGTCGTGGACCGTCGGCCCGGTCTGCTCGGCGGTCAGCGGCACCATGCACAGTCCCCTGGCCGCGCCCAGGGCGGCGAGCAGTTCGTCGGGCAGATTGGCGGGGTGCGATCGCAGGGCGCGGGCCGCGGAGCGGGTGCACAGCACCGGGGACTTCGACAGCGCGACGACCCGCTCGGCGGTGGCGGCCGCGGCCCCGGAGACGTCGGCGAGGACGCCGAGCCGGTTCATCTCGCGGACCACCTCCTCGCCGAACCGGGTGAGCCCCTGCTCCCCCGCCCAGGCCGTGCCCGCGAGCGTGAGCACGCGCAGGCCGAGGGCGTGCAGGATGCGCAGGACGCCGAGGGAGCCGTCGAGCGCGGTGGCGTGGGCGGGGCCGAGCAGCACGGCGACCCTGCCGCGGTTGCGGGCGTCGATGATCTGCCCGGCGGTGCGCACCAGGCGCAACCCCTCCGGGTGGGCCTCGACCACCGAGCGCGCCTGGTCCACCTGCTCCAGGGTCGCGGCCGTGGCGCGAGCGCCGCCGGGGCCCTCCGGCAGGTGCAGCGACCAGAACAGCGCGCCCACGTGACCTTCGCGCAGCCGGGGGACGTCGGTGTCGACGGCCGCCTCGCCGAGTTCGAGGTCGTACCGGGGCAGATGGCGCAGCGCCCGGGGCAGTCCGCTGTAGCCGTCGGCGACCGGGTGCGCGGCGAGGAGGGCGTGGGCCCGCTCCAGGCAGGCGCGCCCCTCCTCGTCCCGGTCCGCGGGGAACGGGTCGTCCGGCAGGGCCTCGTCCTCGGCGACCTCGGTCGTGGCGGGGATGTCGTCCTGGAGGTCGGCCATGGCGGGCTCCGTACGTCGTCGTGGCTCACGTCGGTCGTGAGCTGCGTCGTGGTGGGGCGTATCGCCACGGTCGCACGGGGAGGACGGGAACCTCCCGGTGAGTGGGGCGTTCGGGGGTACGGCCGGGTCAGGCGTCCCGGGCCGTGCGGATGACCTCGTCCAGGGTCTCCCGGACGGGGGCTCCCCCCGCTCGAGCGCAGCCGAGAGTGGGGGGAGGCGCAGATCGGCGATCATGCCTGACCACCGGGGCCGTCACCGGGGCCGTCCGGGAGATGCTGGCGGCCGGCGCCGAGCTGGTGGCGCTCGGCCGGCCGTTCCTCGCCAACCCGGACCTGGTCGCCCGGCTGCGGCTGGGCGCACCGCTCAACCCGGTCCGGGACCGGTACTTCATGTACGTGGGCGGGGCGGAGGGCTACAACGACTACCCCGCCCTGGACGGTCAGCCGTCCAGCGACTCGATGGTGGCGACGGACGGCGCGCGCGTGGCCTGAAGGTCACGGGCCACGTCCTCGGCCGCGCCCAGCACCCGGACCGCGTTCTGCCAGGTCAGCTTGGCCAGGTCGGCCCTGGACCAGCCGCGGTCGAGGAGTTCGGCGAGGAGGTTGGGGTAGCCGGAGACGTCGCCGAGGCCGTCGGGGGTGAAGGCGGTGCCGTCGTAGTCGCCGCCGATGCCCAGGTGGTCGACGCCGGCGACCTCGCGCATGTGGTCCAGGTGGTCGGCGACCGTGGACACCGTGGCGACGGGGCGCGGGTGGCGCTCCTCGAAGGCGCGGTGGAGCTTCATCGCCTCGGGGCTGGTGTCCAGGTGGTGCAGACCGTGGGCGCGCAGGTTCTCGTCGGCCGCGGCGGTCCAGTCGACGGCCGCCTGGAGGACGAACTTCGGCACGAACGTCACCATCGCGACACCGCCGTTGGCCGGCAGCCGCTCCAGGACGTCGTCGGGGATGTTGCGCGGGTGGTCGCAGACCGCGCGGGCGGAGGAGTGGGAGAAGACCACCGGCGCCTCGGAGGTGTCGAGCGCGTCGCGCATGGTCGCCGGCGCCACGTGCGAGAGGTCGACCAGCATGCCGAGCCGGTTCATCTCGCGGACGACCTCGCGGCCGAACGCGGTCAGGCCGCCGGCCCGGGGCTCGTCGGTCGCGGAGTCCGCCCAGTCCACGTTGGAGTTGTGGGTGAGCGTCATGTAGCGCACGCCGAGCGCGTACAGGCCGCGCAGGGTGCCCAGCGAGTTGGCGATGGAGTGGCCGCCCTCGGCGCCCATCAGGGAGGCGATACGGCCCTCGCCGCGGGCCGTCTCCATGTCGGCGGCGGTCAGTGCGGGGGCCAGGTCGGCCGGGTAGCGGGCCAGCATCCGCCGGACGCAGTCGATCTGCTCCAGCGTCGCCGCGACCGGCTCCGGCTGCTCGGCCGGCACGTACACCGACCAGTACTGGGCGCCGACCCCGCCCTCGCGCAGCCGCGGGATGTCGGTGTGCAGGTGCGCGTGCTGGTGGCCGGCGATGTCCAGCTTGTCCAGGTCGTAGCCGGTCGCCTTGCGCAGCGCCCAGGGCAGGTCGTTGTGGCCGTCGACGACCGGGAACTCCCGCAGCAGCTCCCGGGCCGTCTCGGCGGACGTCATCGCCGTCACTTCCCGAAGCCGAAGCGGCCCTGGCCCTCGACCTTGGAGCGCAGCCGCTTGCCCTTCTCGGTGGCCTGGTCGTTCAGCTCCTGCTGGAAGTCGCGCATCCGGTGCAGCAGGTCCTCGTCGTGCGCGGCGAGGATGCGGGCCGCGAGGAGCCCGGCGTTGCGGGCGCCGGCGACGGAGACGGTGGCCACGGGCACGCCGGCCGGCATCTGCACGATGGAGAGCAGCGAGTCCATGCCGTCGAGGTACTTCAGCGGGACCGGCACGCCGATGACCGGCAGCGGGGTGACGGAGGCCAGCATGCCGGGCAGGTGGGCGGCGCCCCCGGCCCCGGCGATGATCACCTTCAGGCCGCGGTCGGCGGCCTGCTCGCCGTACGTGATCATCTCGCGCGGCATGCGGTGCGCGGAGACGACGTCGACCTCGTAGGCGATCTCGAACTCGTCCAGGGCCTTGGCGGCGGCCTCCATGACGGGCCAGTCGGAGTCCGACCCCATGACGATGCCAACAACGGGGCTCATTCGGTGATGGTGCCTCTCAGGTAGCCGGCTGCGTGGCGGGCGCGCTCCAGCACGTCGTCCAGGTCGTCGCCGTAAGTGTTGACGTGTCCGACCTTGCGGCCGGGCTTCACGTCCTTGCCGTACATGTGGATCTTGAGCTTGGGGTCGCGGGCCATGCAGTGCAAGTAGGCGGAGTACATGTCCGGGAAGTCGCCGCCCAGCACGTTCACCATGACGGTCCACCTGGCGCGCGGGCGCGGGTCGCCGAGCGGGAGGTCGAGGACCGCGCGGATGTGGTTGGCGAACTGGGAGGTGATCGCGCCGTCCATGCTCCAGTGGCCGGAGTTGTGCGGGCGCATCGCCAGCTCGTTGACGAGGATGCGGCCGTCGCGGGTCTGGAACAGCTCCACCGCGAGGTGCCCGACGACGCCCAGCTCCTTGGCGATGGTCAGGGCCATCTGCTCGGCCTCCAGCGCCAGGGACTCCTCCAGGCCCGGGGCCGGGGCTATGACCGTGTCGCACACGCCGTTGACCTGCTGCGACTCCACCACCGGGTAGGCGACGGCCTGGCCGTGCGGGGAGCGCACGACGTTGGCGGCGAGCTCGCGGACGTAGTCGACCTTCTCCTCGGCGAGGACGGGCACGCCGGCCTTGAAGGGCTCGGCGGCCTCCTCGGCGCTGTCCACGACCCACACGCCCTTGCCGTCGTAGCCGCCGCGCACGGTCTTCAGGACCACGGGGAAGCCGTCGCCCTCGGCCGCGAACCGGGCCACGTCGTCGGGGTCGGCGACGATGCGGTGCCTGGGGCAGGGGATGCCGATCGCGTCGAGCTTCGCGCGCATCACGCCCTTGTCCTGGGCGTGCACCAGCGCGTCGGGGCCCGGGCGCACGGGGATGCCGTCCGCCTCCAGGGCCCTGAGGTGCTCGGTGGGCACGTGCTCGTGATCGAAGGTGATCACGTCGCAGCCGCGCGCGAACTCGCGCAGCGTGTCCAGATCGCGATAGTCGCCGACGACGACATCGTTCACGACCTGCGCCGCGGAGTCCTGAGGGGTGTCACTGAGAAGCTTGAACCTGATGCCCAGCGGGATGCCCGCCTCGTGCGTCATACGCGCGAGCTGGCCTCCGCCGATCATGCCGACTACCGGGAACGTCACACCCCTAGCGTATCGGCCACGCCGACAGGACCGGACAACGTCCCCCGCATGGCCTCTTACCAGTCGCTTTCCCCTCTCTTTCCGATCTGTTTCCTGGTATTGCCCTTGTGCGCAGGCGGCGGAGGGTTCGCGTGGATAGCATGGCGGGGCTGACGAAACCTACCGACGGGAGCTGCACAGCCATGGAACCTCGTTCCTCGGGGCTGCAACGGCTCGTACGCGAGGTGGCCAAGTTCGGCACCGTCGGCGTTGCGGGCATCTTCGTCAACCTCGGCGTGTTCAACCTGGTCCGCCACGTCTCCGACCTCCCGGTGGTGCGCGCCAGCATCATCGCCACCGTGGTCGCGATCGCCTTCAACTACGTCGGCTTCCGCTACTGGACGTACCGGGACCGCGACAAGGGCGGGCGCACCAAGGAGCTCTCGCTCTTCCTCTTCTTCAGCGCGATCGGCCTGGTCATCGAGAACGGCGTGCTCTACCTGGCGACCTACGGCTTCGGCTGGGACAGCCCGCTGCAGAGCAACGTCTTCAAGTTCGTGGGCATCGGCGTCGCGACCCTGTTCCGCTTCTGGTCGTACCGCACCTGGGTGTTCCGGGTGCAGCCGAGCCACGAGGCGGAGTCGATCCTGGTCGCCGAGTCGAAGCGGCCCCACCCCGAGCACAAGTCCCAGCGCGTCCCGTAGGCGCCGCGCCTCAGCGGACCGTGGGCGGCTGTTCCTCCCCCGGCTTGCGGGCCGGCGGGGTGCGGGACAGGAACAGGCCGAACACCGGCGGCTGGGCCTGGAGCAGCTCCAGGCGCCCCCCGTCGGCCTCCGCCAGGTCGCGGGCGACGGCGAGGCCGATCCCCGTGGAGTTGCGGCCGCTGATGGTCCGCTCGAAGATCCGCGCGCCGAGGTCGGCCGGGACGCCGGGGCCCTCGTCGGTGACCTCGACCACGGCCTGGTTGCCGGTGACGCGAGTGCGCAGCGCGACCGTGCCGCCGCCGTGCATGAGGGAGTTCTCGATCAGCGCCGCCAGCACCTGGGCCACCGCCCCGGGCGTGCCGACGGCCTGCAGATGCCGCTTGCCGGAGCTGACGATGGCCCGGCCGGCGCTGCGGTAGGCCGGGCGCCACTCGGCGAGCTGCTGCTGGATGACCTCGTCCAGGTCGAAGGTGACGGCGGAGCCGGTGCGCGGGTCGCGGGAGTTCGTCAGCAGCCGCTCGACCACGTCGGTGAGCCGCTCGACCTGGGTGAGCGCGACGTTCGCCTCTTCCTTCACGATGTCCGGGTCGTCCGTGAGGGTGATCTCCTCCAGCCGCATCGAGAGGGCCGTCAGCGGGGTGCGCAGCTGGTGGGAGGCGTCGGCGGCCAGGCGCCGCTCGGCGGTCAGCATGCGGCCGATCCGCTCGGCGGAGGCGTCCAGCACATCGGCGACCCGGTCCAGCTCGGGGACGCCGTAGCGCTTGTGCCGGGGGCGGGGGTCACCGGAGCCGAGCCGTTCGGCGGTCTCGGCGAGGTCGGTCAGCGGGGAGGCGAGCCGGTTGGCCTGCCGTACGGCGAGCAGGACGGCCGCGACCACCGCGAGCAGCGCCACCAGGCCGATGATCAGCAGGGTGCGGCCGACCTCGCGGGTCACGGCGGAGCGCGGCTCCTGAACGGTGACGGTCTCGCCCTCCTCGCCGCGCTGCATGGCATGGATCACGTCGCCGTGCGGCCGGGTGCCGATCTCGATCGGCGGCTTGCCGGGCATGCGGATGACCGCGAACTGCTCCCGGCTGACCGGATTGCGCAGCACCTCCGCGTTGACGTTCTCCGAGGCGAGGATCCTGCTGTCCACGATGCTGGCCAGCCGGATCGCCTCGGATTCCACCCGCTCCTGGGCGCTGTTGCTGATCGTCCGCGATTCGACGATCACCAGGGAGATGCCGAAGACGGCGATCACCACCAGGACGACGGCGAGGGTGGACTGGATGAGACGTCGGCGCATGTTCCGTTACCTGAGGTGGTCGCTGGGTCCCGGGAGGGTCCCGGGCGGGGCTCAGCTCTTCTCGAAGCGGAAGCCGACCCCGCGCACCGTGGCGATGTAACGGGGGTTCGCCGCGTCGTCGCCGAGCTTCTTGCGCAGCCAGGAGATGTGCATGTCCAGGGTCTTGGTGGAGGACCACCACGTGGTGTCCCAGACCTCGCGCATCAGCTGGTCGCGCGTGACGACCCGGCCGGCGTCCCGCACCAGCACCCGCAGCAGGTCGAACTCCTTGGCGGTGAGCTGGAGTTCCTCGTCGCCCATCCACGCCCGGTGCGACTCGACGTCGATCCGCACCCCGTGCGTCGCGGGCGGCTGCTGGGGTTCGGCGGCGCCGCGCCTGAGCAGCGCCCGCACCCGGGCGAGCAGTTCGGCGAGCCGGAAGGGCTTGGTGACGTAGTCGTCGGCGCCCGCGTCCAGGCCGACGACGGTGTCCACCTCGTCGGCCCGCGCGGTCAGGATGAGGATCGGCACGGTGTGGCCGTCGGCCCGCAGCCGGCGGGCGACCTCCAGGCCGTCCATGCCCGGCAGGCCCAGGTCCAGTACGACCAGATCGACGCCGCCCTGCATTCCGGCGTCGAGTGCGGTGGGTCCGTCCTCGCGCACCTCGACCTCGTAACCTTCCCGGCGCAGGGCGCGGGCCAGCGGCTCCGAGATGGACGCGTCGTCCTCGGCGAGCAGTACACGGGTCATGAGGTGATGGTAGACCGCCTGCGCACGGTGCTGGGGTGTGATCGGTTTCAGGTTCTCTTACCTTCGCGCGCCGGTGGGGCGCCGCCGGTACGGACCATCGCTATGGGGATGCGATCCTGGGAAGGACCTTCGATTGCGGTCCTGTGGTTCCTGCGACACCTGTGATCCGTGTCTCAAGTCCTTCCATATCAGGCAGTGTCCTGCCTTACAGTGACCTGAACGCCTGGAGTACACCAGGGGACCTTCGGCGGGCACGTGGGCTGAAGGTCTCTTTTGTGTGCGGGCTGATCACGATCAGTCTTGATAGGAACGACCTCTGGCCGGGCTCCGCAGCGCATCGCCGCGCGACGGGGCGTGGATCCCGGTGGTCGCCGTCCACCGCCTCCGCGACCCGGAGTCGGACCCCCCAGGGCGTGGGGGCGGGCGGCCGACCCCGGTGCCGGCCGCCCCCCACGGGCGCGCAACTCCCCCAACTCTCGGCTCCGCTCGAGCCGGGGGACCCCCACCGCGCGCCCCGACCAGCAAGGAACGACCATGGCGTCCAGCCTGACGAAGGACTCGGTCCGCCCGGGCACCCCCGGAGCCGAGAAGACCTTCTTCGGCCACCCCCGCGGCCTGGCCACACTCTTCATGACCGAGATGTGGGAGCGCTTCTCCTACTACGGCATGAGGGCTCTGCTCCCGCTGTACCTGGTGGCCCCGGGCGGCCTCCACATGAGCGCGGGCACCGCGACCGCGATCTACTCGGTGTACGTGTCGCTCGTGTACCTGCTCGCCCTGCCGGGCGGCTGGGTCGCCGACCGCTTCCTCGGCCCCCGCAGGACGGTCGCCGTCTCGGGCCTGATCATCATGCTCGGCCACCTGTGCCTGGCCCTGCCCGCGGCCGCGAGCTTCTTCGTCGGCCTGGGTCTGGTCGCCATCGGTTCGGGCCTGCTGAAGGCCAACATCTCCACGATGGTCGGCCACCTCTACAAGGGCCCGGACGACCCGCGCCGCGACGGTGGCTTCACCCTCTTCTACATCGGCATCAACCTGGGCGCCTTCGCCGCGCCGCTGGTCATCGGCACCGTCGGCGAGAACGTCAACTGGCACCTGGGCTTCGCGCTGGCCGCGCTCGGCATGGCGCTGGGTCTGGCCCAGTACCTGCTCGGCGGCCGCCACCTGAGCCCGGAGAGCAGCGAGGTCCCGACCCCGCTCAGCCCCCAGGAGAAGGCCGCCACCCTGCGCAAGGGCCTGATCTGGCTGGTCATCGCGGCCGTCTTCTACGGCCTGGTGGGCGGCACCGGTCACTTCACCCTGAACTGGGCGCTGATCCCGCTGACGCTCATCGGCCTGATCGTGCCGATCCTGGTCATCGCGCGGATGCTGCGCGACAAGGACCTGGACTCGACCGAGAAGTCGAAGGTGCGGGCGTACGTCTGGTTCTTCGTCGCCGCCGCCGTGTTCTGGATGATCTACGACCAGGGCGGTTCGACCCTGTCGCTGTTCGCGGACAGCTCGGCCAAGAACTCGATCGCGGGCTGGACGTTCCCGGTCTCCTGGTACCAGTCGGTCAACCCGGTCATGATCATGGCGCTGGCGCCGGTCTTCGCCTGGCTGTGGCTGTGGCTGAACCGCCGCGGCAAGGAGCCGAGCACGATCGTGAAGTTCGCCTCCGGCCTGGTGCTGATCGGCGCGTCGTTCTTCCTCTTCCTCGCCCCGCTGTCGATCGCCGATGGCGGTCACAAGGCCGCGGCGCTGTGGCTGGTCGCGATCTACTTCGTGCAGACCGTCGGTGAGCTGACGCTGTCGCCGGTGGGTCTGTCCGTGACGACGAAGATGGCGCCGAAGAAGTACGCCTCGCAGATGATGGGCGTCTGGTTCCTCGCGGTCACCGCGGGCGACTCCATCACCGCGCTGATGTCGAACCCGGCCGTCGGCGGGGTCAACCTCGACAAGATGGGCTACGTGGCCCTGGAGGCGGTGCTCGCCGTCCTCGCCGGCGCGGCGGTGTGGATGTACCGCAAGAAGGTCAACAAGCTGATGGGCGACGTGCGCTAGCCGTCCGGCCCCGGCCTGCGAAGGGCCACCGCGTCCCGGGGACGCGGTGGCCCTTCGCGCATGCCGTGCACGGCCCGCGCGCCCTGCCGCAGTGCAGGCCGGGTCCGGGCCGTCACGGCCTGCGCAGCACCTCCGGCAGGCCCCGGCGCCGCAGCACCTCGGGCACGGCCACGGTGCCGTCGGGCCGCTGGTGCTGTTCCAGGAGCGCCGGCACCAGACGGCTGGTGGCCAGGCCCGAGGCGTTCAGGGTGTGCACGTACGCCGTCCGGCCGCCGTCCGCCGGGCGGTACCGGATGCCCCCGCGCCGGGCCTGGTAGTCGCGGGCGTTCGACACCGAGCTGACCTCCGCGTAGGCGCCCAGGCTGGGCAGCCAGACCTCGACGTCGTACGTCCTGGCCTGCGCCGGGCTGGTGTCCCCGGCGGCGAGCCGGGTGACCCGGTAGTGCAGGCCCAGCTCGGCCACCAGGTGCTCGGCGGCGGCGAGCAGTTCGAGCTGGGCGGCGTCCGAGTCGGCGGGCCGGGTCAGCTGGAACAGTTCCACCTTGTTGAACTGGTGGCCGCGCAGGGTGCCCCGCTCGGCGGTGCGGTAGCCGCCCGCCTCCTTGCGGTAACAGGGCGTGTACGCCACGTACTTGACGGGCAGCTCGGCCTCGTCGAGGGTCTCGCCGTGGTGCAGGGCGGCGAGCGCGGTCTCGGCGGTGGGCAGCAGGAACCGCTCGGGGCGGCCGTCCGGCGTGCGGTCCGTGACGAACACGTCGTCCGCGAACTTCGGGAACTGGCCCGCGGTGTAGCCGGCCTGCCAGGTGAGCAGATGGGGCGGCAGCACGAAGGTGTGGCCCGCCGCACGGTGGGTGTCCAGGAAGTGGTTGAGCAGCGCCCACTCCAGGGCAGCGCCCTGGTCCCGGTACACCCAGTTCCCGCTGCCGGCGAGGGCCGCACCGCGCCGGTGGTCGACCAGGCCCAGCTCCTCGGTGAGCCGGACGTGATCACGGGGCGCGTATCCGAACTCCGGGGGCGCGCCCTCGGTGCGCACCACCTCGTTGTGCTCCTTGCCGCCCGCGGGCACGTCCGGCTCGGGCAGGTTCGGCAGGCCGTCGAGGAACGCGCGGTGCTCGGCGTCCAGCCCGCCGTGCGCGGCGGCCGTCTCGGCGACCCGGTCGGCCAGGTCCGCGGCCGCCGCGAGGAGTTCGTCCGCCGGTTCGCCCGCACGGCGGCGGGCCGCGATGCCGGCCGAGACCCGGCGCCGTTCGCCGCGCAGCCGCTCCAGGGCCGTACGGGTCTCGCGCAGCCGCCGGTCGAGGGCGAGGAAGGAGTCGAGGTCCACGTCAAGGCCGCGTTTGGCGAGGCCCTCGCGGACGCGTTCGGGATGCTGCCGGATGAGGGTGACGTCAAGCATGGTGCTGCCCAACTGGTCGGCGGGGCGGCACGGTCCGCCCCGGGTCGGTTCCCTCGGGGCGTGGGCGAGAGGGTGCTCGCGGTGCCACCACGCCTTCGCCGTCGTACGACGGCCTCGTCGGGCCCGATGACGGGGGCCGGCCGGCGGGGCATTTCCTCCCCGCACTCGGGAGGGGATTCACTCCGGGGTGCGAGGCCGCCTTCACAGCGACCGGCGGCTCTCTCGGCTCGCTGGGCCCCGGGCTACTCGTCTCCGTCAGCGCGTTGCACTCAGGGTAGGCACCGCCGTGTCCGCGCGAAACCGGATTTCCGCGCGGCACGTCGAGAAGTGCGCGTCGCGCGGCATGCCGAGAAGCGCGTTGTGCGGCACGCCGAGCGCTTATTCGACTGCTTGTGTCCGACGGGCTCCGGGGAACCCGATCGGCCTAAGCCGGGGCGCCCAGTTCCGCCCACACCGTCTTTCCCGGCCGGTCGGCGGTGCGGACGACGCCCCAGTCCAGGCAGAGCCGCTGGACGATGAACATGCCGTGGCCGCCGGGGCGGCCGGCGCGGTGCGGGGTGCGGGGGGCCGGCTGGCCGGTGCCGCGGTCGGAGACCTCCACCCGGATCACCTTGTTGTCGCAGGCCAGGAGGAGTTCGTCGGGGCCCTCGGCGTGCAGGCAGGCGTTGGTGACGAGTTCCGAGACGACGAGCAGTACGTCCTCGGCGGCGGCCCGCTGGTCGGCGCCGGAGGCGGGCAGCCAGCCCCACGCGTACAGCGCCTGGCGGGTGAAGTCGCGGGCCAGCGGGACGACGCCGCTCTCGCCCCGCAGGCTGATTCTGCGGTGCTGAGGGCCCCGGGTGTCGCGGGTGCCGCCGGCGGACCCGGACGGCACGGACGGCGCGGCCGCCCCCGTGGGCCCGCCCGCCGTCGGCGCACTCCCCTCGGACCCCCCGGAAGCGCCGCTGGGCTCCGGGCCGCGGTCGCCCGGCGGGTAAGGCCGGGTGGTGCTCATCAGCGCTTCACCTCACCGATTCACCAGTTCACGATGGAAAGTCCGGCGCCGGTCCGCGCCGAGCGGCCGTACGTCGTCGGTCTGTCCGTCTTCTTCCGTCTTCCGTCTGTCCGTCGTCCACAGGCCGGTGCCGACCCGCCGCCCGTCCGCGGGTCCCTCGTGGCGCCCGCCGGTGGTCCGTACTCCCGCGCGCCGCCGGTCCGGCCCGCTCGTCCGGTCGCGGTCCCGCTCGCCGTCCGGCGCGCCGGTCCTGCCGGTGCTGGCCGCCGGGGCCGGTCCCGGCGTCCGGTCCTGCCGTCCCGTCCGCCCCGGCCGGCCCGGTGCACGGCCCGGCCGTCCGCCGATCGTCCGTGCGGGGTGTCCCGCTCGACCGTCCGTCGCACGCGCGCCCCGTCCCGTGGTGTGGCCGGTCCCGGGGTCCTCCGGGCCGGCGGTCGTCAGGGGGTGTCCCGCCTTCTCCTGCCCTCTCCTGCCCGGACGATCCGGCACGACACCCCTGTTTTCGGCGTGACGGGTGCGATCGCTCACGGCATACCGCGCGCGGGAGGGCGGGCCGGCGGGGCTCAGTCGCCGCCTTCGGCCAAGGCCGCCTCCACGGAGTCGTGCACGGTGAAGACCGCCTCCGCCCCGGTGATCTCGAACACGCGGGCGACGACCGGCTGCATCCCGGCCAGGTGGACCCCGCCGCCGGCGGCCTCCGCCTTCAGCCGGGCCCCGAGCAGGACGTTCAGCCCCGTGGAGTCGCAGAACTCCAGGCGGGTGCAGTCCACGACAAGGCGCGAGAAGCCCTTGTCCAAGAGGTCGTCGAGGGGCTCACGCAAAAGATCGGCGGTGTGGTGATCGAGCTCACCCGCCGGTGTCACAACGGCGCTGGAGCCCTCTTCCCGCACCTCCACCAGAAGCCGGCCCGACTGTGCGCTGCCGACCGTCCCGTGGTCCATGCCGTCTCTCTCCCGAGGTCGTGGACGCTGACTGCTCTCGAACACTACGCCCTCCAAGCGAACTCCGGCACCCGAAGAACCTCACAGAAACGGACATAACTGGACAGAACGCACTTGCGATCGGTTCGGTCGACCGGGTAGGGCTAGTAGGACACGTATCCCTACACGCCGGCTTCGGAGGCGCCGCACACCGCACGCAGGCACTGGCTTCGGCAGCCGTATGCCGAGAACGATGGAGGACACCATGTCACCCCGGCTCGACGCATCGCATACCCCGATCGCGACGTCGACACCCCCACCGGAACAGCTGGATCATCCCATCGACGCCCTCGACCCCGTCGAGGGACTCCCGGAGATCCCCCCGTACGACGAGATCGGCCCGGTCGACGCGCGGGCCCTGTCCAAGACCCTCTTCGAGCGCCTCGAGTCGCTGGAGGAAGGCACGCACGAGTACTCGTACGTCCGCAACACCCTCGTCGAGCTCAACCTCGCCCTCGTCAAGTTCGCCGCCTCCCGCTTCCGCTCCCGCAGCGAGCCGATGGAGGACATCATCCAGGTCGGCACCATCGGCCTGATCAAGGCGATCGACCGTTTCGAACTCGCGCGCGGAGTGGAGTTCCCCACTTTCGCGATGCCGACCATCATCGGTGAGATCAAGCGGTTCTTCCGTGACACCTCGTGGTCCGTGCGGGTTCCGCGCCGGCTGCAGGAGCTGCGCCTGGACCTGGCCAAGGCCGGGGACGAGCTGGCCCAGCGGCTGGACCGGGCCCCGACCGTCGCGGAGCTGGCCGAGAAGCTCGGCATCTCCAACGACGAGGTCATCGAGGGCATGGCCGCCTCGAACGCCTACACCGCCTCCTCGCTGGACGCCCAGCCCGAGGAGGACGAGACCGAGGGCGCCCTCGCGGACCGCATCGGGTACGAGGACCACGGCCTCGAGGGCATCGAGTACGTGGAGTCGCTCAAGCCGCTCATCGCCGAACTCCCGCCGCGGGACCGGAGGATCCTCTCCCTGCGTTTCGTGGCGAACATGACCCAGTCGGAGATCGGCGAGGAACTCGGCATCTCCCAGATGCACGTGTCCCGTCTGCTGTCGCGCACGCTGGCACGGCTGCGCAAGGGTCTGACGATCGAGGAGTGACCTCCCCGTCCCGTCCGCGGTGACATCCTGCGCAGCGGCCCGGCCCACCATGCCGGGCCGCTGCGCTGTCCCGTGGTCGCCCACCTCTCCGATTGGCGCGGGTATCCCCGAATGCGCTTGCCATACCCGGCTCTTGCACCCGGTTCCGGCCAACTCGGCCCGTGATCCCAACCGTTATCTGGTTACCCGCGGAAACCTCTTTTCCCGGCCACTCCCCTCGACCACTATGGCCCCCCAAACCGGCTGGTATGCCGGGCCGGGACCGCAACGGCGCGGTCACCCGGTGGTGCGAGGAGGCTGAACGATGGCTCAGGGGGACGGAGCCGGTCCGGACGGCGCCGAGGCGGCTGCGGAGCACGCGGGCGCCGAACTCCAGGACGCCCCGGACGCCCGGCTGACCGAACTGCTGCGCTCCCCCACGGCCACGGCGTACCCCGCCCTGCAGGAGCTGCGCCGCCGGCACCTCCCGGCGGTCCTCGGCTACGCCCGGCTGTGCGCGGCGAGCGAGTCCGCCGCCCGCCGGCTGGCAGCGGAGACCGTCACCACGGCCGCCCGCGAGACGGCCCGGGGCGTCGATCCGGCCGTACCGCTGCGCCACCGGCTCCTGCTGCTGGCCGGCCGGGCGGCGGCGGCCTGGGCACGGGACGAGCGCTCCGCCGGACTCGACCCCGCACTGCTGCTCGTCCTGAACACCTCCGGCCTGCCCGAGGGTCCCGTCCCGCCGCTCCTGCCCGCCTTCCGCTCGCTGCCCTCCCGCGCCCAGGGCCTGCTCTGGTACGGCGTGCTGGAGCGCGAGCCGGAGGACCGGACCGCCGCCTTCCTGGGCCTGAGCCGCACCGATGTGTCCTTCGGCGTCCCGCAGGCCCTCAAGGCGCTGGCGCAGGCCTGCCTCCGCGCGCGCCTCGCCGCCTCCGACGACGCGCGCTGCGCCGACTTCCGCCGGCTGATCGAGGAGGCGGTACGGCCGGACGGCCCGCGGCGCAGCGCCGACCTGGACGCGCACATGGCCCGCTGTCCGCACTGCACGGCCGCGTCCGAGGATCTGCGGGCCCTGCGGGACGCGCCCCGCCAGACCCTGGCGGAGGGCCTGCTGCCGTGGCGCGGAACGGCGTACATCGACGCCGAGGAACCCCCGCCCGCCGCGCCCGAACCGCCGGCGGTACGGCAGGTCCGGCCGCCCGGACGCCGCGTCCTGCTGGCCTCGGCGGCCCTCGGGGTGGCCCTGGCCCCGCTGCTGGTGTTCGTGCTCGTCCCGGCGCGGTCCCACGACCAGCAGCCGGCGGCGGCGACGCCCACGCCGCCCTCGGTGACGGTGACGGCGACGATCTCCGTGACCCCCTCCCCGTCCCCCACGAAATCCCCGTCCCCCGCGCCCACTTCACCGTCCCCGTCCCCGTCGCCCAGCACGCGGTCGCCGCGGCCCACCCCGAAACCGACGCCGCCGCCGTCGCCCTCCTTCACCCCGCCCGGAGCCTCCTTCGCCGAGGTGGTGAACGTCGCCACGGGCCGCTGCCTGGACATCCGCTACGGCGATCTGGAGCAGGGCAACGACGTGGTCACGGCGCGCTGCGACGGCTCCTCGACCCAGCGCTGGCGCGTGGACAGCGGCCTGGGCGTGCTCCGGTCGGCGGCCGACGAGGACTTCTGCCTGGACAGCCGGGGCTCGACCGACCGGGGCGTGGGCATCTGGACCTGCGGTTCGGTCTACGGCGACAACGGCGACAACCTCCGCTTCACCGTCGACCCGGACGGCACCATCCGCCCGGCCATCGACACCGGGACGGCGGTGACCCCGGACGGCAGGTACGGCGTGTCCCTGCAGCCCCTGGACGACAGCGCCGACCAGCGGTGGCGGGCGGGGGCGCGGTGAGCCGGGTGTACAGCCGGCTCACGCGCCGCGCGGGTCGCCCGCGGTGCGCTCAGACCACCCGCACGCCCCTGCGCCACACCCCGCTCACCAGGGGCACGCCCGGGCGGTAGGCCAGGTGGACGTGGCTGGGGGCGTCCAGGAGGGTGAGGTCGGCGCAGGCGCCGGGGGTCAGGCGGCCGATGTCGGTGCGGCGCAGGGCCGCGGCGCCGCCCGCGGTGGCCGACCAGACCGCCTCGTCCGGGGTCATCCGCATGTCGCGGACGGCCAGGGCGATGCAGAACGGGACGGACGAGGTGAAGGACGAGCCGGGGTTGCAGTCGGTGGACAGGGCCACCGTGACGCCCGCGTCCAGCAGGCGGCGGGCGTCCGGCCACTCGGCGCGCGTGGAGAACTCCGCGCCGGGCAGCAGCGTGGCCACCGTACGGCTGTGGGCGAGGGCGTCGACGTCGGCGTCCGTGAGGTGGGTGCAGTGGTCGGCGCTGGCCGCGTCCAGTTCGACCGCGAGCTGGACGCCGGGGCCGTAGGAGAGCTGGTTGGCGTGGACGCGGGGGTGCAGTCCCCTCGCCTTGCCGGCGGTGAGGATCGCGCGGGCCTGGTCGCCGTCGAAGGCGCCCTTCTCGCAGAACACGTCGATCCAGCGGGCGTGCGGCGCGCAGGCGTCCAGCATCTCGCCGGTGACCAGGGCGACATAGGCGGCCGGGTCGTCCGCGTAGTCGGGGGAGACGATGTGCGCGCCGAGGTACGTCACCTCGTCGGTGTGCCGGGCGGCGATGCGCAGGGCGCGGGACTCGTCCTCGACGGTCAGGCCGTAGCCCGACTTCGTCTCGAAGGTGGTGGTGCCCTGGCGGAGGGCCTCCGCCAGGTAGCGGGTGAGGTTGGCCTCCAGCTCCGCGTCGCTCGCGGCGCGGGTGGCGGCGACCGTGGTGCGGATGCCGCCCGCCGTGTAGGAGCGGCCGGACATGCGGGCGTTGAACTCCTGCGTGCGGTCGCCGGCGAAGACCAGGTGCGAGTGGGAGTCCACGAACCCGGGCAGCACCGCCCGGCCGCCCGCGTCGACCCGGTTGTCAGTGGCGGGTGCTTTCCTGGATTCACCGGTCCACGCGATGCGGTCGCCGTCGATGACGACGGCCGCGTCCTGGATCAGACCGAGGGGGGAGTTTCCCCCACTCTCGAATTTGCTCGAGCGGGGGGACCCCCATCCGAGGGAGGGGTCGTTGGTGACGAGCGTGGCGATGTTGGTGATGACGGTGCTGCTGCTCATGGTGTCCTCGTGGGTGGTCGTCAGGAGCGGAGGGCTTCGACGGCCCGCGCGAGGGCCTCGGGCACGTCGGGCACGAGCGTGTGCGCCCCGTCGCGTACGACGTGCCGGCCGCCCACGACCGTGTGCCGTACGTCCGCTGCCGTCGCGGCGAATACGGCGGTCTCGGCGCCCAGTCGCGGCACCGGCCCCGCTGTTCTGACCGAGTCGAGCGCGATCGTGGTGAGGTCGGCGAGCGCGCCGGTCTCGATGGCGCCCGCGTCCTGCCAGCCGAGCGCGGCGTGACCGTCGGCGGTGGCCGCCCGCAGCAGGGCGGCGGCCGTCCAGTGGCCCCGGGTGCGGGTGCGCAGCCGCTCGTTCAGCTCCATCGCGCGCGCCTCTTCGAGCAGGTCGATGACGGCGTGGCTGTCGGAGCCGAGGGACAGCGGGGAGCCCGCGCGCTGCAGGGCCACGGCGGGGCCGATGCCGTCGGCCAGGTCCCGCTCGGTCGTCGGGCACATGCAGGTGCCGGTGCGCGAGCCGCCGAGCAGGGCGACGTCCTCGTCGGTGAGGTGGGTGTTGTGCACGCCGGTGGTGCGCGGGCCGAGGACGCCGTGGTCGGCGAGCAGCCGGGTGGGGGTGCGGCCGTGCGCGGCGAGACAGGCGTCGTTCTCGGCGGTCTGCTCCGACAGGTGCACGTGCAGCGGGGCCCGCCGCTCCTCGGCCCACCCGGCCACGGTCGCCAGCTGCCCGGCGGGCACGGCCCGTACGGAGTGGATCGCCGCTCCGATCCGTGCGTGATCCCGTTCCTTGAGAACTGCACAGCGTTCGGCCCAGGCCTCCGCGCTGCCGTCGGAGAAGCGCAGCTGGTGGGTGTTCGGGGCCTGGCCGAAGCCGGCGGAGAGGTAACAGGTGTCGAGGAGGGTGATCCGGATGCCGGCTTCGGCGGCGGCCGCGATCAGCGCCTCCCCCATCGCGTTGGGGTCGGCGTAGGGCGTGCCGCCGGGCGCGTGGTGCACGTAGTGGAACTCGCCGACGCAGGTGATGCCGGCGAGGGCCATCTCGGCGTACACCGCGCGCGCCAGGGCGTGGTAGCTGTCCGGGGTGAGCCGGTCGGCGACGGAGTACATCACCTCGCGCCAGGTCCAGAAGGTTCCGGAGCCGATCTGGACGGTGCCGCGCAGCGCCCGGTGGAAGGCGTGGCTGTGGGCGTTGGCGAGCCCGGGCAGGGTGAGCCCGCGCAGCACCTCGGCGCCGGGCGGCGGGGTGGGCGTCCCGGTGCGCACGGCGCCGATCCGCCCGCCCGCCGTCTCCACGACGACTCCGGGCTCGACACGGTCGCCGAGCCAGGCGTGCTCCAACCAGTAGGTCCGCTCGGTCACCTGCAGGCCAGCCCTTCCAGTACGTCGGCGAGCGCGCGCACCCCGGCCAGGCAGTCGTCCTCGGCGGCGAACTCGGCCGGGGAGTGCGAGACGCCGGTGGGGTTGCGCACGAACAGCATGGCGGTCGGAATGCTGCCGGAGAGGATTCCGGCGTCGTGTCCGGCTCCGGTGCCGAGGACGGGCACCGTCAGTCCGGTGTCCTTGCCGAGGATGCGGCCGAGTTCGTCGCGCAGGGCGTGGTCGAACTCGACGACCGGGGTGAAGGACTCCCGGACGACGTCCAGGTCGACGCCGTGGGCGTCGGCGTACTCCCGGGCGGCCTTCTCGATGCCCCCGACCACCGTGTCCAGGGTCTCCTGGTCGGCGGCGCGGGAGTCGAGCCAGCCGCGCACCAGCGAGGGGATCGCGTTGACCCCGTTGGGCTCCACCGCGATCTTCCCGAAGGTGGCCACGGCTCCGGCGAGTTCGGCCTCGCGGCGGGCGGCGAGCACGGTCTCGGCGTAGGACAGCATCGGATCGCGGCGGTCGACCAGCCGGGTGGTGCCGGCGTGGTTGGCCTCGCCCCGGAAGTCGAACCGCCAGCGTCCGTGCGGCCAGATGGCGCTTGCGACGCCCACCGGGTCGCCGGACAGGTCCAGGGCCCGCCCCTGCTCGACGTGCAGTTCGACGAACGCGCCGATCCGGGCGAGCCGTTCCGGGTCGGCCCCGATGCCCTCGGGGTCGTACCCGGCGGCCTCCATGGCCTGTGGCAGGGTGATCCCGTCGGCGTCGGTGAGCCGGTGCGCCTGCTCGACGGTCAGCTGCCCGGCGGTGAGCCGCGATCCGACGCAGGCGAGCCCGAAGCGGGCGCCTTCCTCGTCCCCGAAGTTGACGACCGCCAGCGGCCTGGTGAACCGCGCTCCCCTCCCGCGCAGTTCATCCAGGGCCGCGAAGGAGGACACGACCCCGAGGGGCCCGTCGAAGGCCCCTCCGTCGGGCACCGAGTCCAGGTGCGACCCGGTGACCACCGCGTCCCCGGCCTCCGGGTCCCCCGACCAGGCCCACTGATTCCCGTTCCGGTCGACCTCGTACGCCAGCCCCCGCGCCTCCGCCTGTTCCTTGAACCAGGCCCGGCAGTCGGCGTCGGCGCCGGTCCAGGCGAAACGCCGGTAGCCGCCGGAGTCGGGGTGGCGCCCGACGGGAAGCAGCTCGCGCCACATCTCGTGGAAGGAGGACGCGCTGTGAACGGTGGACTCGCCGGGCATCGAAGCGGTGCCGCCGTGCCCGGCCTGATGCTGCGTCACGCCCCGTCACCCTCGCGCATGGGAACCCGCACGCCCCGCTCCTGCGCGACCGACTCCGCGATGTCGTACCCCGCGTCCACATGCCGGATGACGCCCATGCCGGGGTCGTTGGTCAGCACGCGCCGGATCTTCTCCCCGCCCAGCTTCGTGCCGTCGGCCACGGTGACCTGCCCGGCGTGGATGGAGCGGCCCATGCCCACGCCGCCGCCGTGGTGGATGGACACCCACGAGGCGCCGGAGGCGACGTTGACCATGGCGTTCAGCAGCGGCCAGTCGGCGATCGCGTCGGATCCGTCGAGCATGGCCTCGGTCTCGCGGTACGGCGAGGCCACCGACCCGCAGTCGAGGTGGTCGCGGCCGATGGCGAGCGGCGCGGCCAGCTCGCCGGAGGCGACCATGTCGTTGAACCGCTCACCGGCCTTGTCGCGCTCGCCGTAGCCGAGCCAGCAGATGCGCGCGGGCAGCCCCTGGAAGTGGACGCGCTCGCCGGCCATCTTGATCCAGCGGGCCAGCGACTCGTTCTCCGGGAACAGCTCCAGGATCGCCTTGTCGGTCTTGGCGATGTCGGCGGGGTCGCCGGACAGCGCGGCCCAGCGGAAGGGGCCCTTGCCCTCGCAGAACAGCGGGCGGATGTAGGCGGGGACGAAGCCGGGGAAGGCGAACGCGCGGTCGTATCCGGCGAGCTGGGCCTCGCCGCGGATGGAGTTGCCGTAGTCGAAGACCTCGGCGCCGGCGTCCATGAAGCCGACCATGGCCTCGACGTGCCGGGCCATGGACTCGCGCGCCCGCGTGGTGAAGCCGGCCGGGTCCTTGGCGGCGGCGTCGGCCATGTCCTCGAAGGCGACGCCCACCGGCAGGTAGGACAGCGGGTCGTGGGCGGAGGTCTGGTCGGTGACGATGTCGACGGGGGCGTTCATCGCGAGAAGCTGCGGGACCAGTTCGGCCGCGTTGCCGAGGACGCCGATGGACAGCGGGCGGCGGGCGTCGCGGGCCTCGACGGCGAGCTGGAGCGCGTGGTCGAGGGAGTCGGCCTTGACGTCGAGGTACCGGTGCTCGATGCGGCGCTCGATGGCGCGCGGGTCGCAGTCGATGCAGATGGCGACGCCGTCGTTCATGGTCACGGCGAGCGGCTGGGCGCCGCCCATGCCGCCGAGGCCGGCGGTGAGGGTGATGGTCCCGGCGAGGGTGCCGCCGAACTTCTTCGCGGCGACGGCGGCGAAGGTCTCGTAGGTGCCCTGGAGAATGCCCTGGGTGCCGATGTAGATCCAGGAGCCGGCGGTCATCTGGCCGTACATGGTCAGGCCGAGGGCCTCCAGGCGGCGGAACTCCTCCCAGTTGGCCCAGTCGCCGACCAGGTTGGAGTTGGCGATGAGGACGCGCGGGGCCCACTCGTGGGTCTGCATGACGCCGACGGGGCGGCCGGACTGGACCAGCATGGTCTCGTCCTGCTTGAGGGTCCTCAGGGTGCGGACCATCGCGTCGAAGGAGCGCCAGTCGCGGGCGGCCTTGCCGGTGCCGCCGTAGACGACGAGCTTGTCGGGGTGTTCCGCGACCTCCGGGTCGAGGTTGTTCTGCAGCATGCGCAGGGCGGCTTCCTGCTGCCATCCCAGGGCGCTCAGTTCCGTGCCGCGCGGCGCTCGTACGGGGCGGGGTCCCGACATCGTCTGCCTCCTCTATGTTGCTCTGTCTATTCACATCCTGTCTTCCTGAATAGAACTAGTCAATACATCGGGGCGCCCCCGTCCGCGCGCCGCGGATGTTTGGCTGGATGTACGCGAGACGGAGACGACCGGGCACCAGGCGACACGAGGGGAGAGGCCGTGGAGCGGGACCTCGAGAGGGAAGCGCGGGAGCGCGCCGCGCGGCGGGACGAGGCGGTGCGGGCGGCCGTCGAGCAGGGGCTGCTGGGACCGGACGCGGCGGTGGCCGGGCTGCTGGACGTGACCGGGATCCGGGAGTCGGCGGCGGCGCTGCGGGCGGCGTTCGACGCGGTCGTGCCGCCGGGGACGCTGGTGCTGCACGCCTTCGCGGTGAAGGCGACCCCGCTGGTGCCGGTGCTGCGGCTGCTGCACGAGGCGGGCATCGGCGCCGAGGTGGCCAGTCCCGGCGAGCTGGCGCTGGCCCGCGCGGCGGGGGTGCCGGCCGGCCGGACCGTGCTGGACTCGCCCGCCAAGACCCCGGCCGAGCTGCGGGAGGCGCTGGCGCTGGGCATCGCGGTGAACGCCGACAACCCGCAGGAGCTGGACCGCCTGGACGCCCTGGTCCGCACGCGGGCCACTGCCTCCCCGCTCGGGATCCGGGTCAACCCGCAGGTCGGCGGCGGCTCGATCGGGTCCACCTCCACGGCGACGGAGACCTCGAAGTTCGGGGTGGCGCTGCGCGACGAGGGGGCGCGCGAGTGGGTCGTGCGGGCGTATCTGGACCGGCCCTGGCTGACCCGGCTGCACGCGCACACCGGCTCCCAGGGCATCCCGCTGTCCCTGCTGGCGCGCGGGGTGGCGGAGACGTACGCGCTCGCGGAGGAGATCAACGAGCGGGCGGGGCGGCGGCAGATCGACACGCTCGACATCGGCGGCGGGCTGCCGGTGAACTTCGCCGCCGAGGCGACGGAGCCCTCCTACGCGCGGTACGCCCGGCTGCTGGCGAAGGAGGTTCCGGGGCTGTTCGACGGGCGGTACGGGCTGGTGACCGAGTTCGGGCGGTCGCTGCTGGCCAAGCAGGGGACAGTGGTGGCCCGGGTGGAGTACGCCAAGAGCGCGGGCGGGCGGCGGATCGCGGTGACGCACGCGGGTGTGCAGGTCGCGACGCGGACCGTGTACGCGCCGGGGGCGTGGCCGCTCAGGATCGCCGCCTACGACGCCAAGGGACGGCCGAAGCCGGGGCCGGAGGTGGTGCAGGACGTGGCCGGGCCGGCCTGCTTCTCCGGCGACCTGCTGGCCGAGGGCCGCGCGCTGCCCCTGCTGGAGCAGGGCGACTACGCGGCGGCGCTGGACACGGGCGCGTACTACTTCGCGCACCACTACGCCTACAACTCGCTTGCCCGGCCGGGCATCTACGGCTTCGCGCCGGACGGCGCGGGAGGCGTCGCGTTCGCCGCCGTACGCGATCCGCAGACCGTCGCCGAGGTGGTGGCCGAGTCCGGCGGGGCGCACGCGGCCGCGCTCACCACCCTCGGGACGTCCGGAAGCCGTTGACGCGCCCCGGCATCCCTCGGACAAATGGATCAACTCAAGCGTCCCAGGGGGTAGTTGACCCACACTAGTACGCCGGACGCATGTTCCACCGGAAATTGCCAAAGGCCCCACATCCTCCGCGCACCGTGCGTAGTGTCGCTGTCACTCAGCCGGAGTCCCAGGCGGGAGGGGAGCCACGGTGCCCGGAATCGACGAGTGCCTGCTGGAAGCGATGCGCCTGCCCGGCGCCCGGGGGGCGGCGCTGGTGGACTGGACCAGCGGCCTTGCCCTCGGCACGGTCGGGGAGGCGCCCGGCGGCGATCACGAGACGACCGCCGCCGAGGCCGCCGAGCTGGCCCGGATGGCCGCCGAGCACGGCGCCTTCGCCGCCCACGGCGACGGGCATCCGCCCATCGAGGACGTGATCGTCAGCAACCGCGACAGCTATCACCTGCTGCGGTTCGTGGACACGTCCTTCGACAGCAGCGTCTTCCTGCATCTGTGGCTCGGCCGGGAGGAGGGCAATCTCGCGCTCGCCCGGATCCGGCTCGGCGAGATGGCGGACCGGCTGGTCCTGGGATGACCGTGGTGCAGACGCCTCCGCCGCCGCTTCCGGTGCGGGACACCGCGCAGCCCCGGGCGCTGTCGCCGATGCTGACCCGGCTCGCCGAGGAGCGGGCCACCGGCGTCCTGGTCCGCGAACACGGCACCCTGTACCTCGCCGAGGGCCGGGTGGTGCACGCCGACAGCCCGCTCGCACCCGGCCTCGACGTGCTCCTCACGGCTCACGGCACCCTCGCGGCCACCGCCTGGCAGCGGGCCGCCGCCGAGGCCTCCGGCCCGCTGCACGCCGCCGAACTGCTGCTGGAGTCCGGGCTGCTGCCCACCGGCGCGCTGGAGCTGTGCCATCTGGACGCGCTGTATGACGCCGGGTACTTCGCGCTGGCCCCGAGCAGCGCCCCGGGCCGGTTCCGCTACGACCGCGCGCCCCGGCTCGGCCCGTTGCCCTCGGTGCCGGTCGTAGCCCTGGAGCGCGAGACGCTGCGCCGCCGGCTGCTGCTGCACCGGCTGTGGCCCGACCCGGCCGCCGACACCGCCCCGCTGATCCGCGCCGACCCGGTGGCCGCCGCGCCGCCCACGCCCCGGCAGCGGGCGGTCCTGGACCGCGTGGACGGCGTCCGCACGGCCACCGCCATCGCCCGGAACCTGGGCCGGCAGGCCTTCCACACCCTGGTCGACGTGCGCCGGCTCGCGGCGGCCGGCCAGGTCGTCCCGCTGCCGACGGCACCCGCCCCGCCGCCCCCGTTCCCGGTCACCGACCCCGACATCGCGCTGCTGAAGAGGCTCAGGGATGCGCTGGAGGCGCTTTGAACGGCACCGCCCCGCCGAGAGGAGAGAGCTGATGGTGTCCGAGGAAGATCTCCAGGCCGTCCTGGACGAGCTGCACCGGCTGCGCAACCGGGTCCCGCAGCTCACCGGGGCGCTGGCGGCCGGCGTCGACGGACTCGTCGTCGCCCACGACACCCCGGGGGTCGACCCGGAGGGCCTCTCGGCACTCACCGCCGCCGCGCTCGGCGTCGCCGTCCGGATCACCGACGCCACCGGCAACGGCGGCTTCCGGGAACTGCTGGTGCGCGGCGAGCACGGCTACGTCGCGACCTACGCGGCCGGCCGCACCGCCGTGCTGACCCTGCTCGCCGAGGGCCGGGTCAACGTCGGCCGGCTGCACCTGGAGGGCCGCCGCTCCGGCGCCCGTATCGGGGAGCTGCTCGACGCCGCCGAGGCCGCCGCCCGCACCGCACGCCAGACCGCCCGCACCGCACCCGCACGCACCCGCACCACCCGCGCGCCTCGCACCACGGCCGCCGAGGCGCGCACCGCAACCGACAGTTGAGAGGACCACCATGGCCAACACCGAAACTGCGCTGAAGGAAGCCCTCACCTC
Organism: Streptomyces sp. NPDC048192; assembly: GCF_043202415.1. Taxonomy (NCBI): domain Bacteria; kingdom Bacillati; phylum Actinomycetota; class Actinomycetes; order Kitasatosporales; family Streptomycetaceae; genus Streptomyces; species Streptomyces sp. NPDC048192. The sequence goes on from NZ_JBIDAL010000005.1 coordinate 66,536, forward strand.
CATCGAGGGCGCCACCGGCGTCGCACTCGTCGACTACACCAGCGGGATGGCGCTGGGCACGATGGGCGGCAGCAAGAGCTTCGACCTGAACGTGGCCGCCGCGGGCAACACCGACGTGATCCGCGCCAAGATGCGCACGATGGAGATGCTCGGCCTCAAGGGCGACATCGAGGACATCCTGATCACGCTGTCGGACCAGTACCACCTGATCCGCCTGCTCAAGAGCCGCGGCGGCAACGGCCTGTTCCTCTACCTGGTCCTGGACTCCTCGCGGGCCAACCTGGCGATGGCCCGGCACCAGCTGAAGCGGATCGAGGCGGAACTGGAGGTGTAGTCACACCAGTTGAGCGGTACGGCGGCGGGCCCCACCCGGGGCCGCGTCGCCGGCCGCGACGCCCGTGCCGCGCAGGCCCCTGACGGCCTTGCCCGCCGGGTTCCCGCCGCGCCTGTCGAGCCAGTCGACGCGCACCCACAGCAGCATCTCCGCGGCGCGCTCGCGCCGCCCGATCCAGGCGGCCTTCAGCCGCAGCCCGGTGCCGAGCCCGGCCAGCAGCATGCCGCCGGCCGCGGGCACCACGAAGGCGGAGCCGAGGGCCGCGGCGAAGGCGAGCAGCAGCCACCAGCGGTGGCCCCGGCGCCAGTTGCGCACGGTCACCGCCCGGTCCTGCAGCACGTCGTACTTGCCCGCGCGGGCCGCGCCGCGGGCCAGGGCGCCGTACCGGCTCCGCCGCGTCAGCGCCACCGCCGCCGCGCCCACGAGGAACAGGGCGGCACCGGCGAGCACCCCGATCCTGCGCCCGGTGACGCCGGACGGCACCGCGCCGATCCCTGCCGCGAACACTCCGAACCACCACAGCGGTGCGGCTCCCGCCCGTACGACGACGGCCACCCGGGCCAGCCCCTGTCCTCCGCGCGCCACGTCAGCCTCCCGTGTCACGTGTCCACCAAGCGCCTGTGTGCGACAGGCACGGTAGCGGCCGAAGGTGAGACGAATCTGAGAGCGGGCGCCGGAGCGTCACTCCACGAACAGGCCCCGCGCCGCCGCCTTGGCGTCGAACTCCTCCAGCCGGGCCTGGGCGTCGGGCAGGTCGTCGCAGACCGCCTCCAGCAGCACCCGCCCGAGCAGCATCGGCGCGCACGCGGTGTCGAAGGCGAGCCCGGTGCCGACGGCGGCGGGCAGCAGCAGATCGGAGTACTTGGCGACCGGCGCGAACGCGGAGTCGGCGACCGTGACGGTGGTCAGACCCAGGTCCTTGGCGTAGGCGAGGGTGTCGACGACCTCGCGCGGATGCCGGGGCAGGGCGAAGCACAGCAGCGCGGAGGCGCCGGCGCGGACGGCGCCGTCGATCCGGTCCTGGATCATGGTGCCGCCCTCGTTGAGCAGGCGGACGTCCGGGTGGACCTTGGCGGCGAAGTAGCAGAAGCCGTAGGCCTGGGAGGCGGCGGCGCGCAGGCCGAGCACCGGCAGCGGACGGGAGGCGGCCAGGATCCGGCCGGCCTTCTGCACCGGGCGCGGGTCGGCGAGGAGTTCGGCGAGGTGCCTGAGGTTCTCGATCTCGGCCTCGACGGCCTGCTGGTACTCGTTGAAGGCGCCCGCCTCGGCGGCCGGTTCGGCGGGCACGACCTCGCGCAGATGCCTGCGCAGCGCCGGGTAGCCGTCGAAGCCCAGCGCCACCGCGAACCGGGTCACGGACGGCTGGCTGACCCCGGCCAGCTCAGCCAGCTCCACGCTGGACAGGAACGGCACGTCGGCGGCCCGCCGCACCATGCTGTGCGCGATCCGGCGCTGGGTCGGGGTGAGCCGGTGTCCCTCGAAGAGGGCCTGCAGCCGGTTCGCGGGGCTGTCGGTCACGCCCGTCGCCTCGGTATCCCTGTCCACGCTCATGACGCGCTCCCCCTCCAGATCTCCGTGAACCGGTCGAGCAGTGCGGCCGCCTGTGTCACGTCGTCCGTGAGCGGCCGGTCGGCCGGGTCGGCGTCCAGGACCGACTCGGCGAGCGCGAACGCCCGGCCGGCCGGCAGCCCCGGGTCGGGCCGCAGGTCGCGCTGGCGCAGCGCGCGGACGGCGGCGACCAGTTCGCAGCCGACCACCAGACGATACGCACCGCACGCGCGCAGGGTCTGCCGCGCGGCGAGCGAGGCGAAGCTCGCCTGTTCCTCGACGCCCCGGGAGAGTACAGCGTGGCCCAGCGAGGCGGGCGCGGAGAAGGCGCGCAGTTCGCCGAGGGCGGCCCCGGCCGCGTACTCCAGGATCATCACACCGGAGGAGGCCGGCTGGTCGTCGGCGAGGAAGGGGCGCAGCCGGGTGTAGGCGGGCTCGTTGAGGGTGGACAGGCGGGAGGTGGACAGCCGGGCCACCTGGGTCAGGGCGAGCCGGAAGTGGTCGAGGGCGAGGGCGAGCTGGGCCTGGTAGAAGCCGCCGTGGTGGTAGGCGGCCAGGTCCTCGGGGGCGATCAGCGGGTTCTCGGCGGCCGCGTTGATCTCCACGGTGAGGACCTGCTCCAGGGCGTCGGCGGCGTCGTGCGCGGGGCCGTGGATCTGGGGCAGGCAGCGGAAGCCGTAGGTGTCCTGGATCCGGCCGAGGGGCGGGGTCGGCCGGTCGGCGGCGCCGATCAGCACCCGCATCCGCCGGGCCACCTCGGTGCTGCCCCGGTGCGGGCGGGCGGCGTGCACGGGCGCCGCGTACGCCTCGTGGGAGCCGTCGACCGCGAGCAGGGAGAGGGCGGCGACGACCTGGGTGGCGCCGATGAGCCCGCGCAGTTCGTGCAGGGCCAGCGCGGACTGGCCGAGGGTGAGGGCGTTGCTGCTGATCAGGGCGAGGGCGTCGTTGTTGTCGAGGGGCTGCGGTCCGGGCGCGCCCGCGCCGCGCCAGGGGTGTTCGCCGGCGAGCGCGAGGCCGACCTGGGCCAGGGCCGCGATGTCGCCGGTGCCGACGGAGCCGAACTCGTTGACCACCGGGTACGCGCCGCTCTTCAGGGCCTCGCACAGGGCGGTGACGACGCCGGGCCGCAGGCCCGCACCCCCCGCCAGCAGCTGGTTGGCGCGGACGGCGAGCATGGCGCGCACCTGGCGGGCCGGGAGCTGTTCGCCGATGGCACCGGCGTGGCTGCGCAGCAGGCGCAGGCCGTGGCCGGCGGCGGCCTCGGTGGGCACGTCCTCGTTCCGGTTGGCGCCCACGCCGGTGGAGCGACCGTAGACGCGTCCGGTGGCGGCGATCTGCCGGGCGGCGTTCCAGGAGTGCTCCACGCGCCGCATCGCGTCGGGCTCCGGCACCGGGAGCGCGCTGCCGTCGGCGAGCCGTACGACGTCGTCGACGCCGAGCCCGGTGCCGTCGAGGATCACCGCGGCCGACCGCACCGGCGACGGCGCGTCCACGATGCGAGACACCATCACGCTCAAACTCCCCTCAACTCGGACATCCCGTCTTGCCACCCGGTCATCCGTTACGACGGATTAACCCCAACCCGTTGACAAGCTATTCACACACCAAGAACTCTGCATGACGTTATACAGCCGGGCAAGGGACATCTCATGATCCAGTTCGATGCGGTCCACAAGCGTTTCCCCAACGGCACCACAGCAGTCCACGACCTCACCCTGGAGATGCCGGAGGGCGGTGTCACCGTCCTGGTCGGATCCTCCGGTTGCGGCAAGACGACCACCCTGCGGATGATCAACAGGATGGTCGAGCCGACCTCCGGCACGATCCGCGTCGGCGGCGCGGACGTCACCCGGCAGGACGCGGCCGAACTGCGCCGCTCCATCGGCTACGTCATCCAGCAGGCCGGCCTCTTCCCGCACCGCACGGTGCTCGACAACATCGCCACCGTCCCGCTCCTGCTCGGCTGGAACCGCAGGAAGGCACGGGCCCGCGCCGCGGAACTGCTGGAAACCGTGGGCCTGGCCCCCGAGGCCGGCAGGCGCTACCCGCACCAGCTGTCCGGCGGCCAGCAGCAGCGCGTCGGCGTCGCCCGCGCGCTCGCCGCCGACCCGCCGGTGCTGCTCATGGACGAGCCGTTCGGCGCGGTCGACCCTGTCGTCCGCACCCAGCTTCAGGACGAACTGCTCAGGCTCCAGAAGGAGTTGAGCAAGACCATCGTCTTCGTCACGCACGACATCGACGAGGCCGTGCGCCTCGGCGACCGGATCGCCGTGTTCCGCACCGGCGGCCACCTGGTCCAGTGCGCCGCACCCGCCGAACTCCTGGCCCGCCCCGCGGACGACTTCGTGGCCGGCTTCCTCGGCGCCGAGCGCGGTCTGAAGCTGCTCTCGCTGAAGACGCTCGGCGACGTCCCCCAGGGCCCGGCACCGCAAGGCGCCGCCTGGACCCTCGTCCTCGACGCGCGGAACAAGCCCCTCCACTGGGCCTCCGAGGACGCCGAGATCCCCGTACGCCCCCTGAAGGACACCGACTCCCTGCTCTCGGCGCTGAACGAGTCGGTCGCCTCCCCCACCGGGCTGGTCGCCCGCGTCGACGCCGACGGCGTCCTCACCGGCGTCTCCTCCCGCGACGACATCCACGAGCACGCCGGCCGCGCCCACGCCGAAGTGAGGGTGGCCGCATGACGATCGACTGGTCGTGGATATCGGCCCACACCGACGACCTCACCACCCTCACGCTCTCCCACCTCCAGGCCGCGCTCACGGCCGTCGCCCTCGGCCTGCTGATCTCGCTGCCGCTGGCCGTGGTCGCCCACCGGATCCCCCGCCTGCGCGGATTCCTGCTCGCCGCCTCGAACGTCCTGTTCACGATCCCGTCGATCGCGATCTTCGTCCTGCTGCTGCCGGTCAGCGGCCTGACCCGCACCACCACCGTCACCGGCCTGACGGTCTACACCCTGGTCGTCCTGCTGCGGAACACCGTCGAGGGCCTGGACTCGGTCCCCGTGAAGGTGAAGGAGGCGGCCAAGGCGATGGGCACGCGCCCCCTGCGCACGCTCCTCACCGTCGAGTTCCCCCTCGCCCTCCCGGTGATCATGGCGGGCGTCCGGATCGCCACCGTCATGTCGATCTCCCTGGTCTCCGTCGCGACCTACATCGGCGACGGCGGCCTCGGCCAGCTCTTCACCGACGGCTTCCAGCGCGACTTCCCCACCCCGGTGATCGCCGGAGTGGTCCTCACCCTGCTCCTCGCGGTCGTCGCGGACGCGGCCCTGGTCGCCGTCCAGTACGCCCTCACCCCCTGGACCAGGAGGCGAGCCTGAGATGTACGAACTGTTCAAGAACCTCGGCGCCTGGCTGACCAGCGGCTCGCAGTGGGCCGGCTCCGACGGCATCGCCCACCGCCTCGCCGAGCACCTCCAGTACTCCCTGCTGGCCACGCTCATCGCCGCCGCCATCGGACTGCCGCTCGGCCTGCTGATCGGCCACACCGGCAAGGGCGCCTTCCTCGCGATCAACCTCGCCTCCTTCGGCCGCGCCCTGCCGACCGTCGGCCTGGTCGTGCTGGTCTTCCTGGCCGGCGGCCTGTCGATGCTGCCGGTGTACGTCGCCCTGGTCGCCCTCGCCGTCCCGGCGATCGTCACCAACACCTACGCCGGCATGACCGCCGTCGACCCCGACGTGAAGGACGCCGCACGCGGCCAGGGCATGCGCGGCCACCAGGTCCTGTTCCGGGTCGAACTGCCGCTCGCGCTGCCGCTGATCATGACGGGACTGCGGCTGGCGCTGATCCAGGTGGTGGCCACGGCGACCATCGCCGCATACGTCTCCTTCGGCGGCCTGGGCCGCTACGTCTTCGACGGCCTCGCCCAGCGCGACCTGGTCCAGGTGCTCGGCGGTGCGGTGCTGGTCGCCGTGGTCGCCGTCGTCCTGGACGTGGCCCTCGCCGCCCTCCAGCGCTTCCTCTTCCTCCCCCACGCTCGACGACGCTCGCGCGGGGGCGCCCCCATCCGCACCGCCTAACCCCGGGAACCCCCGATGAACCGACGTACTGTCCTCGGCGGCCTGTTCGCGGTCGCCTCCGTCCCCGCCCTCTCCGCCTGCGCGAGCGGCATCACCTCCCTCAACGGCCCAGGCTCCGCCGCCGGCGGCGCCGGCTCCAGCAAGGGCGGAGTCACCATCGGCACCGCCAACTTCACCGAGAACCAGGTCCTCGGCTACCTCTACGCCGCCGCCCTCCAGGGCACCGGCGTGAAGACGACCGTCCGCCCCAACCTCGGCACCCGCGAGATCGTCATCCCGGCGCTCAGGGGCGGCGACATCGACCTGCTGCCCGAGTACCAGGGCGCCCTGCTCAACTACCTGGCCCCCAAGGTCACGGCCACCGAGTCGGGCGAGATGCAGAACGCCCTCACCCAGGCCCTCCCGGCCGGCCTCCAGGTGCTGCCGTACGGCATGGCGGAGGACTCCGACGCGTTCGTCGTCACCCGCGAGACGGCGAAGAAGTACGGCCTGGCCTCCCTCGCCGACCTGAGGAAGCAGAACGGGAAGCTGGTCATCGGCGCCGCGCCCGAGGTGAAGAAACGCCAGGTCGGCGCGGTCGGCCTGAAGGACGTCTACGGCGTGGAGTTCAAGGAGTTCAAGTCGCTCGACTCCGACGGGCCGCTGGTCAAGGGCGCCCTCAAGAAGGGCGACGTGGACGTGGCGAACCTGTTCACCACCGACACCGACATCAGGGCCAACGACTGGGTGGTGCTCACCGACCCCCAGCACCTCATCCCCAGCCAGCACATCGTGCCGCTCATCGCCGACCGCAAGGCCGACGACACCGTCCGCAAGGCCCTCGCCCGGCTCGGCAACCTGCTCACCACCGCCCAGCTCACCGAGCTGAACCGGCAGGTGGACAAGGACAAGAAGGACCCCGAGGACGTCGCGAACGCCTACGCCAGGCAGCACGGGCTGGTGAAGTAGATGAGCGGCCTGGTGGAACTGCGCTCCATCGACGTCGTCCCCGACGAGGAGCGGCACGGCACCGCGTTCAGCCAGTTCACCCTGTGGCTGGGCGCCAACCTGCAGATCACGGCGGTCGTCACCGGCGCCCTCGCGGTCGTCTTCGGCGGCGACGTCGTCTGGTCGCTCGCCGGTCTGCTGCTCGGCAACCTCCTCGGCGGCGCGGTGATGGCCCTGCACTCGGCGCAGGGCCCGAGGCTCGGCCTGCCGCAGATGATCCAGTCCCGGGCGCAGTTCGGGGTGCGCGGGGCGGTCGTACCGCTGCTGCTGGTGATCGTGATGTACGTCGGCTTCTTCGCGTCCGGCAGCGTGCTCGCCGGGCAGGCGGTGGGCGAGCTGACGCACACGAACGACACGACGGGGATCGTGGTCTTCGCGGCCGTCACGGCGGTCGTGGCGGCGGTCGGCTACCGGGTCGTCCACGCCCTCGGCCGGCTCGCCGGCGCGGTCTGCGCGGTCGCCTTCGTCTACCTGGGCGTCCGCCTCGCCGACCGCGCCGACCTGACCGCCCTGCTGCACGACGCCCACTTCTCGCCGCCGATGTTCCTGCTGGCGATGTCCCTGTCGGCGTCCTGGCAGCTGGCGTTCGGTCCGTACGTGGCGGACTACTCGCGCTACCTGCCGCGCACGACGTCCACGAGGGCGACCTTCTGGTGGACCCTGTCCGGCTCGGCGCTGGGCAGCCAGTGGTCGATGACCTTCGGTGTGCTGGTCGCGGCGACGGCGGGCGCGAAGTTCCTGGACAGCCAGGTCGGTTACGTCGTCGCCCTCGGCGGCACCGGACTCGTCGCCTCCTTCTTCTACTTCGTCATCGCGCTCGGCAAGCTCACCGTCAACGTCCTGAACACCTACGGCGGTTTCATGTCGATGGTCACGGGGGTCAGCGGCTTCCGGGGGCAGCGGCAGCTGTCGCGGGCCGGCCGGGTGGCGTACATCGCGCTGGTCATGGTGGCCGGCACGGCGGTGGCCCTGCTGGGCAAGGACAGCTTCCTGCCCTCCTTCAAGGACTTCCTGCTGTTCCTGCTGACCTTCTTCACGCCCTGGTCGGCAATCAACCTGGTCGACTACTACCTGATCTCCAAGGAGCGGTACGACATCCCGGCCCTGTCCGACCCGCGCGGCCGCTACGGCGCCTGGCGGTGGGACGCGCTCGCGGTGTACGCGGTGGGCCTGCTCGCCCAGCTGCCCTTCCTCGCCACCGGCTTCTACACCGGCCCGCTGGTGGAACCGCTGGGCGGTGCGGACGTCTCCTGGATCGTGGGCCTCGTCGTACCGGCGCTGCTGTACTGGCTGACCGGGCGGCGGAACGCGGCGTACCCGTCCGGGAACCCCGAGGGGGAAAGGGGGGTTGTCCCCAGTGCGCAGGACGTGAGCGCTCCCTAACGTGGGGGCATGACCGGAGTGGACGGGCGGAACACCGACCTGAGAAAAGAACTCGACGCCACCCTGCAGACCCGCCGGGAGCTGGGCGAGGAGTACGAGACCGCGCTGGTCGACTCCTTCGTGGAGAAGGTCGAGCAGCGGATCGACGACGCGGTGGACCGCCGGGTGCGCCGTCATCTGGCCGAGCAGCAGCTGGCGACCGCGCGCGGCGCCCGGCGCCCGAAGAACGGCGACACGTGGTCGGAGCGCTTCGGGCTCGCGATCATCTCGCTGGTCCTGGCGATCCCGCTGACCGCCGTGGCCGGCGGGGTCGCGGGGACGGCGGGGACGGTGGCCGCGTGGGTCGGCATCGTCGGCGTCAACTTCGCCCAGGCGGTACGGGTCAACCCGGACCTGCTCACCGGCCGCCGCGACCGCTCGGGCCGGGAGGACTGACCCCGCCGGGAAAGAGTTGCGCGGGGACCGCCGCACCCCCGTTTCCGGGGGGCGGGACGACGGCGGTCCCCGCGAGGGACGCGGGCCGGGTCAGGGCCGGGCATCTCGCGTCCGTGGCGTCCAGGGAGGTCCGGGAGCCGCTCCGGAGATTCCTTGGCGCCGTTCGGCGCCGGCCCGGGCGGGGAGCCGCTCCCACCCCTGCCGACGCCCACCAATCTGCCGTACCCGTGTTAAGCCGGTGCTGCGGGCACGTGACACCCTCGTACCACTTGCGCGAACCCCGCCCGCACCCCAAGTTCCCCGAGGTCACGGGCGGTTCACCGACCGTTCGCTACTTGTTGCCGCCCTTGGCGAGGAACGCCAGCAGGTCCTGCCGGCTGACCACGCCGGTGGGCTTGCCCTCGACCAGGACGATCGCCGCGTCGGCCGAGCCGAGCACGGACATCAGGTCGCCGACCGGCTCGCCGGAGCCGACCTGGGGCAGCGGCGCGGACATGTGCTTCTCCAGCGGGTCGTCGAGGGAGGCCCGCTTGCTGAACAGGGCGTCGAGCAGCTCGCGCTCCACCACGGAGCCGACGACCTCGGCGGCCATCACGTCCGGGTGCCCGGCGCCCGGCTTGACGACGGGCATCTGCGAGACGCCGTACTCGCGCAGCACCTCGATGGCCTGACCGACGGTCTCCTCCGGGTGCATGTGCACCAGGGAGGGGATGGTGCCGCCCGCCTTGTCGCTGAGCACGTCGCCGACGCGGGCGCTCGGGCCCTCGTCCTCCAGGAAGCCGTAGTCGGCCATCCACTCGTCGTTGAAGATCTTGCTGAGGTAGCCGCGGCCGCTGTCCGGCAGCAGCACCACCACGACGTCGTCCGGGCCCAGCCGCTCGGCCACCCGCAGCGCCGCCACGACCGCCATGCCGCAGGAGCCGCCGACCAGCAGCCCCTCCTCCTTGGCGAGCCGGCGGGTCATCTGGAAGGAGTCCTTGTCGGAGACGGCGACGATCTCGTCGGCGACGGTCCGGTCGTAGGCGGTCGGCCAGAAGTCCTCGCCGACGCCCTCGACCAGGTAGGGCCGCCCGGAGCCGCCGGAGTACACCGAGCCCTCCGGGTCGGCGCCGATGACCTGGACGCGGCCGTCACTCACGTCCTTCAGATAGCGGCCGGTGCCGGAGATGGTGCCGCCGGTGCCCACGCCCGCCACGAAGTGGGTGATCCTGCCCTCGGTCTGCTCCCACAGCTCGGGGCCGGTGGAGTGATAGTGCGACAGCGGGTTGTTGGGGTTGGAGTACTGGTCGGGCTTCCACGCGCCCGGGGTCTCGCGGACGAGCCGGTCGGAGACGTTGTAGTAGGAGTCCGGGTGCTCGGGCGCGACGGCGGTCGGGCACACGACGACCTCGGCGCCGTAGGCGCGCAGCACGTTGATCTTGTCGGTGGACACCTTGTCGGGGCACACGAAGATGCACTTGTACCCCTTCTGCTGCGCCACGATGGCCAGCCCCACCCCGGTGTTGCCGCTGGTCGGCTCGACGATCGTCCCGCCCGGCTTCAGCTCCCCGCTCTGCTCGGCGGCCTCGATCATGCGCAGGGCGATGCGGTCCTTCACGGAACCGCCCGGGTTGAAGTACTCCACCTTGGCCAGGACGGTCGCCTGGATGCCCTTGGTCACGCTGTTGAGCCTCACCAGCGGGGTGTTGCCGACGAGACTGATCATCGAGTCGTGGAATCGCACCGTTGTCTCCGGTTGCTTGCAAAAAGAAATGGTCGTGGTGGTGCAGCCAGCCTAAGGCCAGCTGTGCCGCCGGCGAGGTCGTTCACTCCCCGTTGAGATTGGCGCACTGTCGGTACGGGGCAAGGAGTGGGTGTACGGCTGTAGAGGAGGTGGCGGCGACGCATGACGCGCATGTCGAGGGCGAGAGTGGCCCGGCGCATCGCGGCCGGGGCGGCGTACGGCGGCGGCGGCGTCGGGCTGGTCGGCGCGGCGGCGGTCGGCCTGCTGCTGGCGGAGGTGCGGCTGGCCAGACGCCATGTGGGCAATGGCAGCGGCGGCCGGGTTCCGGTCGCCGACGGCGTGTACGGATGGGGGTCCCCCCGCTCGAGCGAAGCCGAGAGTGGGGGAGGATACGGCATCCCTGGTGAACCTCCGCTGCGTCTGACGATGCTCGGCGACTCCACGGCGGCGGGGCAGGGCGTGCACCGGGCGGGCCAGACGCCGGGCGCGCTGCTGGCGTCGGGCCTGGCGGCGGTGGCGGAACGCCCGGTGGAACTGCGCAACGTCGCCCTGCCCGGAGCCCAGTCGGACGACCTGGACCGCCAGGTGAGCCTGGTGCTGTCCGCCGGGACTCCCGTCCCCGACATCTGCGTGATCATGATCGGCGCGAACGACGTCACCCACCGGATGCACCCGACCCGCTCGGTGCGCCACCTGTCGGCGGCGGTACGGCGGCTGCGCACGGCCGGCGCGGAGGTGGTGGTCGGCACCTGCCCCGACCTCGGCACGATCGAGCCGGTGCAGCAGCCGCTGCGCTGGCTGGCCCGGCGGGCCTCGCGGCAGCTGGCTGCGGCCCAGACGATCGGGGTCGTGGAGCAGGGGGGACGGACCGTGTCCCTCGGCGACCTGCTGGGCCCGGAGTTCGAGGCCAATCCGCGGGAGCTGTTCGGCCCCGACAACTACCACCCCTCCGCGGAGGGTTACGCGACGGCGGCGATGGCGGTGCTGCCGACGGTGTGCGCGGCGCTGGGCCTGTGGCCGGAGGAGGAGCGGCCGGACGTGACGCGCCGCGAGGGCTTCCTGCCGGTGGCGCGGGCGGCCGCCGAGGCGGCGTCGGAGGCGGGCACCGAGGTCACGGCGGCCATGCCGACGGGGCCGCGCGGCCCGTGGGCGCTGCTGAAACGGCGCCGGCGGCGCCGCGTGCCGGAGGCCGAGCCCGCGCGGCCGGCCACGTGACGCCGGTCCGGCGCGACCAGGCGCGGGCAGGCGGCGCGACCAGGCAGCCAAGCAAGCGCTTAGTAAATTGCGGCCAGTGTCACACCGCCACACCGGTGACCTGACCCATACGTAGCGGTAACTTCCCAACCGGCACTGCCCGAAAAGCACACCGTCCACTGGAGCCGTGATGCCCGAAGCCGTCATCGTCTCGACCGCCCGCTCGCCCATCGGCCGCGCCTTCAAGGGCTCCCTCAAGGACCTGCGCCCCGACGACCTGACCGCCACGATCATCCAGGCGGCGCTCGCCAAGATCCCCGAGCTGGACCCGAGGGACATCGACGACCTGATGCTCGGCTGCGGCCTGCCCGGCGGCGAGCAGGGCAACAACCTCGGCCGGATCGTCGCCGTGCAGATGGGGATGGACCACCTGCCGGGCTGCACGATCACCCGCTACTGCTCCTCCTCCCTGCAGACCTCCCGCATGGCCCTGCACGCCATCAAGGCCGGCGAGGGCGACGTCTTCATCTCGGCCGGCGTCGAGACGGTGTCCCGGTTCGTGAAGGGCAACTCCGACAGCCTGCCGGACACCCACAACCCCTTCTTCGCCGAGGCCGAGGCCCGCACCGCCGCCGTCGCCGAGCAGGAGGGCACCACCTGGCACGACCCGCGCGAGGACGGCCTGGTGCCGGACGCGTACATCGCGATGGGGCAGACGGCGGAGAACCTGGCCCGCTGGAAGGGCATCACCCGCCAGGAGATGGACGAGTTCGGCGTCCGCTCGCAGAACCTCGCCGAGGAAGCCATCAAGAACGGCTTCTGGGAGCGCGAGATCACCCCGGTGACCCTGCCCGACGGCACCGTCGTCGCCAAGGACGACGGCCCGCGCGCCGGCGTCACCCTGGAGGGCGTCGCCGGGCTCAAGCCGGTCTTCCGCCCGGACGGCCTGGTCACCGCCGGCAACTGCTGCCCGCTCAACGACGGCGCCGCCGCCGTCGTCATCATGAGCGACACCAAGGCGCGCGAGCTGGGCCTGACCCCGCTCGCCCGGATCGTGTCCACCGGCGTCTCCGGTCTCTCCCCCGAGATCATGGGCCTCGGCCCGGTCGAGGCGAGCAAGCAGGCCCTGGCCCGCGCCGGCCTCACCATCGACGACATCGACCTGGTCGAGATCAACGAGGCCTTCGCCGCCCAGGTGATCCCCTCCTACCGCGAACTCGGCATCGACATCGACAAGCTGAACGTCAACGGCGGCGCCATCGCCGTCGGCCACCCCTTCGGCATGACCGGCGCCCGCATCACCGGCACCCTCATCAACTCCCTGCAGTGGCACGACAAGCAGTTCGGCCTGGAGACGATGTGCGTGGGCGGCGGCCAGGGCATGGCGATGGTCATCGAGCGCCTCAGCTGACGCACGTTCCGTAGCGAACCGGACACGTTACGTCGGGCAACGGCCCAGAACCCAGGAAACCCCGGGGTTCTGGGCCTTTCCGTGATCCAATCTCCCCCAGGATGTGACCTATCTGACTCACCCACCGCATCGGTGCAGGTCAGGGCAGGTCAGCGCGGCGCACGGCAGGCACGGGAGACCAAAGCCCTGTCCGGTTCGTGACGTTACGCACTGACAGCTGCATAGTCCGCCCTTCAAGCTGATGTAGGAAGTCGGGGGTCGACTTTGAACCTGGGAGTACGTCAGTGAGCGCCATGCCGATCGCCCTGCTGCTCACCACGGCCGCCACGGGCGCCGTGGGCGTCGCCGTCCTGCGCACAGTTCTGAGGCTGCGCCGCCAGCTGGCCGAGCTCCAGACCCAGCTCGCCGAGAACCAGGCGGCCGCCCTGGGCGCGCTGCTGCCGAACGCCCGCGGGCACGCCGACACCGACCGCATACGGGCCGCGGTGGCCGAGGCGCTCGCCGAGGAACGCGAGCGCGAGCTGGCCGAGGCCCGCGCCTTCTGGGCGGCGCAGGAGGCCCGTGACGCCTCCGACGCGCCGACCCTGCTCGGTCTGCCCGAGCACGACGTGTTCCTGCCCCGGCAGGCCGACTTCGCCGGCCTGGAGCCGGTGTCCGAGCCGACCGCCGAGGCCGACGACTTCGCCGGGGAGTCCCCGGAGCTGGCCGCGGCCCGCCGCCGCCACCCCTCGCACCCCGACTTCGTCCCGGTGCAGTCGCCGGTGGTGAACGACCACGAGCGCACCGTCGCCATGCTGGAGCAGCTGTCCGAGGAGCGCGTCGAACTCGCCGACGTCCGTCCGGGCCCGCTCGGCACCCTCGACGTCTACGTCTTCGCCGACGGCACCACCCTGTGCATGACCCCGGGCCACCGCGAGACCGCCGAACGCCTGGCCGCGGCGGTCGAAGCGGGCGAGGCCCCCTGCCTGCTGGGCGGCTCCGGCGTCTCCGGCGCCTACACGCTGACGTTCGCCTGCGGCGAGGACACGGTCTTCATCCTGGCGGACCGGGTCATCGCGTCGCTGTAAGGGTTCCGCACCGCGGGGCCGGCCTCAGACCCCGGCCCGCTCCCGCGCCTCCTCCACCATGCGCACCGCTTCGGCGACCTCGTCGTCGCTCCGCAGCACCAGCGCCAAGTCATGGGCGGCCACGAGGATTTGGTCCGCCACGGCGAACATCCCGGCGTCCGGCATCTGGCGGGGCTCCGTCCCCGGCTCCTCCACGGCCTGCGCCCACCGCGCCAACTGCCTGGCCAGCTCCAGCGCCTCGGCGGCGGCGCCGCGCTGCAGCCGGCTCTGCGGGGCCGCGCGCAATCGGTCGGCGAAGTGATCCACGGCTCGGTTCAAGGGCGTCGTATCAACCACGCGCCGAGCGTAACGCGCCGCACTGTTGCCAATACGCGAACGCTCAGGCACCGTGACGTGAAGGACCGGCTTACATCCCCTTTGCGTTCGGAGGCGCCGATGTCCCAGCTCTTCTCGGAGGAGACCCACCGCAATCTGCTCGCCCGCATCCCCCACTGCACCGGTCGCGAAGTCTCCGACTGGCTGCGCACCGTCGAAGAAGGCCCCGCCCTGTTCCGCTTCGAGGAGAAGGTCAGCTGGCTCCGGCACGAGTACGACCTCGCGTACGGCCACGCGAAGGCGATCGTCCACGAGTACGACCTGAGGAGGGCAGCGCGCAAGCTGCTCTAGACGCGCGAAGGGCCCCGGAGCGGAACTCCGGGGCCCTTTTCACAACCGGCGTTTCACGACCGGCGCGGCGACCTGCGTGTGCGCTAGTCGTTGTTGGTGAAGATCGCCACCAGGCGCAGCATCTCCAGGTAGATCCAGACCAGCGTCACGGTGAGGCCGAACGCGGCCAGCCAGGACTCGTTGCGCGGGGCGCCGTAGGCGATGCCGTCCTCGATCTGCTTGAAGTCGAGGGTCAGGAAGAACGCGCCGAGCACGATGGCGACGATGCCGACGAGCGCGCCCAGCGGGCCGAAGCTGCGCAGACCGCCGTCCTCGGCGACGCCGAAGGCGACCAGCAGCAGGTTCACCGCCATGACCACCAGGAAGCCCAGGGCGATGGCCATGCCGATGCGGGCGTAGCGGGCGGTGACGCGGATCCAGCCGGCCTTGTAGACCAGCAGGGTCGCGGCCGAGACCGCCATGGTGCCGAGCACCGCCTGGAAGGGGGCGCCGCTCCAGCGGCTGTTGTACATCTCGCTGATGACGCCGAGGAAGACACCCTCGAACGCGGCGTACCCGAGGATCAGGGCGGGCGACGGCGTGCGCTTGAAGTTCTGGACCATCGCCAGCACGAACGCGACGATCGCCGAGCCGACGGCCAGGCCGTAGCTGGTGGCCGTGACCGGCAGCAGCGCCCAGGCGAGGACGGCGCCGACGGCGACGGTGCCGAGCGTGATGGCCGAGCGGACGACGACGTCGTCCATCGTCATCCGGTCGGTGGTGACGGGGGCCTGCGGCGGGGCTCCGTGCTGGAGGTCCTGCTGCGCGTACGGGTTCTGGGCGTAGGGGTTCTGCGCGTACGGGTTGCCCTGCGCGTACCCGGCCTGCGGTGCGGTGTGGAAACCGGCGTAGCCGCCGGTGCGGCTGAACCCCCGTCGCGAGAAGACCGGGTTGCTGCTCCTCATTTCACTCCTCCATGGCTGCCGTGCGCAGCCTTGGCTCAAGAGTAATGGATTGGCAAAGGGCCGATCGTCGTACTTCAGGAGGATCTTTCCTTCACCGTGCTGCGCAACACGCTACGTGAGCCGGTGATTCCCGGCCACGGTTGATCGCATTCCCTGACGAACCTGCGACCTAACCGTCGAGAGGGAATCCCGTGTACGCCTCCGCCAGGTCGGTGCCGGCCGCGCGGGAGGCGGCGATCCGGTCCAGCCGGGCCAGCTGGAGGCGGGCGTCGAAGGGGGTGGCGTCCGGGGCCGGATGGAGCATCGTCGTCATGTCGTAGGAGAACCGCTCGGCCTGCCAGACGCGGCGCAGGCAGGTCGCGGAGTAGGCGTCGAGCAGCTCGGCCGAGCCGGTCTCCTTCTCGTGGGCGAGGGCACGGGCGAGGGTGACGACGTCGCCGACGGCGAGGTTCAGTCCCTTGGCGCCGGTCGGCGGCACGATGTGGGCGGCGTCACCGGCGAGGAAGAGCCGGCCGTGCCGCATCGGCTCGTGCACGAAGGAGCGCATCGGCGTGACCGACTTCTGGGTGATGGGGCCGCGTTCCAGCCGCCAGTCGTCGTCCGTCTCGAAACGGCGCTCCAGCTCGTCCCAGATCTCCTCGTCGCTCCAGTCGTCCGCCTTCGCGTCGGCGGGCACCTGGAGGTAGAGGCGGGAGACGGAGGGGGAGCGCATGGACAGCAGGGCGAAGCCGCGGTCGTGGCGGGCGTAGACGAGTTCGTCGTGCGAGGGGGCGACGTCGGCGAGGATGCCGAGCCAGGCGTAGGGGTACACCCGTTCGAACGTGCGGGACAGGGCGGCGGGGAAGGCCTTGCGGGACACGCCCCAGAAGCCGTCGCAGCCGACGGCGTAGTCGCACTCCAGCACGTCCTCGCGGCCCTGGTGGCGGAACCGGATGCGCGGCCGGCCGCCCTCGGCGCCCTCGACGGCCAGCGCCTCGGCCTCGAACAGCAGTGGTCCGCCCTCCTCGATGTGAAGGGCGATCAGGTCCTTGCAGACCTCGGTCTGGGCGTACACCATCACCGACCGGCCGCCGGTCAGGCCGGGGAAGTCGACGCGGTGCCGGCGCCGGTCGAAGCGCAGCTCGATGCCGTCGTGCCGCAGCCCCTCCCGGTCCATCCGCTCCCCGGCGCCGGCCGCGCGCAGCACGTCGACCGTGCCCTGCTCCAGGATTCCGGCGCGCTGCCGATGTTCCACATAGGCACGGTCGCGGCTCTCCAGGACGACCGAGTCGATGCCGGCGCGGTGCAGCAGCCGCGCGAGCAGCAGTCCGGCCGGCCCGGCTCCGATGATGCCGACGGTGGTGCGCATCGGTACGTCCCTTCGGGGTCGACTCTAGGCGGTGACGAGGCGTGCGTGGCGTTCATGGCGTTCGTCAGGTGAACTTTTTTTCACTGACGCTCCGCGCGCCGAGTCTGCGCCGGAGGGCATCCGATGTCAATGGGTCCGCTGTCCACGGGCGCACGCGAGGCGGCCGCCCGCCGGGTCCTCGAGGGGCATCTCGGAACCGGCGGACGGCCGTGCGCGGCGGCGGGGCGGTCAGTGCCCGGGCCAGCCGTCCAGGTGGCGGTGGAGGGTGACCGTGGGCTCGGCCTCGGCCTTCGGGGCGTGCGCCACCGCGTCCCGCAGGACCGCGCTCACCTCGCCCGCGAGGCCGTCGACGCGCTGCTTGAGCTCGGCCGCCGGCAGCGTGGAGCGGGTCAGCGCGTCCAGCCTGCGGTGGACGTCGGCGAGCTTCTGCCGGGCGCCGGCGTCCAGGGTGAGCGGAGCCGGGGTGGAGACGACGAACTGGTAGGCGCCGGCGAGGGTCTGGCAGCCGGTGCACTCCTTGTTGGCCGCGTCGCTGAGGTTCACGGCGTTCAGGTGCGTGCGCTCGCCGGCGATCGTGACGATCTGGAAGGACAGCGCGACCGACCGGCAGTGGTCGTCGGCCGAGCAGCCGGTGGAGACGGCGTTGGCCTGGTTGCGCACCCCGGCCGCGTTCACGGTGCCGAACTGGCGGATGGTGAAGGAGTCCTCGGCCCGCGTGTGGTGGGCCCGGTCGGCGTGGCTGAAGACGTGGTCGGACGCGAACGCCGCGTGCGCCGTGCCGGTCAGGGCCTGCGCCGGTACCGCGGTGGCCGCGCCGGCGACGCCGGCGGCTCCGGCGGCGAACAGGCCCATGCGCAGGGCGTGCCGGGCGAAGGGATGGTTGCTGGAGCGTGCCTTGCGGTGGCTGCTCATGGGGTCTCCGTACAGGGTTCGGGCGGCCCGCGCGGGCCGGAGAGGTGTGGCTGATGCGGTGTCAGGACGACGCCGGTGCGGGCGAGGCGTCGCTCGGTGCCGCCGTCGGACTCCCGGCCGTCGACGCGGGGACGCTCTCCGACGGGGTCGGGGAGGCCGAGGGGCCGGGGTCCTGGCTGGTGGGCGGGGTGGGATCCGCGGTGGCGCCGCCGGAGGACGACTCCGGCCCGTGGGATCCGGATCCGGTCGTCGTGCCCGGCGCCGCCGGCCGCGACGCCGAGGACGGGGGCAGCGAGACGGACGCGCTCGCCGCTGCGCCGGGCGAGGCCGCGTCCCCCGACGCGGAGGCCGAGGCTCCCGGCACCGCCGACGGCGAGACGGAGGCGCCGCCGGTGCCGGGCCCGCCGTGCCCGTCGTGGCCCGGGGTCGCGGCGTCCCTTGGCGAGGGCGCCTCGGTCGGCACCCCGGGCTGCAGGATCGGTGCGATCGGGGGCTTCTTCGGCAGCGGCTTCGGGGTCATCCCGGACACCCAGGCGTAGGAGAGCCCGGTCAGTCCGGCGAGGGCCAGCACGCACAGCGCGAGGCGCAGCCGGGGCCGCCCGGCGGTGGAGCGCTTCGCGGCCCGCAGCAGCCGGCCGCCGATCTTCACGGAGAGATAGACGACACCGGCCATCGGGCACAGCAGCATCACGCTGCCGATCACCCCGACGAGCCCGGCGACGATCTGCCCGTGCGCGAACGCCGCGCCGGTGCCGAGGAGTTGCTCGGTCAGCGAGCGCACCATGGTGGTGAGGATCCGGGGCAGGTTCCACAGCGCGTAGCCCATCTCGCCGGCGATCAGCGGCACCATGGTCAGCACCCAGCCGGCCACGATGGCGCGCGCGGACCGCTTGAGCCCGGCGACCTCGGTGCGCGCCGCCCGGCCCTTGGCGCCGGGCGCGAGCGAGAGCAGGATCGGCTTGATCTTGCCGTAGAGATCCGGCACTCCGGCGAGGTCGCCGAGGATGTAGTAGCCGTCCAGGCGGACGGCCGGCATCAGCTGTTCCAGGATCTCGAAGTGCCCGAGGTAGACGGCGGCCAGGAAGAACTGCGCCCCGGTCGCGAAGTAGGCCCCGGCCATGGCGAGCATGAAGACGACGTTGAAGTACACCCCGCCGAGGTCCGTGCGGAGCCGGCCTCCGCGCGAGATCCGGTAGACGTCGGTGACGTCGGTGTACATCGACGGCCAGATGAGGAACAGCCCGCAGCCGATGCAGCCGGGCCGGGCGCCGCCGTACCGGCAGGCGGAGGCGTGGCCGAACTCGTGGAAGACGAGCGAGGCCACGGTGAGCCCGAAGACGATGAGGATCAGCACCGGCTGGTCCAGGACCTCCAGCACCGGCTCGATCGCCCCGAAGAAGCCGAACAGCCAGACGTCCATCGCGAGCGCCGCGAGCAGCACGGCGGCGACCACGGCCGGGCGGTGCAGCCAGGCCAGGGCCCGCGCGATCCGCCCGGTGCGGCGCTCGTCGAAGATCACCCGGTGGCCCTTGAGGGCGAGCAGCAGGTCGGAGCGCGGGGCGTCGACCTCGTCGTCCTCCTGGCCCTCGGGCACCGTCACCCCGAGCGGCTGGAGCTTGTTCTCCAGCAGGTAGCGGACGTTCTCGGCGCTGACCTCGCGGCCGTAGCGGGCGCTGACCCGGTGGGCGATCGTCTCGGCGTCGCGGATCCCGTCCACGGACGACGCCACCAGGTACAGCAGCCGCGACAGCTGCACGACCTGCCCGTCCCCCCGACGGGCGATGTACTTCGGCTCGGTGAAGCCCGAGCCCTGGTACTCGCCGTGCAGCCGCAGTCCCGCGCTGAGCCGCGGCGCCGGCCGGACCGGCGCCGCGACGGTCGGCAGGCTGCCGGTCGTCACCTGCTCGTACGTCACCGGCCAGCCGCCGGGCCCGGGCACCGGACCGGTGTCGTACAGGGCGTCGGCGCCTTCGTCGAGCACCGTCATCCGTGGTCTCCCCCCACGCTGTTCCCCCCAAGCCCCACGCTGTTCCCCCAACCCCCGCGCATGTCCCCCCAAGGCCGCGGGGCGGACGCCCCGCACGCGTGCGATTCGCCCCGCGGCCGGTGTCGCGGTGGTGCCGTTACTGCTTGACGCTGATCGTCTGCTGGGCCGACGAACCGGCGTCCGACCACGAGGAGTGGTCGTTCAGCGCGGCGGACTCGTTGTGGGCGTCGATGTTCGCGACGTGCTTGGTGACGGTGACCGTCTTGCCGAAGCTGAACTTCAGTCGGCCCAGGGCCTCACGGCCCGGCAGCAGCTCCGCGGACTCGCCGTCCAGCTCGCGCATGTCCATGCTCATGGTGGTGGTTCCTTTCGTGGTGGGTCGGTCGGTGCGCGCGGGCTACTGGCTGACGCTGATGGTCTGGGAGGCGCCGGACTCGGCCACCGAGCACGAGGAGTGGTCGTTCAGGGCGGCGGACTCGTTGTGGGCGTTGATGTTCGCGACGTGCTTGGTGACGGTGACCGTCTTGCCGAAGCTGAACTTCAGCCGGCCCAGGGCCTCACGGCCCGGCAGCAGCTCCGCGGACTCGGCGTCGAGCTCATGGGCGTTCAACATGGTCGATTCCCCCTCGGGAAACAGGCGGTTCCGGTCGGAGAGAGTCAGGTTCCCCCCGGACTCTGTCCAACTTGGTCGGACGAACTGTCCAACGAGATTGGACACTAGGGCCTCGCGGCACCGTCGCGCAACCCGTTCGGTGAATCACCCTTTCGGCGGCCCCGCTACCCGACCGTAGAATCGGCGCGGACAGGGACGGTCAGGTCGAGCGGCGAGCAGGAAGTGGACTTCGGTGGCCAACGCACTGCAGCAGTTGATCCGTGAGCGTCTCGACCGCCAGGGCTGGTCGTACGGCGACGTGGCACGGCGCGGCGGCGTGCCCCGCTCCACCGTGCACCACCTGGCCACCGCCGACCGGGTCGTCCGCATGCCCCAGGCCACCACCCTGGAAGGCCTGGCCAAGGGCCTGGAGCTGCCGCTCGACACCGTGCGCCGGGCCGCGGCCGAGGCCTGCGGCATCCACGTCTACGGCGGCCCGTCCGACGAGGACCCGGCCGCCGCGGCCGCCCGCAGCACCGATCCCGAGGTGGAGCTGCTCATCGCCAGCGTGCAGCAGCTGTCGGCCGAGGACCGCCGGCATGTCACCGCCCTGGTCGAGTCCCTGCTCGGCCGCTCGGCGCGCCCCGCACCGGAGAAGTGACCGGAAGGTCCGCTTCCCGGCTGTGCCGGAAAAATCATGCAACTGCACCCGAAGGGTGCCACATCCCCCGCTAGTCTCTCGTCTGCCCGAGGAGCGAGAGCCGTACGACCACCCGGGCTCTTTGGGGGGGAACGTGTTGTTCGTGCATGGCGGGCCGGCCACCGCGGTGGTCCGGGGGCCCGCCGGTGAATCGGTCGTCCTGCTCTCCGGTGAGCTGCCCCAGGTGCTCACCGAGGACGCGGTGACCGAACTGCTGGATCTCGCCGCCGCGATCCTGGACGCGGACGAGCTGGCGCTGTTCCACACCTGCCTGCGCACGCTGCGCACGGACGGGCTGCGGGCGGGCCGGCGCATCGAGGTGGACGGCGCGGTGCTGACGGTCTACGAGGGGTGAGGCGCCGCACGATCGAGGCGAGACTCTTCGGGTGAAAAACCGGCGCAAGGCCGCCTGACGGGCGGTTCGCTGGTGGTCGGGGGTGTCTGCAAACCATACGTTCAGCTCCAGCGCTCACAGCGGCGGCGCTCTCGTGCACAGAGTTCGTTCGCACCTTCCGACAGACCGCAAAGCCGAGAGGAACAGTTATGCGTCTGACCCGCTGCGCTCTCGCTGCTGCGACGGTGGCGGCCTGCGCCTCGGCCGTCGCCGTGCCCTTCGTCGCCACGCACTTCACCTCCCCGGGCTCCGGCGTGGAACAGGTCCGCATGGTCAGCGCGCTGGGCGCCGAGCGGATCAGAGCCGAGTCGCCCGAGCCGTCCCCCGTGGATCCCTCCCCGCAGACACCCCCGGCGCCGCCCTGCCGCAGTTACGGCGGCCCCTACTGCGGCTGGGTCAGGGCGTACCACGGCGGTTGCGACTGGGTGTGGGGTCTGAGCTACGGAATCAAGGATCCCGACTTCCTCTGCCCCCACGACCCGCGCCCGAGCCCCTCGGCCGCAGCCAGTTCCTCGGCCTCGCCCAGCCCCTCGGGGGCGACGTCCTCCGGAAGCGGTGGTTCCGTCATCGGCGGTACGACCGCGGGCTCCACCGGCAGCGGCGGGACCACCAGCGGCGGCGGGACCACCGACGGCGGGACGACCGGCAGCGGCGGGACCACGACCGGCGGCGGTACGTCGGCCGGGATCGGCGGCTTAGCGGGCCGGAAGCACAAGAGCCCGGCCGAGCCCCACCACTCGGCCACCCCCCGCCCCGCAGCCGCTCCCGGCGACACGGCCCCGGCCCCCGGCGCCACCGCCACGGCCGCACCCGCGCCTTCGCCGGCCGGCGACCCCGGCGGCGTGTACGCACCGGGGGTCATCGATCCCCAGGTACTTCCCGGAGGAGAGGAAAGCCCCTTCACAGCGCGCCTTCTGCACGCCGTGGGCACCGCCCTGGAGCACTACCTCTTCCCCTTCTCCGAGTGAGGTCGGCCCCTCCCTCTCACCCGGCCGATGCCCCAAGGCCTCTGCCCCCTGACGCGCCTGACGTCAGGGGGCAGAAACCTCGCGGGATGTCGCGTCCGGCTGTCACTCGGCGGAGCGACGCCGGTGGAACCAGGCCGCGGCGAGCAGTCCCGCGACCACCAGCAGACCGCCGGCCGCGATCAGGATGCCCTTCACGCTCAGCAGGCTGCCGCTCCAGCCGGCCGCCTCGGTGTCACTCGGGGACACGGTGTGCCCGGGGCCCTTCTGGGGCGCCGGGGAGCTGGGCGAGCCGCTGCCGTCGACGACCGCGCCGTCCTTCGGAGGAGCGCCGCCCCCGCGGTCACCGTCGTCCCGGTCGTCGCGGCAGTGGGTGGCCGGGAAGGGGAAGAACCGCTTGTGCACGCCGAAAGCCCGCACCTCCAGGAGCGGATGCAGCCGGAAGAACTCACGGATCGCGAACTCGTACTGGCCGGAGGTCTGGGTGGGATACTCCGCGTTCATGTAGGTCGAGACGGTGAAGGTGTCCCACGGCGCCGCCGGTGACGAGGACGTCGCCGAGCTGCCCTGGATGACGAGAGCCTCCGGGCCGCGCGGGCCGTTGGTCAGAATCGCCCTCAGGCCCTTGTCGATGAGCACGACGCCGCGGCGGCTGTGGCAGTCCCGGTAGGGATTGTGGTGACGATGCGGCCCGTCCCCTTCGTACCGTACGGCCGGCTGCGCGGCCGCGCCGGCCGCCGGAGACACGAGAGCGATGGCCGCACCCGCCAGCGGCGCTGCAACCCAGGGGCGAAGATTCATCCGAGGACCTCCATGGGTGGCGGACGCAGGCGACCACCTGCCGCCGACACATCCGAATCTGTGACGAAACTAAGAGAAATCGGCTCGTCACAGCGTGAACGTCCTCGGGGAGCCGTACTACTTGTCACTCAACCGCAGCAGCCGTGTGCGGGAGAAGAAGATCGTGGGTCGCGTACGGTGCAGGAGCGAGTGCCCGGAGCCGGACTTGAACCGGCACGCCCGCGAAGGGGCAGCGAGGTTTAAGCTCGCCGTGTCTGCATTCCACCATCCGGGCAGGGCATGGGCTCCGCTTCGATGTCCGAGCCTATCGGGACGCATCCCCCGAACAGCGGAAGGGCGGACCGATGTTGTCTTATTTTATTGACGTCTGAGGGTGCATCAGCCCGCGGAACGGGCCATCCGCACTTGCCAACAGCGTGCCGTGAGGGGCGTTCTCGCGTACGTGGAATGACGGAATTTCACCGTCCGAACGAGGGTGTTCCACCCGTTCCAGTCAGGGTCCCCCGTCCTCCCCAGGTATGACACGGTGCCCTCCCGTCCGACCCGAGTCGCCCTCCGGAACCGGAACAGCGACTGACTCCAGGCGTCCGTGGCGCCGGGACGATGGAACGGTCCCCATGGAACACACGTCGTCCCGACAGGAGCACCGTCCCGTGACCACCACACCCACCGCAGACCGGACCACCGCAGTGGCCGCGCGCGCCACGGAGCTGTCGAAGATCTACGGGCAGGGTGAGACCCGGGTGGTCGCCCTGGACCGGGTCTCCGTCGGCTTCCGGCAGGCCGAGTTCACCGCGATCATGGGCCCGTCGGGCTCCGGCAAGTCCACGCTGATGCACTGTGTGGCGGGCCTCGACACGTTCTCCTCCGGGTCCGTGCGGATCGGCGACACCGAGCTGGGCTCGCTGAAGGACCGGCAGCTCACCAAGCTCCGCCGCGACAAGATCGGCTTCATCTTCCAGGCGTTCAACCTGCTGCCGACGCTGACCGCCCTGGAGAACATCACCCTGCCCATGGACATCGCCGGGCGGAAGCCGGACAAGGCCTGGCTCGACCGGGTCATCGCGATGGTCGGCCTGAAGGACCGGCTCGGCCACCGGCCGTCGCAGCTCTCCGGCGGCCAGCAGCAGCGCGTGGCCGTGGCCCGCGCCCTCGCCTCCCGGCCCGAGATCATCTTCGGTGACGAGCCGACCGGAAACCTCGACTCCCGCTCCGGCGCCGAGGTCCTGGGCTTCCTGCGCAACTCCGTGCGGGAACTGGGCCAGACCGTCGTCATGGTGACCCATGACCCGGTGGCCGCCGCCTACGCGGACCGCGTGATCTTCCTCGCGGACGGCCGGATCGTCGACGAGATGTACGGCCCCACCGCCGAATCCGTTCTCGACACCATGCGCCATCTTTCTGGGGGGAACCCCCAGACCCCCGAGTTCGACGCGAAGGGCCGTACCTCCTGATGTTCCGCACCGCCCTGCGCAACGTGCTCGCGCACAAGGCCCGGCTGCTGATGACCGTCCTCGCCGTGATGCTCGGCGTGGCCTTCGTCTCCGGGACGCTCGTCTTCACCAACACCATCTCCGACGCCTACCAGAGGAGTTCCGCCAAGGGCTTCGACCAGGTCGACGTCGCCGTACAGCCCGAGTACCAGGAGTCCAGGGGCGACAGCGTCGGCAAGCTGTCCGACCTGACGCAGGCCACGCTGGACAAGGCCGCGAAGGTCCCCGGCGCCGCCTCCGCGACCGGCGTCGTCAGCGGCTTCACCGCCGTCGCCGACCGGCACGGCAAACTCGTCGGCGGCGACTGGCAGTCCAACGGCGGCAACTACTGGGGCACCAGGGACGCCCGCTATCCGCTGATCGGCGGCCACGCCCCGCACGGCAGCGGCGAGGTGCTGCTCGACTCCAGGACCGCGAAGCGGGCCGGCTACCGGGTCGGCGACACCGTCCGCCTGTCCGTGAACGGCCCGGTCCTCACCCCGAGGCTCGCCGGCGTCTTCACCACCGACGACGGCAACGTCTCCGCCGGCGGCAGCCTCGCCCTGTTCGACACGCCCACCGCGCAGGCCCTGTTCGGCAAGAAGGGCCGCTACGACGAGATCGACGTCAAGGCCGCGCCCGGCACCAGCCAGACCGCGCTGAAGGCCGCGCTCGACAAGGCGCTGCCCGCGCACCTGGTGAAGACCACCACCGGCAAGCAGCTCGCCGACGACCAGGCGAAGCAGATCGCCGACTCGATGAGCAGCCTCAGGCAGGCGCTGCTGGTGTTCGCGGGCATCGCGCTGTTCGTCGGCACGTTCATCATCGCCAACACCTTCACCATGCTGGTCGCCCAGCGCACCCGGGAACTGGCCCTCCTGCGCGCGGTCGGCGCCTCCCGACGCCAGGTCACCCGCTCGGTGCTCATCGAGGCGTTCGCGGTCGGCACGGTCGCCGGTGTCGCCGGGCTCGCCGCCGGCATCGGCATCGGCGCGGGGCTGCGCTCGCTGCTGGGCTCCTTCGGCGCGAGCGTGCCCGACGGACCGCTGGTGATCAGTCCCGGCACGGTGGCGGCCGCGCTCGCGGTCGGCGTCCTCGTCACCATGCTGGCCGCCTGGTTGCCCGGCCGGCGCGCCGCGAAGATCCCGCCGGTGGCGGCGATGAGCAGCGTCCACGCCAAGGCCACCACCAAGTCGCTGGTGCTGCGCAACACGCTCGGCGCGCTGTTCGCGGGGGCCGGCGTCGCGGTGGTCCTCGCGGCCACGACGATGGACGCCGACTCCGCCCAGGGCCCGATGGGTCTCGGCGCGGTCCTGCTGATCATCGGCGTGTTCATCCTGACCCCGCTGCTGTCCCGTCCGCTGATCGCGGCCGCCGCCCCGGTGCTGCGCGCCTTCGGCGTGTCGGGCAAGCTGGCCCGGCAGAACTCGGTGCGCAACCCGCGCCGTACGGCGGCCACCGCCTCCGCGCTGATGATCGGCCTGACCCTGATCACCGGGATGACGGTGATGGCGGGCAGCCTGCAGACCGCGATCGACAAGATGGCCTCCTCGGCGATCCGCGCGGACTACGTGGTCTCGATGGCCAACCGCTCCCCGCTCTCCCCGGACGTGGCGCGGAAGCTCGCCACCGCCAAGGGCGTCACCGCCAGCAGCCCGCTGCGCAACGCCGAGTCCCGCATCGACGGCAGGACCGAGTTCCTGACCGGGGTCGACGGCTCGTCCATCGGGAAGCTGACCGACCTGAAGGTCGACGACGGCACCTTCAAGGTGAGCGGCACGCAGGTCGTCGTGGACAAGGACCGGGCCAAGGAGTACGGCTGGACGCCCGGCTCGCACTTCACCGCGCACTTCGAGGACGGCAGGGCGCGCACCCTGACCGTCGCCGGTGTCTACGAGGGCAACGACCTGATCAACGGGATCATGCTCGACGACACGGTCCTCACCCCGCATCTGAAGGACCCGGCCGACATGCAGGTCATGGTCAGGACGGCGGGCGGCGCCTCCGGCGCGACCAAGGACCGGCTGGCCGAGATCCTCGGCAGGAACCCGGCGATCAAGATCCAGGACAAGCAGGACATCTCCAACAGCATCGCGCAGATGTTCACGACGATGCTGAACATGCTCTACGGCCTGCTCGGCATGGCGGTGATCGTGGCGGTCCTCGGTGTCGTCAACACCCTGGCCATGTCGGTGTTCGAACGCGCCCAGGAGATCGGTATGCTCCGCGCGATCGGCCTGGACCGCAAGGCGGTCAAGCGGATGGTCCGCCTGGAGTCCCTGGTGATCTCCCTGTTCGGCGGGGTGCTCGGCATCGGGCTCGGCGTGTTCTTCGGCTGGGCCGCCGGTCAGCTGCTGGGCACGAAGATGCCGACGTACGAACTCGTCCTGCCCTGGGGGCGGATGGCCGTCTTCCTGCTGCTGGCGGGCACGGTCGGCATCCTCGCCGCGCTGTGGCCGGCCCGGCGCGCGGCCCGGCTGAACATGCTGGCGGCGATCAAGGCCGAGTAGCGGTACGGCACCGCAGGAGGGGCCCCGCCGGCGCGGGGCCCCTCACGGTCGCTCAGGTGTTCCAGGTCCGGGTGCGCAGCGGCAGCCCCGAGGCGCCGGACTCCGGGGTGCGGACGGCCAGGACCTGGTTGACGCCGATCCGGTTGTGCTCGAAGGCGAGCGCGGAGGCGGCCATGTACAGCCGCCAGACGCGGGCCCGGCCGGGGCTGGTGAGCCGGACCGCGCGCTCCCAGTCCCCCTCCAGGTTGGCCACCCAGCGGCGCAGGGTGCGGGCGTAGTGCTCGCGCAGGGACTCCACGTCCCGCACCTCGAACCCGGCGCGCTCCAGCTGGGTCACGGTGGTGCCGATCGGGGCGAGTTCGCCGTCGGGGAAGACGTAGGCGTCGATGAACCGGTCGACCTCGTACGCCGATTCGTCGCGCTGCGGGCGGCGGCCGATCTGGTGGTTGAGCAGCCGTCCGCCGGGCCGCAGCAGGCCGTACAGCTGCGTGGCGTACTCCAGATAGCGTTCGGCGCCGACGTGTTCGGCCATGCCGATGGAGGAGATGGCGTCGAACGGCCCGTCGGTGACGTCCCGGTAGTCCTGGACGCGGATCTCCACCCGGTCGGTCAGCCCCTCGTCGGCGACGCGCTTGCGGGCGTACGCCGCCTGCTCCTGCGACAGCGTGACCCCGACGACGCTCACCCCGTGCTCACGGGCGGCGTGGATCGCCATGGAGCCCCAGCCGCAGCCGACGTCCAGCAGCCGCTGCCCCTCCCTCAGGCCCAGCTTGGCGCAGACGAGTTCGAGCTTGTCCCGCTGGGCGGTCTCCAGGGTGCCGCCGTCCTCCCAGTACGCGCAGGAGTACACCATGGACGGCCCGAGGACGATCTCGTAGAAGTCGTTGCCGACGTCGTAGTGGTGGCTGATGGCCCGCCGGTCGGTGCGCCGGGTGTGCAGGTGCCGGCGCGGTCTGCGGACCTCCTCGCCCGGCGGCGCGGGCGGAATCGGCGGCCCGGCCAGCTTCAGCAGTTCGCGTGCGGCGGCCCGTACGGCGGGGTCGCGCAGGGACTCCACGAGGCCCCGGGCGTCCTCGCCGCGCTCCCAGACCAGCCCCGCCATCGCGTCCAGCGTGGCGTACAGGTCGCCCTCGATGTCCAGGTCCCCGGAGACCCAGGCGCGGACAAGGCCCAGCTCGCCCGGTTTGAACAGCATGCGGCGCAGGGCCCGGCGGTTGCGCACGACCAGCGCCGGCGCGTCCGGCGGCCCGGCCTGCGAGCCGTCCCAGGCCCGGATCCGCACCGGGAGCGCGGCTCCCAGCACCTGTTCGGCAAGACTCCTGAGCCGCGACGCGGCGTCGGCCATGGCGCACACCTCCAAGACGACGATCCCGGATGCCGGTAACCACGTAAACACCGTCCGCTGTCCCGCGCAGTCCCGCAAAGGAGTTACAACTGAGCAAAATAGTTGCAGTGGCCATACAGATGGGGCCGGAACACGCCGAAGGGGCCGCCCGCACCACGGATGGCAGGCAGCCCCTTCGGGGGTGTTTCAGGTGACCGGGGTCAGGAGGCCTTGGCCTTCTCCTCGGTCTTCGCGGCGGCGACCGGCGCCGGCTTGGCGGCCTCGTAGAACTCCTCGCGCGGGTTCTCCATGGCGCCGAGGGAGACGACCTCGCGCTTGAGGAACATGCCGAGCGTCCAGTCGGCGAAGACGCGGATCTTGCGGTTCCAGGTCGGCATCGCCAGACCGTGGTAGCCACGGTGCATGTACCAGGCGAGGCGGCCCTTGAGCTTGATCTTCATCTTGCCCATGACGATCATCGCCACGCCCTTGTGCAGGCCGAGACCGGCGACCGCGCCCTTGTTGGCGTGCTCGTACTCCTTCTGCGGGAAGCCCCGCATGCCGGAGACCACGTTGTCGCCGAGCACCCTGGCCTGGCGCAGCGCGTGCTGGGCGTTCGGCGGGCACCAGGCGTTCTCGTTGCCCGCCTTGCGGCCGACGAGGTCCGGGACCTGGGCGTTGTCGCCGGCGGCCCAGATGTAGTCCGTGCCCTTGACCTGGAGCGTGGGCTCACAGTCGACGTGGCCGCGCGGGCCCAGCGGCAGACCGAAGCGGGCGAGGGCCGGGTTCGGCTTGACGCCGGCGGTCCACACGATCGTGTCGGCGTCGACCTCGAGGCCGTTCTTCAGCACCACGTGGCCGTCGACGCAGGAGTCCATGGAGGTGGAGAGGTAGATCTCCACGCCCCGGCTCTCCAGGTGCTCCTTGCCGTACTGGCCGAGCTTGGGACCCACCTCGGGGAGGATCTTGTCGGCGGCGTCGACGAGGATGAAGCGCATGTCCTCGCGGGACACGTTCTTGTAGTACTTGGCCGCGTCCCGGGCCATGTCCTCGACCTCGCCGATGGTCTCCGCGCCCGCGAAGCCACCGCCGATGAAGACGAAGGTGAGCGCCTTGCGGCGGATCTCCTCGTCGTTGGTGGAGTCGGCCTTGTCCAGCTGCTCCAGCACGTGGTTGCGCAGGCCGATGGACTCCTCGATGCCCTTCATGCCGATGCCCTGCTCGGCGAGGCCGGGGATCGGGAAGGTGCGGGAGACGGCGCCGAGCGCGATGACGAGGTAGTCGAAGGGCAGCTCGTACGCCTCGCCCACCAGCGGGGCGATCGTGGCGACCTTGCGGTCCTGGTCGATGGTGGTGACCCGACCGGTGAGGACCTCCGCCTTCGGCAGCACGCGCCGCAGCGGGACGACGACGTGGCGAGGGGAGATGTTGCCGGCGGCGGCTTCGGGGAGGAAGGGCTGGTAGGTCATGTACGACCGGGGGTCGACGACCGTGACGGTCGCCTCGCCGTAGCGCATCTTCTTGAGAATGCGCCGAGCTGCGTACAGGCCTACGTACCCACCGCCTACTACGAGGATCCTGGGACGCTCCGTGGTGCTCATGCCATCGAGTATCCACCCGCTCCGAGGGGGGTGCTCGTGCGCCCCTTCACAAGGTATGACAGGCCCTGTGCTACACTCCGCGGCCCGCGTGACGCGGATCATGGGCGGCCCAGGGAACCGCAGCCCCCATTGCACCGTTGTCAATGCCGCGTGAGCTGCCTCTCCGGGTCGGCGGGGCGGTGGTGAGGCTCCCGAGACGCGCCCGGAACAACTCTTTCCGCAGCGCCCCCGCGCCCTTCATCTGAACATGTTCAAACGGCCTTTGACCCCCCGGAAGGGCCCATCGGCCCCCGTTCGCGGCGTGACCGGGCCGAATTCCTTGTGAAGAACTTCACGAACTTTCCCGGGTGATCGCACCGGAGGGGCCCCGCGGGGCCCCTCCATGCCGCTCAAACGTTATCCGGCCTGCTCAGTAGACCGCTACCCGTCAGTAACAAAAGAGAGCTACGCCACCGACCACGCGATGCCGTCGAGGATGTCGTGCTCGCTCACCACGACCTCCTCGGCACCGGTCCGCTC
The DNA here is from genome assembly GCF_043202415.1 of Streptomyces sp. NPDC048192. Classification (NCBI taxonomy): domain Bacteria; kingdom Bacillati; phylum Actinomycetota; class Actinomycetes; order Kitasatosporales; family Streptomycetaceae; genus Streptomyces; species Streptomyces sp. NPDC048192. The sequence continues at coordinate 97,375 of NZ_JBIDAL010000005.1, forward strand.
CATGATCGCGAGCAGCACCAGCGCGCCCGCGCCGATGACGTCGACCCGGCCCGGATGCATGGAGGGGACCGCCGCGCGCTCGGCGTGGGTGGAGCGCAGCAGCCACTCGGTGATCTCGCGGACGCGGTCGCGGGAGATCCGGGAGTGGTGGATGCGCGCGGAGTCGTACTCGGGCAGGTCCTGGGCGATGGCGGAGACGGTGGTGACGGACCCGGCGAGCCCCACCAGGGTGCGCGCCTCGCGCAGCGGGACCGTCTCCTCGGCGAGGTCCAGGGCGGCCTCGATGTCGGCCCGCATCGCGGCGATCAGCTCCGCGGCCGGCGGGTCGGAGACCTTGCCGTCCTGCACCAGGTGACGTTCCGTCATCCGCACGCAGCCGACGTCCACCGAGCGCGCCGCGCGCACCCGGTCGTCGCCGACGACGAACTCGGTCGAGCCGCCGCCGATGTCCACCACCAGGTACGGCCTGGCCAGGTCGTCCCGCCCGGTCAGCTCCTTGGTCGCGCCGGTGAAGGAGAACTCGGCCTCCTGCTCGCCGCTGATCACCTCCGGCTCGACCCCGAGGATGTCCAGCACCCCGCGCACGAAGTCGTCGCGGTTCTCGGCGTCGCGGGAGGCGGAGGTGGCGACGAACCGAACATTGGCGGCGCCGAGTTCGCGGATCACCCCGGCGTACTCCCGGCACGCGGCGAAGGTCCGCTCCAGGGCCTCGGGCGCCAGCCGGCCGGTGCGGTCCACGTCCTGGCCGAGCCGCACGATCGTCATCCGCCGGTCCAGCTCCAGCAGTTCGCCGGTGGCCGGGTTGACGTCGGCGACCAGCAGCCGGATGGAGTTCGTGCCGCAGTCGACGGCGGCGACCCGGGAGAAGCCCTCCGGGACCGGGGGCTTTTCGGCGAAGAAGCCGCTGCGGACCTCGGCGGGGTCGAAGACCGCTCCCGCCTCACCGGGGTGCTCGTCCGCCGGGTCGGGGGCCTGGAGCGGCTGCACGCACGGCCCCTTCAGCCACCACTCCGGGAGCATCGCGAGCGCCTCGTCGCCGAGCGGGTTCACCCCCGGTCCCGCGGCCAGCGAGTGGGCGACCAGGACGTGCAGGCACTTCACGCGGTCGGGCATGCCGCCGGCGCTGGGGAAGCCCTCCAGTACCTCGATGGCGTCCCGGCGCGCGATGTAGTCCTCGTGCGCCGCCCGGTAGGCCGCGGCCAGCTCGGGGTCGCGCTGCAGTCGTTCCGTCATCTCCTTCATGACGCCGTTCGCCTCCAGCGTCCCGATCGCCGAGGCGGCGCGCGGGCACGTCAGGTAGTACGTCGTCGGGAAGGGCGTGCCGTCGGGCAGCCGCGGCGCGGTCTCCACGACGTCCGGCTGGCCGCACGGGCAGCGGTGCGCGATGGCCCGCAGGCCCCGCGGCGGGCGGCCGAGCTGCTGCTTGAAGGCCTCGACGTCCGCGTCGGTGGGCTCGGTGCGCGGGGTGGGCGGCGGGGGGGTTTCCATGACTGGTTCTAGAAAGGCTTTCTGTGGGTTCACTGGTCGGAGGCGTCGGACTTGTCGACTCCGTCCCAGACGTTCGCATACCAGGGGCGCCTGGCTCCCCTCAGGTCGGCGCGGGACTGCTTGACCAGGCGCGGGTCGACCACCGTGTACCCGGTCTCGCCCGGCATCACATAGTGCAGCCGGAGCCGGATCTGCTGCTCGGCGTAGGCGTCGTCCTGCCAGCGCGCCTTGAGGTCGCGCAGCTGCTCCACCCGCTTGCGGGCCTGCTGCTGCTGGCGCTGGAGGTCGGAGATCTGCGCACGCTGGGACACGTACTGCCGCATCGGGTAGGCGAGCGCGACGACCAGCGAGCACAGCACCAGCGCGAGCAGCGCGGCGCGGCCGGTGAGCCGGGAGCGGCGGGCCTGCCGCCTGCTCTGCGAGCGGTAGACCCGGGCCGCCGTCTGCTCACCGAGCAGCCGCAGCCTGGTCGCGGTGGAGAAACGGTCCCGGTCCCTGGCGGCCATCTGGCTCCTCCGCTCCCCTTCGTCGGTGTGGCCTCACACGTGCGTACGTCCCCGGACACGGTACGGGACCGAGTCCGGGGACGTACGGACGACTGGCTAAGCCTTACCCCAGGTTGGGTCAGCTCGTGGCTCAGCCCTTGCTGTGCTTACTGGTTCGCAGAGCGAAACCGCGGGAACGCGCTGCGGCCGGCGTACACCGCGGCGTCGTCGAGGATCTCCTCGATGCGCAGCAGCTGGTTGTACTTGGCGACGCGCTCGGAGCGGGCCGGGGCGCCGGTCTTGATCTGGCCGCAGTTGGTGGCGACGGCGAGGTCGGCGATGGTGACGTCCTCGGTCTCGCCGGAGCGGTGGGACATCATGCACTTGTAGCCGTTGCGCTGGGCCAGCTCGACGGCGTCCAGGGTCTCGGTCAGCGAGCCGATCTGGTTCACCTTGACCAGCAGGGCGTTGGCGGCGCCCTCCTCGATGCCGCGGGCGAGGCGCTCGGGGTTGGTGACGAACAGGTCGTCGCCGACGAGCTGGACCTTGTCGCCGAGCTGGGCGGTGATGGTCTTCCAGCCCTCCCAGTCGTCCTCGAACAGCGGGTCCTCGATGGAGACCAGCGGGTAGGCCTCGACCAGCTCCGCGTAGTACTCGGTCATCTCGGCGGCCGAGCGGTTCTTGCCCTCGAAGACGTAGGAGCCGTCCTTGTAGAACTCGGACGCGGCCACGTCCAGGGCGAGCGCGATCTGCTCGCCGGGGGTGTAGCCGGCCTCCTTGACGGCCTCCAGGATGAGGTCCAGGGCCTCGCGGTTGGAGCCGAGGTTCGGGGCGAAGCCGCCCTCGTCGCCGAGACCGGTGGCCAGGCCCTTGTTCTTCAGGACCTTCTTCAGCGTGTGGTAGACCTCGGCGCCCCAGCGCAGGGCCTCGGAGAAGGACTCCGCGCCGATCGGGGCGATCATGAACTCCTGGATGTCCACGTTGGAGTCCGCGTGCGAGCCGCCGTTGAGGATGTTCATCATCGGCACCGGCAGCAGGTGCGCGTTGGGGCCGCCCAGGTAGCGGAAGAGGGGGAGGTCGGACGCCTCGGAGGCGGCGTGGGCGACGGCGAGGGAGACGCCGAGGATGGCGTTGGCGCCGAGGGAGCCCTTGTTGTCGGTGGCGTCCAGGTCGAACATGGCCTGGTCGATCAGGCGCTGCTCGGTGGCGTCGTAGCCGACCAGCTCCGGGCCGATCTGCTCGATGACGGCGAGGACGGCCTTCTCGACGCCCTTGCCCTGGTAGCGGTTGGGGTCACCGTCGCGCAGCTCGATGGCCTCGAAGGCGCCCGTCGAGGCGCCGGACGGGACGGCGGCACGACCCGTGCTGCCGTCGTCGAGGCCGACCTCGACCTCGACCGTGGGGTTGCCTCGGGAGTCCAGGATTTCCCGGGCTACGACGACGTCGATGGACGGCACGAGCATCTCCTTCTTGGGATGTGACGCTGGAAGTGCGGGGCGTGTGCCTTGCGGCCGCGCCGTGCGACTAGAGCCTAACCGTCCCCGGGGCGCCGGCCACCGACCGACCGTCCCGTGGACGGGAGGGACACGCAGACGGTACCCATTGTTCACCGCCGGAACAAAGGGGGGTGCGGGGGAACGGCAGAAGACGGCCGGGCAAAGAAAAGCCCCGCCCCGGCGCGTACGGGGGAACGCGCGCCGGGGCGGGGAGCCCGTGGGGACGGGGGGTGGCCCTCACGAGGCCTCCAGTGTGGGGGCGGCGGCTGTGAGGACGCTGTGGGCCGGCCCGGAGCCGGGCGTCAGCCCCCGGCCGTCACTTGAGGTGCAGCTGCTGACCCGGGTAGATGAGGTCGGCGTTCTTGACGATGTCCTTGTTCAGCTGGAACAGCTTCTGCCAGCCGCCCTGCACGCCGTGCTTGACGGCGATGGAGCTGAGGGTGTCGCCCTTGACCACCTTGTACTCGCCGTCGCCCTTCTTGACCTTCGCACCGGTCGGGGTGGTGACGGTCTTGCTCGCCGACGGGGCCGTGCGCGTGGTGGAGCGGGTGGCGGCCTGCTGGTCGGTGGAGCGGGTGGCGGTGCCGCTCGACGACGACTTCGTGGAGGCGGCGGGAGCGGAGCCGTTGTACGGCGTGCTGCTCAGGCCGGTGCCGCAGACCGGCCAGGCGCCCTTGCCCTGGCCCGCGAGGACCTTCTCGGCGACGGCTATCTGCTGGGCCTTGCCGGCCAGGTCGGCACGCGGGGCGTAGGCGGTGCCGCCGTAGGCGGCCCAGGTGGAGTTGGTGAACTGCAGGCCGCCGTAGAAGCCGTTGCCCGTGTTGATGGACCAGTTGCCGCCGGACTCGCACTGGGCGACGGCGTCCCACTGGGAGGCGGTGGCGGCGGAGGCGTTGCCCGCGGCCATCAGCGGGGCGGCGACGGCGGCGCCGGTGACACCGGCGAGCGCGACGGCACGGACGGCCTTGGACGGGCGGCGGTGCTTGCCCTTGACGGAAAACAGCATGGATCGATCCCCTCACCGACGCCTGCGAGGTGAGCTGTCGGGTTCGGGCCGGTTGAGTTGCCCGGCCGCACTCCCGCTTGCGCGAGGTGCGGCTTCACCCCTAGCCGGCCGAGCAGCAACTGCTGGGCGCGGCACTTACCTTGGGTCCCCCGCTCCTGCCTACGGCGCTTGACGCGACGACTGTTCCCGGGCAACCGCTGGCAGGATTCGGCGTTGCGACTGCCGGGGCTCGTGGTGACGAGCGGTCCTGACCGTAGACAGGCCGTCGGCCGAATTTCAAAGACGATCAGGGCTTCTGAGACTCATCCCACACTTTCTCCAAACCGGACATTGTGTGATCAAGTGGGGCGTCAACTGGCCCTGACCGGCGCCGTCTTATCCGTCGACTTTCAGGGTCTGACCGGCGGCGATGTGGTCCGGGTCGGCGCCGATGACCTTCTTGTTGCTCTCGTAGAGCGCGTGCCAGCCGCCGTCGACGCCGAGCGAGTCGGCGATGGAGGCGAGGGAGTCGCCCTCGCGGACGGTGTACGTGTCCGGTCCGCGGCCGGCGTGACGGCCGGACTCCGCGGACTCCTGACCGTTTGTCACGCTTTCGTCCGCGCTTGCGCCGCGGTGACGTCCGCCACTGCTGAGCGCTCCAGTGTCGACCAGGCTCCAAGAACCGGCGCTCTGCTGGTAATTGTCCGACTTGTCGGCACCCGGCGTCGCCGCGGAGGAACCGGCGCTCCCCTGTGAACGTCCGGCGTCCCGCGTGCCGGACTCATGAGATTTGTCCGACTTGGGGGTGCTGGTTCCGGTGGGGCCGGCCGTGTCCGGGGTGCCGGTGGCGTCGCCGCCGGCGCCCGGAGCGGGCGTGCCGCTCGCGTCCGGGGCGGGGCTGGAGGTGCCGGAGCCGGAGGAGTCCGAGCCGGACGTCTGGTCGGAACCGGAGCCCTGGGAGGACGAATCCGGCAGACCGGACGAGCCGGAGCCGTCGGCCGAGCCGGAGGCGCCGTCCGCACCGCCGCTGCCGCCGGAGCCGCCGACGCCGGTGTCGACGTCGAGCGAGCCGGAGTGGGAGGTCAGCCCGGCGGTCAGCGCGCACATGGCCCACGGCGCGGTGCCCCTGTCGGCGAGGATCTTCTCGGCGACGGCGATCTGCTGGTTGCGGCTGGCCTGGTCGGCGCTCTCCGCGAACTGCGTGCCGCCGTACTTGTCCCAGTCCTCCTGCGAGATCTGCAGGCCGCCGTAGTAGCCGTTCCCGGTGTCCGCGCTCCAGGATCCGCCGCTCTCGCACTCGGCGACCCGGTCCCAGGTGGTGCCGTCGGCGGCGTGGGCGCTCGCGGCGCCGAGGAGCGGGATGGCGATGGCCGAGCCGGTCACTCCGGCCGCGACGAGGAGGGCCGGAGCCTGACGGGGGCGACGGTGACGACCGTTCCCGGAGAGCATGCGGAAGCCTTTCGTGCGACTGCAGAACCGGCGCGGCGGACGGTGCCCTCGCCACGCTGATGGGTGAACGTATCGTCAGACGATCACTTGTCACAAGTTCATGCCGCGCAGATCACGTGAAGATCACATAGTTGAACGCCCGTCACTTTTTTCTCCACGGAGCGTCGTCAGGCGGTGGGCGTGAACTCCACGGGCAGCGTGCGCAGTCCCCGCATGATGAGCCCGCCGCGCCAGCGCAGATCGGCGGGATCGGCGGCGAGCCGCAGGTCGGGCAGCCGGGTGAGCAGGGTGGCGAGTGCGGTCTGGCCCTCCAGCCGGGCGAGCGGCGCGCCGAGGCAGTAGTGGATGCCGTGGCCGTAGCCGAGGTGCTGGTTGTCGCGGCGGGCGAGGTCCAGCACGTCCGGGCCGGCGAACCGCTCCGGGTCCCGGTCCGCCGCCGCGAGCACCACCAGCACCGGGTCGCCCGGCGCGATGTCCTGTCCGCCGATGGTGAGCGGCTCGGTGGCGAACCGCCAGGTGGCCAGCTCCACCGGGCCGTCGTAGCGCAGCAGTTCCTCGACGCCGGTCTCCAGCAGGTCCCTCTCCCCGTGGGCCAGGGACGCCTGGAGCCGCTCGCGCTGCCCGGGGTGGGTGAGCAGGGCGTAGGTGCCGTTGCCGATCAGGTTCACGGTGGTCTCGAAACCGGCGAACAGCAGGATGAAGGCCATCGCCGCGGCCTCGTTCTCGGTGAGGTGCTCGCCGTGGTCGGAGGCGCGGATCAGGCCGGAGATGAGGTCCTCGCCGGGCACGGGCTCGGCGGGCAGCGCCTCGCGCTTCCTGTGGATGAGTTCGGCGAGGTAGCCGCGCATCTTCTTCACGGACCGCGCGACCCCGCCCCGGGGCCCGCCGCCGTGGCGGATCATCATCCCCGCCCAGTCCCGGAAGTCGTCCTGGTCCTCGCGCGGGACGCCGAGCAGGTCGCAGATGGCGTAGATGGGCAGCGGGAAGGCGAACTCGTGGATGAGGTCGGCGGAGCCCTGCCCGGCGAACCGGTCGATGAGACGGTCGGTCAGCTCCTGCACCCGCGGCGCGAACTCGGCGACCCGGCGGGGGGTGAACGCCTTGCTGACCAGCCGGCGCAGCCGGGTGTGGTCCGGCGGGTCGATGTTCAGCAGATGCGTCATCAACTCCGCCTTGCGCTCGCCCGGGATACCGGTCTTGCCCTTGGCGTGCGCCGGCTCGTCGTGATGCGCGGGGTTCTTGCTCAGCCGCTGGTCGGCGAGGGCCTGCCGGGCGTCGCCGTACCGGGTGACCAGCCAGGCCTCCACCCCGCTGGGCAGTCGCGTCCGCCGCACCGGCGCGTGCTCGCGCAGCCAGGCGTAGGCGGGATAGGGGTCGGTGGCGAACTCCCAGCTGAACAGCGCGGGCACGGGGCCCGGGAGGTCGCCGGGGTCGGGGGTCGGGTGGTGCTGGCCGGTCACGGGTCGACCGTATCCCCCGCCTCGTGGGTCTCCGCGTCGCGGTGGCCGTCGGTGGCCCGGCGTATCGCCTCGGGAGCGACGCCCTCCGCCTGACGGATCGCGTCCCGGTACGCGCGTGCCGCCGCGCGCAGGGCCGCTTCCGGGTCCACGCCCTCCGCCTCGGCGCGGGCCGCCAGGGCCAGCAGCTGGTAGCCGATGCCCTCGCCCTGCGGCAGCGGCACGTCCAGGCCCGCCGTGCGCGCGCGGGAGACGAGCTTGGCGGCGAGGGCCAGGCCGGGCTGGCCGAGCGGGACGCCCTCGGTCACCGAGGAGCGCCGCTTCTCCTCGGCCTTGGTGCGCAGCCAGTGCTCCTTGACGTCCTCCGGCGTCTCGGCCTTCTCGTCCCCGAAGACATGGGGGTGCCGGTGGACGAGCTTGGCGACGATGCCGCCGGCCACGTCGTCGACGGAGAACGGCGCGTCCGGGTGCTCCTCGGCGATCCGGGAGTGGAAGACGACCTGGAGGAGCACGTCGCCGAGCTCCTCGCGCAGTTCCTCGCGGTCGCCGGCCTCGATCGCCTCGACCAGCTCGTACGCCTCCTCGATGCCGTACTTGGCGAGGTCCTCGTGGGTCTGCCGGGAGGACCAGGGGCACTCGGCGCGGATGCGGTCCATGACCTGCACGAGGTCCAGCAGGCGGGCGCCGGGCAGGTCGTAGGAGGCGGGCAGCAGCTCCAGTTCCGGCATGGCGGTCCGGCCGGAGCCGGCCAGCCGGGCCAGGCCGTCGGTGAGCGCGGGCTCCCCCTCGCCGGTGGCCACGACCACCACCGTGCGCCCGCCGGCGCAGGCGTCGACCAGCTCCTGCGCCGTGGGGGACGCCTCCCGGACCGTGATCCCGGCCTCGCGCAGATACGGCAGCTGCGGATGCGCGCCGTCCGCGCACAGCACGGCGTCGGCGGCGCGCAGGGCCTGCCAGGCCGGCCAGGACAGCAGGCCGGGGGCGACGCGGTGGCTGGTGGTGAGCAGGACGACGCGGCCGGGGCCGGCGGCGGGGGCGTGGTCGGGGCTGGATGCGTTCACGATCCGAACGTAACCCACTCCGACCAGGAGCGGTTCCGGTTGTCCACAGGGCGGGGACGATCGTGTGATCGTATGACCTACCGCGTCACGAGGTCAGCGTCTGCCCGCCGGACGCCGTCGTGACCTCCCGCACCCAGGGTGTGCGCGCGTCCACGCGGCTGCTCTTCTGCACGTCCCAGGCGCCGTAGCGCGGGTTGAGGTCGATGTGCAGCTCCTGGGACGCCTTGGACAGGGCCTTCCAGAAGGCGGGCTGGCTGGTGTCGGTGCCGAGGTGCTGGGCCAGCTTCTGCGCCTCCAGCTGGAGCCGGAGGTTGTCGTCGAGGCGGGCGGGCGCGATGCCGTACTTCTGCAGCCAGGCCGTCTGCAGGCCCTTGGCGCCGCCGGCCTGCTGCTCCAGGCCCGTGCGCATCTGCTGGACCTCCTCGCGGGTGACCGTGATGCCCGCGTCCTCGGCGGCGCGGTGCAGCACCCGGTCGAGGACCATGTTGTGCAGGGTGTCCCGGGTCAGGCTGCTGGTGGAGGCGAGCACCTGCTCGTACTGGGTCTCGTCCGGCACCGCGGCCCGCTGCGCCGCGCGGACCTCGTCGACCCGGCTCTGCAGCTGCGCGACGGTGATCCGCTGCCCGCCGACGACGGCCGCGGCGCCGGGGTGCGCGTCGTTTCCGCAGGCGGTCAGCAGGGGTGCCGCGGCGGCGAGCGCGGCGGTGAGGACGAGCGCGGTGCGACGGCGGCGGTGCAAGGAGACCTCCTGGGGGAGATTGTGCGGCGGTGCACAAAGTCTTGCGGTGATCGATGGTAGGCAGCGGCTCGGCTCAGGCCAAGCCATTCGACCAACGATTCACCGCCGCTTACGGCACCGCCGCGCCCGCCGCGCCTTCCGCGCGCTCAGCCCGTGATGGCCACCGGACCGTCCCAGGCGTCACGGTCCACCGTGATCGTGTAGCCGTTCCGCGTCTCCTTGCTGTTCACGAGGTACTGGTGGCCGCGGCTGTGGCCGGTGAACCGGGTGGAGCCCCACGGCCAGTCCGAGGTGGTGGTGTACTGCTTGTCCCACAGCGCGTACCAGAGGTTGCCCGGCAGGTCCGTCTTGTCGGCGGCGGTGGCGATCGCCTTGGCGCTGGAGCTGGTGAAGCCGTAGAAGCCGCTGCGGTAGGTCTTGGCGCGCAGCTCCTTGTCGAAGGCCCGGACATACGTCAGCACGGCGTTGTTGCACGACGTGTTCGTGATGTCGTACGGCTCCATGTCGAGGAAGACGGGGCTGCCGGCCTTCATCCCGAGCGCCGACGCCTTGGCCACCGCGTCGTCCGCGTCCGTCCTGCCGAGGGAGGCGGCCGTGGTGGCGGTGAGCTTCTCCGGGTTGGAGCCGGACTGGCAGGGCGGCTGGGCGCCGACGTAGATCGGGATGAGCTTCCAGCCGACGGCGCCGACCGACTTCACCCAGGACGCGGTGAGGTTGGGCTGGGAGCAGCCGCGGTTCCTGCCGCCCACGTAGACGGCGGCGGCCCCGTAGAAGCCGGTGTGCCAGGCCTTCATCGCCGGCAGCGAGGGCGCGGCGCAGGTGTCGAAGGCGTGGCCGGTGAAGGTCCGCTGCGCCGGCCACGTGGTGGCGGCCATGGAGGTCTGCGCCGCGATCCCGGCGCCGGCGACGACGGCCGCACCGGCCACCGCCCACGTGAGGTATCTCCGCTTCCTCGACTGCCGATGGCCGGCCATGAGTCCCACCCCTGTCGTACGTCCGCGCCGCGTCGCCCGGTTGAGCGATGCGCAACGTATCAACCGGCTCCGCTAGCCCCGCACCTGCCCCAGCCACTGCAGGGTGCGCCGGATCTCCAGGGCCATCGGATACCCGGGCCCGTGCAGCCGCTCGACGTCCATCAGCAGGCGGGCGAGGGTGTCGTGGGCGGAGGGGCGGTCGCCGAGGGCGAGCAGCAGATGGCCGATGCGCCGGCGCACCTCGTGGGCGAGCTGCGGGTCTCCGGAGACGTACTGGTTCTCGTAGTACGGCAGCAGCGCCCGGTACTCGGCGAGCGCCGCCGCCGGCTGGCCCAGCTGCTCCAGGCACTGGGCTGCCTCGTAGCGGTAGCGCAGGGACTGCGGGTCGGCCTGGCCCGCCTCGGCGGCGCGTTCGTCGGCGAGCCGGCGCAGTTCGGGCAGCGCGCGCCGGTACTGGCCGTCGTCCATGAGCGTGGCCGCGTACTGCTTGCGCAGGGTGCGCACGACCGGGGAGTGCTCGCCGTGCTGCTCGGCGGCGGCCGGCAGGATCGCGCCGAGGATGTCCACGGCCTGGGTGATGCGCCCCTCCCCCAGCAGCCGCTTGACCTCCTCGACGGCGGCGGCGACATCGGGCTTCTCGGCCACCGGCGGCGCCGGCGCGACGAGGGCGGGCTGGGGCGCGGGGGTCCGCGCGCGGTCCGGCCAGGGGGCGTGCGGGCGCAGGAAGGGGCGCGTGGGGTCCAAGGGGGCCCCGGTGGGCGTCCCGCGCGCGGGCAGCAGCGCCGCCAGGTCCTCGTACCCCTCCTGCGCGGACGCCGGCCGGTGCTGCGGGTCCTTGGCGAGCAGGCGCAGGACCAGCGCCTCGAGCGCCTCGGGGACCTCGGGGCGGATGCGGCGCACCGGCAGCGGCGGCTCGTACAGGTGCCGGTGCAGCACGCCGAGCGCCGTGGAACCCGCGAACGGCACGTCTCCGCTGAGCAGTTCGTGCATCAGCACGCCCAGCGCGTACAGGTCCGTGTACGGCCCGACCGCGCCGCCCATCGCCTGCTCCGGCGCCATGTAGGCGGGCGAGCCGATCGGGGAGCCGGTGTGGGTGAGCCGGGTGGTGTCGGTGTCCATGACCGAGGCCACGCCCAGGTCGAGCACCGTGACCGTGCCGTCCTGCTTCACCATCACGTTGCGCGGCTTGAGGTCGCGGTGCACGATCGGCACGGCGTGCACGGCGCTCAGCACGGCGCACAGCTGCGCGGCCACCGCGACCGCCCACGGCCACGGGTACGGGTCGTGCTCGGCGAGATGGTCGGACAGGTCGGCGCCGTCGACGTACTGCATGACGAGGAACAGCTCCTCGCCCTCGCTGCCCGCGTCGTGCACGGTCACCAGGCCGGGGTGGTCCACCTGCGCGGTCACCCGGCACTCGCGCATGAACCGGCGGCGCAGCTCGTCCGCCTCCTGGCCGGCCACCTTGTCGGGGCGCAGCAGCTTCACCGCCACACGCCGGTCCAGCCGCCGGTCGTACGCCGTCCACACCTGGCCCATGCCGCCCTGCCCGATGAGGGTGGACAGTTCGTACCGGCCGGCGACGACACGTCCTGCCGCCACGCTCACCTTCCGCTCTCGGAGCCGTCGTTGCGGCCGTCGTGCTTGCGCAGGTAGTCGCTCAGCTCGTCGAGTTCGGCGCGCACCTGCTCGATGTGGCTGGGCGCCGGGCGCTGCGGCGGCTGGGGCACGGGCGCGTGCGTCATCGGCGGGGGGGTGTGCGGGGTGAGGGGGGCCTGCGGGAACGGGGTGTCGTGGCCCGTCCGGCCGACCGGCGCGGTCGGGACGGTCGCCGCCGTGTACGGGTTGGCCGGGCCCGGATAGCCGTAGCCGCCCTGCGCCGTCCGCTGGGCCGCGTACGCCTGGCGGCGGCGGGCGTAGTGGCGTATCTCCGCGACGAGGTAGTACACGATCGTGCCCGCCAGGGTGCCCAGCAGCAGGAACATGCCGAAGTAGCCCACCGGGGTGTGGATGTCGTCGCCCGGTTCGATGCCTATCAGCATCAGGCTGAGCAGGTCGGCGACCAGGGCGGCGGCGAACAGGCACCAGTCCAGCGCCCGCCGCGTGACGGCCGCCAGGCGCAGCGGCATCACCCAGGCCAGCATGCCGATGCTGAAGAACCCGGTCGCCACGAACAGCACACGCAGCAGAACCAGCCACCCCGTATGCGGCGGCTGCTTCAACGGCTGTCCGTAGCCGAGGCCTTGCATGGCTGCTCCTGATGCCTGAAGTGGGCGTACACGTCCGACCGGCGTGCTCCGTCGGGCGGAGAACGCCGGTCGTGCGATTGTCGCTTCGAGCATATGGCCCGGGACCGACAAGGACACGGGCAAGCCCTGCGGATGTACCGAACCGTTGTCCTGCCCGCCCCGCGGTCAGTCCGGCGCCACCGTGCCGTCGGTCAGGCCGTCGTACATCCCGCGCACGAGCTGCTCCCCGAGCCGGCTCGCGCGGCGCAGCGCCCGCTCGAACTCGTCGAGCGCGCGGAAGCGCGCGCCGTAGCGCCGCTGTTCGTCCAGCGGGAGCCGGGGCAGCTGCAGGCGGCGCACGTCCAGCCGGGTCGCGGTGGAGGCGTAGCTGCTGGCCTGCCGGTTGTTCGCGGTACCGCGCAGGAACCCGGCCAGGAACCACGGGTCGAGCGCCGCCCGGTCCGGGCGCAGCAGCACGAGATTGCGCCCCAGGGCGGCGCCCGCCGTGCCGTCGTCGATCACGCGCGCCACCGAACCGCCGCCCAGCACCGGTACGACGACGTCGCCCGGCTCGGTCAGCACGGGCTCCTCCTCGCTCTCCGGGAGCGTCCCGGAGGGCGCGGCGCCGGCGAGGACGTCGTGGTCGGTGAGCACGGGCACGCGCGCGTGCCCGCCGTTTCCGCCGGTGCGCATCAACAGCGCGCTCCCGCGCGCGAGTTCGCCGATGGTGGTGAGCGGCCAGCGCGCGCCGAGCGCGGGCGCGGCGGGCGGCGGAGTGAGGTCGGTGGTCAGGCGCAGGGTCTCCCCGAGGCGCTCGCGCACCGCCGTGAGCTGCTCCGCGCCGTCGGCCACGGCCGGCGGCAGATGGCGGGCGGGGGCGAGGTCCACGTCGTCGCCGAGGAGTTCGATGACCGGCACGGAACGGGCGAGTCCGGGCCGCTCCGCGAGCCGCCCCGCCCGTTCGAAGTCGCGCCAGGCGTCCAGGACGGCCTCGCGCACGGCCGGCCAGTCCGGACCGCCGCGCCCCTCACCGGCGAACCTCCCGGTGTCCACGAGCAGCAGCTCCGGCGACGCCGGCGTCCGCTCCGGCCGGCGCAGCACCCACACGTGCAGCGGGATGTTGTACGGCGGCGCCGCCCCGACCGGCAGCGCCACCACGGCCCGCAGCGCGCCCCGGCGCAGCAGGTCGGCGCGGATCCGGCGCCCGGAACGGCGGGAGGCGGCGGCCGGCGGCATCAGCAGGACGGCGGCGCCACCGTCGGCCAGCCGGGCCAGCGCGTGCTGCACCCAGGCCAGTTCGGACTCGGTGCGGGCCGGGAAACCGTACTCCCAGCGGGGGTCGTAGGCGAGTTCGTCGTGGCCCCAGTTGCGCTCGTTGAACGGCGGATGGCACAGCACCGCGTCGGCGCGCAAGCCCGGGAAGGCGTCGGCGCGCAGGGTGTCGCCGGCCGCGCCGCGCACACCGGCGCGGGAGTGCAGCGCGAGCCGCAGCGCGGTGAGCGCGGCCAGCTCGGGGGCGCTGTCCTGGGCGTACAGCTCCTGGTCCGGGCGGGGCTCCACGGCCCGCAGCAGCGCGCCGGTGCCGCAGGCCGGGTCCAGGACGCTGCGGGCGGGACCGGCGAGGTCGGCCATGAGCCCGGCGAGTTCGGCCGGGGTGAGCGTGTACTGGCGGGGGTTGGCGTCCAGATGCCGGCCCAGCAGGAACTCGAACACCTGCCGCGCCCCGGTCTCCGCGGCCAGCTCGGCGGCACCGCGCAGCAGGGGGACGGAGGGGAGGAGCTGGGGGCCGGTGGGGACGCGGAGGGCGGGGGCGGGGGCGGCCGGGGCGGTGGAGGGGGTGCCTGCGGGAGTGCCGTGGGCGGTGTGAACGCGGCGAGGCTCGGATGCGGTGTGAACACCGGCTTCGGCGTTCACAGGCGTCAGCACCTGTTCCAGCACGCCCGGCAGGATCGCGGCGAGGCGCGCGTCCGAGCCGGCGCTCGCGTCGAGCCAGACCGTGGGCCGCTGGTGGATCAGCAGCAGGGCGCAGCCCGCGTGCACCAGGGCGGTCAGCGGGCCCTCGGGGTGACCGACGAGCTGTTGCCAGACGCGTTCGCGCAGCGGGACCTCGGCGAGTTTGCCCTGCTTGCGCAGCCAGGCCTCGACCTCGGCGAGCGCGAAGGAGGGGCTGGTCTCGGTGCCGCCGACCGGCTTGGGGAAGTCGGCGTGCCTGCGACGCCAGTTGCTGACGGCGGCCCGGCCCACTCCGGCGAGCCGGGCGATTCCCGCTGCGGTCACCTCTGTTGCGTTGTCCTGCACCGGCTTGGTCCCCTCGTCCCGTGTGTGCGCCGAGCATACCGACGTACACAAGACCCACGCATTCACGGCGTGCATCCATCCAGCACTGTGAACCGTGTTGACTCGGTTCACAAGGTCTGGTCTTATTGACCCAGCGAACAGGCGGCCACCGGAGGGGGAGGCCGCCGCTTTGGGGAGGGATTCGCCATGGGCTTGCATGCCAAGGTGGCTCCGGCGACCGTCGTGGGGGCCGCCATCCTGGGCGCCGTGTCCGCGCCCGCCGAGGTCGCCGGCGCGGGCGGCGCCCGCTTCACGGCCATCGGTCGCGGCGCCGGGAGGACGACGGCCTGAGCCGGACCACCCGCCGCACGGTCGTTCCGCCCCAAGCTCAACGCCGGCCGCTCAGCGCCGGCCGCTCACCCTCACACACCGCTCACTGGGCACTGCGCGCACTCTGCTGCCCACCGCGAACTGCGCGCACTGCGCACCGCTCACCGCTCATCAAAACCCTGTACTCGAAGGACTGTCATGCGTCTCGCCCCCCGTGTCGCCACGCTGCTCGCCGTCGCGGCACTTCCGCTGGCCCTCACCGCCTGTTCCTCCGGTTCGTCCTCCGACACCGGCGGGGCGAGCACGGCGTCGGCCAAGGCGAAGGACCCCAACGCCGGGCTCGCCACCGGTACGCAGCTGAAGAAGGCGCTGGCGCCGGCGTCCGCCTTCCCCACCGGGTTCGCCCCCGAGGCCGACGGCGCCTCGGACTCCGGCGGCACCTTCCTCGACCCGTCCGGCCGCAGCAAGGCGAAGCCGGACTGCACCCGGCTGGAGGCCACGTCCTGGATCCAGGTGACCGGCTACAAGGGGGGCGTGTCGTTCGCGCAGAACGACTACGTGAACCACGGCAAGACCGAGGAGGTCGCCCAGGAGATCGACGCGTTCCAGGGCACCACCGCCACCGCGGTGATGAAGCAGATGCAGGCCGTGGCCGACGAGTGCGCCACCTTCACGGACACCGACGCGCACGCCAAGGTGAAGCTCACCGGGACGTCCACGTCCGGGCTCGGGGACGAGGCCTACACGATGACGCTGACGAGCGGCGCCTGGGAGAACGGCACCACGCTCATGGCGGTGCGCTCCGGGAACTCGGTGATCACCGTGCTGTCCACGGCGGGCTCCGACAACGGCGCCGCCAGCGCGAAGAAGGTGACGAGCCGGATCCTGGACTCGCTGAAGGCCCTCAAGACCGCCTGACGGAGGCCGACGGAAGCCGTCGACTGACGCGGCCTCGGCCTGCACGCGTATGCGCTCAGTGCGCGCGGAAGCGGGCCGGGGCCTTGGTGGGGTTGCCGCCCGTGGGAAGTTTCTGGCCGGGGCAGCCGCCGAGGACCTTCTTCATGGCGGCCTTCTCGGCGGCGGTGACCCACAGCCCGTACTTCTTCTTCACCGCGACCTGCTCGGCGACATAGGTGCAGCGGTAGGCCTTGTTCGGCGGGAGCCAGGTGGCCGCGTCGCCGTCGCCCTTGCCGCGGTTGGTGCTCGCGTCGACGGCGATCAGGTTGAGGGGGTCGTTGGCCAGGGCTATGCGCTTGCTGGCGTCCCAGTACTTGGCGCCCTTCTGCCAGGCGTCGGAGAGGGGGACGACATGGTCGATGTCGACCTGGCTGCTGCCGCGCCGGTAGGTGATCTCCTTGCCGGAGTAGGGGTCGGGTTCGAGCAGTCCGTAGGAGACCTTGCAGCTGCCGCCGGTGAACTTCACGTCCTTCAGGTCGCGTTTGAGGATGTCGTCGCGGGTGTCGCAGGAGTTGGAGTCGGTGTCCGCCCAGGCGGTGCCGAATCGTTCCCGCGAGTAACCGGTCTTGGGCGCGCGGCCCTTGACCGTCAACGAGTCGACGGCGGCCAGGGCCGCGCCGCTGCCCCCGGCCGGCTCGGGCCCGGAGGACCCGCCGGCCTTGTCCGTCCTGCAGCCGGCCACGGCGACCAGCACGGCCACGGCGGCGACCGCCCCACCCCTCAGACGCGTCACGGTGCGTCCCCCTTGCCTGTCCTGGTCCGCCCGACGGCTCCGGCGGAATCGTTCCGTCCCTTACCGTAACCGCCGTACGGCCGCCAGCAGATGGGGACGAAAGCGGCGCTTCGGGGCGGCGGGCGGGGAACCGGTGCACGGGGGTGCCGTACGGGGGGCGCACGGCCGGTGCGCCCCCGCGGCCGTGACGTCTTCTACGACCCCCCGGACCGAGACGGGTCCTACGACCCCAGGACGGATGCCAGGAACTCGCCGACCCAGCCCAGCAGTTCGCGGCCGACCAGGGGCTTGCCGCCGACCTTCGCGGTCTTCGGGCGCGGGACCAGCACCTGGTGCGCGGCCGGCTTGATGACCGTGCCCGGGTAGAGGCGCTTGACGCGCAGTTCCTGCGACTCGCGCAGTTCCACGGGCGCGAAGCGGATGTTGGCGCCCTGGAGCACGATCTCGCCCACGCCGCAGGCCCGCGCGAGCATCCTGAGGCCGGCCACCAGCAGCAGGTTCTCCACCGGTTCGGGCAACTTGCCGTAGCGGTCGGTGAGTTCCTCGCGGACGGCCTTGATGTCCTCTTCGGAGTTGGCGGAGGCGATGGAGCGGTAGGCCTGGAGGCGCAGGCGCTCGCCGGGGGCGTAGTCGTGCGGGACGTGCGCGTCGACGGGCAGCTCGATCTTGACCTCGAGCGGCGGCTCCTCCTCGATCTCGCCGGTCTCCAGCTGGCGCCGGTAGTCGGCGACGGCCTCGCCGACCATGCGGACGTACAGGTCGAAGCCGACGCCCGCGATGTGGCCGGACTGCTCGCCGCCGAGGAGGTTGCCGGCGCCGCGGATCTCCAGGTCCTTCATCGCCACGTACATGCCGGCGCCCATCTCGGTGTGCTGGGCGATGGTGGCGAGCCGTTCGTGCGCGGTCTCCGTCAGGGGCTTCTCCGGCGGGTACAGGAAGTAGGCGTATCCGCGCTCGCGGCCCCGGCCGACGCGGCCGCGCAGCTGGTGCAGCTGGGACAGGCCGAAGGTGTCGCCGCGCTCCACGATCAGGGTGTTGGCGTTGGAGATGTCGATGCCGGACTCGACGATCGTGGTCGAGACGAGGACGTCGAACTTCTTCTCCCAGAAGTCGACGACGACCTGCTCCAGCGCGGACTCCGACATCTGGCCGTGGGCCGTGGCGATGCGCGCCTCGGGGACGATCTCGCGGAGCCGGGCGGCCGCGCGGTCGATGGACTCGACGCGGTTGTGGATGTAGAAGACCTGGCCCTCGCGCAGCAGTTCGCGGCGGATGGCGGCGCCGATCTGCTTCTCCTCGTACGGCCCGACGAAGGTGAGGACCGGGTGGCGCTCCTCCGGCGGGGTGGTGATGGTCGACATCTCGCGGATGCCGGTCACGGCCATCTCCAGGGTCCGGGGGATCGGCGTCGCGGACATGGTGAGCACGTCGACGTTGGCGCGGAGCTTCTTCAGCTGCTCCTTGTGCTCGACGCCGAAGCGCTGTTCCTCGTCGACGATGACCAGGCCCAGGTCCTTGAACTTCGTCTCGGAGGAGAACAGCCGGTGGGTGCCGATGACGACGTCCACCGAGCCTTCCCTGAGGCCCTCGAGGACGGCCTTGGCCTCGGTGTCGGTCTGGAAGCGGGACAGCGCCTTCACGCTCACCGGGAACTGCGCGTACCGCTCGGAGAACGTCCCGAAGTGCTGCTGCACCAGCAGGGTCGTCGGCACCAGGACGGCGACCTGCTTGCCGTCCTGCACGGCCTTGAAGGCGGCCCGCACCGCGATCTCGGTCTTGCCGTAGCCGACGTCGCCGCAGATCAGGCGGTCCATGGGGACCGACTTCTCCATGTCCTCCTTGACCTCGGCGATGGTGGTGAGCTGGTCGGGGGTCTCGGCGTAGGGGAAAGCGTCCTCGAGTTCACGCTGCCAGGGCGTGTCGGTGCCGAAGGCGTGGCCGGGGGCGGCCATGCGCGCGCTGTAGAGCTTGATCAGGTCGGCGGCGATCTCCTTGACGGCCTTCTTCGCGCGTGCCTTGGTCTTCGTCCAGTCGGCGCCGCCGAGCCGGTGCAGGGTGGGGGCCTCGCCGCCGACGTACTTGGTGATCTGCTCCAGCTGGTCGGTGGGGATGTAGAGGCGGTCGCCGGGCTGGCCGCGCTTGGCGGGCGCGTACTCCACGACCAGGTACTCGCGGGTGGCGCCCTGGACGGTGCGCTGCACCATCTCGATGTAGCGGCCCACGCCGTGCTGTTCGTGGACGATGTAGTCGCCCGCCTCCAGGGTGAGCGGGTCGATGGTCTTGCGGCGTCGGGCGGGCATGCGGGCGCCGTCGCGGGTGGCGGCGCGCTGCCCGGACAGGTCGGTCTCGGTGAGCACGGCGAGCTTCAGGGCCGGATCGATCAGGCCGTACTCGATGGAGCCGCAGGAGACGTGCACCACCGACGGGCTCGGTTCGCCCAGGTCGGCGTCCATGCGGGCGGCGATGCCCTCGTTGCCGAGCACCTCGACGGTGCGGGCGGCCGGGCCGTGGCCCTCGGTGACGAACACGGTGCGCCAGCCGTCGGCGAGCCAGCCCTTGGTGTCGGCGAGGGCCCGGGCGGTGTCGCCCCGGTAGCTCTCCGGCGCGCGCATGCCGAGCTTGAGGGTGTCCGCGTCGAGCGTTTCGTCGGCGGCGAAGGGGGAGACCGACCACCACATCATGCCCAGCTCGCGCGCCCGGTCGCGGACGTCGGCGATGGACCACAGGGAGGCGGCGCCGACGTCGATGGGGGCCTCGCCGCCGCCGGCGGTGGCCGCCCAGGAGGCCTGCAGGAACTCCTGGCTGGTCGCCACCAGGTCGGCGGCACGCGTGCGGACCCGCTCGGGGTCGCAGACCACGGTCATGGCGCCCGCGGGCAGGACGTCGAGGAGCAGCTCCATGTCGTCGACCAGGACGGGGGCGAGGGACTCCATGCCCTCGACCGCGATGCCCTCGGCGATCTTGCCGAGCAGCTCGCCCAGCTCGGGGTGTTCCTCGGCCAGGGCACGCGCGCGTGCCCGGACGTCGTCGGTGAGCAGCAGCTCGCGGCACGGCGGCGCCCACAGGCCGTGCTCGGCGACTTCGAGGGAGCGCTGGTCGGCGACCTTGAAGTAGCGGATCTCCTCGACGTCGTCGCCCCAGAACTCGATGCGCAGCGGGTGTTCCTCGGTGGGCGGGAAGACGTCCAGGATGCCGCCGCGCACCGCGAACTCGCCGCGCTTCTCCACGAGCTCCACGCGCGCGTAAGCGGCGGCCGCCAGGGCTTCGACGACGTCCTCCAGGTCGGCGCTCTGGCCCGTCCTCAGGGACACCGGTTCCAGGTCGCCGAGGCCCTTGACCTGCGGCTGCAGCACGGAGCGCACGGGGGCCACGACGACGGAGACCGGGCCGGTCCCGGGGTCCTGGGGGCTGGGGTGGGCCAGGCGGCGCAGGACGGCGAGGCGGCGGCCGACGGTGTCGCTGCGCGGGCTGAGGCGCTCGTGCGGGAGCGTCTCCCAGGAGGGGTACTCCACGACGCCGGCCTCAGGCAGCAGGGAGCGCAGGGCCGCCGCCAGGTCCTCGGCCTCGCGGCCGGTCGCCGTGACCGCGAGGACCGTACGGCCGGCCTCGCGGGCCAGGGCGGCGACCGTGAAGGGGCGGGCCGCCGGGGGGCCGACCAGGTCGACGTGCATGCGGTTGCCGTCCGCGGCCGCCGAGATCGCTTCCGCGAGGGCGGGGTCCTTGACGACGGCGTCGAGCAGACCGTGCAGGCTCATGGGGCTTTGTTTTCCGTCCGGGGGTGGGCAACGCAAGCAGCCCGGTGCGGTGAGCAGCCGGGGGTGTCCAGCGTACGACTCCGTCAGCGTTGGCGCTGAAGCCTGTGGATAACTCTGCTGCCCGGCGCCCGGTGCTGCAGTCCGCCTTCTTGACAGCAGACCGGCAAAAATCCCGGTGCCGGGAAGTCGTGGTGACTTCCCGGCACCGGGTTTCCCCCCGCAACCCCCGTGTGCGGTGGTCGTCGGGCCGGCCTGTGCGGCTAGTCCGTGGCGATGGCGTTCAGGACGTTCATCCGGCCGGCCCGGAACGCCGGGATCAGGGCGGCGAAGAGGCCCACGAAGGCCGAGGCGACGAAGACCGTGGTGATCGTCGGCCAGGGGATCTCGAGGATCTTCAGGCCCTGCAGGGCGAGGAGCTTCTGGGCGGTGGCGCCCCAGCCGATGCCCAGGCCGAGGCCCAGGAGGGCGCCGAAGACGGCGATCACCACGGACTCCAGGCGGATCATGCGGCGCAGCTGGCGGCGGGACAGACCGATCGCCCGCATCAGGCCGATCTCCCGGGTCCGCTCGACCACCGACAGCGCCAGGGTGTTCACGACGCCGAGGACGGCGACGATGATCGCGAGGGCGAGCAGGCCGTAGATCATGTTCAGCAGCTGGCCGATCTGGTCCTTCAGCGCCTTCTTGTAGTCGGTCTGGTCGCGCACGGTGAGCTGCGGGTAGTCGTCGTGCAGGGCCGACTTCAGGGACGCGTAGGCGGCGGCCTGCCGTCCGTGCTCGGCGGTGGCGAAGACCAGCTGGTCGAGCGGCATCTTCGCGGCGGGCACGTACCTGGCGAGCGTGCTGATCGACGTGTACATCGCACCCTGGTCGATCACGTCGTCGCTGCTGGTGATGGCCCGGACCGTCAGGTGGGCGGTGGAGCCCTCCTTGAACGCGACGGTGATCTTCGAGCCGAGGTGGATGCCGTGGGCCTGGGCGAACTTCTCGTGGACGGACATCGAGTCGGGCAGGTAGGCGTCCGTGAGGTTGCCGGCGACGGTCTTCTTGCGCAGGTCGGTGGCGTAGGTCCGGTCGGCCGCGGTGATGTCGGTGTTCTTCAGGGTCCGGCCGTCGGGGGTGGTGAAGTCGGCCAGGGTCGGCTTGTACTCGGTGACCCGGGCGAGCCCGGGGGTGTCCTTGATGAGCCTGACCGCCTGCGGGACGACGCGCTGGCCGTTGTCGCCCTGGATGATGAAGTCCGTGCCGACGGTCTTGTCGAGCTGGTCGGTGGCCGAGGCGACCATGGAGGAGCCGACCACGGACAGGCAGGCCACCAGGGCCAGGCCGATCATGAGGGCCGCGCCGGTGGCGCCGGTGCGGCGCGGGTTGCGCAGCGCGTTGCGCTCGGCCATGCGGCCGACGGGCCCGAACACGCGCAGGATGATCGCGCCGAGGACCCGGACCAGGCCGGCGGCGAGCAGCGGGCCGATGACGACGAAGCCGATCAGCGTGGTCACCACGCCGAGGCCCAGCCAGCCGGAGCCCGCCTTGGCCTTGTCCGCGGTCGCGGCGACGTACAGGCTCCAGCCGCCGGCGGCGGTGAGGAGCAGGCCGATCACGGCGCGGACGGCGCCGGCCTTGGCGTCGGCCGGGGCGCCGGCGTCGCGCAGGGCGGCCATCGGGGAGACCTTGCCGGCGCGCCGGGCGGGCAGGTAGGCGGCGAGGACGGTGACGACGACGCCGAGGAGCAGGCCGACGGCCGGGGTGGTCCAGGCGACGGTCAGGTCGTCGGTGGACAGGTGCATGCCCATCTTGCCCATGAGGTTCATCAGGCCGACGGCGATGCCGACGCCCGCGCCGACGCCGAGCACCGAGCCGATCACGCCGAGCAGCAGGGCCTCGATCAGCACGGACCGGTTGACCTGCTTGCGGGAGGAGCCGATGGCGCGCATCAGGCCGATCTCGCGGGTGCGCTGGGCGACCAGCATGGAGAAGGTGTTGATGATCAGGAAGATGCCGACGAGGAAGGCGATCCCGGCGAAGCCGAGCATCGCGTACTTCATGACGTTCAGGAAGCTCTCGACGCTCTTCTGGTTGGCGTCGGCGACCTCCTTGGCGGTCTGCACCTTGTAGCCGCGGCCGAGGGCGGCGGTCACGTTCTGCTTCAGCCGGTCGTCGGCGACGCCCTTGGCGGCGGTGACGTTGACGTTGGTGTAGACGCCGGTGCGGCCGATCAGGGTCTGCTGGGCCGTCCTGGTGTCCAGGTAGAAGATGGCCGCGCCGGGGTTGGTCACCTTGAAGGCGGCGATGCCGGACACGCGCGCGTGGTGCGTGCCGACGACCGAGATCATCCCGATGTCGTCGCCCAGCTTGAGGTGGTGCTTGTCGGCGGTGTCCTCGTCGACCATGACCTGGTCGGGGCCCTCGGGCGCCGTACCGGTGACGATCTTCATGGTGCGGGCGTCGTTGCCGTTCCAGCTGCCGACGATGGTCGGCGCGCCGCTGCTGGGCGAGAGCTTGTCCTTCTTGGCGTCGATGACGGTGACCGTGGTGGAGAACACGGTGCCCTCGGCCTTCGCCACGCCCCGGGCGCCGCGGACCGTGCCGACGACGGAGGCCGGCATGACCGGCGGCTTGCCGGTGCGGGAGGTGGTCTCACCGGTGTCGGAGGAGTCCTTCGCGCTGACCGTCACGTCCGCGGACGTGGCCTGGAAAAGCTTGTCGAAGGTGGTGTTCATGGTGTCGGTGAACACCAGGGTGCCGCACACGAACGCCACCGACAGCAGGACCGCGATCGCCGAGAGCGCCATCCGGCCCTTGTGGGCGAGGAAGTTGCGCAGGGAGGTCTTCAGGACGGTCATGACGTGCGCCCCCGGGCGTCGAAGTCCTTCATGCGGTCCAGGACCTGATCGGCCGTCGGCTGGTGCATCTCGTCGACGATCCGGCCGTCGGCGAGGTAGAGCACGCGGTCGGCGTAGGAGGCGGCGACGGGGTCGTGGGTGACCATCACGATGGTCTGGCCGAGTTCGTCCACCGAGCGGCGCAGGAAGCCGAGGACTTCGGCGCCGGCGCGCGAGTCGAGGTTCCCGGTCGGCTCGTCCCCGAAGATGATCTCGGGGCGGGCGGCGAGCGCGCGGGCCACGGCGACGCGCTGCTGCTGGCCGCCGGAGAGCTGGGTCGGCCGGTGCTTGAGGCGTCCGGCGAGGCCGACGGTCTCCACCACGCGGTCCAGCCAGACCCGGTCCGGCTTGCGGCCCGCGATGTCCATGGGCAGCGTGATGTTCTCGATGGCGTTCAGCGTGGGCAGCAGGTTGAACGCCTGGAAGATGAAGCCGATCCGGTCCCGGCGCAGCCGGGTGAGCTTCTTGTCCTTCAGGCCGGTGATCTCGGTCTCGTCCAGGTAGATCTGGCCGCTCGTCACCGTGTCGAGCCCGGCGAGGCAGTGCATCAGCGTGGACTTGCCGGACCCCGAGGGCCCCATGATCGCGGTGAACCGGCCCCGCGCGATGTCCACGTCGACGTGGTCGAGGGCCACCACGCGGGTCTCGCCGGACCCGTACGCCTTCACGACCTGCCGCGCCCGCGCGGCAACGGCCGTACGCCCTCCAGTGCCCCCGTGCCTGGGAATGGTCACAGCCGATGTCACGGTATGTCTCCTATGTCGGTCGGCAAATCGGTGAGTGGTGCCCCGGCGAGCCAGGGCGTGGTTCTGAGTACGTCGATGAGTCTCGCGGCCGGCGGGGTCCTCGCGCGCTGGTGCGAAGCCCCCTCTTCCGCGGGGGAAAACCCCACCCCGCCGGTGCGGTCAGCCGCCCCCCAGCGGCGTAAAGCCAGGTTAAGGACCGGGCCCGCCCCGGCACGTCCTCCGCCGGGACGACCCCTCCCCGAGCCGTGGTACGGAGAGACCCCTAGGGGTCCTCCATCCCCGGACGGAGATGCGTCTCGGGGTCGCCTCCACCCCTCGGTGCGCGAAGCCTCCACCCTGCCGCCGCGTGAGAGTCGATGGGAAGCTGTCGTACCGGAGATAGGTGCAAGGGGCACGGGGAGGGGTTCCACGGTGGGAAGCACGACACCCGCGATACGCGGCGGCGCCGTCGACGGACAGGACACCCGGCGCCGCGGCGCCGTCGTCGCCGCGCTGATGCTGGCCATGGCGCTGGCCGCGCTGGACTCCACCGTCGTCTCCACGGCCGTACCGCAGATCGTCGGCGACCTCGGCGGTTTCTCGGTGTTCTCCTGGCTCTTCTCCGGCTATCTGCTCGCCGTGACCGTCACGCTGCCCGTCTACGGCAAGCTGTCGGACACCTTCGGCCGCAAACC
This sequence comes from Streptomyces sp. NPDC048192, assembly GCF_043202415.1. Lineage (NCBI taxonomy): Bacteria > Bacillati > Actinomycetota > Actinomycetes > Kitasatosporales > Streptomycetaceae > Streptomyces > Streptomyces sp. NPDC048192. Next base: position 122,091 of record NZ_JBIDAL010000005.1, read on the forward strand.
GGTGCTGGTGACGGGCGCGGCCGTGTTCCTGGCCGGCTCGCTGCTGTGCGCGGGCGCCTGGAACATGGCGGCGCTGATCGCGTTCCGGATCGTGCAGGGCCTGGGCGGCGGGGCGTTGCAGGGCACCGTGCAGACCCTCGCCGCCGATCTGTACCCGCTGGCGGAGCGCCCGAAGATCCAGTCGAAGCTGTCCACGGTGTGGGCGGTGTCGGCGGTGGCCGGCCCGGGGCTCGGCGGGGTGCTCGCCGCGTACGCCGACTGGCGCTGGATCTTCCTGGTCAACCTGCCGATCGGCGCGGCCGCGCTGTGGCTGATCGTCCGTCATCTGCACGAGCCGCAGCGGGAGAAGCCGGAGAACGCGGCCCACGCGCGCGTGGACTGGGCCGGCGCGCTCGCGGTGTTCGCCTGCGGCGGGGTGCTGCTGACCGCGCTGGTGCAGGGCGGGGTCGCCTGGCCGTGGCTGTCGGCGCCGTCGCTGACGCTGTTCGGCACCGGACTCGCGCTGGCGGCCGTGGTGGTCGCCGTGGAGCGGCGGGCGGCGCAGCCGATCATCCCCGGCTGGGTGTGGCGGCGGCGCACGATCGCCGCCGTCAACCTGGCGCTGGGCGCGCTGGGGCTGCTGATGGTGGCGCCGAGCGTGTTCCTGCCGACGTACGCGCAGTCGGTGCTCGGACTCGCGCCCGTGGCCGCCGGTTTCGTGCTGTCGGTGTGGACCCTGTCCTGGCCGGTGTCGGCGGCGCTCAGCCAGCACGTCTACCGCCGCATCGGCTTCCGCGACACCGCGCTGCTCGGCATCGGCCTGGCCGCGCTGATCCTGTGCGCGTTCCCGCTGCTGCCGTATCCCGGCTCCTGGTGGCAGCCGACGCTGCTGATGCTGCTGCTGGGCGGCGCGCTCGGGCTGTTCCAGCTGCCGCTGATCGTCGGGGTGCAGTCGACGGTGGGCTGGTCGGAGCGGGGCACCACGACCGCGTCGGTGCTGTTCTGCCGGCAGACCGGACAGACCCTGGGCGCCTCGCTGTTCGGCGCCGTCGCCAACGGCGTGCTGGCCGCGCGCCTGGGCGGGGCGGGCGATCTGGACTCCGTCACGCGCGCGCTGGACGCCGGTACGGCCCCCGAGGCGACCCGGCACGCGATCGCCGGCGCCGTGCACGCGGTGTACCTGGGGGCGGCCGCCGCGGCGGCGCTCGCCTTCGTGGTGCTGCTGACGGTGGCGCCGCGCCGGTTCCCGGTGCGGGACGAGTGAACGGCCCGCCGAAGACGGCAGGTTAACGCGGGTAACACCCCAGGTGGGCACGGCTCCGCGCACAGTAAGCGCATACCGACCGGCCAGTTCGGTGAAAACGCCGCGCGGCACCCCACCCGCGAGTAGCGTGCGTGGCTCCACACCCCCCACCTCCCTGCGGTCCGCCGCCACGGACCCGAGCCGCGCAAGGAGCCCCGGGATGTCACAGGACCCGCCGCGCCCGCCGTACGACCCGCCCCACCCGTATCCCGACCGCTTCCCGCCCGTCCACGACCGGCCCCCCTCCCCCTGCGGGCCGCCCCGCCTCACCTACCCCTGGCAGCCCGCTCCCCCGCCGCCGCCCCGCCCGCGGCCGCGGACCGGCCGGGAACCCGTCGGCCACCACAGCGACCTCAGGGTGCTGCGCAGCGCCTACCGCTGGCAGCGGCGCACCGCCACCCTCACCGCCCTCGGCTACTTCACCCTGTTCCTGGTCCTGTCCGCCTGCGCGCCCGGGGTGATGACCCGCACGGTCGCCGACGGCATCCCCGCCGGCCTGCTGCTCGCCGTGGCCCAACTTCCGGTCACCTGGCTGGCCATCGCCCTGTACGAGCTCACCGCCCGCCGGCACGTCGATCCGCTCGCGGACCGTATCCGCAGGGAAGCCGAACTGAACGCACGCCGAGGAGCGCTCCGATGACCGCCGCAGCCACACCCGCCCCGGGCGGCTTCACCGGATTCAGCGGCTCGGCCCAGTCGATGTCGCTGGTCGCCTTCTCCACCGTCGCCACCGTCACCCTGCTGCTGTGCGTGATGGCCGGCCCGGACCGCGACGACCTCGACGAGTTCTACACCGGCTACAGCTCCCTGTCCCCGCTGCGCAACGGCCTGGCCATCGCCGGCGACTACATCTCCGCGGCCACCGTCCTCGGCACCGGCGGAGTGATCGCCCTGTGCGGCTACGACGGCGTCGTCCTCGCGCTGAGCACCGCGCTGTCGCTGATGCTGCTGATGTTCCTGCTGGCCGAACCGCTGCGCAACGCGGGCCGGTTCACCATGGGCGACGCGCTCGCCCGCCGGCTGCCGGGCCGCTGTGTGCGCATCACGGCCTGCGCGGTGACCATCGCCGCGCTGCTGCCGCTGATGCTGGTCCAGCTCGCCGGCACCGGGCAGCTGATGGCGTTCATCCTGGGGTTCTCCGACGCGTCCCTGAAGACCGCGTGCGTCGTCGGCCTCGGCGCCCTGATGATCGCCTACGCGGCGATCGGCGGCATGAAGGGCACCGCGCTCATCCAGATCCTGAAGATCGTGATGCTGGTCGGCTCGGGCGCCGTGATCGCCCTGCTGGTCCTGCACCGCTTCGACTGGGACCCCGGCGCCCTGTTCACCGCGGCCGCCGGCAACAGCGGCGCCGGGCCCGCCTTCCTCCACTCCGGCCTGGAGTTCGGCACCTCCGGCACGTCCCGTCTCGACATGGTCGCCTCCGAGCTGACCGTGGTCCTCGGCGGCGCCTGTCTGCCGCACATCACCATGCGCATGTACACCGCCTCCAGCGCCCGCCAGGTGCGCCGCTCGATGTCCTGGGCGGTGTCCATCGTCGCCCTGTTCGTGCTGGTCATCACGGTGGTCGGGTTCGGCGCCACGGCGCTGGTCGGCCGCGCCGTGATCGCCGGGGCCGACCCGCAGGGCAACACCGCCTATCTGCTCGGCTCGCGGGCCGTGTTCGGTGCCGACGTGTCCACGGCCGAGACGTTCCTGTTCACCATGGTGACGACGGCGCTCTTCCTGACCCTGCTCGCCTCGGTCGCCGGGATGATCCTGGCCTGCGCCAACTCCCTCGCCCACGACGTGTTCGCGGCCCGCGTCCAGGAGATGCCGGCCCGGCGCGAGATGGCCCTCGCCCGCGTCTCGGCGCTCGCCATAGGGGTGCCGACGATCCTGCTCGCCACCCTGGTGCAGCACCACAGCCTGCAGCCCCTGGTGACGCTCTCCTTCTGCCTGGGCGCCTCCGCCATCGCGCCCGCCCTGGTGTACGGGCTCTTCTGGCGCCGCTACACCCGCAGCGGCCTGCTGGCCACGCTGATCGGCGGCACCCTGACCGTGCTGCTGCTCATGCCCGGCACCAAGCTGGTCTCCGGCTCACCCGTCTCCGCCTTCCCGCACGCCGACTTCAACTGGTTCCCGTTCACCACCACCGGCATCGTCTCCATCCCGGCCGGCTTCTTCTTCGGATGGCTCGGCACGGTCGTCTCCGGCCGCGCCAAGGCGGAGCAGCAGCGGCGCCAGTACGAGGCGGTGGAGGGCTGGATCCTGGCGGGCGCGGTCCGCAGGGGCGGCTGACCGGCGCGGCGGATCACTCCGGGGCCGCCCGGCTGGTCAGGGCGTGCAGCCTGCTGCGCGCGTGATCCATGTGCGCCCGTACGACGTCCCAGGCCTCGCCGTGCGCGCGCAGCACCTGCTCCGTCTCCAGGGCGATGCGTTCCTCGCGCACACGCGCCTCGGCGATGATCGCGGCGGCACGCGCGGGCGCCTCCTCCTGGCTGCGCCGCGCGTACTCCTCGGCCTGCGCCAGGGCCCGCTCGGCGTCGGCCAGTCCCGCCTCGGCGCGGCCGATGCGCTCGTCGAGCCGGGCCTGGAGCGCGGCGGCCCGCGCGGCCGCCTCGCGCTCGGCCCCGGCCCACCGTTCGGCCAGCTCCCGGGACTGCGCGGCGAGCATGCCGGCGGCGCGCTGCCGCACCTCGCGCACCTCGGCGAGCACCGCAGAGCGCCCCTCCCGCACCGCGCGCCGGGTGCCGGTGCGCAGGCCGTCGGCCTCGGCGCGCGCGGCCTCGAGCCTGCGGCGGGCGTGTTCGTCGGCCTCCGCGCGGAGCGCGTCCGCCGCCTCCTGCGCCTCCCGCCGTACCCGGTCGGCGTACGCCCGCGCGTCCTCGACGTGCTGCTGCGCCTCCTGCCGCGCGCGCTCGCGCAGGTCATCCGCCTCCTGCACCACCCGCTGGAACAGCCGGTGCGCGCCTTCGCCGAGCGACTCGTAGGTCTGCGGCGGAAGCCGGGCGACGGTCTCACGCAGCCGCGCCGCCTCCGCCTCCATGTTCTTGGCGAGCACGGTCAGCCGCGCGGCCCGCTCCCAGGCGGCGTCGCGGTCGTCCGACAGCCGTGCCAGGAAGGCGTCGACCTGCTCGGGGCGGTAGCCGCGCCCCCGGACCGTCACGAAGCCGTGCGGTGACATCGATGCGCTGCCCACCCTGGGAACCCCTCTCCACCGGACGTACACGACAGGATGATTCCGCGCACATCTTGATGGATCGGACATAAGTGTTCATAACGCGACACTCCGCAGTCACGTCACGCTCCGAAGGCCACGAATCCCGCACACCGCGATCGGCCAACACCGGGCACACCGGCTCCGAGCACGCCCACCTCGGCGGAGACGAACGGTCAACGGGCCGTCACCGGGCCGCGCCCGCAGGGCGGATGAGGACGACTGCGGGCCACCCGTCCGGCCGACCCGGATCCCGGCCGGGCGAGTGCTCGTGCCCTCCACGCGCGCGTGGAGGGCACGATCCGCTCAGCGCCGGCAGGCCCCCGCTACAGCAGCCCGTCCCACATCTGCTCCAGCAGCACCGACCACCAGTTCTCCGGCGAACCCAGCGCCGCCGGGTCCAGCGCGGCCAGCTGCGCCTGGAAGTCGACGGTCCAGCGGCCCGCCTGCTCCTGGTTCAGCCCGAACCGCAGCCGCCACATCCGGCCCAGCAGGGCCAGGCAGCGCGCGAACTCCGGCAGCCCGGTGTTCACGAACTGCGGCGGCACCGGAGCACCGCCCGGCCCCGCCTCCACCGGCACGGCCACGATGTTCGCCGTGCCGTACTGCACACAGAGCGCCTTGCCGAAGTCGGTGCCCATCACCAGGTACGAGCCCGCGTCCGCCGCCGGCTGCACCCCGCGCTCGGCCGCCAGCTCCGCCAGCGTCGGCACCGGCCGGCCCGGCTGGGCCTGCGCCCAGAAGAACGGGCCCATGTCCACCGGCAGACCGGCCACCACCAGCGTGTGCGCCACGATCGGCGGCACACCCTGCCGCGACACCGCCTGCTGCTCGAACCGGAAGATCCCCGGCCCGAACGCCGCCGCCAGCTCCTGCGCGACGCCCTCCGGCGGCACCGGCGGCGCGGCCTGCACCGGCGGCAGCGGCGCCCGCACCGGCGCGGGCCGCGCCGGCCCGTCCGCCACCTGGTGCAACTCGCCCTGGTGCGCGAGCAGTTGCTGCATCCCCTGCTGCCGGCTCGCGTGATCCGTGCCGTACGGCGCGATGCTCGTGATCCGCGCCTGCGGCCACTGCTCGCGGATCATCCGCGCGCAGTAGGCGCCCGGCAGCTCGCACGACTCCAGCTCGGTGTGCAGCTCCAGCACCTGGTCCGGCGGCACGTTCATCGCCCGCAGCTCGTGGAAGATCTGCCACTCCGGGTGCGGCGTGCCCGGCGCCGAACGCCGGATCAGCTGCTGCTCCGAGCCGTCCTGCGCCCGGTAGCGCAGCACCGCCTGATAGCCGGGGCCCACCGTCGGCTGCCCCTGCTGCGGATACCCGTACGCCGGCACCTGCCCCGGCGCGGGCGCGCCGGGCGGCGGCATCGCACCCGGCGGCATCGGCTGCGGCCCGCCCGGAACGCCCGGCGGCATGCCGGGGGCGCCCGGCACACCGAGCACGCCGGGGGCGGGCGGCGGCGGGGGCGCGCCGGGGCCGGACGGCGGCAAAGGCGCGCCCGGACCGGTCACCGGGGGCCCGGCCAGCACGGTCTCCGCGTGATGCACACCACCGGCCGGAGTGCCGGGGGCAGGGGCACCCGGAGGCTGGGGGACGCCCGGTGCGTGAGGCATGCCCGGGGCCGCGGGAGCGCCGGGCGGTGGCGGCATGCCCGGGGCACCCGGACCACCCTGCACGCCAGGGCCGCTCTGCGCACCGGGAACACCCGGGGCGCCAGGGGGCTGCGGGCCACCACCGAGGAGGCCGGGGTCGGCGAACACCGTCGCGGCGTGGTGCACATCGCCCGGAGCGTTCGGCGCGCCCGGCGGCTGCGGGCCGTCCGCGCCCGGCATGCCCTGTCCCCCGGGGCCCTCCGGCCCGAGCGCGGACACGAGCTGCGTCGGCACATACCCACCACCGGGCGCACCCGGCGCGGGCGGCGGCGCGCTCCCCGGGCGCACGCCCGGCGTACCAGGGGCCGGCGGCGGAGGCGGCGGCGCGCCCACACCACCGCGCGGCTTCTTCGGCGGCGGCGCGGCCTTGCTCGTCGCGGCATCCGCGATGTCCCCCGCGTTCGGCGCGAGCCGCCGCCCCGGCCCGCCCGCGTCCGCCGGAGGCTGCGGCGCACCGCCCGGCGCCTGCGGATAGCCGTAACCCGGAGCACCCTGCGCAGCACCGGGGCCCGGCGGATAACCGTATGTCGGCGCACCCGCGGGCGGCGGGGGCGTGCTGCCCTGCGGCGCACCGGGAGCAGCGGGCGGCGGGGTTCCGGGCGCCGACGGGTACGCGGGCACGCCCGGCGCGGGCATGCCGGGAGCCCCCGGCTGCTGCGGATGGCCGTACGGCGCTGCACCGGGCGGCGGAGGCGGAGGCGTACCGCCCTGCGCGGCCCCCGGCGCGCCCGGCGCCTGCGAGGAACCGAGGGCCGGGGCGACCGCCGTCGGCGGCAGCCGGCTGCCCCCCGACATCAGCGCCGTCTTGGCGTCCGGAGCGCTGGCCGGCGGCCGCGGAGGCTCGTCCGCATCGCTCAGCGGCGGCGCGAACACCGTCGCCGGCAACGGCACCGACCGGTCGTCCTCACCCGCGTCCGCGTTGGTGTCCGTACCGGCCCAGGGCGTCGCCCCCGCCGGCACGTCCGCCACGGCAGGCGCGTCCGCGACAGAAGGCACCTCCGCGGCCGGAGGCGCATCCGCAGGAGGCGCATCCGAGGGAACCGGCGCCCCCGCCTGCGTCCGCGCGAGCCCCGCCTTACCGGACGAACCCTCACCAGCGGCACCCGAACCGGCCCCGGACGCCCCCGCACCAACCGGAGACGACCCCCCGCCGGAGGAATCCGCGGCAGCCGGAGACGACCCCGCGCCGTCCCCGTCCCGCGGCACCCGCTCCCCGATGCCCAGCTTGTCCGCCGCCTCCTGCAACCACTCCGGAGGCGTCAGCAGGAACGACGTCTGGTTGAGGTCCACCCGGGCCGCCGCCGGCGCCGGCACCGCGTCCTGCGGCTCCCCGGCACCGCCGTACTCCTCCTCGTACCGGCGGATCACCTCACCCACCGGCAGAGCGGGCCACAGCGTGGCCTCCCCGCTGTCCCGGGCGATGACCAGCCGCTGCGCACCCGCGTCCGAACGCGGGCCCTCCGCGCGGTCCTCGCCCCACACCACGAAACCCAGCTCGAACTCCCGCACCCGCACCTCACGGTGCTGGTACGCCGGCACATCGCCGTTGATCCACTCCTCGGCGCGCTCCTGCGCCTGCGCGTAGGTCACCATCGCCTGAAACTCACTCCCCCACCGCGCCGGACGACACCGGAACGACCCGCGCGAAACCACCGTCGACCATCAGATGCGCCACCGTCTCCAGCTCCGGCGGACTGCCCGCCAGCCGCGACAGAAAGGCGTCGAAATCGTCACCGCACGGCAGCAGCAGACGCTCCACCCGCTCCGCCGGAGACCACGACGGATCCACGTCCCGCACATCGTCGTACGCGCAGAACCACACCGAACCCAGCCGCTCGCCCTTCACCTTCACCGCGAGCAACCCGCCCTGCACGAACGCCACCGCGAGATAATCCTTCGTCAGATGGTCGCGCAGACACTTGTTCACATACACCAGGTCGTTGACCGCCGCCTCGTCCCGCACCGTGAAGAACGGCTGGTCCAGCAGCACACCCAGCTCCGCGTCCAGCGCCGTACCCACCGGCGCACACCCGCCCGCCGCCTTCAGGAATGAGCGATACGCCCCCGGAAGCCGGTAGCCCAGGTCCTCCTCGACGCCCTGCACCTGCGCCTCCGACACCGCCACACCCGACTTCGGCAGCCCGAAGTGCGCCGGCCGCGTCTCCTGCAACGGCCGCGTCCCCCGCTTGCCGTGGTCCACCGGCGCCGTCGCCACCCCACCGTGATGCCGCAGCAACGCCTTCACCTCGACCGGAACCAGCTCCAGCCGCCGCGTCCCCGCCACGTGATGCCACGTCCAGCCGTGCGGCGTCGCCACATCCGGCACCGTGTCCCACAACTCGTGCCCCGCCGCCGCCAACGCCGCGTTCGCCGACACATAGTCCGTCAGCCGCAACTCGTCGACACCGAAACCCTCCGGCGGCTCGGCGATCTCCACCGCCACACGCGCGTACGGAGAGAAATCCGGGTAACCACGCTCATCGACCCGTACCCCTCTCGGGTGACGCGCCGCCCGCACCGGATCCGGAAAGTGCACGACCTGCCCGGCATAAGCCGCGTTCGGCGGCGCGGCTTGCTGCCCGAGCCGACCTGTCGTCATGGCGGTAGCCCCCTGCGGCGTCATCTCTGGCCTGAACGGCGGTGTCGATCGCGAACGCCGACAGCCTATGCGGTACGCCCACCCCGGTCACCGGCCCACCGCACCCCCGCCGAAACCACCCCTGGGCACACCGTGACCAGCCGTCACCCCAACGTGACCAGCACACCCGACCCGGGCGTGTCGCACCGCCCCAGCTTCCGCACCAGCCACGGCATTTGGCACCCTGTGTCCTTCGGGGGGATGCCCGGGGAGGGAACAACGATCATGAATACCTTGCGAACCGGAGGTACCGACGTGCGGTCCGGCGACCCACGCATCGGCTGGAGCAGCACCGACACACCCCCCGCCCCCACCCTCCGCCACCGCCGCGACGGCATCCTGCCCACCGTCGCCGCCGCCCTCTCCGTCCGCGGCGCCACCCTCACCGGCACCGCCGCCCGCGGCGACCAGCCCCCGCCCCTCCACCCCCTCGTCCAGGACTTCCTCGACACCCTCACCAGCGCCCAACGCGACCGCTTCACCGGCCGCTGCGCCGAAACCATCCTCATCTCACGCCACCTCGCCGCCGCCGACGCCGCCCGCAGCAAACGCGCCGCCCGAAAACCCATGACCAACGGCGAAGCCCGCAAAGCCCTCAAACACGCCAAACTCACCGCCCGCCGCATACGCGAGGACGGCGACCCCCTCCACGGCAGCTTCGCCACCCCCTGCCGCGCCTGCACCGCCCTCAGCGCCCACTTCGGCGTCCGCATCGTCGACCCCACGGCAACCGACGGCTGAACACCACCGTCACCCGCACCACCACCGGCGCCCACACGGCGCACGACACGGACGACGACGACACGGACGAGACGGACGAACGGCAGATGCACCCCGACCACGCCACCACCCCCAAGCCCCCCGCCCACCCCGGACACGCGAACACGACCGGGACCGGGACCGGGACGACCCCGCCCCGCTTCCCCGTCCCCGTCGACGCCGCCCTGCGCACCGCAGGCTGGCAACCCGGACGCTGGGACATCAAACAAGCGGAGATCTGGGCCGACACCCTCCGCGAGCACACCTCACCCGCCGGACACCGGCACACCGTCTTCCCCGCCGCCGTCGAAGCCTGGGCCGAATTCGGCGGCCTCACCATCACCCCCCACGGCCCCGGCCGCCAGATCGCCCCCGCCGCCCTCCACCTCGACCCCCTCCACGGCCTCCACCACGCCCGCACCCTCGGCGACCTCGGCCGCGCCCTCGGCACCGAACTCTGCCCCCTCGGCGAGGAGACCGACACCGCCGCCGTCCTCGCCATCGACGCCCAAGGCCGCGTCTACACCCTCGACCACACCGGCGACTGGTACGTCGGCCCCGACATCGACCACGCCCTGACCACCCTCATCACCGGCATCCAGCCCGTACGCCTCACCGCCGGCTGACCCCCTCCCCTACGCCGCCGGAATCACCGCCGACACCCGGAAACCCCCCGCATCCGTCGGCCCCGACACGAACACACCACCCAGTGCCACGACCCGCTCACGCATCCCCACCAGGCCGTTCCCACCCGACGGCAACCCCGCCGCCGACGCAGACCCCGGCTCCGGCGGCGGCTCGTTCTCCACCTGCATCGCGATCTCCGACACCCGGTGCGCCAACCGCACATGCGTCTTCGCACCCGCCGCGTGCTTGTGGACGTTCGTCAACGCCTCCTGCACCACCCGGAACGCCGTCTGCTCGATCTCCGCCGCATACGACCGCACCTCCCCCTCCACCGACAGATCCACGACCATCCCCGCCGCGGCCGACTGCCCGATCAACTCCTCCAGCTCCGACAACGACGGCCCCTCCTCCTCCCCCGCCCGCGACGCCGCGACCGCGGCCGCCTCCCGCACCGCCGCCAACGGCACCCCCGACGCACGCCGCACCGGCTCCTCCCCCGCCCGCAGCACCCCCAGCATCTGCCGCAACTCCGTCAACGCCTGCCGGCCCATGTCCCCCACCAGCGCGGCATTGCGCACCGCCTTCTCCGGATCCTTCCGCGCCACCGCCTGCAACGCCGCCGCATGCACCACCATCAGACTCACCCGGTGCGCGACCACGTCATGCATCTCACGGGCGATCCGCGTCCGCTCCTCGTTCCGCGCCCACTCGGCCCGCTCCTCCGCACGCTCGGCCAGCAACTGAAGCTCCCGCTCCAGACTGTCCGCCCGCTCCCTCAGGCTCTCCATCAACCGCCGCCGCGCCCCCACATACAGCCCCAGCAGCACCGGCGGCGCCGTCAGACCCAGCGCCGTCGTCACCGCCGCGAACGGCACGAACCAGTCGCCCAGCGTCAGATCACCCCGCGCCATCCCCTGGCGCACCCGCACGAACGTCACCACCGCCGTGCCCACCAGCGACATCCCCGCCAGCGCCCCGATGATCCGGCGCGGCACCTCACACGCCGCCAGCGTGTACAGGCCGACGATCCCCAGCAGGAACCCCATCTGCGCCGGCGTGATCGCGATGGCGACCAGCACGACGGCGATCGGCCACTTCCGCCGCACCAGCAGCACGCAGCCGGCGACCACCCCGAAGACGATCCCCACCGCCACCGGAATGCCCGCGTCCCGCGCGAACGGCACACCCTCCGCACCGCACTCCACGGCCGACACCAGCGCCAGACTCCCGTCCAGCACCGCACTGCGCCACCTGGTCCACCACCACGGCCCGGTCCCGGCCCTGGCGTGCTCTTCCCCCGTCGTGGTCATGGCTCCAGCCTACGGTCGACGCCTGCGCCTTTTCCGGTGACTTTCGCCGGCCTCCACACGCCGCGACCGGTAACCGAACACCCTCGAAACCCACCAGAATCACTCGAACTGGTGAACCCTTCCCGTTCGACCCCGGAACCCCTCATTCCGCCCGGACGGTATGCCCATGGCACATTCACCAAGCAAATACAACGGCTTCGAGAGCCTGCGCGAGCAAGCGGTCGCCCTACGCCGGGCCGGCCTCAGCCGCCGCCAGATCCGCGACCGGCTGCACGTCGACAACAACGACATCCTCAACCGCCTCCTGGAAGGCGAGCCGCCGCCCGAGTGGACCAGGCGCCCGAACGCGAAGGACGACCTCAGGGACAGGGCCCGCGAGCTACGACTCCAGGTCTGGACCTACGACCGGATCCAGGTCGAGCTGGGCTGCTCGAAGAGCTCGATCTCACTGTGGGTACGGGATCTGCCGAGGCCGGAGCGCAAGCGGAGCTACGAAGAAGCAGCGGCCATCGCCCGGAGGGGCTGGGAGGCGAAGCTGCAGATCCGCGAGGAGGAGCGACAGCGCACCAAGGAGGCGGCCAAGCGGGCGATCGGAAGCCTCTCCACCCGTGAACTCTTCCTGGTGGGCGTGAGTCTCTACTGGGCCGAGGGCAGTAAGGACAAGCCGTACGACCGCCGCGAGAACGTCATCTTCGTCAACAGCGATCCGGGAGCCGTCACGGTCTTCCTCGCCTGGCTCGACCTCCTAGGAGTGGAGCGCGAGCGCCTGCGGTACACCGTCATGATCCATGAGAACGCAGACGTCGGAGGGGCCGAAATGTACTGGGCCGATCTCGTCGGCGCCGATCGGTCCTTCTTCAAGAAGACGACCCTCAAGAAGCACAACCCCAAGACCATCCGCAAGAACACCGGTGAGAACTACCGCGGGTGCCTCGTGATCAAAGTCCTGAAAGGAGCGGACTTGTACCGTCGCATCGAAGGCTCTTGGTACGGCATAGTGTTGGGAGCCACCCAGCCGGTCGGTGAAATGTCCGATTAGGTCTGGTTTGTAATCCCCTGTGGTGTAATGGGCAACACTATCCACTTTGGATGGATCATTCCAGGTTCGAGTCCTGGCAGGGGAGCACCTGCTCGGTTCGGGCCCTGACCACCATCGTCAGGGCCCGCTCTCATGCCCCCCGAAACTCCCCCCGGTATCCTGCGGCTGTCATCCCCACTCACCCACAGCCGAAGGGCAACCCCGTGAGCGCCATCCGCCCGGCAGCCGTCGTCGTTCTCGCAGCGGGTGAGGGCACCCGTATGAAGTCGGCCACACCTAAGGTTCTGCACGAGATCTGCGGTCGTTCCCTCGTGGGCCATGTGCTGGCCGCCGCCCGTGAGTTGGACCCCCAGAACCTGGTCGTCGTCGTGGGGCACGCCCGTGAGCAGGTCACCGCGCATCTGAACGAGGTCGACCCGGCCGTCAGGACCGCCGTGCAGGCGGAGCAGAACGGCACGGGGCACGCCGTGCGGATGGGCCTGGAGGAGCTGGGCGGGTCCGTGGACGGGACCGTGGTGGTGGTGTGCGGGGACACGCCGCTGCTGACGGGCGAGACGCTGCAACAGCTCGCGCGGACCCACGCCGCCGACGGCAACGCCGTGACCGTGCTGACCGCCGAGGTGCCGGATGCCACCGGTTACGGGCGGATCGTCCGCGACGAGGCGACGGGGGCGGTGACCGAGATCGTGGAGCACAAGGACGCCTCCGACGTCCAGCGGTCGATCCGGGAGATCAACAGCGGGGTGTTCGCGTTCGACGGGCAGCTGCTGGCGGACGCGCTGAAGAAGGTGCGGACGGACAACAGTCAGGGTGAGGAGTACCTCACCGATGTGCTGGGGATCCTGCGGGAGGCCGGTCACCGGGTGGGTGCGTCGGTGGCGGGTGATCACCGGGAGATCGCGGGGATCAACAACCGGGTGCAGCTGGCCGAGGCGCGCCGGATCCTGAACGAGCGGCTGCTGACGGCGGCGATGCTGGAGGGGGTCACGGTGGTGGATCCCGCGTCGACGTGGGTGGATGTGACCGTCTCGTTCGAGCGGGATGTCGTGGTGCATCCGAACACGTTGCTGACGGGGTCCACTCACCTGGGTGAGGGTGCCGAGGTGGGGCCGAACAGCCGGCTGAAGGACACGCGGGTGGGTGCGGGGGCGCGGGTGGACAACACCGTGTCGGACGGGGCGGTCGTGGGCGCGGAGGCGTCCGTGGGGCCGTACGCCTATCTGCGTCCCGGTACGCGTCTCGGTGCCAAGGGGAAGATCGGGACGTACGTGGAGACGAAGAACGCGAGCATCGGTGAGGGCACGAAGGTGCCGCATCTGTCCTATGTGGGGGATGCGACGATCGGTGAGTACACGAACATCGGGGCGGCGAGTGTGTTCGTGAACTATGACGGAGAGCACAAGCATCACACGACGGTGGGCTCGCACTGCAAGACGGGTTCGGACAACATGTTTGTGGCTCCTGTCACGGTCGGGGACGGTGCGTACACCGCCGCCGGTTCTGTGATCACGAAGGATGTGCCGCCCGGTTCGCTGGCCGTGGCCCGCGGTCAGCAGCGGAATATCGAGGGTTGGGTGGCTCGGAAGCGTCCGGGGAGCGCGGCTGCGAGGGCGGCCGAGGCGGCGTCCCGGAGGGGCGAGAACGAGGACTGACCGGAAACGGGTGCGTCAAAGTCGGCGTACCGTGATAAGTGCACATCCGCACGCGTGCACCCGCACCCCCTACCAGCTGATTCGGCCTCTCTTGTGCTGTGGCGAGGCTGTGTGAGCAGTCGGCTGGCTGAGACAACCTCTGAGGAGACTGTGCTGTGACCGGGATCAAGACGACCGGCGTGAAGAAGTTGATGTTCTTCTCCGGCCGCGCCCACCCCGAGCTTGCCGAGGAGGTCGCCCAGCAGCTGGGTGTCGGGGTCGTCCCGACGAAGGCCTTCGACTTCGCGAACGGTGAGATCTATGTCCGCTATCAGGAGTCGGCGCGTGGTGCGGACTGTTTCCTGATCCAGAGCCACACGGCTCCGATCAACAAGTGGATCATGGAGCAGTTGATCATGATCGATGCGCTGAAGCGAGCTTCGGCGCGTTCGATCACGGTGATCGTGCCGTTCTACGGTTACGCGCGGCAGGACAAGAAGCACCGGGGGCGTGAACCGATTTCGGCGCGTCTGATCGCGGATCTGATGAAGACGGCGGGTGCGGACCGGATCCTGACGGTGGATCTGCACACGGATCAGATCCAGGGGTTCTTCGACGGGCCGGTGGACCATCTGTTCGCGCTGCCGCTGCTGGCGGACTACGTGGGCGGGAAGGTGGACCGGGACAAGCTGACGGTGGTGTCGCCGGACGCGGGCCGGGTGCGGGTGGCGGACCGGTGGTGCGACCGGCTGGGTGCGCCGCTGGCGATCGTGCACAAGCGGCGTGACAAGGACGTGGCGAACCAGGTGACGGTCCACGAGGTCGTGGGTGAGGTCAAGGGCCGGGTGTGTGTCCTGGTCGACGACATGATCGACACCGGTGGCACGATCTGTGCGGCGGCGGACGCGCTGTTCGCGCATGGTGCGGAGGACGTGATCGTGACGGCGACGCACGGTGTGCTGTCGGGTCCGGCGGCGGACCGGCTGAAGAACTCGCGGGTGAGTGAGTTCGTGTTCACGAACACGCTGCCGACGCCGGCGGAGCTGGGCCGGGATCTGGACAAGATCACGGTGCTGTCGATCGCTCCGACGATCGCGAGTGCGGTGCGTGAGGTGTTCGAGGATGGTTCGGTGACGAGCCTGTTCGACGAGCAGTGAGGTTTCTGCACCGGCTTCGTGCGCGGTTGCGCTGACCGCGGCTGAAGATCGTTTTGGGTACGGCCTCCTTCGCCGGGTAAACTGCTGCAGTTGCTCGGCGAGGGAGGCCGTACTCGTGTACGGCGGTCCGTTATCGACGCGCTCTTCGTAGCAGGCCGTTCGTGGCCGGGTGACCACGTCCGTTCCTAGTTCCTACGAGGAGTGATCATCATGTCCGAGGTGAAGCTCGCCGCCGAGACCCGTACCGAGTTCGGCAAGGGTGCGGCCCGTCGCATCCGCCGTGACAACAAGGTTCCGGTTGTTCTCTACGGCCACGGCACCGACCCGGTGCACCTGACCCTGCCGGGTCACGACCTGCTGCTGGCGCTGCGTACGCCGAACGTCCTGATCTCCCTGGACATCGACGGCAAGACCAGCGAGCTGGCGATCCCGAAGTCCGTGCAGCGCGACCCGCTGAAGGGCTTCCTGGAGCACGTGGACCTGCTGCTGGTCAAGCGTGGCGAGAAGGTCACGGTCGAGGTTCCGGTGCACACCGAGGGCGAGCTGGCCCCGGGCGGCAACCTGCTGGAGCACGTCCTGGACGCGCTGCCGGTCGACGCCGAGGCGACCCACATCCCCGAGGCCGTGACGGTCTCCATCGAGGGCCTGGAGGCCGGCGCCTCCATCCACGCCAAGGACATCACCCTGCCGCAGGGCGTCTCCCTGGCCGTGGACGAGGACGCGGTCGTGCTGCAGGTGCTGCAGGCCCAGGCCGAGGAGACCGAGGGCGAGGCCGCCGAGGAGGGCGAGGAGGCGGCCGAGGCCTGATCCTCGACCGTCGTCGTCATCGGTTCAGCCGCCGCTGCCTCTCGCGGGCAGCGGCGGCTGGCGCGTATCAAGGAGAGATGGACGTGACCACCCCAGCGGGCACTGATCCCTGGCTGATCGTCGGGCTCGGCAATCCCGGGCCGGAGTACGCCATGAACCGGCACAACGTCGGCTTCATGGTGGCGGACCTGCTCGCGGAGCGGATCGGGGGGAAGTTCAAGCGGGCGGGCAAGGCGCAGGCGCAGGTGCTGGAGGGGCGGATCGGTCCGGCGGGGCCGGGGAGCCGGCGGGTGATCCTGGCGAAGCCGATGTCGTACATGAACCTGTCCGGTGGTCCGGTGAACGCGCTGCGGGACTTCTACAAGGTGCCGGTGGCGCACATCGTGGCGGTGCACGACGAGCTGGACATCGACTACGGGACGCTGCGGCTGAAGCTGGGCGGCGGTGACAACGGGCACAACGGTCTGAAGTCGATGACGAAGGCGATGGGTCCGGACTACCACCGGGTGCGGTTCGGGATCGGGCGGCCTCCGGGTCGTATGCAGGTGGCGGACTTCGTGCTGAAGGACTTCTCCTCGGCGGAGCGCAAGGAGCTGGACTACTTCGTGGACCGGGCGGCGGACTCGGTGGAGTGTCTGGTGACGGAGGGTCTGGAGCGGGCGCAGAGCGCGTACAACTCCTGACATGTGCGGGTAGGGCGGGCAGGCGAGTTGACCGGTCGTGGCCCCATGGCCAATGATCCCGGCCATGCCTGCCTCAGCCACCTCTGCTCGCCGGGCGTCCGTGACCGCGCTGCGGTTCGGGCGGGTCGCGGCGATGGGCGCGGTCGCCGCGCTGATCGTGTTCGCCGGGGTGTGGGGTTCCTGGGGGACCGCGCAGCACGTGATGCTGACGAAGGGCCGGGAGCAGGGCACGGTGCGGGTGACCTCGTGTGCGGGGGACACGTGCACGGGTGCGTTCCGGCCGGTGTCGGCGGGCGCGCGGGCACGCGCGCGGGTGGAGCTGGCGAAGTCGGTGGCGGTGCGCAAGGGGCGGACGTACGACGTGGTGCTGAAGCCGGGTACGGCGGTGGCGGTGCGTTCGGGTCCGGCGGGGGTTCTGTACGCGTGGGTGCCGTTGGGCGGTGCGCTGCTGCTGGCGTCGGTGGTGGTGGCCGGCGGGATGCGGCTGACGCGGGTGGCGTGGGTGCTGGCGGGGTGTGGGGTGGCGTTGCTGACGGGCGCGTTCGTGGCGGTGTCCGCCGGTTCGTGAGGCGGCGCGCCGGTGGCGGTGTGCAGGTGTTGTCTGTTCGTGATTGACGCTGGGTCAGCGCGGGATGGAAGCTGAGCCGCCACCCCCTCTTCTTCCCCATCAGCAACATGAAGAGTGGACCGCCTCATGCGTACCCCCACCCGCGTCGGCGCCGTGTGCGCCGTCGCTGCCGCCGCCGTGTTCACGGCGCCCTCCGCTCATGCGGCCGCGCCCGGCGACAACGGCACGGTCAAGATCCACGATGCCTCGACCGGCGAGGAGCTGCGCCGGAACGAGCCGCACGTGTGCACGTTCTACCTGGACGCCTTCGGTTTCGACGGTGGCCAGCAGGTGTCCTGGCACATCGATTCCTGGGCGCCGACGGCCGGCGTGAAGGGCGAGACGGTGAAGTCCGGTTCGATCGCTCTGGACGGCGCGGGTCATGGCCGTACGGAGGATCTGTCGCTGCCGGACGGGCACTACAAGCTGTTCTGGAACTTCGCCGGTGAGAAGAGCAAGGCGGCGAAGCACAAGGTGTTCTGGACGGACTGCTCGTCCTCCGAGGGCGGCACGGGTCCGTCGGCGTCCGCGTCCCCGTCCGCCCCTGCGTCCGCGTCGGGCTCGGCGTCGGCGTCGGCCGGGTCGTCCTCGTCGGCCGCCGCGTCGGCATCGGCGTCCGCTTCCGCCGGTGGTGCCGTCCCGTCGGCGTCCGCCTCGGCGCAGGGCGGTGCGGGCGGGGGCGACCTGGCCGAGACCGGCAACGGCGTCCCGGTGGGTGTGCTGTCGGGTGTGGCGGCGGCGCTGGTCGCGGGCGGCGGTTTCCTGGTGCTGCGGCGCCGGAAGGCGGCCCGCGGCTGATCGCCGGCCCTGGTGAACGGGCGGTGCCCCCGAGCAGCGTGGCTCGGGGGCACCGTCGTGTGCCGTGGCCGTCGTGCGGCGTTCTCTTCGGTCAGCCGGTGTTGCGCAGGCCGGCGGCGACGCCGTTGACGGTGAGCAGCAGGGCGCGGGAGAGCAGCGGGTCGGGCTGTTCGCCGGCCGCGGCGGCGTCGCGCTGCCGCTTGAGGAGGGCGACCTGGAGGTAGCTGATCGGGTCGAGGTAGGCGTCGCGGATGGCGAAGGTCTGCTTGAGGACCGGCTGGTGGTCCAGGAGTTCCTTCTCGCCGGTGACGCGCAGGACCTCGGCGACGGTCAGGTCGTGTTCGGCCTTGATGGTGTCGAAGACGTGCTTGAGCTCGTCGGGGACGAGGGTGTCGACGTAGTGCTGGGCGATGCGCAGGTCGGTCTTCGCGAGGGTCATCTCGACGTTGGAGATGAAGTTGCGGAAGAAGTGCCACTGCTGGTGCATCTCGGCGAGGACGGTGTCGAGGCCGGCCTCGCGCAGGGCCTTGAGGCCGGAGCCGACGCCGAACCAGCCGGGGACGATCTGCCGGGACTGGGTCCAGCCGAACACCCACGGGATGGCGCGCAGTCCGTCGAGCGAGACGCCCGAGCCGGGGCGGCGGGAGGGCCGCGAGCCCAGGTGCAGTTCGGCGAGCTGGTCGACGGGGGTGGAGGCGAGGAAGTACGTCGGCAGGTCGGGGTCCTCGACCAGGCGGCGGTAGGCGGCGTGGGCGGCGTCGGAGACGACGTCCATGGCCGCGTCCCAGCGGGCGAGGGCCTCGGTGGACTGGCGGGGGGCGGTGTGCAGGGCGGAGGCCTGGAGGGTGGCCGCTACGGTCAGTTCCAGGTTCTCCCGGGCGAGGGAGGGGATGAGGTACTTGTCGGAGATGACCTCGCCCTGCTCGGTGACCTTGATCTCGCCTTCGAGGGTGCCCCAGGGCTGGGCGAGGATGGCGTCGTGGGAGGGGCCGCCGCCGCGGCCGACGGTGCCGCCGCGGCCGTGGAAGAGGCGCAGCCGGACGCCGTAGCGGTGGGCGACGTCGCGCAGGCGGCGCTGGGCGCGGTGGATCTCCCACTGGCTGGTGGTGATGCCGCCGAACTTGGAGGAGTCGGAGTAGCCGAGCATGACCTCCTGGACGTCGCCGCGCAGCGCGACCAGGCGCCGGTAGGACGGGTCGGAGAGCATGTCCTCGAGGATGGTGTCGGCGGCGCGCAGCTCGTCGGTGGTCTCCAGCAGCGGCACGATGCCGATCTTCGCCCAGCCGGCGTGCAGGTCGATGAGGCCGGCCTCGCGGGCGAGGACGGCGGCGGCGAAGACGTCGTCGGCGCCCTGGCACATGGAGATGATGTAGGACTCGATGACCTCGGGTCCGAAGACCTCCAGGGCGCGCTTGATCGTCTGGAAGACGCCGAGGGTCTTCTGCCCGGCGGCGTCGACGGGGGCCGGGGTGGGGGCGAGCGGCCTTCTGGAGCGCAGTTCCTTGGCGAGGAGCTTGGCGCGGTACTCGCGGGGCATGTCGGCGTAGCGCCAGGACTCCTCGCCGAGGCGGTCGAAGAGCTGGCCGAGGGCGTGGTGGTGGGCGTCGGCGTGTTCGCGGACGTCCATGGTGGCGAGCTGGAGGCCGAAGGCGGCGAGGGTGCGGATGGTGCGGGCGAGGCGGCCGTCGGCGAGGAGGCCGCCGCGGTGCTCACGCAGGGAGCTCTGGATGATCCGCAGGTCGGCGAGCATCTCACTGGTGCCGAGGTAGTCGCGGCCCGGCTCGTGCGGGGTGCCCTTGGCGAGGCGCTGCTTGGTGTTCTCCAGCTTCTGCCGGATGCAGGTGGCCTTGAGCCGGTAGGGCTCCTCGGCGTTGAGGCGCTTGTAGCGGGGGCTGATCTCGGGCAGCCGCTCCAGGTCGGTCTTGAGGGACTCGAGGAGTTCCTCGGTGGCGCCGGTGTAGCGGATGGAGTTGGAGAGCAGGCCGCGCAGTTCGTCGATGGTCTCCAGGGCGTCGTTGATGCCGTGTTCGTGCTGGAGGATCAGGACGTCCCAGGTGACCTCGGGGGTGACGTTGGGGTTGCCGTCGCGGTCGCCGCCGATCCAGGTGCCGAAGGTGAGGGGGCGGGTGCCGTCGGGGAGCTTGACGCCGACGCGTTCCAGTTCGGCGGTGAGGTCCTCCAGGACGTCGCCGACGGCGTTCGCGTGGAGCTCGTCGAGGTAGTAGATGGCGTTGCGGGCCTCGTCGGCGGGTTCGGGGCGTACGACGCGCAGCTCGTCGGTCTGCCAGACGAGGTCGATGTTCTCGGCGAGGCGGACGTCGTGGCGGCGGCGGTCGGAGCCCTGGACGGGGGTCTCCAGGAGTGCGGCGATGCGCCGGAGCTTGTTGAGGACCGAGCGGCGCGCGGCCTCGGTGGGATGCGCCGTGAACACCGGGCGGACGTTCAGGTTCTGGACGGTCTGCTTCAGGTGCTCGGGGTCGGCGTCCTTGAGCCGGTCCGCCGTACGGGCGAGGAGGCCGCCCTCGGCGGCGCGTCGGGCACGCAGTTCGCGGCCGCGGTGCACCTGCTCGGTGACGTTGGCGAGGTGGAAGTAGACCGAGAAGGCGCGGACCAGCTTGGCCGCGGTCTCCAGTTCGGTGCCGCGCAGCAGCTCGGCGGCGGCCTCGCCGTCCTCGCGGGTGAGGCGGCGGACCTTCTCGACCAGGTCGAGGAGCTCGGGTCCTTCCTGCCGTACGAGGGTCTCGCCGAGGAGATCACCCAGCCGGCGGATGTCGGCGCGCAGCTCGCTGCTGGTCGTGGTGGTCTGGTCGTCGGCACTGCTCACAGGTGCGGCTCCTTGCAGTGTGGAAGCTCGTCTGGAGGGAACCCGGCCGGCTGCCGCGGCGGCGGGTGCCGCATACGGGCCGGAGCGTCCGGGAAGGAAACTTCAGCGGACCGCGCTGTCCGACCGAGTTCAAGGATAGGTGTCGATGAGGACGCGCAGGCTCCGGGGCTCTTGCCGCCGCACGACACGCTGCCATACTTACGACGCCGTAGGTTACGGAACCGTAGGGAAGCACCGTCCACTTCCGTGCGGTTCCGCCGGCCCGGCGCCTGCCTCGACCCTCGACCCCACAGGGGACGCGCATGACCTCAAGTTCCGACGTGATCGAAGAAGCCCGTAAGGCCACCGACACCTCTCCCCCCTCCGCCACGCTGGGTGGCGAGCAGAAGCGTTCGATCGAGCAGATCACGCTGCTTTTGTTCATCACCGTGCCGTTCCTGGCACTGGTGGCGGCCGTGCCGCTGGCCTGGGGCTGGGGGGTGAGCTGGCTCGATCTGGGCCTGCTGGTGTTCTTCTACTTCCTGGGGTGCCACGGCATCACGATCGGTTTCCACCGGTACTTCACCCACGGTTCGTTCAAGGCGAAGCGGCCGCTGCGGATCGCGCTGGCGATCATGGGGTCGCTGGCCGTGGAGGGGCCCCTGGTGCGCTGGGTGGCCGATCACCGCAAGCACCACAAGTTCTCCGACGCCGAGGGCGACCCGCACTCGCCGTGGCGGTTCGGGGAGACGGTCCCGGCGCTGATCAAGGGCCTGTGGTGGGCCCACATCGGCTGGATGTTCGACGAGGAGCAGACGCCGCAGGACAAGTACGCGCCGGATCTGATCAAGGACCCGGCGATGCGGGCGATCTCCCGCCAGTTCGTGCTGTGGACGGCCGTGTCCCTGGGGCTGCCGCCGCTGATCGGCGGTCTGGCGACGATGTCCTGGTGGGGTGCGTTCACCGCGTTCTTCTGGGGTTCACTCGTGCGGGTGGCGCTGCTGCACCACGTGACGTGGTCGATCAACTCGATCTGCCACGCGGTGGGCAAGCGGCCGTTCAAGTCGCGGGACCGCTCGGGCAACGTGTGGTGGCTGGCGGTGCTCTCCTGCGGCGAGTCCTGGCACAACCTGCACCACGCCGACCCGACGTCGGCGCGACACGGTGTGATGCGCGGCCAGATCGACTCCTCGGCGCGGTTCATCCGGATCTTCGAGCTGCTCGGCTGGGCGTACGACGTGCGCTGGCCGTCACGCTCGCGTATCGATTCCCGCCGCAACACCGGTGACGACGGCTTCCGGCGCCGGAAGGAGACCGCGAAGGCGGCATGATTGACGCCGTGGCGACCGACTCCAGCAGCACCTCAAGCAACGAAAAGCCGCGGCGGACCCGCCGGACCCGTATGACCGGTGCCGAGCGCCGCCAGCAGCTGCTGGAGATCGGTCGCACCCTCTTCGCGGCGAAAGGTTTCGAAGGCACCTCCGTGGAGGAGATCGCGGCCAGGGCCGGGGTGTCCAAACCGGTGGTGTACGAGCATTTCGGCGGCAAGGAGGGCCTGTACGCGGTGGTCGTGGACCGCGAGATGCGCCGCCTGCTGGACATGGTGACCGGCTCCCTGACGGCCGGGCACCCGCGCGAGCTGTGCGAGCAGGCGGCGTTCGCGCTGCTGGACTACATCGAGGAGTACACGGACGGCTTCCGCATCCTGGTCCGCGACTCCCCCATCCCGCAGTCCACGGGGTCCTTCGCCTCGCTGATCTCGGACATCGCGACGCAGGTGGAGGACATCCTGGGCCGCGAGTTCAAGTCCCGCGGCTTCGACCCGAAGCTGGCCCCGCTGTACGCGCAGGCGCTGGTCGGCATGGTGGCGCTGACCGGCCAGTGGTGGCTGGACGTGCGCCGCCCGAAGAAGGCGGAGGTCGCCGCGCACCTGGTGAACCTGGCGTGGCACGGCCTGGACGGTCTGGAGCAGAAGCCGCGGCTGATCGGGCACCGCAGGAGCTGACCCGGAGCGGGGGCTAGCCGGCCGGTTCCAGGAACTCCAGCCGGTTGCCCACCGGATCCTCGGAGTAGAAGCGCAGGTGGCCGGGGAGGTTGTCGTCCCAGGTCACCGGTGCGCCCCGGGCGGCGAGCCGGGCGGCGTACGCCTCGATGCCCGTCACCCTGAGCCCCGGGTGGGCCTTCCTCGCGGGCCGGAAGTCCTCCTCGGCACCCAGGTGCAGCTGCACGGCTCCCGCCTGGAACCAGCAGCCCCCGCGTGCCGCCAGGACCGGCGGTTTCGGGATCTCGGTCATGCCCAGGACGCCGGCGTAGTACGCCCGCAGCGCGTCCTCCGATCCGGGCGGGGCCGCCAGTTGTACATGGTCGAGCGCGGTGATCATGCCCGGGCCTCCTTCACGGCGACGGCGAACAGGCGGCGGAAGGGCAGGACGGTGCCGTACGGCGCGCTCGGGTACGCCTGCCGCAGCATGTCCCGGTACTCGGCGAGGAACCGCTCCCGGGCCTCGGGGTCGTCGGCGAGGGCGGTCAGCGCGGGCCTGAGTCCGGTGCCCTTCACCCAGTCCAGGACGGGATCCTCGCCCTGAAGGACGTGGAGGTACGTCGTCTGCCACACGTCGGTCGCGCAGCCCAGGCGGGCGAGGCGGTCCAGGTAGGCGCCGGGGGTGTGCACGGAGTCGGTGCGGCGCAGCACATCGGCGAGGCGGCTCTTCCAGCGGGGGGCGGCGGCGAGTTCCCGCATCAGGGCGTGCAGCGGGGCGTCGATGTTGTCCGGCACCTGGAAGGCGAGGGTGCCGCCGGGTCTGAGGCCGGCGATCCAGTCGGCGAAGCGGTCGGCGTGCCCCGGCACCCACTGCAGCGTCGCGTTGGAGACGATCAGGTCGTGCGGCTCCTCGGGCGCCCAGGTGCGGACGTCGGCGTGGGCGAAGTCGAGCCGTCCGCCGCCGGCCGTGGGTCCCTCGTGCGCGGTGTGGGCCGCGTCGAGCATGGCGGGCGAGTTGTCGTAGCCGGTGACGTGGGCGGCGGGCCAGCGTTCGGTGAGCCGCGCGGTGACGTTGCCCGGGCCGCAGCCGAGGTCGGCGACGCGGGGCGCCGGGGTGGGCGGGTCGGGGACGCGGGCGAGCAGGTCGGCGAAGGGACGGGCCCGGTGACCGGCGTGCCGCAGATACTGCCCGGGGTCCCAGCTGGGTGTCGTCATGCGTCCACTCTCCCCCCCATTTCTCTTGATGTCAAGAGACTTGAAATCAAGAGACTTCATGTCGACACAACCACTACACTGATCTCCATGGAGGACGAGGTCGATCGGCTGGTCGCAGCGTGGCGCCGGGAACGTCCGGACCTCGACGTGGAGCCGCTGGAAGTGCTCAGCCGGGTGAGCCGGCTCGCCCGGCATCTGGACCGTGCCCGGCGGCTCGCCTTCGCCGAGCATCAGCTGGAGCCGTGGGAGTTCGACGTGCTCACCGCGCTGCGGCGCGCCGGCACGCCGTACCAGCTCTCCCCCGGCCAGCTGCTGACGCAGACCCTGGTCACCTCGGGCACGATGACCAACCGCATCGACCGGCTGGCCAAGAAGGGCCTGGTGGAGCGGCTGCCGGACCCGAGCGACCGGCGCGGTGTGCTGGTCCGGCTGACCGACACCGGCCGGGACCGCGCCGACCAGGCGCTGGCCGGCCTGCTGGAGCAGGAGCGGGCGATCCTCGGCGAGCTGTCCCACGCCCAGCGGGCGGAACTGGCCGGGCTGCTACGCCAATTGACCGCCCCGTTCGACAACATCCCCGGTTAGGTCGGCCGGGCCGACCCCCGCGCGGCGGGCCAGGGCGACGGCGGCCAGCGTGGAGTGGACGCCCAGCTTGCCGAGGACGTTCTGCATGTGGGTGCGCACGGTGTGCGGGGAGAGGAACAGCCGCTCGGCGACGGCCTTGCGGCCCAGCCCCGCGACCATGCAGCGCAGCACCTCCCGCTCGCGCGGGGTGAGCGACTCCACCAGCCGCTCGCTCTCGGTGCGGTGCCGGCGGGCGGCCGTCAGCTCCCTGAGGACGCCGGTGAGCAGCGCGGGCGGCAGATGGGTCTCGTCGCGCAGCACGCCCCGGATCACCGTCAGCAGCCGGGACAGCGAGCAGTCCTTGGCGACCCACCCGGAGGCGCCGGCCTGCAGAGCGAGCGCCGCGCGCCGGGAGTCGTCCTTCTCGGCGAGCACGACGATCCGCACCCCGGGCTGCGCGGCGCGCACGCCCGCGACCAGGGAGATCCCGTCGACCAGGCCCTCCTCGTCGCCGTCCTGCACGGGCACGGCGGGACGGCCGCCGGGCACGGTGCCGCCGAGGTCGGCGTCGACCAGCAGCACGTCGAAGCGGCGGCCCTCCCCGGCCGCCCGCTCCAGGCAGCGCAGCGCGGCGGGGCCGCTGCCGGCGGCGGAGACCTCGACGTCCGGCTCGGCGGCCAGGGCGGCGGCGAGCGACTCGGCGAAGATGCGGTGGTCGTCGACGACCAGGACTCGGATACGAACCACGAAACCCCTCCCGGACCGGGCCTGGTCCTGTGGAGAACGAGACGCCGCGCAGGCTCGGCACCCGCCGGACGGACACGGCACCCACGCGGAGAGGCCACGCGCCGCACGGCCGCCGCCGTCGCGGAAACAGATACCCCACCGCGGGCGCCGTACCCGCCTGTCTCGCCCCCTGATCAGCACCGGCCCCCACCGGCGCTGCTCCTCAGAGTACGGATGGCAGCACCCGGTGGAAGCCGATTTACAGAACTGGCCGCCTTCGGGCGTGTGGGGTGAGCCGGGAGTTTCGTATCGGGACGAAAGTCGACAGAGCCCGACGTGATCTGCCGGGTGCAGACCGGCGAGGGCGTCACAGCAACCGGACGGCACCCGCCGACGGCACCGCCTCGAACACGCGCGGGGTCGTGAACTCCGCGGCGGCGAACGCCTCCTCGACGGCCTTGGTGAGGGTGTCCACCTCGGCCGCCTCCGTCAGCACGATCGCCGAGCCGCCGAAGCCGCCGCCGGTCATGCGGGCGCCGAGCGCGCCGTTCGCCAGGGCGGTGTCGACGACCAGGTCCAACTCCGGGCAGGAGATGCGGAAGTCGTCGCGCAGGGAGGCGTGCCCCTCGGTGAGGACGGCGCCGATGGCGCGGGTGTCGCCGGCCCGGAGCAGTTCGACGACCCGCTCGACGCGCTGGTCCTCGGTCACCACGTGCCGGACCAGGCGGCGCACCTCCTCCTCGTCGCCCAGCCGCTGGAGCGCCGCCTCGAGCTCGCCGTAGGGGATGTCCCGCAGGGCGTCGAC
The DNA here is from genome assembly GCF_043202415.1 of Streptomyces sp. NPDC048192. NCBI lineage: Bacteria > Bacillati > Actinomycetota > Actinomycetes > Kitasatosporales > Streptomycetaceae > Streptomyces > Streptomyces sp. NPDC048192. The sequence goes on from NZ_JBIDAL010000005.1 coordinate 148,371, forward strand.
GCCGAGCAGGGCCGCGCCCTTCTCGCAGCCGGCGCGGCGCTTGCCGTACTCGCCGCCGCTGTGCGCGTGCTTGACCTGGGTGTCGACGACCAGCAGCCGCAGGCCCTCGGCCGCGAGGTCGAACGGGATCTGCCGCTGGGACAGGTCGCGGGTGTCGAGGAACAGGGCGTGGCCGGCCTCGCAGCAGGCGGACGCAGTCTGGTCCATGATGCCGGTCGGGGCGCCGACGTAGACGTTCTCGGCGCGCTGGCACAGGCGCGCCAGCTTCCAGCCCGGCAGCCCCAGTTCGTACAGGTCGTTCAGGGCGAGGGCGATCACCACCTCCAGCGCCGCCGAGGAGGACAGGCCCGCGCCGGTCGGGACCGTCGAGGACAGGTGGACGTCCGCGCCGGTCACCGCGTGGCCCGCCTCGCGCAGCGCCCAGACGACCCCCGCCGGGTACGCCGTCCAGTCGTCGTCGCTCTGCGGGGCCAGGGCGTCCAGCCGCAGCTCCTTCACGCCGCCCCCGATGTCCGCCGAGTGCAGCCGCAGGACGCCGTCGGCGCGGCGGGAGACCGCGGCGACGGTCCGGTGCGGCAGGGCGAACGGCATCACGAAGCCGTCGTTGTAGTCGGTGTGCTCACCGATCAGGTTGACCCGGCCCGGTGCCGCCCAGACGCCGTCCGGCGCGGCCCCGTACAGCTCGGTGAAGCGCTGCGCGACCTGCTGTGCCCCCACTACTGCCCCCTTGCGATGTGCTGTGCGAACTCCCACGCGTCCGCGACGATGCCCGCGAGATCCGCGCGGGACGGGTTCCAGCCGAGTTTCTCGCGGGCGGCCTCGGCGGAGGCGACCAGGACCGCGGGGTCGCCGCCCCGGCGAGGGGCGACCACCTCGGGGATCGGGTGGCCGGTGACCTGCCGGACCGTCTCGATGACCTGGCGCACGGAGAAGCCCTCGCCGTTGCCGAGGTTGCAGATCAGGTGCTCGCCCGGGCGGGCCGACTTCAGGGCCAGCAGGTGGGCCTCGGCCAGGTCGGCGACGTGGATGTAGTCGCGCACGCAGGTGCCGTCCGGGGTCGGGTAGTCGTCGCCGTAGACGGAGATCGCCTCGCGGCGGCCCTGGGCGACCTGGAGGACCAGCGGGATGAGGTGCGACTCGGGGTCGTGGCGCTCGCCGTGGGCGCCGTAGGCGCCGGCCACGTTGAAGTAGCGCAGGGAGACCGCGGCCAGGCCGTGGGCGTCCGCCTCGCTGGTGATCATGTGGTCGACGGCCAGCTTGGTGGCGCCGTAGGGGTTGGTCGGCCGCGTCGGGGCGCTCTCCACGATCGGGACCTGCTCCGGCTCGCCGTAGGTGGCCGCCGTGGAGGAGAACACCAGCCTGCGCACGCCCGCCTCGCGCATGGCGCCGAGCAGCGCCAGCGAGCCGGCGACGTTGTTGTCCCAGTACTTCTCCGGCTTCACCACCGACTCGCCGACCTGCGAGGAGGCGGCGAAGTGCAGCACGCCGTCGTAGGAGGGGTCGAGCCACTTGGCGGCGTCGCGGATGTCGCCCTCGACGAAGGCCGCGCCGGCCGGGACGCCCTCGCGGAAACCGGTGGAGAGGTTGTCCAGGACGGTGACCTCGTGGCCGGCCTCCAGCAGGTGCTGGGCCACGACACTGCCGACGTAACCGGCGCCACCGGTCACCAGGTACTTCATGAACTCGCTACCTCTCGCAGTCGCTCGGCCGCGCGTTCCGGCGGCACGTCGTTGATGAACACGTTCATGCCGGACTCGGAACCCGCGAGGAACTTCAGCTTGCCGGAAGTGCGGCGGATGGTGAAAAGCTCGAGGTGGAGCGCGAAGTCGTCGCGGGTGACGCCGTCGAACTCCTCCAGCGCGCCGAAAGGGGCCTGGTGCCAGGCCGCGATGTACGGCGTCGGAGGCTCACCCTCGCCGAAGATCCGGTCGAAGCGCTTCAAGAGTTCCAGATACACCTGGGGGAATTCTGTGCGCGCCGCCTCGTCGAGGGCGAGCAGGTCGGGCACGCGGCGCTTCGGGTACAGGTGGACCTCGTACGGCCAGTGCGCCGCGTACGGCACGAACGCCGCCCAGTGTTCACCCTCAAGGACGACCCGCTCCCCGGCGCGTTCCTGTTCCAGGACGGCGTCGAAGAGGTTCTCGCCGCCGGTCGCCTCCTTGTGCGCGGCGAGCGAGCGGAGCATCAGCGCGGTGCGCGGGGTGGTGAACGGGTAGGCGTAGATCTGTCCGTGCGGGTGACCCAGGGTCACACCGATCTCGGCGCCGCGGTTCTCGAAACAGAACACCTGCTCGACGGAGGGCAGATGCGACAGCTCCGACGTCCGGTCCGTCCAGGCGTCCAGCACCAGGCGCGCCTGCTCGGCGCTCAGGTCGGCGAAGGAGGCATCGTGGTCGGAGGTGAAGCAGACGACCTCGCAGCGGCCGGAGTCCCCGGCGAGGGAGGGGAACCGGTTCTCGAAGACGACGACGTCGTACGACGAGTCCGGGATCTCGCTGAGCCGGCCGTCCCGCGTCGGGCACAGGGGGCACTCGTCGGCCGGCGGGTGGTAGGTGCGGCCCTGGCGGTGGGAGGCGACGGCGACCGAGTCGCCGAGCAGCACGTCACGGCGGATCTCGGACGTCGTATGGGTCCGCTCCAGCGGGCGGCGGTCGACGGCGTCCCGCACGGTGTCGTCCCGCAGGTCGTAGTAGATGAGCTCACGACCGTCGGCCAGCCGTGTCGAGGTCTTCTTCAACGCCGGACTCCTCTACGTCCCGCACCCAATCACTCAACACAATCAAACATAACAGATCACAACTCGACAACACTGCGGTTCATCACAATCAAACAAAGAACACCAACAGAAGTGTTCAAATACTGAAGGCGGCGGCGTAGGTTCCGCTCTGGATCAGTTCGCGCAACGAAGCGAGTACCCATGCAAACCCCCACAGACAGCCCCGTGTACCTGGCGGCGCAGCTACGGCTCCCCACCAACTGGCTGGACTACACGATCCTGGCGATCTACTTCGTCGTCGTGCTCGGCATCGGCTTCGCGGCCCGCCGCTCGGTGAAGACCAGCCTCGACTTCTTCCTGTCCGGTCGCTCGCTGCCCGCCTGGATCACCGGCCTCGCCTTCATCTCGGCGAACCTGGCGGCCACCGAGATCCTGGGCATGGCGGCGAACAGCGCCCAGTACGGCGCGTACACCGTGCACTGGTACTGGATCGGCGCCATCCCGGCCATGGTCTTCCTGGGCCTGGTGATGATGCCGTTCTACTACGGCAGCAAGGTCCGCTCGGTCCCCGAGTTCCTGCTGCTGCGCTTCGACCGAGCCGCGCACCTGCTCAGTTCGATCCTGTTCGCGTTCGCCGCCATCCTCATCGCGGGCGTCAACCTCTACGCCCTCGCGATCGTCGTGGAGGCCCTGCTCGGCTGGCCGCAGTGGGTGGCCATCGTGGTCGCCGGCGCCTTCGTCCTCGCGTACATCACCCTCGGCGGTCTGTCCTCGGCGATCTACAACGAGGTCCTGCAGTTCTTCGTGATCCTGGCCGCGCTCATCCCCATCACCGCGCTCGGCCTGAAGAAGGTCGGCGGCTGGGACGGCCTGACGCACAAGCTCACCGCGAGCCACGGGGCGAACTTCACCACCGCCTGGGGCGGCACCGGCATCGGCCACGTCAACCCGCTCGGCGCCAACTGGCTGACCATCGTCCTCGGCCTCGGATTCGTCCTCTCCTTCGGCTACTGGACGACCAACTTCGCCGAGGTGCAGCGCGCCCTGTCCGCCAAGAACCTCTCCGCCGGTCAGCGCACCCCGCTGATCGCCGCCTACCCGAAGATCTTCATCGTCTTCCTGGTGATGATCCCGGGCCTGGTCGCCGCCGCGCTCATCCCGAAGTTCGGCACCGCCGGCTCCGGCTACCAGTACAACGACGCCATCCCGTACCTGATGCAGGAGCTGCTGCCCAACGGCGTGCTCGGCATCGCGGTCACCGGTCTGCTCGCCGCCTTCATGGCCGGCATGGCGGCCAACGTGTCGTCCTTCAACACCGTGTTCACCAACGACATCTGGGCGAAGTACGTGGTGCGGGGCCGCGAGGACGCGTACTACGTCCGGTTCGGCCGCCTGATCACCGTCATCGGCGTCCTCGCCTCCATCGGCACGGCGTTCCTGGCGTCCTCGTTCTCGAACATCATGAGCTACCTGCAGACGCTGTTCTCCTTCTTCAACGTGCCGATGTTCGTCGTGTTCATCGTCGGCATGTTCTGGAAGCGGGCGTCCGCCAAGTCCGGCTTCTGGGGCCTGCTCGCGGGCACCGTGACCGCGATGGTCAACTACTTCGTCCTCTACAAGAAGGGGATCATCGACATCCCCTCCGACCAGGGCGCCAACTTCGTCTCCGCGATCGCGGGCTTCGTCGCCGGCGCCGTCGTGATGGTCGCGGTGTCCCTGTTCACCCGGCCCAAGCCGGCCGAGGAGCTGCAGGGCCTGGTCTACGGCACCCGCTCCCCCGGCATGTCCGAACCGCCCGCGCCCGGGGACGAGGCCTGGTACCGCCGGCCGGCCCTGCTCGGCTGGGGCGCGGTCGTGCTGGCCGCCGCCTGCTACATCCCGTTCTCGTTCTGACGCGGGAGGATCGAGGAAACCATGAGCGACAACGCGCACTCCGACCGCCCGGGCGAGGGCTTCCACTACAGCGAGAAGGACGTCCAGCGGGAGGTCACCGAGCTGCAGGGCAAGTCGGCGACGGCGGCCCGCATCTTCGACCTGCGCCGCATCATCGGCGGCCTGTTCGTGCTGTACGGCGTCATCGTCACCATCACCGGCATCACCGACTCCAAGGCCGCCATCGACAAGGCCCAGGGCGTCAACATCAACCTGTGGACCGGGATCGGCATGCTCCTGCTGGGCATCTTCTTCCTGGTCTGGCTGAGGCTGCGGCCGACGCCGCCGCCGATTCCTCCGGAGGGGCTGCCGGAGGAGGAGCGGGGCGAGTAGCGCCGCACTCCTCGCCGGGGGCGTGGAGCTGCTCGCGCGGCTCGCGCCCCCTCGCCGCAGCTGCGGGCAGTGGTGCCGCCGGGGTGACGCGGCCCGCACCGGCGCCGGGCCTCTATTCGGGACCGGGACGCAGCGGCCCCGCCCGATCCAGCAGTCCCGTCCGCGCGGCCAGCGCCGCCGCCTCCAGCCGCGACCCCACGCCCAGCTTCATCAGGACCCGCTGGACGTGGGTGCGGGCGGTGCTCGGCGCGATGCCCATGCCGGCGGCGATCACCCGGGTGTCCTCGCCGTCGGCCACCCGGACCAGCACCTCCACCTCCCGCGGCGTCAGCATCGACAGCAGCCGCTGGGCCTCGTCATCGGGCTGCGCGGCGGGGTTGAGCAGCTCCCCGAACGCCCCCTGCAGCAGTTGCGGGGCGACCGCCGCCTCCCCGGCGCGCGCCTTCATGATCGCCCGCTCCACGCCCTCGATCCGCTCGTCGTGCCGCACGTACCCCGACGCGCCGGCCGCGAACGCCGCCGCGATCCCGCGCGGCGACGGCACCGGCCCGAGCACCAGCACCGCGACCTGCGGCCGCTCCCGCTTGATCTTCGTCACCGGGTCGAAGACGCCCGGTTCGGCCGGCGCCGCCGTACCCAGCAGGCACACCTCCGGCGCCCGCGCGATCACCAGGTCCGCCGCGCCCGCGGCCGGCGCCGCCGCGGCGAGCACCCGGTGCCCGCGCAGCTTGAGCGCCGACGCGAGCGCCTCCGCGAGCAGGCGATGGTCGTCGACGACCATGAGCCGCACTCCCATAGAGCAACCCCCCAGTCCCCCCCATGGATGCCCCACTATGGACGCCCACCGGTCCGCAAGGACAGAGGGCCCCCCGGCACCTCCGCCCTCTATATGCCCCCGGAAGCTACACGCTTGTTCGACGTCGCGCTGCCCCTCCTGATGAGAAGTGCCCCGGATCGATGAAATCCGGGGCACTTCTCGGCAAGTCACCCATTCGGGGGAGACCCGTCACGGCGGCCCGGCGGGACGGTCAGCCGCCCGTGCCGAACGCCAGCACCAGGTCGTCCTCGCCGATCGACGACGAGCCCTTGTGGGCGGCGAAGATCTGCCCCATGTACAGGCGGCCGTCGTGGAAGAGGTACTCATGGCTGTCGGGCAGGAAGTTGCTCTCCGCCTCGCGCACCTTGCGCTCGGACGGGGTCACCAGCAGCTTGGTCTCCTTGAAGCTGCCGCCGTCGATGCTGACGACCTGACCGCCGCCGTTGTAGGTCGGCGGCTTGTAGGCGAGCAGATTGCTCCCGTCCATGCGCAGCGGCACGATCGTGGAGTCGTCGCCGGCGTCGGCGCGCTGGCCCGTCGGCTTCCCGGTGGTGAGGTCGAAGGCGACGATCGAGTTGGTCTGGCCGTATCCGGAGGAGGAGTCGTGCTCCGCGGTCGGCAGGTAGAGCTTGCCGTTGCCGACGACGATCTCGTGGCAGTCCTCGAAGCGGGTGATTCCCTCGCACTTGCCGCCGTAGGCGTCGGTCGGCGCCGAGATGTGCGCGAGCAGCTTCCCCGTCTTGTTGTCGATGGAGAAGTAGTCCATGTTCTGGCTGTTGTCGCCCGCGCGGGCGGCCACCACCAGCGGGTCGGTGGAGACGACGGAGGCCTCGTCGATGCCCTGGTCCAGGCGGTACTCGGAGATCACCTTCCCCGTCTTCGGGTCCAGGGTCTGGATGAGCAGCCGCGTGTTGTCGACGTCTCCGCAGTTGCGCACCGCGACCAGCTTGGCGCCGCCGCCGTACCCGGCGTCGTAGCAGTCGTCGCCCGGCTTCGGCAGCCACAGCGGCTTGCCGGAGTCGATGTCGAAGGCGGCCCCGCCCTCGGTGTCGCCGACCGCGACGGTGCGCTGGCCGACCGTCACGTTCTGGTAACTGACCGGGTAGTCACCGGACTTGACCGTCTTCGTCCACAGTTTCTTGCCGGCGTCCAGATCGATCGCGGCGATCTGCGTGCACCCGGCGAAGTGGTCCTTCGTGTCCCACTTCGGCTGGTAGGTGATCGCGGTCCTGCCGTCGGACGTGGCCTGCCTGCTGGCCGCGCAGACCGGGCCGGGCAGCTTGATCGTCCACAACCTGGTGCCCTTGGCCGGGTCGTAGCCGACGACCTCGGCGACACCGCTCTTGGCGTAGACCTTGTCGGTCAGCCATGAGCCCACGGTGCTCACCACGTCGTCCGCCGTGGGCCGCGCCACCTTGAACAGCACCTTCGCCGCCGGGTCGGCCGGCACTTTCTCCTTGCCGCCGCCGGTGCCGCCGCTGCCGTTCTTGCCGCCGGTGCCGCCGGTGCCGCCGCTGGAGGAGGCCGTGTCGTGCTTCTTGCCGCCGTCCCCGGAGGAGTTGGCGTACCAGATGCCGCCGGCGACGATCAGGGCGATGGCGACGACCGCCGCGACGACGATGACGAGCGCGGTGGTGTTCCGTCCGCCGCCCTGCCCCGGCTGCGGCGGCATCGGCGCCTGCGGCGGCCGGCCCGGATAGCCGTAACCGGGCGGTACGGGCTGGGCGTACGGGTTCTGCGGGACCCCGTAACCGGCGACGGGCTGCTGGCCGTACGGGTTCTGCTGCGGGCCGGGGTAGCCGTAACCGGGCTGGGGCGGCTGCGGGGGCGGTGCCGGATGCGGGTAGCCGTAGCCGGGCGGCGGCTGCGGGGGCTGCTGCGGGGCCTGGTTCGGGTTCGTGGGGCCGAAGCCGGGCTGCTGCGGCGGCTGGTTCGGCGGCGGAGGGGGCGGCTGGGTCATGACGCGGGGTACCTCGGTGAGGCTCGGAAAGCCTGTCGGGGACGGGGACTCGGGACGGACGTGAAGGGCGCCGGACGGCGGCTCAGTTGCCGAAGGCCATGATCAGCTTTTCCTTCGCCTGGTCGCTGCCGGACAGCCGGCCGGAGGAGATGAAGAACCGCCCGCCGGCCCAGTCCACGACGCTGTCGTAGAAGGTGTCCTCGATCTCGGCGGTGCCCTGCGGGTTCTGCAGCAGCTTGGTGACAGGGTGGGAGGAGCCGCCGGCCGGGATCGACACGACCTGGCCGCCCGCGTCGTACGACGGCTGCACATAGGCGACGAGCCTGCCGCCCTCGACCTTCACCGGGTACATCGGCTCGTCCACCGGGGACTTCACCCGCCACTTCGCCTTGCCGTCGGCCAGGGAGACGGCGACGATCTCGTTGGCGCTCGCGGTGGCGTTCGTCGGCAGGTACAGCGTGTCGGCGTCCGCGGCCACGCCCTGGCAGCCCTGCAGATCGCGTTCGAGGATCGCCCAGCCGCAGCGCGGGCCGAACTTCTCGTCGACCTTCACCTCGGAGCGGAACGTGCCGTTCTTGGTGAAGGTCGAGATGTTCCAGGCCTTCTTGTCCTGGTTGGTCAGATAGACCACCAGCGGGTCCACGGAGAAGGTCCGGGTGACCTGCCAGCCCTTCTTCACCGGCTGGGACCAGCGCACCTTGCCGGTGGCCGGGTCCAGTTCCTGGATCTCGTCGTGCGCGTTGCCGCCGCCGGCGCCGCAGGAGGACACCTGGATCAGCCGGCCGCTGTCGCCCGCGTAGGCGGCGGGGAAGCAGGAGGCACCGTACTTCTCCTTGTCGTACAGCTTCTTGCCGCTGTCGATGTCGTACGCCGTGCCCGACTCCGAACGGCCCACCATCAAGGTCCTGCCGCTCACGGTCAGTTCGACGTTGAGCGCGCTGTCGAAGAGTCCGCCGTCGGCGACCTTGGCGCTCCAGCCCTTCTCGCCGGTGCCCAGGTCGATCTGCTGGAGCTGGTTGCACTTGGCGTTGTCGTCCGCGCCGCTCATGTACGCGACGACGACCTTGTCGTCCGCCGACTTCTCCGGGGTGACCGCGCAGATCTTCTGCGGGAAGGACAGTGGGCTCCAGGCGGGCGTGCCGTCTCCGACGCCGTAGGCGAAGACCTGCTTGTACGCCGCCTTCACCACCGCTTTGCCGGTGACCCACATGCCGGGCGCGTCGGCGCCGCCGCCGGGGGCGTCCGGGGCCGACTTGTACCAGAGCACCTTGGCCTCGCCGGCCTTGCGGCCCGCGTTGAGGTCCTCCGGGTCGTCACCGCCGCCGCTCGACGGGCTCGGCGAAGCGGAGGAGGAGTGCTCGGAGTCGTCGCTCTGCTGCGCGACCGGCTTCTTCTTGCCGCCGTCGCCACCGCCGCTCACCACCGCGGCCACCGTGCCGCCGATGACGAGCAGCGCGACCACCGCGGCGCCGACGATCAGCGCGGTCTTCTTCTTCCCGCCGGGCGCGGGGGCGGGCGCGCCGGGGTACGGCGGCTGCTGTGGGTGGCCGTACCCGGGCTGGGGCGCCGCCCCGTAGGGTCCCGGCTGCTGCGGATACCCGTAGGACGCGGGGGCGCCGTACGGGCCCGGCTGCTGAGGGTGGCCGTACCCGGGCTGCGGCGGGCCGGCCGGCGGCGGGGGCGCGGCGGGTGCCCCGGGGGCGGACTGGGGCCGTGTCTGCGGGGGGCCGAAGCCGCCCTGGGCCGGAGGCGTCCGGGGCTCCCCGAATCCGCCACCCTGCGGTGGCTGGTCCTGCGGCGCTCCGAATCCGCCCTGCGGCGGCTGACCGGGCGGCTGGGTCATCAGCGCTTCCCCCTCGTTCACTGATTCTTAGCCACGCCCTGAGGTTCTCGACGGACCCTGGGTCGTTACTCAGACGGTTCTCAGACGGCTCTTTCTATCACCCGGTACCGACAGCGCAGGGGCTCGGTTCCGCCGCTGTTCCCAAGGGACGACCGCCCTGTGATGCCGCCGTTACGCGCCTTCACGCCCCCTTCACGCGGCGCACGCAACAGCGGCGCGCGCGGCTTGATTCGAGCCGCGCGCGCCGGGTGCCGTCGAGTCCGTCCGCCGGTGCGCTGCTACGCGTCCTCCGCCAACTCCAGCCACCGCATCTCCAGTTCCTCGCGCTCGCCCACGAGGTCGCGCAGCTGGGCGTCCAGGTCGGCGACCTTCGCGAAGTCGGTGGCGTTCTCGGCGATCTGGGCGTGCAGCCTGGACTCCTTCTCGGAGATCTTGTCCAACTGGCGCTCGATCCGCTGGAGTTCCTTCTTCGCGGCGCGCTGGTCGGCGGCGGTCTTCTCCGTACCGGCCGGCTTGGGCGCCGCGGCGGCGGTCTGCGCCGCGACCGCCTCCTCCATGCGCCGGCGCCGCTCCAGGTACTCGTCGATGCCGCGCGGCAGCATCCGCAGGGTGCCGTCGCCGAGGAGGGCGAAGACGCGGTCCGTGGTGCGCTCGACGAAGAACCGGTCGTGGGAGATGACGATCATCGAGCCGGGCCAGCCGTCGAGGACGTCCTCGAGCTGGGTGAGGGTCTCGATGTCGAGGTCGTTGGTGGGCTCGTCCAGGAAGAGGACGTTGGGCTCGTCCATCAGCAGGCGCAGCAGCTGCAGCCGCCGCCGCTCACCGCCCGACAGGTCGCCGACCGGCGTCCACTGCTTCTCCTTGTTGAAGCCGAACGTCTCGCACAGCTGCCCGGCGGTCATCTCGCGCCCCTTGCCGAGGTCGACGCGCTCGCGGACCCGCTGCACGGCCTCCAGCACCCGCCAGGTGGGGTCGAGTTCGGCGACCTCCTGGGAGAGGTAGGCGAGCTTGACCGTCCTGCCGACGGCGATACGGCCGCCGGCCGGCTGCTCCTCGCCGTCGGAGTACGCGGCGGCGGCCATGGCGCGCAGCAGCGAGGTCTTCCCGGCGCCGTTCACGCCGACGAGACCGATCCGGTCGCCGGGGCCGAGCTGCCAGGTGACGTGCTTGAGCAGCACCTTGGGTCCGGCCTGCACGGTGACGTCCTCGAGGTCGAAGACGGTCTTGCCGAGCCGGGAGGAGGCGAACTTCATCAGCTCGCTGCTGTCGCGGGGCGGCGGCACGTCCGCGATCAGCTCGTTGGCGGCCTCGACGCGGAAGCGCGGCTTGGAGGTGCGCGCGGGCGCCCCGCGCCGCAGCCAGGCCAGCTCCTTGCGGATCAGGTTCTGCCGCTTGGCCTCCTCGGTGGCGGCGATCCGCTCGCGCTCGGCGCGCGCGAAGACGTAGTCGGAGTAGCCGCCCTCGTACTCGTACACGTCACCGCGCTGCACGTCCCACATGCGCGTGCACACCTGGTCGAGGAACCAGCGGTCGTGGGTGACGCACACCAGCGCCGAGCGCCGGTTCCGCAGGTGCTCGGCGAGCCAGGCGATGCCCTCGACGTCGAGGTGGTTGGTGGGCTCGTCGAGGACGATCAGGTCCTGCTCCTCGATGAGCAGCTTGGCGAGCGCGATACGGCGCCGCTCGCCGCCGGAGAGCGGACCGATGACGGTGTCCAGGCCCTTGGGGAACCCGGGCAGGTCCAGCCCGCCGAACAGCCCGGTCAGCACGTCCCTGACCTTCGCGTTGCCGGCCCACTCGTGGTCGGCCATGTCGCCGATCACCTCGTGCCGGACGGTGGCGGCCGGGTCGAGGGAGTCGTGCTGCGTGAGCACGCCGAGCCGCAGCCCGCCGGAGTGCGTGACCCGTCCGGTGTCCGCCTCCTCCAGTTTGGCCAGCATCCGGATGAGTGTGGTCTTGCCGTCGCCGTTGCGTCCGACGACCCCGATGCGGTCCCCTTCGGACACGCCGAGCGAGACGCCGTCCAGCAGGGCACGGGTGCCGTACACCTTGCTGACGTTCTCGACATTGACCAGGTTGACGGCCATTTCACTCCTGTGCGCGGGGCTGTGTCGACGTGCGGCTCCGCCGCGGGGTCAGCCTTCTAGCGTAGGGCCTCGGGGGTGGGGGGCGGGGCGCGAGGGGGTGGTCACTCTTTGTGATGACGTGATCGGGAACAGGCGGCTACGGTGGGAAGGCAGGTCGCAGAATCCCGCCCATGGGAGGAACCATGACTGCCGAGCCGATCTCCGAGGCCGCCGCGCCCGACGTCGAGCCGACCTCGCGGTGGCCAGTGCCTCCGGCGGACGGCTGGAGCGTGGACGACTTGTTCACCCTGCCCGACCTCCCGCCGCACACCGAGTTGATCGACGGGAGCCTCGTCTTCGTGAGCCCGCAGCGTCGTTTCCATGCCAACGTCATCGACCTGCTGGTCAACGGACTGCGTCAGAACCTGCCGCCCGAGTTCAAGGTCAGCCGAGAGATGACCGTGGTGCTGGACAAACGCAACGGCCCCGAGCCTGACGTCAGCGTGATCTGGGCAGACGCGGTCACCGGGCCCAGCCAGACCAGCTTCGAGGCCAAGGACGTGTTCTTGGCCGTCGAGGTCGTATCCCCCGATTCCGAGTCCCGTGACCGCACCACCAAGCCGCACAAGTACGCCCGCGCCGGCATCGAGAACTTCTGGCGGGTCGAGGAGAACGGACAGACAGGCAGGCCTGTGATCCACGTCTACGAACTCGACCCGGTCACCCGGGCCTATGTGCACGCGGGCATGCACCGCAACCGCATCGAGGTCGCCAAGCCGTACCCGATCGACATCGACCTGACCGCCATCGACCAGTACTGAGCGCCCTCAGAGAACCGTCGCCCCCGGCACCGGCCCCGCCGCCGTCCGCACCGACCTGCACGTCCCCGACGCCCGCAGGGCCTCGGCGACCTTCTCCGCCGCCCCGGCGTCCCGCGCGAGGAACGCCGTCGTGGGCCCGGACCCGGAGACCAGCGCGGCGAGCGCCCCCGCCCCGCGTCCCGCCTCCAGCGTGTCCGCCAGCTCCGGGAACAGGGACAGTGCCGCGGGCTGGAGGTCATTGGAGACCGAGGCCGCCAGCGCCTCCGCGTCCCCCTTCGCCAGCGCGGCCAGCAGCTCCGGGGAGGCCACCGGCTCCGGGATCTCCCGGCCCTCGGCCAGCCGGTCGAACTCGCGGAACACCGCCGGGGTCGACAGGCCCCGCCCGGCCATCGCGAACACCCAGTGGAAGGTGCCGCCGACCTCCAGGGCGGTCAGCCGTTCCCCCCGGCCGGTGCCGAGCGCGGCCCCGCCGACCAGGCTGAACGGCACGTCGCTGCCCAGGTCGGCGCAGATCGCCAGCAGCTCGGCCCGCGAAGCCGCCGTACCCCACAGCCGGTCGCAGGCGAGCAGCGCGCCGGCGCCGTCCGCACTGCCGCCCGCCATGCCGCCGGCGACCGGGATGTCCTTGGCGATGTGGATGTGGACGTTCGGCTCGATACCCCGGCGCGCGGCGAGCGCGATGGCCGCGCGGGCGACGAGGTTGGTGCGGTCCAGCGGGACCTGATCGGCGTCCGGGCCCTCGCAGGTGATCCGGAGTTCCTCCGCGGGGGTCACCGTCACCTCGTCGTGGAGGCCGACGGCGAGGAAGACGTTGGCGAGGTCGTGGAACCCGTCGGGGCGGGCGGCGCCGACCGCGAGCTGGACGTTGACCTTGGCCGGTACCCGTACCGTGACGCTCACGCGCCCGCCTCCCTGTTCTCCGCGATCCGCGCGAACTCCTCCACCGTCAGCGACTCGCCGCGCGCCTGGGGCGAGACGCCGGCCGCGACCAGGGCGGCCTCGGCCGCGGCGGCGGATCCGGCCCAGCCGGCGAGCGCCGCCCGCAGGGTCTTGCGGCGCTGCGCGAACGCCGCGTCGACCACCGCGAAGACCTCCTGTCTGGAGGCCGTGGTCTTCACCGGCTCCGCGCGCCGCACCAGCGACACCAGCCCGCTGTCGACGTTCGGCGCGGGCCAGAAGACGTTGCGGCCGATGGCCCCGGCCCGCTTCACCTCTGCGTACCAGTTGGCCTTCACCGACGGCACGCCGTACACCTTCGAGCCGGGCGGGGCCGAGAGCCGGTCGGCGACCTCGGACTGCACCATGACGAGCGTCCGCTCGATGCTCGGGAAGGTGTCGAGCATGTGCAGCAGCACGGGCACGGCGACGTTGTAGGGAAGGTTCGCCACCAGGGCGGTCGGCGGGGGGCCGGGCAGTTCGGTGACGTGCATCGCGTCGGAGTGGACCAGCGCGAACCGGTCGGCGCGCGCCGGCATGCGCGCCCCGATGGTCGCGGGCAGGGCCGCGGCGAGCACGTCGTCGATCTCGACGGCGGTGACCCGGTCGGCGACCTCCAGCAGGGCGAGCGTGAGGGAGCCGAGCCCCGGGCCGACCTCGACGACCACGTCCTCGGGGCGGACCTCGGCGGTGCGCACGATACGGCGGACCGTGTTGGCGTCGATCACGAAGTTCTGGCCGCGCTGCTTGGTGGGACGGACGCCGAGCGCTGCCGCGAGTTCACGGATGTCGGCCGGTCCGAGAAGGGCGTCGGGGGTGGGGCTGCTCACGGGGACAAGAGTACGGGGGCCCGGCCGGCCGGGTCGCCGGCACCGGGCGCACCCGGCCACGGACGGCGAGCCCCTGCGGCCTCTCGTCCACGCAACCGCTCACCCGTGCAGCCGGACCCCGCAGTGCGGCCAGGGCGTCGTCCCCCGGCGCTTGTACAGCTTCTTCGCGCGGAAGGTCTGTTCCGCCGCCGGCGCGTCCTGGGGGCGGCCGCTGCCGCCGAGGCTGCGCCAGGTGCGGGTGTCGAACTGGTAGAGCCCGCCGTACGTCCCGGAGGAGTCGACCGCGTGCGGCCGGCCGCCGGACTCGCAGGCGGCCAGACCGTGCCAGTTCAGGCCGTCCGCGCTGCTCACGGTCCTCGGCAGTGCCTTGGTGCCCACCTTCACGATCTGCTTGCGCGGCCCGCGGACCACTTCGGAGGTCACCCGGCGCGGCTTGTCCCGGACGCCGTTGACGGTCCGCAGCAGGTAGGTGTCGCGCCGCAGCCCGGGCCGTCCGGACTGCACGACGACCTCGGCGCCCCGGAACAGGGTGGGGTCCTTGACGCGCTCGACCTTGAACGGGATCGCCTCCTCGCGGACCTCCCGGGTGCCGCTGATCCGCAGCACGGTCACCGTCTGCCCGTCGCGCGGGAAGCTGTCGGGCGGTACGGAGGTGGTGTCCTGGCCGTGCAGGGTGATGCCGGCCTCCTCGACGGCCTCGCGGACGGTGGCGGCGTTGGTGCGGATGGTGCGGCTGCGGCCGTCGGCCATGACCGTGACGGTCCGCTCGGTGCGCACGGCGAGGTCGAGCCCGGTGCGTCCGATGGGCCGGCTGCCGGAGGCGGACAGGTAGGCGCCCTCCGCGCGCACCCCCAGCTCGTTCAGCGCCCCTTCCACGGTGTGCGCCGTCGTCCACACCTCGCGCCGCCGGCCGTCGAGGGTGAGCCGGACGGGGCGTCCGTGGCGCACGGCGACCTCGTCGCCGCCGGCGAGGGCCGTGCCGGGGGCGGGCGCCACCATGTCGTGCGCCCCGACGCGTACGCCTTCCTCGGCGAGCAGCCCGCGCACGTCGTCGGCGAAGGTGTGCAGGGTGCGCTGGTGGCCGTCGACGGTCAGCTCGACCGCCTTGTCCTGGGCGACGAACGCGGTGGTGCCGCCGGCGAGGAAGGCCACGACCAGCGCCTGCGGCAGCAGACGGCGCACGGCGGACTCCGGGCGTTCCATGCCGCGCGCCCTGCGCCGGCGTGCGCCTCGCCCGCTCGCCTCGGCGGCCGGCTCGCCGTCGTGCGTCTCCGCCTCGTCCGGGGCGGCCGCAGCGCGGGTCACGCCCACCCCGCGCCGGGGCGGCGCCGGCTCCTGGACGAGGTAGGCCTGCGCCTCGTACGCGGGCCGGTAGGTGTCCCGGTACAGCCCGGACGGCAGGGTCTCCGCGGTGTGCAGGGACATGCCGGGGCCGTACGGCTCGTGGGGTCCGGGCGGCTGGTGGGAGGACGCACCGGGCTGCTCGCGCCGCTCCTGCGGCCCATCGGTCCCGAACGTCTCGTAATGCGACTTGCTCACGCCGACACGCTCCAGAGGTGCCAGAGGGGTCCGGAGGGGTCCGGATCGGGCCCACAGAACCTAGCGGAGCGTTCGTCACTCTCCAAAGCGACTCGACCACGCACAGTTGCACGTCGAACCGTTCGGCCTATTTACCTACTAGCGCACGAGCGGTGGGGTTCAGTACCCGAAGGCGCGGGCCGTGTTGGCGGCCAGGGCCGTGGCCAGCGCGTCCTCGTCGATGCCGCGCACAGCGGCCATCGCCCGGACCGTGACGGGGACGAGGTAGGGCGCGTTGGGCCGGCCGCGGTACGGCGCCGGGGTGAGGAACGGCGCGTCGGTCTCCACCAGGACCAGCTCCAGCGGGGCGACGGCGAGGGCGTCCCGCAGGTTCTGGGCGTTCTTGAAGGTGACGTTCCCCGCGAAGGACATGTAGTAGCCCTCGCGGGCGCAGATCCGCGCCATCTCGGCGTCGCCCGAGTAGCAGTGGAAGACGGTGCGCCCGGGGGCGCCCTCCTCCTTCAGCACGCGCAGGACGTCCGCGTGCGCCTCCCGGTCGTGGATGACGAGCGCCTTGCCGTGCCGCTTGGCGATCTCGATGTGCGCGCGGAACGACCGCTCCTGGGCCGCCTTGCCCTCCGGGCCCGTGCGGAAGTAGTCGAGGCCGGTCTCCCCGACGCCCTTGACCTGGGGCAGCGCGGCCAGCCGGTCGATCTCGGCGAGGGCCTCGTCCAGCGCGGCGTCGCCGCCGGGCTCGCGGGCGCCCTGCCGGGACCATCCGTCGGGGTCGCCGTGCACGATGCGCGGGGCCTCGTTCGGGTGCAGGGCGACGGCGGCGTGGACGCCGTCGTGGGCGGCGGCGGTCTCGGCGGCCCACTGCGAGCCCTTGATGTCGCAGCCGACCTGGACGACGGTCGTCACCCCCACCGACGCGGCCTTCGCGAGGCCCTCCTCGACCGTGCCGGACTGCATGTCGAGATGGGTGTGCGAGTCGGCGACCGGGATCCGCAGCGGCGCCGGGAGCGGCGGTGCGGCGTTCTTGTCGCCCTTGGCGTTCTGGCCGGCGTTCGAAGGCATGCCCCGATCCTACGGAAGGGGCATGCCCGCACCGGCCGGCGATCCGCTCAGCCGGCCTTGCGGTGGAAGGGGTGGAAGAGGTCCGACAGGTGCCAGTGGTGCGGCTCCTCGGGCCGGGCGGGCACCTGCGGCGTCTCGACCGGGCCCGCCTGCGGCACGATGTGGTGCGGGTCGGCGGCGCCGCGCACCGAGGAGACCTGCCCCGCCCGCATGATCCGTACGACATGACCGTCGCAGTTGTGGCAGCGCGGCCGACTCAGCGGCGACGGCACGACCCGGCCGTCGGCCACGTACAGCACGAACTCCTGCCCGTCGCCGTCCTTGTGGTGCTCTATCTCGTACGACTGCTCCCAGCCGTGCCCGCATCGCATGCAGGCGAAGGCGTACGACTCGTGCACGACGGCGGTGGGCGTGCCACGGAGGCCGGTCTGCCCTGCGATCTCGCTCATGCCAGCTCCTCTTGTCCGCTGGACAAACGCCCCGGAACGGGGCGTCTCTTCAACCAGTGGACGCCTTCGCCGACGCGAACGCAGCAGGGCTGTCGAGTGTTGGAGGCGATTTGGGCCTTCCTTGCAGAAAGGGCCTCGTTCGGCGGCGTTTCGCTTTGCCATCGGCGACAGCCCTTTGCCGTCCCATGGCCCGCCCGCTCACCCGAGAACAGCCCTGCTCAGAGCGGGTGTGCGCAGCGTCACGCACGGCGCGCGGAAGCCGTGCGCGGCGGGCGCCCGGACACCCGCGGCCGCCGCCGGCGCACGCCCCGGGCCGTCAGCGGACCGAACCGCTGTCACTCACCCGAACGCTTCGCAGCAACCACCGCGTCGAAGACGACCCTCTTGGGCACCCCCGCCTCGACCGCCACCGCGGCGATCGCCTCCTTGCGCCGCTCACCCGCCTCCTCGCGCGCGCGCACCCGCCGCACCAGCTCCTCCGCGTCCAGCTCCTCGGGGCCGCTCTCCGGCGCCCCCTCGACCACCACGGTGATCTCCCCGCGGACCCCCTCGGCGGCCCACCGCGCCAGCTCGGCCAGCGGACCGCGCCGCACCTCCTCGTACGTCTTGGTCAGCTCGCGGCACACGGCGGCCCGCCGGGCGGCGCCGAAGACCTCGGCCATCGCGGCGAGGGTGTCGTCGAGCCGGTGCGGGGCCTCGAAGTAGACGAGGGTGCGCCGCTCGGCCGCGACCTCCCGCAGCCGGGACAGCCGCTCACCGGCCTTGCGCGGCAGGAAGCCCTCGAAGCAGAACCGGTCGACGGGCAGCCCCGACAGGGCGAGCGCGGTGAGCACGGCGGACGGCCCCGGTACGGCGGTGACCCGGATGTCCTGCTCCACCGCCGCCGCGACCAGCCGGTAGCCGGGGTCGGACACGGACGGCATCCCGGCGTCGGTCACGAGCAGCACGCGCGCGCCGCCGAGCAGTTCCTGGACCAGCTCGGGGGTGCGGGCGGACTCGTTGCCCTCGAAGTACGACACCACGCGGCCCTTGGGGGTGACGCCGAGGGCCTGGGTGAGCCGGCGCAGCCGCCGGGTGTCCTCGGCGGCGACCACGTCGGCGCCGGCCAGCTCCTCGGCCAGCCGGGGCGGCGCGTCCGCGATGTCGCCGATGGGGGTACCTGCCAGGACAAGGGTTCCAGTCACACCCCCATCCTCCCAGGAGCCGCCGACAGCCCGGCCCGCACCGGCGTTCCGGCCCGCGGCGGCCCGGAAACCGACCCGATTCCGACCACTGCCCCACATGCACGGGACTCGCACAGAACGGTTCCCTACCATGGCGCGGGTGACCAGTACCGCGTCCTCCACGGACCTCCGGCAGGGCCAGGCGCCGCACGACCAGCGGCCGCCGTGGCAGCAGCGGCTGCGCCGATTCGGGTACGTACCGGCCGAGGACGCGCCCTCGGGCGACGTGCGCGACCGGCTGGTACCGCCGTACACGGAGCCCGGCCCCCGGCTGTGGCAGGTGCTCGGCGTGCCGCCGGTCCTGGCCGGGCGGATCACGCGCTGGTCGGGCTGGGGCGGTCCGCTGCTGGTGACGCTGATGGCGGGCCTGATGCGGTTCTGGAACCTGGGCAGCCCGCGCGCGGTGATATTCGACGAGACGTACTACGCCAAGGACGCGTGGGCACTCGTCCACCGCGGCTTCGAGGTCAACTGGGACAAGAACGCCAACGACCTGGTGCTGCAGACGCACGGCCACCTCCCGATCCCCGCGGACGCGGCGTACGTGGTGCACCCGCCCGTCGGCAAGTACGTCATCGGGCTCGGCGAGCTGATGTTCGGGTTCGACCCGTTCGGCTGGCGGTTCATGACGGCGCTGCTGGGCACGCTGAGCGTGCTGCTGCTGTGCCGGATCGGGCGCCGGATGTTCCGTTCCACGTTCCTCGGCTGCCTGGCGGGCGCGCTGATGGCGGTGGACGGCCTGCACTTCGTGATGAGCCGCACCTCGCTGCTCGACGGCGTGCTGATGTTCTTCGTGCTGGCCGCGTTCGGCTGCCTGGTCATCGACCGGGACCGGTCGCGGGAGCGGCTGGCCGCCGCGCTGCCGGCCGGCCGCGACGGCCGGGTCCGCCCGGACCCGCGCGTGGCCGACACGTTCCGTTTCGGCCTGCGGCCCTGGCGCTGGGCGGCGGGGCTGCTGCTGGGCCTGGCCATCGGCACCAAGTGGAACGGCCTGTACATCCTGATCGCGTTCTGCGTGATGGCGGTGCTGTGGGACGTGGGGGCCCGCCGGACGGCCGGCGCCCTGCACCCGTACGCGGCGGCCCTGAAGTACGACACGGGCCTCGCCTTCGCGGCCACGGTCCCGGTGGCGATCGCCGTCTATCTGATGTCGTGGCTCGGCTGGATCCTCTCCCCCGCCGACGGCACCGGCGGCTACTTCCGCAACTGGGCGGCCACCGACGGCAAGGGCGGCAGCTGGACGTTCCTGCCGGACTGGCTGCGCAGCCTGTGGCACTACGAGCACGAGGTGTACGAGTTCCACGTCGGCCTGACGTCCCCGCACACCTACCAGTCCAACCCGTGGAGCTGGATCGTGCTGGGCCGCCCGGTGTCGTACTTCTACGAGTCCCCGAACCCCGGCGCCGACGGCTGCCCGGCGAACGCGGGCCAGAAGTGCGCCCGCGAGGTGCTGGCGATCGGCACGCCGCTGCTGTGGTGGGCCGCCTGCTTCGCGATCCTGTACGTGCTGTGGCGGTGGGCGTTCCGCCGCGACTGGCGCGCCGGCGCCATCGCCTGCGGCATCGCGGCGGGCTATCTGCCCTGGTTCCTGTACCAGGAGCGGACGATCTTCCTGTTCTACGCGGTCGTCTTCGTGCCGTTCCTGTGCCTGGCGGTGGCGATGATGATCGGCGCGATCGTCGGCCCACCGGGCTCCTCCGACACCCGCCGCGTGATCGGCGCGACGGCGTCGGGCGTCCTGGTGCTGCTCATCGCCTGGAACTTCATCTATTTCTGGCCGCTTTACACGGGCACCGCGATCCCGATCGACTCCTGGCGGTCGCGGATGTGGCTGGACACCTGGGTCTGATCCGGCGGTTGACGGCGGGCCGGCAGCGTGCACGCGCGCGTGGAATGTCGCAACCGTGCTACGGATCGGCCGCCGGCGTCACCCTTGGATGCAGGCACCTTAAGGTGAGTGCCGTCGTTGGGGAGTGTGAGGGCTGCGGGGACCCTGGGGAAGGCACGGAGGAACTGAGGCTGTGGGCAAGAGAAGGCGCGTCGCCGAGCGACGGAGGACGACCGGGCCCATGCTGGTCGGCGGGCTGATCGCCCTGGTCGTCGGCGCCGCCGGGTTCGCCGGCTACGCGCTGACCGGCCGTGGCGCCGCCGCCGACGAGCGGACCGGCGCCGCAGCCCACAAGGCCGTCAGGACCGGCCCGCTCACCGCCGCCGAGGTCCGCACGGCCTCCACCCGCTTCCTGACCGCGTGGCAGCAGGGCAGGCTCGCCGAGGCGGCCGCCGCCACCGACGACGCCTCCGCCGCCGCCCGGATGCTCGACGGGGTCGCGAAGGACGCCCACTTGAAGGACGTCACGCTCACCCCGGGCGCGGCCAAGGGCGACACGGTGCCGTTCTCCGTGAAGGCGACCGTGTCGTACCAGAAGCTCGGCAAGCCGCTGGCGTACGGCAGTTCGCTGACCGTGGTGCGGCGGGCGAGCGACGGCAAGCCGCTGGTCGACTGGCACTCCTCGGTCGTCCACCCGGCCCTGAAGGACGGCGACACGCTCGTCACCGGCGAGTCGGGCACTCCGCCGATCAAGGCGCTGGACCGTGACGGCGGCGAGCTGACGGCCGCCAAGTACCCGTCGCTGGGCACGGTGCTGGACGGACTGCGGGACAAGTACGGCAAGACGGCGGGCGGCACGGCCGGCGTCGAGCTGCGCGTGGTGCGCGGCAAGGCGTCGCAGAAGGCCGGGCTGTCCGACAAGACGCTGGTGGAGCTGAGCAAGGGCACGCCGGGCACGGTGAGGACGACGCTGAGCCCCGCCGTCCAGGCGGCGGCCGAGCAGCAGGTGTCCCGGCAGAAGCGGGCGTCCGTGGTGGTCCTGCGGCCCTCGACCGGCGAGATCCTCGCGGTCGCCAACACCGACCACGGCTTCAACGTCGCCTTCCAGGGCTCGCTCGCGCCCGGCTCCACGATGAAGATCGTGACCTCGACCATGCTGTTCGAGAAGAAGCTCATCAGCCCGGACGCGTCGCACCCGTGCCCCAAGACGTACAAGCTGGCGGGCTGGACGTTCCACAACGACGACGACTCCGAGATCAAGAAGGGAACGTTCAAGCAGAGCTTCGGGGCCTCCTGCAACAACGCCTTCATCGACTTCGCGCCGAAGCTGTCGAACAGTGACCTGACGAAGGAGGCCCAGCAGGTCTACGGCCTCGGCATGGACAACTGGGCCATCGGCGTGCCGTCCTTCGACGGTTCCGTGCCGGTGCAGAGCGGCGCGCAGATGGGCGCCTCGCTGATCGGGCAGGGCGGGGTGCGCATGAACCCGCTGAACATGGCGTCGGTGGCGGCCACGGTGGAGTCGGGCTCCTTCCACCAGCCCTACCTGGTCTCCCCCGACGTCGACCACCGCACGCTGGCGAAGGCCGCGCGCACGATGTCGGCGAAGACGCAGGCCCAGCTGAAGGACGTCATGCGGTTCACCGCGGACTACGGCACGGCGGCCAAGGCGATGGCGGGCATGAGCGGGGACTACGGCGCCAAGACGGGCTCCGCCGAGGTCGACGGGCAGAAGAAGCCCAACGGCTGGTTCACCGCCTACAAGGGCGACCTCGCGGCCGCGGGCGTGGTGCAGGCGGGCGGCCACGGCGGCGACACGGCCGGTCCGATCGTGGCGGCCCTGCTCAAGATGGGCGGCTGATCAGCTGCTTACGGGTTCGGCGGTGTAGGTGCGGCGCAGGAACCGCAGCAGCGCCTTCGACTCGAACTGGACCACCTCGACACCGTTGTCGGTGTGGAACTCGACGACGGCCTGCACCCGGCCGCAGGGCCACACCCGTACCTTGCCGCTCTCGGCCGGCGCCCGCAGGCCGCGTTCCAGCAGCGCGCGGGAGAAGGTCCACTCGTGCGGGCCGGGCAGGCCGACCCGGACCGACCGTGGATCGGAGTCGGGGTCGTACCGCAGCACGACGGCCACGGCCCCGGGGTCCTCCTCGTCCGTGACGATGTGGGCGCGTGCGTACTGCTCGACCACAGACATCGGACCGCCCTTTCACCCTGAGTGACCTATGCGAAAGCTGTGAATTTGCTTCCGCTTTCTCCCTAATGTCCCATATTTTCCGATTCACGCCTCGCGGAGAGGTCAGGAGAAGCCGTACAGACGTTCACCTTCCCAGCCGTCGCCCGCGCCAAGCGGCCGCGCGCCCCGATGAGGCCGACGTCACCGTGCCGGCGGCGGGGGCGCGTCCGTGACAATGGGCGCGTGACGAACGAGGACCGCGCCGCCGAGGGGTCGCTGCTGCTGGACGACCAGCTGTGCTTCGCGCTGTACGCGGCGCAGCGCGCGGTCACCGCCGCCTACCGTCCGCTCCTGGAGGACCTCGGGCTCACCTACCCCCAGTACCTCGTGCTGCTGGTCCTCTGGGAGCGCGGCGAGACCAGCGTCAAGGATCTGGCCCGCGCCCTGCGGCTGGACTACGGCACCGTCTCCCCGCTGCTGAAGCGGCTGGAGGGCGCGGGGCTGGTGCACCGGGAGCGCGCGGCCGGCGACGAGCGCTCGGTGCTCGTCGCGTGCACGGGGCGCGGGGAGGAACTCAGGGAGCGCGCGGCGCGCATACCCGGCGCGCTCCTCAGCGCGACGGGCCTCGGCGCGGAGCAGGTCGCGATGCTGCGCGAGGCGCTGTGGGACCTGACCCGGCGGGCCGGCACGGCGGCCGACCGGCCCTGATCCGGCGCACACCGATCCGGCGTTACCCCGGGTTGCCGCCCCCTGGCATGGCTCACCGACCTACCGGCCGGTACCTTGTGCGCGATGCACTTGTGCGCAATCTGTTCGCCATCCGTTCCCGGGAGAGGCCGGCCATGACCGAGGGCACCGCCGTCGAGGAGACCCCCGTCGACACCCGTCCGACGAAGATCATGTACGTCGCCGAGGCCACCGCCCACGGCGGCCGCGACGGCCATGTCACCAGCCAGGACGGCCGGATCCAGCTGAAGGTCGCGATGCCCCCGGAGCTGGGCGGCGACGGCAACGGCACCAACCCGGAACAGCTCTTCGCCGCCGGCTACAGCTCCTGCTTCCACAACGCGCTGATCCTCGTCGGCAACCGCGCGGGCTACGACCTCACCGGGTCGACGGTCGCCGCCAAGGTCGGCATCGGCCCGAACAGGCACCAGGGTTACGGCCTCGCGGTCGCCCTCAGCGTCTCCCTGCCGGTGCTGGACCCCGAGGTCGCGGCCCGGCTGGTGGACGCCGCCCACGAGGTGTGCCCGTACTCCAATGCCACCCGCGGCAACATCGATGTAACGATTCTCCTCGGGTAGCGCCACCAAGGAATCCCAGGCCGCCAGTGGCTGTTGGACGCACTGTCGAAGGTGAGCCGAAGGGATGAAGCGGACGTGGACGTGAACGGCACAGTGGCCGAGGGCTTCGAGCCGGTCAGGGAGGCGTTCGCGGCGAACTTCGCGCAGCGTGGGGAACGCGGCGCGGCCGTCGCCGTCTACCGCGACGGGCACAAGGTCGCCGACCTGTGGGCCGGCTCCCGGGACGTGGACGGCACAGCCCCCTGGGAGCCCGGCACCGCGCAGATCGTGCGCTCAGCGACCAAGGGCGTCGCCGCCGCCGCGCTGCTGCTCCTGCACCAGCGCGGCGAGCTGGACCTCGACGCCCCGGTCGGCGCGTACTGGCCCGAGTACAAGGCGGCCGGCAAGGAGCACACCCTCGTACGGCACCTGCTCGCCCACCGCGCGGGCGTGCCCGTGCTGGACCGCCCGCTGACCCCCGCCGAGGCCGCCGACCCGGACCTGGGCGCCGCGGCCGTCGCCGCGCAGGCGCCGGTGTGGGAGCCGGGCACGGACCACGGCTACCACGCCCAGACCTACAGCTGGCTCACCGGCGAGCTGATCCGGCGGATCACCGGCCGCCCGGCCGGTGCGTGGATCGCGGACGAGATCGCCCGCCCCGTCGGCGCGGACCTGTGGCTCGGCCTGCCGGAGTCCGAGCACGCCCGCGTGGGCCGCGTCGGGCCCGTCGAGGCGCCCGAGGCCGCGGGCGCCCTGAAGACCCGCCCCAAGCGTGCGGTGGCCGAGGCGTACGCCGACCCCGGCTCGCTGACCCGGCGGGCCTTCGCGGCGATCACCCCGCTGCCCGACGAGAACGACCCCGCCTACCGCGCGGCCGTCCTGCCCGCGTCCAACGGCATCGCCACCGCCGACGGACTGGCCCGCTTCTACGCCTCGCTCATCGGCGAAGTGGACGGCGGCACGCGGCTGTTCACCCCGGAGACGGTCCGGCTCGCCCGCGCCGAGCAGTCCGCCGGCCCCGACCGGGTCCTGGTGGTCGGCACCCGGTTCGGCCTCGGCTACATGCTGCACGGCGCGGCGTCGCCGCTGCTCTCCCCCGGCTCCTTCGGCCACCCCGGCCGGGGCGGCGCCCTCGCGTTCGCCGACCCGGAGACGGGCATCGCGTTCGGTTACGTCACCAACGGCTTCCGCACGAGCGTGACGGCGGACCCGAGGGCGCAGGCGCTGGTCCGGGCGGTCCGCACGGCGCTCGCGTAGGCGGGCCGCCGCGCGCACGACGGGCGCGGCGGCGTCACACGTTGATCGTGTGCGACGTCCGTCCGGACGCCGCGTCGATCTCGTCGTGTGCCTTGGCCAGCAGTTCCATGGCCAGTTCGTTGAGGGCACGCGCGCCGGCGATCTCCTCGCCGACCCTCGGCTGGTTGGAGTCGACGCGGTGCCGGGTGGCGTGGCCGTGCGCCCGCACCTCGCTTCCGTCGGGCAAGCGCACCAGGGCCGCCGCCTTCGTGTGCTGATCGTCCTCCATGAACTCGAGCTCGACGTGCCATCCCACAGCGGTGTGCATCATGACGATCACCTCCGAAAACCCTTGCTTCCAGGGTGCGCCCCGGCACCCCGGCCCGTCATGTCGACGCCTGGTCGTCGAAGCTGGCGAAGTACGCGGCGGCCATGTCCTCGTCCGCGTGCCCCTGGGCGGCGGCGCGGGCGAGCCGCTCCGCGGTCGCGGCGGCCACGTCCAGCCGCACGCCGCCGCGCTCGCCGGCCCGCACGATGAGCCGGGCGTCCTTCTCGGCGGTGGCGACGGCGAACGACGCCGGCGTCAGCTTGCCGTCGAGGATCAGCGCGGCCTTGGCGCGCAGGTATCCCATGTCGAGCGGGCCGCCCTCGATCAGCTCGAAGAACGCCTGCGGATCCACGTCCAGGGCACGGGCGAGCGCGAGGACCTCACCGGCGGCCGCGGTGGCCGCGAGCACCCAGCTGTTGGCGACCAGCTTCAGCCGGCTGGCGCTGCCCTCGGCGCCGTCGGACCCGGTCCACAGGGTCTTCGCGCCGATCGCCTCGAAGACGGGCCCGACCGTCCTCCGGCCCTTCTCGGGCCCGGCGGCCAGCACGGTCAACTGCCCGGCCTCGGCGGGCTGCTTCGTGCCGAGGACGGGGGCGTCGTAGAAGACGAGCCCGTGCTCGCGGGCGAACGCCGCGAGGTCGCCGATCAGCTCGGTGCCGGCGGTGGTGCACTGCGCCCACACCAGACCGGGGCGCAGGGCCGGCGCGGCCTCGCGCATGACGTCCAGGACGGTGGCGCCGTCGTACAGCATCGTCAGGACGGCGTCGGCGCCCTCGACGGCCTCCGCGGGCGTGCCGGCGATCCGTGCGCCGTCGGCGGCGAGCGGCTCGGCCTTCTCCCGCGTGCGGTTCCACGCGCGCACGTCCAGTCCGGCGCGGCACAGGTTCCGGGCCATCGCGGCCCCCATGATCCCGGTGCCCAGAACGCTGACGGTCGGCTTGTCGGTCATTGACGGCTCCCTGTCGTCCGGTTGCTGCCCGGCGGCTCTGCCCTGCCGGGCTACCCGGCGTGCAGCATCAACCCGATGCCGAGCACCAGCAACCCGGCCGCCGCGATCCTGGGTGCCCCGAAACGCTCTTTGAAGAACACGGCGCCGATCGCGGCCCCGACGAGGATCGAGGACTCGCGCAGCGCGGCGATCGGGGCGAGTTCCGCGCGGGTCTGGGCCCACAGCACCAGGGCGTACGCGGTCACGGACAGGGCGGCGCCGAGCAGGCCGAGGGCGGCGTACGGGCGCAGCAGCCGGACGGTGCCGGCACGCGCGCGTGCGTACGTGTACGCCGGGATGACGACGCCCTGGATCGCCATGAGCCAGGCGATGTACCCGAGCGGCGAGTGCGCGGCGCGCACGCCGAGTCCGTCGGTCACCGTGTACGCGGCGATGGTCAGCCCGGTCGCGAGGGCCGCGCCGATCGCCGCCCAGTCGGGCCGGCTGCCGCGCAGCCCCCACAGGCTGACGCCGGTCAGCCCCACGCAGGACACGGCGATCCCGGCCAGCGCCCAACCGCCGGGCACCTCGTGGGCGAACACGGCGGCCAGCACGGTGACCACGAGCGGGGCGCTGCCGCGCGCGATGGGGTAGGCCTGCCCGAAGTCGCCGAGCCGGAAGGAGGTCATCAGCAGGGCGTAGTAGGCGATGTGGACGACCGCCGAGGTCAGCAGGTACGGCCACGCGGCCCTCGCCGGGAGCGCCACGAACGGCGCGATGGCGAGCCCGATCAGCACCCCGCCCCCGGAGATCAGGGTGAAGCCGACGAGCTTGTCGGTGATCCGGTGCGCGATGGCGTTCCAGCAGGCGTGGGTCACGGCGGCGAGGAGGACGGCGGCCGTGACGAGCGGGGTCACGCGGTCTGCTCGCGCACGTCCACCAGGTCGGCGCCGGCGTGGGCGACCAGTGCCTTCGGCTCGATCGGGAAGACGGTGTGCGGGGTTCCGGCGGCCGCCCACACCACGTCGTGGGCGAGCAGCCCGCGGTCGGCGAGGACGCGGGTGCGCGTGCGGTGCCCGAAGGGCGGCACGCCCCCGATGGCGTACCCGGTGGTCTCGCGGACGACTCCGGCGTCGGCGCGGCCGACCGTGCCCGCGCCCAGTTCCTGCCGCACCCGCTCGGTGTCCACCCGCGAGGCGCCGTCCATGAGGACCAGCACCGGCACCCCGTCGGCGGCGAAGACCAGCGACTTGCAGATCTGGCTCAGCTCGCACCCGATGGCCGCTGCGGCCTCGGCGGCGGTGCGGGTGCCCTCCGGGAACCTCCGGGCCCGTACGAGCACGTCCTGCAGCCCGAGGGCGCGCAGCGCCTCGGCGAACCGGGGGTGGGCTCCGAAGTCGTCGGCGTCAGTGGCGGCTGTCGTCGTCATGCAGGGCACGCTACGACATCGCGGTCGCCGCGCTCATCCGGGTTTCACCGGCGTGCGCGGATCACCGGCGTGCAGGGAGAAGGCCGGTGAGGGTGCGGCCCCGTCCCCACGGGCACCCTCACCGGCCGGTCCGTCGCCGGAGGCGGTACGTCAGACCCGTACCAGCTCCCGCTCCTCGTCCGGGTCGGCGTCCCTGCCGCCGGCCGCGGACCGTGTGCGCAGGCCCTCGCCCTCCACGTCCACGTTGGGCAGCGCCCGGTCGAGCCACGCCGGCAGCCACCAGGCACGCCGGCCGAGCAGGGCGAGGACCGCCGGGACGACGGCCATGCGGACGATGAACGCGTCGAAGAAGACGGCGACGGCGAGACCGAAGCCGATCATCTTGACCATCGCCTCGCTGGAGCCGATGAAGCCGGAGAAGACGGCGATCATGATGACGGCGGCGGCGGTGACGACCCGTGCGCCGTGCTTGAAGCCGGTGACCACGGCCTGGCCCGGCGTCTCGCCGTGGACGAACGCCTCCCGCATCCGGGTGACGAGGAAGACCTCGTAGTCCATGGCGAGGCCGAACACGACGCCCACCATGAAGATCGGCATCATCGACATCACCGGGCCGGTCTGCTCGACGTTCATCAGGCCGGACAGCCAGCCCCACTGGAAGACCGCGACGACCGCGCCGAGCGCCGCGAGCACGCTGAGCAGGAAGCCGAGCGCCGCCTTCAGCGGGACGAGGACCGAGCGGAAGACCACGATCAGCAGCAGGAAGGCCAGGCCCACCACCAGCGCCAGATAGGGCAGGAGGGCGTCGTTCAGCTTCTGCGAGACGTCGATGTTCATCGCCGTCGAGCCGGTGACCAGCACCTTGGAGCCGGTCTTCGCGGTGATGTCCGCGCCCTTGCCGCGGATGGCGTGCACCAGGTCCTCGGTGGTCTGCGACGACGGCTTGGACTTCGGTACGACGGTGATGGTCGCCGTGTCCCCGGCCTTGTTGGCCACGGCCGGGGTGACCGTGACGACGTCCTTCAGCCCCTTGATCTCGTCGCCGACCTCGGTGAACGCCTTCTTGGGGTGCGCGCTGTCCTTGGCGTCGACCACGACCATCAGCGGGCCGTTGAAGCCGGGCCCGAAGCCCTCGGAGAGCAGGTCGTAGGCGCGGCGCTGGGTGGTGGAGACCGGCTGGGAGCCGTCGTCGGGCAGACCCAGCTGCAGGGAGGCGGCCGGGACCGCGGCCGCGCCGAGGCCGAGCACGCCGAGGAGCAGGACGGCGACCGGGCGGCGCACGACGAAGCTCGCCCAGCGGGTGCCCATGTTCGGGCGGCCCGGCCTGCGAGGCGTACGGCCGCCGCCCAGCAGCCTGCTCTTCTCGCCGGCCGGCTTGATCCTGCGGCCCGCGAAGCCGAGCAGCGCCGGGATCAGCGTCAGCGCGATGAGGACGGCGATGGCGACCGTGCCCGCCGCCGCGATGCCCATCTTGGTCAGCATCGGGATGTTGACGACGGACAGGCCGACCAGGGCGATGACCACGGTGAGACCGGCGAAGACCACCGCCGAGCCCGCCGTGCCGACGGCCCGTCCGGCCGCGTCCTCGCGCTCGCGTCCCTCGGCCAGTTCCCCGCGGTAACGGGAGACGATGAAGAGGGCGTAGTCGATGCCGACGGCCAGGCCGATCATCGACGCCAGCGTGGAGGTCGTGGAGCCGAGATCCAGGGCGCTGGCGAGCGCCGTGATCGTGGAGACGCCGATGCCGACCCCGATGATCGCGGTGAGCAGCGGGAATCCGGCCGCGAGCAGCGAGCCGAAGGTGATGACGAGGACGACGGCGGCGATCCCGATGCCGATGACCTCGCTGGAACCGGTCTCCGGGGTGGCGTTCAGCGCGTCACCGCCGACCTCGACGGTCAGCCCGGCGTCCCGCGCGTGCTGCGCGGCCTCCTTCAGGGCGTCGCGGGAGGAGTCCTTCAGCTCCATGCCGGAGACCTTGTACTTCACCGAGGCGTACGCGATCGTGCCGCTCCGGCTGACCGCGTGCCCGGTGTAGGGGTCGGTGACGGAGGCGACCTCGGAGCCGCTCTTCAGCTCCTTCACCGTCTTCTCGACGGCCGCCTTGTTGTCGTGGCCGGTCATCTTCTCGCCGGCCGGCGCCTTGAAGACGACCCGCGCGGTGGCGCCGTCGGCGCTCATGCCGGGGAAGCGCTGCTGCAGCAGGTCGAAGGCCTTCTGCGCCTCGGTGCCGGGGATGGAGAAGGACGTGTTGCCGGCGGCCGGCGCGGAGGCGGCGCCCACCCCGGCGAGGGTGAGCAGCGCGACCCATATCAGGGCGACGAAGTGCCGTCGCCGGAAGGCGAGACGGCCCAGTCTGTAGAGAAACGTGGCCATTTCTGGCGTACTCCCGGTCAGGTCGTGTGGTTCATCAGGGCAGGGGTGATCAGCCCGACGACGTGAGCGGTGACGTCAGACGATGGGCTTGCTCGGGGAGGGGGTGGGGGTGGGGATGGGTTTCAGGGAAGGCGATCGGGTGGTGATCAGCCGGTGGTGACACCGAGGGCGGGGAGGACCACGGCGTCGATGTACGACAGCAGGAAGGCCTGCGTCGGCGGCTGCTCGTCGATGAGCGAGCGGGCGGCGAACCCGCCGATCATCATGTGCATCACATAGCCGATCGCCGGGTTGTCGGCGCGGACCTCACCGCGGTCGATCGCCCGTTGCAGCACACGGCGGAACGCCGCCAGCTCCGGCTCGACGAGATGCTCCTTGGACGCCCGTAGCAGGTCCGGGTTGCCGTGGACGGCCATCGCCAGGCCCCGCATCAGCGCGGAGTTCTGCTCCATCTCGCAGTCGTCGGAGCGCAGGGTGAGGGCGTGCAGGTCGCCTCTGAGCGACCCGGTGTCGACCTCGTCGGCGAGGCCGCCCGGCTTGTTGTGCCGCACCGCCTTGGCGACCAGCTCGGCCTTGCCGCCCCACTGGCGGTAGAGCGTGGCCTTGCTGGAGCGGGTGCGGGCGGCGACGGCGTCCATGGTCAGGGCGTCGTAGCCGACCTCGCGGAGCAGGTCGAGCACGGCCTCGTACAGCTCGGCCTCGCGCTCGGGCGTGATCCGACTGCGGCGCGCCGTTGCGACGGCGTCGGTCATGCCGTCCACCTCCCCACTCCGGAGCCTCCTGCTTGTGTACACCATGAACATACCCTGAGAGAGTTCGAAACGAAACCGTTTCGTACGTGTGCTGGGTCACGGGTGTGAGGACCGTATAAACGGCCCGTGCCGGTCCCGCGCAGGTCGCGGGCGCCGGTCGCGCACGAGTTGCTGTGCTCCTTCGACGGGAAAAGCATGGGAAGGTGAGCTATCTGCGCCATCCCCACCTCAGCGGCGACCTGCTGTGCTTCGTGGCCGAGGACGACCTCTGGCTGGCCCCGCTCGACACCCCGCGCCGGGCCTGGCGGCTCACGGCGGACCGCACCAAGGCCGGGCACCCCCGCTTCTCGCCGGACGGCAGCCGCATCGCCTACACCAACTGGCACACCCTCGAACCCGAGATCCACCTCGTCGGGGTCGACGGCGGGCCGGAGCGGCAGCTGACGTACTGGGGCAGTTCCGACACCCAGGTCTGCGGCTGGACACCGGAGGGCGACATCCTCGCCGTCGCCTCCCACGGCCAGCCCTTCTCCTACTTCACCTGGGCCTACAAGGTGTCCACCGACGGCGACCCCGGCCGCAAGCTGCCCTGGGGGCCGGTCGCCGACATCCAGGTCGCCGACGTCGACGGCGTGCACAAGACGCTGCTGCTCACCGGCACCCCGCCGCACGAACCGGCCTCCTGGAAGCGCTACCGGGGCGGCGCCATGGGCCGCCTCTGGCTGCACGGGCAGCAGCTCGTGCCCGACATCGGCGGCCATCTGGCCTGCCCGATGTTCGTCGCCGGCCGGATCGCCTTCCTCTCCGACCACGAGGGCGTGGGCAACCTCTACTCCTGCGCCCACGACGGCACCGACCTGCGCCGCCACACCGACCACGACGCCTTCTACGCCCGGCACGCCTCCAGCGACGGCACCCGGGTCGTCTACCAGTGCGCGGGCGACCTGTGGCTCGTCGACGACTTCTCCCCCGGCGCCGTACCGCGCAGGCTGGACGTCCGCCTCGCCGGTCCGGCCAACGGGCGCCGCCGCTACCAGGTGCCCGCCGCGCAGAACGTCGACGGCATCTCCGTGGACGAGACGGGCCGGGCCAGCGCCGTCGTGGTCCGCGGCAGCCTGTACTGGCTCACCCACCGCGACGGGCCCGCCCGCACGATCAGCGACACGCCCGGCGTACGGGTACGGCTCCCGGAGATGCTGGGCACGACCGGGCAGGTCGCGTACGTCACCGACGCGGAGGGCGAGGACGCCGTCGAGATCGCCCACCTGCCCCGAGCGACCGGCGACCGCACCCTGCGCCGCCTGGCCTCCGGCCGCCTGGGCCGCGTCCTGGAGATGGTCTCCGACCCCCTGGGCGAACGGCTCGCCGTCGCCTCGCACGACGGCCGGCTGCTCCTGATCGACGTGACGGAGGTGGGGGGCGAAGAGGCGCTGGAGGCGGGGGAGATCGCGGAGGCCGGGGAAGCCACGGGGACCACCGGAGACGAGCCCGCCGAACCCACCGGAGCCCAGGCCGCGGAGCCCGCCGGCGCCCAGACCACCGAACCCACCGAGCCGGCCGAACCCACCGGAGCCCAGCCCACGGAGCCCAGCGAAGCGACGCGGGCCACGGGCACCCGGCCCACGGAGCCCACCGAAGCCACGGGGACCACCGGCACCCGGCCCACCGAGCCCACCGGTGCGCAGGCCGGCGCCCCGACCGACGCCCCCGAAGACCAGCCCACCGCCCCCACCGAACCCGCCGCCCCCACCGAACCCGCCGCCCCCGCCGCCCCCACCGAACCCGCCGCCCCCGTCCAACCCGGCGGAGGCCAGGTCACCGAGTTGATCCGGTCCATCAACGGGCCCGTGCGCGACCTCGCCTTCTCCCCGGACGGGGCCTGGCTCACCTGGTCCCACCCGGGCATCGGCCGCTCGCTGCGCCAGATCAAGCTGGCCCGGATCAAGGACCGGCTGATCGTGGACGTGACCAACGGCCGTTTCGAGGACGAGAACCCGGTGTTCACCCGGGACGGCCGCTATCTCGCCTTCCTCTCCTGGCGCGGCTTCGACCCGGTGTACGACGTCCACACCGGCGACCTGTCGTTCCCGCTCGGCTGCCGCCCGTACCTCGTGCCGCTGAACTCCGCGACCCCTTCCCCCTTCGCGCTGAGCCCCGAGGGGCGTCCGGCGGCCGGCGGGCTCGACCCGGTCGAGGACGAGGAGACGGGCGAGGCGGGCACGGTGACCGTGGAGGTGGAGGGCCTGGCCAACCGGGTCACGCCGTTCCCGGTGATCGCCTCCAAGTACTCCGCGCTGCACCCGGTGGCGGGCGGCGGACTGGTCTGGCTGCGCTGGCCGATCTCCGGAGCGCTCGGCGAGACCTTCGCCAACCCCTCCGACATCAGCGGCCGCCCCACCCTGGAGTACTTCAACATCACCAAGGCGAAGAAGTCCGAACTGGTCGACCACCTGGACTGGTTCGCGGTCAGCGGCGACAGCACCCGGCTGGTCGTGGTGGACGAGGGCGATCTGCGCGCGGTGCCCGCGACGGAGCTGGGCGACAGCGACACGACCGTCTGGATCGACCTGCGCCGCATCCTGCACGTGGTCGACCCGCCCGCCGAGTGGCGCCAGGCCTTCGACGAGGCCGGCCGGATCATCCGCGCCTACTTCTGGGACCCCGGGATGTGCGGCATCGACTGGGACGGGGTGCTCGACCAGTACCGGCCCCTCGTCGAACGGGTCGCCTCTCCGGACGAGTTCGCGGACCTGCTCCGCGAGGTCCTCGGTGAACTGGGCACCTCGCACGCCTACGTCACCGCCGCCCGCCGCAACGAGGGCCCGCCCCACTACCAGCGCTGGCAGGGCCTGCTCGGCGCCAACCTCGTCCGCCGGGACGGCGGTTGGACGATCAAGCGCATCCTGCCGGGTGACTCCTCGGACTCCAGGGCCCGTTCACCGCTGGCCGGCACGGGCATCCGTGACGGCTCGGTGCTCACCCATGTCAACGGTTCCCCGGTCGACCCGGTGACCGGGCCGTTCCCGCTGCTCGCCGGTTCCGGCGGTACGACCGTGGAGCTGACGTTCCTCCCGCCGGAGGGCGAGCCGGGCCGGGCCCGCCGGGTCGCCGTCGTCCCGCTCATCGACGAACGCCCGCTGCGCTACCAGGACTGGGTCGCCAAACGCCGGGAGGTCGTACGCGAGCTGAGCGGCGGCAAGTGCGGCTATCTGCACATCCCCGACATGGGCGGCTCGGGCTGGGCCCAGTTCAACCGCGACCTGCGCATGGAGGTGTCCCGGCCCGCCCTGATCGTGGACGTGCGCGGCAACGCGGGCGGCCACATCAGCGAACTCGTCATCGAGAAGCTGACCCGGACGATCCTGGGCTGGGACCTGACCAGGGACGCGCAGCCGGTGTCGTACACCTCGAACGCGCCCCGGGGCCCGATCGTCGCCCTCGCCGACGAGGCGACCTCGTCGGACGGCGACATGATCACCGCCGCCTTCAAACTGCTGAAGCTCGGCCCGGTGGTCGGCACGCGCACCTGGGGCGGTGTGGTCGGCATGACCGGCCGGCACCGGCTGGGCGACGGCACGGTCATCACGGTCCCGATGAACGCGGCCTGGTTCGACGCCTACGGCTGGTCCGTGGAGAACCACGGCGTCACCCCCGACCTGGAGATCATGCGCACTCCCCTGGACTGGGCCGAGGGCAGGCACGCCCAGATGGACGACGCGATCCAACTCGCCCTGGAACTCCTGGAGTCCAACCCCGCCGCCATCCCTCCCGACTACAGCGAGGTCCCCGACCGAACCCGCCCCAAGCTCCCGCCGCGGACCTGAAGAGAAAAAGACGCAGGGCACCCTCCGCGAAGAAGGGCGCCCCACGCCAACCGGCCAAAGCCGAGCGCAGCGACTAGGCGTCGTAGTCCCGGTCGAAGCGGTCTTCCATCTCCGACTCGGTGTCCTCGATGTCGCGCAGGTTCTCGCGGCCGCGCTGCGGCTGCTGCCCGCCACGCTGGGGCTGCTGCTGGCCGCCGCGCTGGGGCTGCTGGCCGGCACGCTCGCGCGCCTCACCGAGCTTCTGCTTGCCCTGTTCCTGCCACTCGTTGGCCTTGTCCTTCATACCCATGTGGGTTCACTCCCGTGGTGGGTGAGGTGGGGAATCGGCCCCTCAGTTCCTCAGTGGGGCCTCACCCAGATTCACACGGGCGACCACGGAGCGCATGTGGATCAGTCACGCTGAGTAGCGCGGGCTGCCTCGTCGGCCGCCCCACCTGCACCGACGAGTCCTGAGCGCATCCCCTGCAGCCGCGGTGCGAACCGCTTCATCTCGCGCTGCCCGACCGTCCCGATGAGCGCCGGCAGATAGCCGCGCACGCCCTGCATGCCGCGCAGCCACCACTGCCCGTACACATGCGCCGAGCGCCGCTCGATCCCGGCGACCAGCCGGTCCACCGCCGGACCCAGCGGATAGGTCTTGTTGGACGGCCACGGCAGCCGCTGCCGCAGCTCCCGCATGACGTCGTCCTGGTCGGCGCCGCGCACCATGTCGGTGTCGGTCCAGGACAGGTACGCGACGCCGACCCGCACGCCCTGGTAGCCGACCTCGGCGCGCAGGCTGTGCGCGTACGCCTCCACGCCCGACTTGGACGCGCAGTACGCCGACATCATGGGCGCCGGGGTGATCGCGGCGAGGGAGGCGATCTGCAGCAGATAGCCCCGGCTCTCCACCAGCACCGGCAGGAAGGCCCGCGCGGTCACCGCCGATCCGATCAGGTTGACCTCGATCACCCGCCGCCAGGCCTGCGGATCGGAGTCGATGAACGGACCGCCCGTCGCCACCCCGGCGTTGGCGACCACGATGTCGACCTTCCCGAACCGCGCCTTGACCTCCTGCGCGACCCGGCTCATGGCCTCGTGGTCGGTGACGTCGGCGTACCAGTGGGCGCTCTCGCTGTGCAGCCGCGAGGAGACGTCCTTGAGGGCGTCCTCCTCCAGACCGACCAGCGCGACCTTCGCGCCGCGCGCGGAGAGCTTGCGGGCCAGCAGCTCACCGACGCCGCGCGCCGCCCCGGTGACGACCGCGACCTGTCCTTCGAGGCTCACCCTGCTCATGCGCCCTCCTTGATCTGTGCGGGGCCGGCCCCCGTGGCTTCGGACGTGGTGTGTGCGGTGACGTACGTGGTGACGAGTTCCCGGATCCGGCCGGTCACCCGGTCGGGGGCCTCGATCGGGGTCATGTGGCCGACGCCCGCCAGTTCGGTCAGGCCGACGCACTGCGGCAGCGCGGCGACCAGCGCGTGGGCGTGCACCACGGGCGTGAGCCGGTCGGACGCGCCGTGCACGATCGCGGTGGGCGTGTGCAACTCCCGTACGCCGTGGTCGAGATCGAGCGACTCGAGGACGGCGGCCCAGGCGTGGCGTACGGCGCGCGGGCAGGCGTGCACGATCCGGGCGCACGCCTCCACCATGTGCGGGGCCGAACCGGCGCCCATGGTGGCGTACTTGAGGATGCGCTTGGCGACCGGCGTGACCGGCCCGAGGGGGGCGCGCGAGCCGAGGATGCGCCCGGTGATCCAGGTGCGCACCCGCCCGGCGCCCAGCGGCAGCACCCGCGACTGGGCGACCAGCCGCGAGCTGCCGGTGCTGCACAGCAGGACGGCGGCGGCGTGCTCCCGGAAGCGGGGGCGCGCGGCGGCGGCCATGACCGTCATCCCGCCCATGGAGTGGCCGACGATCAGCGCCTTCTCGCCGGGCGCGAGCGTCTGCGCGAGCACCGCTTCGAGGTCGTCCGCCAGCGCCTCGGTGGTGCACGCGGGGCTCACGGGGCTGCGCCCGTGCCCCCGCTGGTCGTATGCGATCACCCGGTGGTCGGCGGCGAGGTCCCGTATCTGCGCGGCCCAGAAGGCCGTCGAGCAGGTCCAGCCGTGGGAGAGGACGACGGGCGGCGCGTCCTCGGGGCCGTGCACCTCGACGTGCAGCGGGGCGCCGTCGGCGGAGACGACGGTGAGTTCGCGGGCGGGAGCGGGCGGGGCGTACGGCCCGGAGGTGACCCAGGCGGCGGGGGCGGGCCGGCTCATGCGGCGCCCTCGCTCTGCCCGGCGGCGGCCACCGTCTTCGGCGCGGCCGTGCCGGACGGCTCGGCGCTCGGTGCGGTGGTGCCCGACGGCTCGGCGCTCGGTGGGGTGGTGCCCGACGGCTCGGCAGTCGATGCGGCCGGGCCCGACGACCGGGCGGCGGACCCGCGGACGACCTCGTACTCGGCCAGGTCCACCCGGCGGGTCGCGCGCCGGAACTCCGACGTCGTACCGGGCCAGATGGTGGTGTTGCGGCCGCTGTCGTCGAGGTACCAGCTGGTGCAGCCGCCGGTGTTCCACACCGTGCGCTTCATCCGCTCCTGGACCCTGCGGTTCCAGTCCTCGACGGCCGCCGGCCGGGCATCGAGGGCCGTACGGCCGCCGAGGACGTTCAGTTGGCGCAGATAGTCGGCCATGTAGTTCAGCTGCGACTCGATCATGAGGATCATCGAGGAGTTCCCGAGGCCGGTGTTGGGCCCGATGATCGTCATCCAGTTGGGGAACCCGGCGGCCGCGGCGCCGCGCAGCGCCTGCATGCCGTTCTTCCAGGACTCGGCGAGGGTGATCCCCTCGGCGCCGACCACCCGCTCGGCGATCGGCATGTCCGTGACGTGGAAGCCCGTACCGAAGATGATCGCGTCGACCTCGGCCTCGGTGCCGTCGGCGGCCACGACGGTCGAGCCGCGGATCTCGCTGAGTCCGCTGGCCACGACGTCCACGTTCGGCCGGGCCAGCGCCGGGTAGTACTCGCTGGACAGCAGGATCCGCTTGCAGCCGATCCGGTAGTCGGGGGTGAGCTTGGCGCGCAGGGCCGGGTCCTTGATGGCGCGGGCCATGTTGCGCTTGGCGAGCTGTTCGACCAGGCCGAGTTCCTCGGGGTGCTTGGTGAACGCCTGCACCTGCAGCTCGCGGATGCCCCACAGCAGCCCGCGCCGCAGCTGGGTGGTGAAGGGGAGCATCCGGTGCAGCCGGCGCTCGGCGCCGCTGATGGCCCGGTCCATGCGGGGCATCACCCACGGCGGGGTCCGCTGGAAGAGGGTGAGCCGGCCGACCTTGGGCTGGATGGAGGGCACGATCTGGATGGCGGAGGCGCCGGTGCCGACCATGGCGACGCGCTTGCCGGCGAGGTCGTAGTCGTGGTCCCAGCGGGCGGAGTGGAACACCTTGCCGGGGAAGGTCTCCAGGCCCGGGATCTCGGGGATCTTCGGGTCGGACAGCGGCCCGGTGGCGGAGACGACGACGTCGGCGGTGAGCGTGCCCCGCACGGTCTCGATCTCCCACCACAGCTTCTCGGTGTCCCAGGTCATCAGCTTGACCTCGGAGTCGAAGCGGATGTGCGGGCGCAGCCCGAACAGGTCGGTGACGTGCTCCAGATAGGCGCGGATGTGCCGCTGCCCGGAGAAGGTGCGCGGCCAGTCGGGGTTGGGCGCGAAGGAGAAGGAGTAGAGGTGGGAGGGCACGTCGCAGGCGCACCCGGGGTAGCTGTTGTCCCGCCAGGTGCCGCCCACGCTGTCCGCCCGCTCCAGGACGACGAAGTCGGTGATCCCTTCGCGGCGCAGCCGCACGGCGGCTCCCAGACCGCCGAACCCGGACCCGATCACCGCCACCCGTACATGCTCGTGCTGGGCCATCCCGAAGCCTCCACGCATCGCCTTCGACTCTGCCAGTGAACACTGGCGCAATGGGACTGTAGAGCAGCTCCGTACTGAGCGGTAGGGGTCGGGGAAGGAAAGTTACCGGCGGTACAACATAGGCTTCGGGCGTGGCAGAGGACACGGAGCACCCGGAGGCACGGCCGCCAGGACGGCGCGAGTACCGCATGGAGGAGCTGGCGCGGCTCGCCGGCATCACCGTGCGCACCCTGCGCTTCTACCGTGAGCGCAAGCTGATCCCGCCGCCCCGCCGCGAGGGCCGCATCGCCTGGTACGACGACCACCACCTGGCCCGTCTGCGCACCATCGCCGCCCTGCTGGAGCGCGGCCACACCCTCAGCGGCATCGCCGAACTCGCCGAGGCCCTCGACCAGGGCCGCGACGTCGCCGACCTGCTCGGCGTCGGCACGCCCACGGAGGAGGAGCCGGTCCGCCTCACCCCGGAGGAACTCGCCGCCCGCTTCGAGGGCGAGGTCACCCCGGAGAACCTCGCCGCCGCCATGGAGCTGGGCTATCTCGGCACCGACGGCGACGAGATCGTCCACATCAGCCGCCGTCTGCTGGACGTGTCCTCCGCGCTGGTCCGCGAGGGCATCCCGCTCGCCGAGGTCCTCGCGGCCGGCGCCCGCGTCCGCGAACACGCCGACGCCCTGGCCGGACTCTTCACCGACCTGATCCTGCGCCACGCCCCCGAGGAGGACCTCCACCGCCTGCGCCCCCTGGCCCGCAACGTGGTGGAGGCGGAACTGTCCCTGGCCCTGGACCGGCGGATCAGCAAGCGGGACTGAGGGTCCGGAACTACAGGTCGTAGACGACCGTCACCGGCGCGTGGTCCGACCAGCGCTCGGCGTGCGTGGCCGCGCGCTCGACGAAGCCCTTAACGGCCTTCCCGGCGAGCTTGGGCGTGGCGACGTGGTAGTCGATGCGCCACCCGGAATCGTTGTCGAACGCCCTCCCCCGGTACGACCACCAGGTGTACGGCCCCTCCGTCCCGGGATGCAGGGCGCGCACGACGTCCACGTAGCCGCCCTCCTCGGCGGCGAACACGCGGCCGAGCCAGGCGCGTTCCTCGGGCAGGAAGCCGGAGTTCTTCGTGTTGCCGCGCCAGTTCTTCAGGTCGGCCTGCTGGTGGGCGATGTTCCAGTCGCCGCAGACGACGACCTCGCGGCCCTCGGCGGCGGCCCGCTCGCGCAGCGCCCTGAGGTGGGCGAGGAACTCGTCCATGAACCGGATCTTCTCGTCCTGCCGCTCGGTGCCGGCCTCGCCGGAGGGCAGATAGAGGGAGGCGACCGTGACGCCGGGCAGATCGGCCTCGGCGTAGCGCCCGCTGCCGTCGAACTCGGCCGAGCCGAAGCCGACGCGGACGGCGTCGGGTTCGCGCCGGGTGTAGAGGGAGACGCCCGCGCGGCCCTTGGCGGCGGCCGGGGCGTGCAGGACGTGCCAGCCGTCGGGCCGGCGCACCTCCTCGGGCAGCTGGTGCGGCTCGGCACGCACCTCCTGCAGGCAGACGACGTCCGCGTCCGTCTGCGCGAGCCACTCCACGAAGCCCTTCCTGGCGGCGGCTCGCAGCCCGTTCACGTTCACCGAGGTCACAGTCAGCACCCGGGCACGATACCGGCACACTGGTCGGAGCCCGCACCAGCCCGGGGCCCACCGACTGCATAGAAGTACGATGCCCAGCATGATTATTCGCCGAGTCCGTTTCGATCACCCCGACGCCGTGAAGCTCAACGACGAGGTCCAGGCCGAGTACGCCGAGCGGTACGGCGACGAGGGGGACGCCACCGTCCTCGCCCCGACGGACTTCGACCCGCCGAACGGCGTCTACCTGATCGTCTACGACGAGTTCGACCGCCCCGTGGCCACCGGCGGCTGGCGCAGCCAGGACCGCAACGAGGAGGGCAACGAGGACGGCGACGCGGAGCTGAAGCGCATGTTCGTCGTCGCCGAGATGCGCGGCCGGGGCCTCGCCCGCCGCATCCTCGCGGCCCTGGAGGAGGACGCCCGGGCGGCCGGGCGGGTCCGGATGGTGCTGGAGACGGGCACCAAGCAGCCGGAGGCCATCGCGTTGTACACCTCCAGCGGCTACGAACCGTGCGCAAAGTTCGGCTACTACCGCCACCACGCGGACAGCCTCTGCTTCGCCAAGCGGCTGTAGAGACGATGAAGCCCCGGTCGGCTTTCGCCGACCGGGGCTTCATGCTGCGTGGACCTGAGGGGATTTGAACCCCTGGCCCCCTCGATGCGAACGAGGTGCGCTACCGGACTGCGCCACAGGCCCTTGCAACGAGTGAAACTTTAGCATCCCGATCCGGGTGCTTGGAAATCCGTTCCCGGACTGGTCAGCGCGGCTTCGGGAAGTGTGGCGGGCGTCACTCGTTCGCCGCGCGCGGGCGGTCGCGGTCCTCGTACTGGTCGAACAGGGGCGTGCGGCCGCGCTCGCGCGACCGGCGCGCGGAGGCGCCGGGGCCCTGCCCGCGGGAGCGGTTGCGGGCCGGGGGAAGCGCGTCCTTGCGGCCACCGGCCGGCGCGTCCGGGGAGGCGGACGCCTGCTCGCCGGCCTCCGCCTGCGGCGCGTGGTCCGGCTCCTGCTCCGGCGCGACCGAGCTGGAACGCGCCGAGCTCCAGGTGTCGGGCGCGCCGAGATCCACGTCGGACGTGGCGCGCGGCGCGACCGGCGCGGTCACGTACGTCGGCAGGGGCACCGGCACCGGGTCCCAGCTGTCGCCGCCGGGCCGCCGCTGCCGCTCCCGCTGCTGGTCGACCCACTCGGCGTGGTCCGTCTGCTCGACCAGGGCGCGCCGGTCGGCGGCGAGCGCGGCGAGTCCGGGGTCCGTCGCCGTCTCGGGGGCCTCCTCCGGTTCGTCGGCGCCGGGGCCGGCGTCCAGGGGGGCACGGCGGCGCGGCTGGCGCTCCCGCTCGCGCAGCCGCTGGGCGGCGACCTCCGCGCGGCGGCGGTCCATCTGGTAGGCGAAGCGGCGGCGCTCCTGGGAGCGCAGATAGGCGATGTAGGCGCTGAGCAGCACGGCCGGTACGGCGGGCGCCCACAGGAAGGCGAGTCCGCCGACGGCGGCGACGATCGCGCCCAGGGTGAAGGCGAGGAAGAGCACCACGGTGGTACGCCGGCGGCGCGCGAGAACCTTCGAGCGCCGGGCGCGTGCCGCGGCCGCCTGCGCGGAGGGCGTCGGCCGCGCGGATCCCGTCCGTTCCCGCGGGGGCGGGGAAGAGGACTTGGGCGAGGGCGCGGCGGCCTGCTCGTGCGCCGGTTCCGCCCTCTGGGGTGACTCGGGCTCGACGCCGGCGTCGGGCTGACGGCGGGTGGGAGGCACGGCGAAGGCCCGGACGTCCACCGAGTCGGTGACGGCGTCCGGTTCGCCGGTGTCCGGCTCCCCCTCCTGGGCGGAGCGTGCCCGCAGGTCCCTGGCGTACCGGCGCTCCATTCCCGCCCGTCCGGACAGCAGCCGGATGGCGGTGCTGAAGCGTTCCGTCGGACGGGCCTCGTTCAGCTCGTCCTGCCTACGGAGCCACATCGGCACCAAGTAGGCGGCCCAGGCCCCGACAATGACTGCGTAGATGAGGCCGCTGCTGCTCACGTCTCACACCGTAGAGGGGTTTACGCGAGGCCATCCGCCAATTGGGCCGGTGTGTCGCACGATCTGGCTGATATTTCCAGCTTTTTTTGCGACCGATGCGATCAGTGGACCAGCGCAGACGGGAATTCAATGCCCCTGAGACGGTCAACAACCGATCAATTTCGAACACACATTCAATTACGTCCGCCGGTGCGCGGCTAGGCGCGATTCTCCGGCGTGTTCTGCGGATTGCGGCGCTCCGCCTGAGAGCGTGCCCGCTTCCACCGCGCCAGCAAACCGTCGGGCACCTCTTCGGCGGTGAGCGCGAACACCAGGTGGTCCCGCCAGGCGCCGTCGATGTGCAGATAGCGCGGCCGGAGCCCCTCCTCGCGGAATCCGAGTTTCTCCACGACCCGGCGGCTCGGCCGGTTCTCGGGGCGAATGCAGACCTCGACGCGGTGCAGCCCGACCGTGCGGAAGCAGTGGTCCACCACGAGCGCGACCGCCGTCGGCATCACCCCGCGCCCGGCCACCGCCTCATCCACCCAGTAGCCCACGTGGCCCGAGCACATCGATCCCCAGGTGATCCCGGCGACCGTCAGCTGCCCGACGAGCCGGCCCTGGTACTCGATGACGAACGGCAGCATCCGGCCGGCGCTCGCCTCGGACCGCAGGTGCCGGACCATCTGCCGGTAGGTCGGCCGGTGCGCTATCGGCCCGCTCGGCGTGGGCGGCGGGATGGTCGCCTCCCAGGGGCGCAGCCAGTCGCGGTTGCGCCGGTTCACCTCGCGCCAGGCCCGCTGGTCGCGCAGCCGTATCGGCCGGAGGACGACATCGCCGTCCGCCAGCACGACGGGCCAGGATGGGCTGTTCAGCTCGCACCCCCGCTTCCGGATCCGGCGTGGTCGCCGCCGCGGATCTGGTCGACGGCGTGCACCAGCAGAGTCTCCAGCACGGCGAGGCCGTCCTTCACGCCGCCCGTGGAACCGGGCAGGTTGACGATCAGGGTCCGGCCCGCCACCCCGGCCAGTCCCCGGGACAGCGCCGCGGTCGGCACCTTCTGCAGGCCGAACGCCCGGATGGCCTCCGCTATGCCCGGCACCTCGCGGTCGATCACCGCGCGGGTCGCCTCCGGCGTGCGGTCCGTCGGGGAGATGCCGGTGCCGCCGGTGGTGACGATCGCGTCGTAG
This sequence comes from Streptomyces sp. NPDC048192, assembly GCF_043202415.1. Taxonomy (NCBI): domain Bacteria; kingdom Bacillati; phylum Actinomycetota; class Actinomycetes; order Kitasatosporales; family Streptomycetaceae; genus Streptomyces; species Streptomyces sp. NPDC048192. The sequence continues at coordinate 191,706 of NZ_JBIDAL010000005.1, forward strand.
CCGGCGTCGACCCCCGCGCGCAGGGCCGCCTCGACGGGCTCCCCGTCCGGGACGACCCGGGGGCCGTCGACGGCGAACCCGAAGCGCTTCAGGCCGTCGGCGACCAAGGGGCCGCCCCTGTCCTCGTAGACACCCGCGGCGGCCCTGTTGGACGCGGTGACCACCAGAGCCCGGTAGCTCATGCCCGGCTCCAGTCGCCCGACTTGCCGCCCGTCTTCTCCTCCACGCGCACGTCCGTGATGACCGCCTTCTTGTCGACCGCCTTGACCATGTCGATCACGGTGAGCGCGGCGACCGTCACGGCGGTGAGGGCCTCCATCTCGACGCCCGTACGGTCCGTGGTCTTCACGGTGGCCTGGATCTCCACGGCGTCGTCCGCGACCGACAGGTCCAGTTTCACACCCGACACCGACAACGGGTGGCACAGCGGGATCAGGTCCGGGGTGCGCTTGGCGCCCATGATCCCGGCGATACGGGCGGTGGCGAGGGCGTCGCCCTTGGGCATCCCCTCGCCGCGCAGCAGCTCCACCACGCGCGGGGAGACGAGGACGCGGCCGCTGGCGCGGGCGGTGCGCGCGGTCACGTCCTTGCCGGAGACGTCGACCATGCGGGCGGCGCCCGCCTCGTCGATGTGCGTCAGGCCGTCCTGCACAGAGGGTCCGGGGGTCTCCCCCCGGAAAGACTCAGTCATGCTGTGTGCCGCTCCCGGTCCGGGCCCGGCGCACTGCGCTGCGCGGGCCTGTTGTGCGCGACACGCTACCGCCCTGTCCGCACGCGCACCGGTCCAGGGACCCCGGCCGGCCGCACGTACGCGCGCGTGCCTCAGCCGAGCAGCACGACCTCCACCTCGGCGCCGGGCTCGACGGACTCCACGTCCTCGGGGACCACGATCAGCGCGTCGGCGTGCGCCAGGGCCGCGATCAGGTGCGAGCCGGCGCCGCCGACGGGGGTCACCTCGCCGTCGCCGTAGGCGCCGCGCAGGAACTGCCGGCGCCCCTTGGGCGAGCGCAGCGCCTCGCCGGCTGTCAGGGTGGCCCGGGTGCGGGGCCGGTGCACGTCCGGCAGGCCCATCAGGGTGCGGATGGCGGGGCGGACGAACAGCTCGAAGGAGACGTACGACGACACGGGGTTGCCCGGCAGGGCCAGCAGCGGCGTGTGGTCGGGGCCGATGGTGCCGAAGCCCTGGGGCTTTCCGGGCTGCATGGCGAGCTTGCGGAACTCCACCCCGCCGCCCGCCTCGTCCTCGTCGCCGGCGTGCGACAGCGCCTCCTTGACGACGTCGTACGCCCCGACGCTGACCCCGCCGGTGGTCACCAGCAGGTCGGCGCGGACGAGCTGGTCCTCGATGGTGGAGCGGAGGGTCTCGGCGTCGTCGGCGACGGCGCCGACCCGGTAGGCGATGGCGCCCGCGTCCCTGGCGGCGGCGGTGAGCGCGAAGCTGTTGGAGTCGTAGATCTGGCCGCGGCGCAGCTCCTCGCCGGGCTGGACGAGTTCGCTGCCGGTGGACAGGACGACCACGCGCGGGCGCGGGCGCACGCGCACCGTGCCGCGGCCGATCGCGGCGAGCAGCGCGATCTGCGACGGGCCGAGGATCGTCCCGGCCTCGAGGGCGCGGTCGCCGGCCCGCACGTCGCTGCCCGCCGCCCGCACGTGTGCGCGCGGCTCGGCGGTGCGGTGCACACGCACCTGCCCCTGAGCGCCCTCGGGCGCCAGGCTGCGGGCCCGCATGCCGCTCACCGGACCCGCGCCGAGTCCGCCGTCGGTCCACTCCACCGGGACGACGGCCTCGGCGCCGGGCGGCAGCGGGGCGCCGGTCATGATGCGGGCGGCCTGGCCGGGACCGACCCGCACCGGGTCGGCCGCACCCGCCGCGACGTCGCCGACGACCTCCAGGGCGGCCGGGAACTCCTCGCTGGCGCCCGCCACGTCCGCGACCCGTACCGCGTACCCGTCCATGGAGCTGTTGTCGAACGGCGGCAGGGACACCTGCACCGTGACGTCTTCGACCAGGACGCAGCCCTGGGCGTCGAGCAGGTGCAACTCGATGGGTTCCAGGGGGCGGACGGTGGAGAGGACGTCCTCCAGGTGCTCGTCCACCGACCACAGGTGGTCCGGGCCGGCGGGGCGGGTCGCGGCGGTGCTCAACGTTGCTGCATCTCCTCGGCTACGTAACTGCGAAGCCAGGTCCGGAAGTCCGGGCCCAGGTCTTCACGTTCGCACGCGAGTCTGACAATGGCACGCAGATAGTCGCCACGGTCGCCGGTGTCGTAGCGGCGGCCCTTGAAGACGACGCCGTGCACCGGGCCGCCGACCTTCTCGTCGTCCGCGAGCTGCTGCAGGGCGTCGGTGAGCTGGATCTCCCCGCCGCGGCCGGGTTCGGTCTTGCGGAGTATGTCGAAGATGTGCGGGTCGAGGACGTACCGGCCGATGACCGCGTAGTTCGACGGGGCGTCCGCCGGGTCCGGCTTCTCGACCAGCCCGGTCACCCGCACCACGTCGCCGTCGGCGGTCGCCTCCACGGCCGCGCAGCCGTAGAGGTGGATCTGCTCGGGCGCGACCTCCATGAGGGCGATCACGGAGCCGCCGTGGTTCTCCTGGACCTCGATCATGCGCTGGAGCAGCGGGTCGCGCGGGTCGATCAGGTCGTCGCCCAGGAGCACCGCGAAGGGCTCGTGGCCGACGTGCGGGGCGGCGCACAGCACGGCGTGGCCGAGGCCCCTGGGGTCGCCCTGGCGGACGTAGTGCATGGTCGCCAGGTCGCTGGACTCCCGCACCTTCGCGAGCCGTTCGGCGTCGCCCTTCTTCTCGAGGGCCGACTCCAGCTCGTAGTTGCGGTCGAAGTGGTCCTCGAGGGGGCGCTTGTTGCGTCCGGTGACCATGAGAACATCATCGAGCCCCGCCGATACGGCTTCCTCGACCACGTACTGGATCGCGGGCTTGTCGACGACCGGCAGCATCTCCTTGGGAGTGGCCTTGGTGGCCGGCAGGAAGCGGGTGCCGAGGCCGGCCGCGGGAATGACGGCCTTGCTGATCCTGGGGTGCGACTGAGTCATGCCCGCAACCATATCCGGTGCCTTTGTGCGCAATCTGTGGCTCGGCTTGGTTGACCCTTTATGACTGCATTCAAGAAGGGTGCGAGGACGACCCGTGGAACACGACGGACGCGCGAGAGAGCCTGACAAGCGAACGTTGCGGCGCGAGTTCCTCTCGGTGAGGAACAGGTTGACGGACGATGACGTCGCCGCGACGTCCCGCGCCCTGGCCGAGCGCGCCCTGGAGCTGCCCGAACTGGCGCGGGCGCGCACGGTGGCGGCGTACGTCTCCGTGGGGACCGAGCCGGGCACCCCCGCCCTGCTGGACGCGCTGCGCGCGCGGGGCGCACGGGTGCTGCTGCCCGCGCTGCTGCCCGACAACGACCTCGACTGGGGCGAGTACGCCGGCCCGGACTCCCTCGCCCGGGTCCGGCGCGGCGGAAAAATGGCGCTCCTCGAGCCGTCCGGCGCGCGGCTCGGCCCGGACGCGGTGGCGGCGGCGGACGTCGTCCTGCTGCCCGGGCTCGCTGTCGACGCGCGCGGGATGCGGCTGGGGCGGGGCGGAGGGTCGTACGACCGCGTGCTCGCCCGGCTGGAGCGCGCGGGCGCCCGTCCCCGGCTCGTGGTGCTGCTGTACGACACGGAAGTGGTCGCGCACGTCCCGGCGGAGGCGCACGACAAGCCCGTGCACGCCGTGGTGACCCCGTCCGGTGTGCGCCGCTTCCCGGACGCCTGACGGCCCGTACGGCGAAAACGGCCCTCCACGCGCGCGTGGAGGGCCGTTTTCCGATTCCGTCAGCCGGTCACGGCTTGAGGACGAGGGTGTCGCTGGTGCTGTCGTCGACCGCCTTGGCCGTGAACGACCAGGGCAGCAGCTCGCCCTTGGCCCACAGGCTGGTCTGGTCCGTGTAGTGCGCGCTGAACGCGTGCCCGGAGGCGCCGGTCAGGTTGATCCACCTGGACTTGTCGAGGTCGGCGAGGTTGACGACCATCCGCATGGACGGCACCCACACGACGCCGTAGCCGCCGGCGGCGTTCCAGCCGGTCGCGTTCACCGTGGCCTCGCCGCCGCTGAGCTTCCAGGGGCCGCGGTTGAGGATGTACTGCAGCGCCTCGGGGCCGTCGGTGCCGAGCGTCTGGTTCTTCAGGAACAGGCGGTGCAGCCGGCCCCAGCTCCAGGTGTCGATGTCCTTGCCGAGCTTGGCGGTCAGCTCCCAGCGGGCGTCGATCATGGCCCGGGCGAAGAGCTGGTCCATGTTGTTCGCCGCGGGGCGGGTGCCCGACCGGGGGGTCTTCCACCAGTCGCTGTCCGGCTTGTCCATCAGCTTCCGCACCACCTCGAACCAGCGGTCGCCGCCGTCCGGCTGCGCCTGGTCGGCGTCGCGCTGGCCGCACTCACGCACCTTGGTGTCGTCGTCGACCGGGCCGGTGCTGTCGATCTTGTCGACCCACAGGCACTGGCCCTGGACGCGCAGCTCCTTGGGGAGCTTGTTGCCGAACGCGAGCTTGAGGATGTTGCGCCAGACCGCGTTGAAGTAGGCGGCCGCCGCGGAGTCGGACTCCTGGGTGTAGTCCCAGCCCTCCAGCAGCTTCTGCGCGTCGCGCACGTCCTTGTCGCCGAGGTTGATCTTCAGCAGCTTGGGCACCAGGAGCTTGGCGATCTCGCTGCTGTTGTCCAGCTGCATCTGGCGCATGTCGTCGGTCGAGATCTTGCCGCCGTCCTTGATCTTGGACTCGATCAGGTCGGTGATGCGCTGGCTGCGGGTGCCGTAGCCCCAGTCGGTGGTGAGGGTGTACGGGTACGCGTCCTTGCCGACCACGGCCTGGTTGGCGGTGACGATGTAGCCGCGCTCGGGGTTGTACTCGTAGGGCAGCTCGTCCTGCTTGATGAAGCCGGTCCAGCGGTACTTGGAGTCCCAGCCCGGCGCCGGGATGGAGCCGTCGTCCGCCGAGGAGCGGGTCGGGATCTTCCCGGGCAGGGTGTAGCCGATGTTGTTCTCGGTGTCGGCGTAGATCAGGTTCTGCGAGGGCACGTCGAACAGGGCGGCCGCCTGGCGGAAGCCGTGCCAGTCCGCCGCCTTGTCGAGGGCGAAGACGGCGTCCATGGAGGTGCCGGGGTCGAGCGCGGTCCACCGCAGCGCGATGCCGTAGCCGTCGCCGCGGTCGGGGGCGGCGGTGTTGACGGTGGCCCGCTTGCCGACCTGGACGAGTTCGTCGTCGCGGTCGGACAGCAGGGGCATCCCGTCCTGGGTCTGGCGCACGACGATCTTCTTGGCGGAGCCGCCGGCGACCTTGATGGTCTCCTCGCGCGTCCTGAAGGGCCGGATCTTGCCGTCGTACAGGTAGCCGTTCGCGGTCACCTTCTCCAGGTAGAGGTCGGTGACGTCGACGCCGGAGTTCGTCATGCCCCAGGCGATGTTCGCGTTGTGGCCGATGACCACGCCGGGCATGCCGGCGAAGGTGTAGCCGCTCACGTCGTACTGGCAGGTGCTGGAGACGGTGCGGCAGTGCAGGCCCATCTGGTACCAGACGCCCGGCAGGGACGCCTCCAGGTGCGGGTCGTTGGCGAGCAGCGGCTTGCCGGTGATGGTGTACTTCCCGGCCACCACCCAGGAGTTGGAGCCGATGCCCTGGCCGTTCACGCCGACGGCGGTCGGGAGACCGTCCAGGACGTCGTGCAGGCCCGCCAGCTGGCTCGTGAGCGACGATCCGGTCGTGCCCGAGGCGGAGGAGCCGGTCGTGCCCGTCGTGGTCCCGGAGGCGCCCGTGGCGCCGCCGGTCGTCCCGGCCGTGCCCGTCGTTCCTGCCGTGCCCGTGCCCGTCGTGCCGGCGGTTCCGGTGGCGCCGCCCTGCTCGAAGGCCTTGGTCACCGCGTTGTACTGGCCTTCCTGCACGATCGGCTTGTTGCGGCCGTACGGGTACTGCGGGTACAGGTCCGCGATCTGCTGGGGGCCGAGACGGCTGGTCATCAGGGCGCGGTCGATCTCGTCCTGCATGTTGCCGCGAAGGTCCCAGGCCATCGCCTTCAGCCAGGCCAGGGAGTCGACCGGGGTCCACGGCTGCGGCTTGTAGTCGTTGGTGAAGCCCAGGGCGGCGTACTCCAGGGAGATGTCCTTGCCGTCCTTGCCCTTCAGGTAGGCGTTGACACCCTTGGCGTACGCCTGGAGGTACTTCTTCGTGGAGGCCGACAGCTTGGTGTCGTACTCCTGCTTCGCGACCCGGTCCCAGCCGAGGGTGCGCAGGAACTCGTCGTTCTTGACCTGGCTCTTGCCGAACATCTCCGACAGGCGCCCGGAGGTCATGTGCCGGCGCACGTCCATCTCCCAGAACCGGTCCTGCGCCTGGACGTAGCCCTGCGCCATGAACAGGTCCGCGTCGGAGGACGCGTAGATCTGCGGGATGCCGTTGCCGTCCCGCTTGACGTCGACCGGCCCCGACAGGCCCGGGAGCGCGATCGTCCCCTTGGTCTGCGGGAAGGAGGCACGGACGGTGCTGACCGACCAGTAGGCGCTGAAGGCGATGCCGGCGACGACGGCCAGGACCAGCACGAGCACGATCAGTCGGGCTTTGCGCCCCTTCTTCCTGCCGGACTTGGCGGGCGCGGCACCGGCGGTGGCGGTGTCTCCCGTTGTGGCGGTGGTGTTGGGGGGCATCGCTGTCCTTGCTGTCCTAACGCGAGCGGCAGGTCGGGCTGTGACTTTGAATGAGCGCTGGAGCAACCATAGGCGCAGGGCCCTGTGCCGCTTGACGCGGAGTCGGGAACCGGCGCGCACGGGCGTTCGATCTTGCCCCGTCGAGCGTCAAGAAAGCGTCAAGAGTTAGGTAAGGTAACGAAGTACTTGGATGCGGTGCGCCGCAGCCCCGGGTCTTGTGCACGTGAGCTCGCGCCCCCGGTGCGCGAGCCGAGGAAGGGAGTCGCCGCTGACCGTTCACCACCTCAACCAGCTCCTGCTCGTCTGCTCCGTGGTCCTGCTCGTCGCCGTAGCGGCCGTGCGCATCTCCTCCCGCAGCGGGCTCCCCAGCCTGCTCGTCTACCTGGCCATCGGCACCCTCATGGGCCAGGACGGCATCGGCCACATCCACTTCAACAGCGCCGCGCTGACCCAGGTCATGGGGTACGCGGCCCTGGTCGTGATCCTCGCCGAGGGCGGTCTCGGCACGAAGTGGAAGGAGATCAGGCCGGTCCTGTCGTCCGCCTCCGTCCTGGCGACCCTCGGAGTCGCCGTCAGCGTGGGCGTCACCGCGGCGGGCGCGCACTACCTGGTCGGTCTGGGGTGGCGGCAGGCGCTCATCATCGGCGCCGTGGTGTCCTCGACGGACGCGGCGGCCGTCTTCTCCGTCCTGCGCCGCATCCCCCTCCCCGCGCGCGTGACGGGCACGCTGGAGGCGGAGTCCGGCTTCAACGACGCCCCGGTGGTCATCCTGGTCGTCGCCTTCTCCACGGCCGGCCCGGTCGAGCACTGGTACGTCCTGCTCGGCGAGATCGTCCTGGAACTCGCCATCGGCGCCGCCGTGGGCCTCGCGGTCGGCTGGTTCGGCTCCTGGGGCCTGAAGCACGTGGCCCTGCCCGCGTCCGGCCTGTACCCCATCGCCGTGATGGCGATCGCCGTCACCGCCTACGCCACCGGCGCGCTGGGGCACGGCAGCGGCTTCCTGGCCGTCTACCTGGCCTCGATGATGCTCGGCAACGCCAGGCTCCCGCACTGGCCGGCCACCCGCGGTTTCGCCGAGGGGCTGGGCTGGATCGCCCAGATCGGCATGTTCGTCCTGCTCGGCCTGCTGGTCACCCCGCACGAACTCGGCGACGACGTCTGGCCCGCGCTGGTCATCGGCCTGGTGCTGACCATGGTGGCCCGCCCGCTGAGCGTGGTGCTCAGCCTGGCGCCGTTCCGCGTGCCCTGGCGGGAGCAGACGCTGATGTCCTGGGCGGGGCTGCGCGGCGCGGTGCCCATCATCCTGGCGACCATCCCGATGGTGAACGGCGTTCCCGCCAGCCGCCGCATCTTCAACATCGTCTTCGTCCTGGTCGTCGTCTACACCCTCGTGCAGGGACCGACCCTGCCCTGGCTGGCGCGCACGCTGCGGCTGGGCGAGAAGGGCGAGGCGGCCGACCTCGGCATCGAGTCGGCGCCTCTGGAGCGGCTGCGCGGCCACCTGCTGTCCGTGGCGATCCCCGAGGGCTCCCGGATGCACGGCGTGGAGGTCAGCGAGCTGCGCCTGCCGCCCGGAGCCGCCGTCACCCTCGTCGTACGCGAAGGAAAATCGTTTGTTCCGCTGCCCTCGACCGTGCTGCGCCGGGGCGACGAACTGCTCGTCGTCGCCACCGACCCGGTCCGCGACGCGGCGGAACGGCGCCTGCGCGCGGTCGCCCACGGCGGCAAGCTGGCGGGCTGGCTCGGCACGAACGGCACGGCGAGCGGGCGGTGACGGCACGCGTGGACGGCACCGGTGCGCTCGACCGTGGATTGCCAGGCGGCCACGCGCGCGGTGCTCGTTTTCACAGCCGGGACAGCAGGTGATCCCTGTACGATGAAGCCGCACCCTGATCGAACCAACTCTGCCTGACGCAGAGCTGGCGCGACCGTATGGCGGCCGGGTCGCCCCCACCCGCAGTGGGCGCCGGTATCTACCGCAGTCCGCGCAAGAGGACAGCTCTCGGCGCCCGGCCCCACACACGGCCCGCGCGCTACCAGGCGGCAGAAAGGCACGGGCCGTGGGATCCACGGTCACCACCACCGAACCGGAGAAGACCTCGCCGGCTCCGTCCCGCCCGGGATACGGGCCGCTGCTGCGCACCCGCGGCGCCTGGACCTTCCTGCTCCCCGGCTTCGCGGCACGCCAGCCGTTCGCGATGCTCACCCTCTCCATCGTGCTGCTCGTGCAGCACACCACCGGCTCGTACGGCGCCGCGGGCGCCACCGCCGCCGTCACCGGTGTCTCCATGGCGCTGTTCGCGCCCTACAGCGGCCGCCTCGCCGACCGCCACGGCCAGCGCGCCGTGCTGATCCCCGGCGTGCTCGCGCACACCCTGGCGGGCCTGTCGCTGACGGCGCTCGCCCTGGCCCACGCGCCCCTGTGGGCGCTGTTCCTGGCGGCCGTGCCCACCGGCGCCTCGGTCCCCCAGGTCGGCCCCATGGTGCGCGCCCGCTGGGGCGTGAAGCTGCAGGGATCGCCGCTGATGGCCACGGCGGCGGCGTTCGAGTCGGTCACCGACGAGCTGACCTTCGTGGTCGGCCCGCTGCTCGCGACGGCGCTGTGCACCGCCGTGACACCGGCGGCCGGCCTGGTCACGGAGGGCGCGCTGACCCTCGTCGGCGGGCTGCTGTTCGCCGCCCAGAAGAGCACGCAGCCACCGGTGAGGCGGGACGGCGGGCACGCGCGCGCGGGGCAGACCTCCGCCCTGCGCGTGCCGGGCGTGCGCGTGCTGATCGTGACCTTCCTGGGCATCGGCTCCGTCTTCGGCGGGATGCAGGTCTCCCTGGCGGCGTTCACCGAGTCGATCGGCGAGCCGGGCCTGAACGGCGTCCTGTACGGCGTCTTCGCCGCCGGCAACATGCTCTCCGGCGTCGTCTGCGGCGCCGTCGCCTGGAAGGCCGCCCCGCAGCGCCGCCTGGCCGTCGGCTACACGGCGCTCGCGGTCGTCGCGTCGGCCCTGTGGACGGCGCACTCCGTGCTGCTGCTCGCCGGGCTCGGCCTGCTCGTCGGCATGTGCATCGCACCGGCGCTGATCACCGGCTACACGCTGGTCGAGGGCCTGGTCCCGGCCGGCGCCCGCACGGAGGCCTTCACCTGGCTGACCGGCGCGGTCGCCCTCGGCCAGGCGGCCGCCGTCACGGTCGCCGGGCAGCTGGAGGACCGGCTGTGGGGCGGCGCGGGCTTCCTGGTGCCGATGGCCGGCACGCTGCTCGCCCTGGCGACCCTGCTGGCGCTGCGGTCGCGGCTGGCGCCGAGGCCGCAGCACCGCACCGTCGCACGTGGCGTCCATCACCGCGTGCCGATGACGGTGGACTGATCCGAGGGAATGCGTCACTATGGATGGTCGTTAGCACTCATCGAGTGAGAGTGCCAGGAGGAAGACAGTGCCGACCTACCAGTACCAGTGCACCGAGTGCGGCGAGGGCCTCGAGGCGGTGCAGAAGTTCACCGACGACGCCCTGACCGACTGCCCGAGCTGCGGTGGCCGCCTGAAGAAGGTGTTCTCCGCGGTCGGCATCGTCTTCAAGGGCTCCGGCTTCTACCGCAACGACTCCCGCGGCTCCACGTCGAGCAGCAGCCCGGCGTCGAAGTCGTCGAGCGCGTCGTCGTCCGACTCGAAGTCGTCGAGCTCCTCGTCCGACTCCGGGTCGTCCGCGTCGAGCTCCGCCAGCAGCTCCGCGGCCTGACCGCTTTCCCCACCGGGCCCTGCCGTCGTACGACGGCGGGGTCCCGGGCGTATCCCGGCGCCACTCCCCCGCGGTCCCGCCGCCCGCTAGTGTGCTGGTCATGGCGAACGCAGAGATCGGCGTAATCGGCGGCTCGGGTTTCTACTCGTTCCTCGACGACGTGACCGAGGTGCAGGTGGAGACCCCCTACGGGCCGCCCAGCGACTCTCTCTTCCTCGGCGAGGTCGCCGGCCGGCGGGTCGCCTTCCTGCCCCGGCACGGCCGCGGCCACCATCTGCCGCCGCACCGCATCAACTACCGCGCCAACCTGTGGGCGCTGCGCTCCGTCGGCGTCCGCCAGGTGCTCGCCCCCTGCGCGGTGGGCGGCCTGCAGCCCGAGTACGGCCCCGGCACCCTGCTCGTGCCGGACCAGTTCGTGGACCGCACGAAGTCCCGGATGCAGACGTACTTCGACGGGCTGCCGCTGCCGGACGGCACCGTGCCGAACGTCGTGCACGTCTCCATGGCCGACCCCTACTGCCCCACCGGACGCGCCGTCGCCCTGAAGGCGGCCCGGGGGCGGGACTGGGAGCCGGTGGACGGCGGCACGCTGGTCGTGGTCGAGGGACCGCGCTTCTCGACGCGTGCCGAATCGTTGTGGCACCGGGCGCAGGGCTGGTCGGTCGTGGGCATGACCGGCCACCCGGAAGCGGCGCTCGCCCGGGAACTGGAGCTCTGCTTCACCTCGCTGACCCTCGTCACCGACCTGGACGCCGGCGCGGAGACCGGCGAGGGCGTCTCGCACGAGGAGGTGCTGCGGGTGTTCGCCGCCAACGTGGACCGACTGCGCGGCGTGCTGTTCGACGCGGTGGCCGCACTGCCGGAGAACGCCGACCGCGACTGCCTGTGCGTGAACGCGCTCGGCGGGATGGACCCCGGGTTCACGCTGCCGTAGGGCCGGGCCGGCCGGGCTTGCGGTGCGGGCCGGGTTTCTTGCGGTGGCGGCGCCGGCTCCGAGGGGGCGCGGGCAGTGAGCGAGGGGGCGGTGCGGTCACCTCGGGCGCTGTGGACGACGCCGAGGGCGCGCCGGGGTCAGTCGGTACGGAACTCCCCGTTCGGGTGACCGAGTTGTCCACAGTCCGCCCGTGATCCACCGGCTCCCGCGGAATCCGGCGCGAGGCCTCATCGTGGCATCGCAAGCCGAACTCCTCGTCGCAGGCGGTGATCTCCGTGCCGTGGCCCTCGTCGTCCCCGAACCCGTCTCCCCGTCCTTCCCCGTCGCCTGGGGAGGCGTCCCCTCGCCAGTCCTCTTCGTTCCCGTCGTCGTCGTTCACGTCCTCACCGTTCACGTCCTCGCCGATCCCTGACGCGTCCGCTCCCCCCTCCCCGCCCTCGCCCGCTCTCCCGCCTCCCCTCCGGCTTCCGCGTCCGCTGGGCACGGACGCCCCGGCGACCTGCGGGGTCCCGCAGTTCCCGCCGGTGCGGGTGCGCGGCGGGCGGTACCGGCTGCAGCGGCTCGTACGGCACCGCAGGCGGGCCGTCGCGGCGGGCCTCGCGGTGACCGCGGCCGCGCTGGTCGCCGCGGGGCCGCGCACCGGGTCCGCGCCGCACCGCCTGGACCAGGCCCGAGACCACCCGGTGACGGCGCCCGTACGCCGGCACACGCGCGTGGACGTGGTGACGGCGCCGGTGCGGATCTCCGACGCGGCCACGGTCCGGCTGCTCCGGCCCGGCGACCGTGTCGACGTGATCGCCGCCGAGGATCCGTCGGCCGGAGGCGGTGCCCGGGTGCTCGCGCGAGGTGTGCGGGTGACCGAGGTGCCCGAGCCGCTGGAGGGCGGCGCCGAGAGCGGGGCGCTGGTCGTGCTGTCGGTGCCGCGCGCCACGGCGACCCGTCTCGTCGGCGCGAGCGCCACGGCGCGCCTGGCGGTGACGCTGTGCTGAACGGACTCGTACGCGTTCCCGGCGGCTCGCCGTCGAGCCCCTCGATCGATGGACGGGATTGGACAGGATGGCCGCACCGTGCCGTAGGTTGCGGAGCGTTTTGTTCCACAGCCTGTGTATACGAGGAGAGTCCCCGAGGTGAGCGAGAAGAGGGAACCGAGCGTCTGGCAGGGCTTCAAGGCCTTCCTGATGCGCGGCAACGTCGTCGATCTGGCAGTCGCGGTGGTCATCGGCGCGGCCTTCACGAACATCGTCAACTCAGTGGTGAAGGGGATCATCAATCCGCTGGTCGGCGCGATCGGAACGCAGAACCTGGACAACTACAGCTCGTGTCTGAGCAGCTCCTGCCACGGGACGCACGGCATCCGGCTGATGTGGGGCTCCGTCCTCGGAGCGACGCTGACCTTCCTGATCACCGCGACGGTCGTCTACTTCCTGATGGTCCTGCCGATGTCGAAGTACCTGGCGCGCCAGGCGGCCCGCAAGGCGGCGCGGGAGGGCACCAAGGAGGTCGTCGAGGTGAGCGAGCTGGAGGTGCTCAAGGAGATCCGCGACGCGCTGGTCGCGCAGCGCGGGTCGGGCCACGACCGCTAGCGGCGCCGCCGGGGGCGGCTCACAGGTGGTGGGGCGGCTTCTCGTCGAGGAAGCGCTTGAGGTCGGCGGCGCTGTCTCCGTCCGCGCGCTCGCCCCACCCGCGGTCGGTGTCGTCCGAGGTCTGCTGGTCCAGCGGGTCGTCGAAGACCAGCGCGGGCTTCGGGTCGCGGGGCTCGGATGCGGGGGCGGTGCTCATGCCTCAAGAGTACGGCCCGGGTGAACGCCGCCCGCCGACGCCACCGGGGCCGGCGGAGGGCCCCGGGGAGCGCCGTACGCCCTCCCCATCGCGTGAGGGATCTTGTGAAGGCATTCACAAGATTTCGGGGCGGTTTTCTGCTGTGCTGGGAGGCATGACGTCGAGTCCCGCTCCGGCGCCCTCCTCTCCGGGCGCACCCCAGCCCCCGGGACCGCTGCGGCGGCTCACCGCGCGCGGACGCGACGAGGCCCACCGGGTCTCCTCGCCGCTGGAACTCTTCTTCGATCTGTGCTTCGTCGTGGCGATCGCGCAGGCCGGCGTCCAACTGGTGCACGCCGTCTCCCAGGGGCACGCGGGCGACGGGATCCTCAACTACGCCATGCAGTTCTTCGCGATCTGGTGGGCGTGGATGAACTTCACCTGGTTCGCCTCGGCGTACGACAACGACGACGTGCTCTACCGGGTGGTCACCCTCGTGCAGATCGCGGGCGTCCTGGTGCTGGCCGCCGGTGTCTCCCGGGCGTTCCAGCACCACGACTACCTGGTGGTCTGGCTCGGCTATCTGATCATGCGGCTGGCGATGGCCGCGCAGTGGCTGAGAGCCGCGAGATCGGCCGAGGGCGCCGAAAGGACCATGGCGGTGCGGTACGCGTCCGGCGTGCTGGCGTGCCTGGTCGGCTGGCTCGGACTGGTGCTGCTGCCCGGACCCGCCCGGCCGTGGGTGTTCCTGGTGATGGCCATGGCGGAGATGTGTGTGCCGCTGTTCGCCGAGAAGGACTACGAGACCTCCTGGCATCCGCACCACATCGCCGAACGCTACGGCCTGTTCACCATCATCGTGCTCGGCGAGACGATCGCCTCGGCCACGGCCGCCGTGAAGGGCGGCTTCGACGAGCACGGCGCGCTGGGCGAGCTGCTGCCGATCGCGGCGGGCGGGCTGCTGATCGTCTTCTCCGCGTGGTGGATCTACTTCGTGGTGCCCATCCACGGCCATCTGCGCGCCAACGGGCAGGCCTTCCTGTGGGGTTACGGCCACTACCTGATCTTCGCCTCCGCCGCCGCGATCGGCGCGGGCCTGGAAGTGGCCCTGGAGCACGCGGTCGGCAAGAGCCACATCTCCACGCTGTCCGCGTCCGCGGCCGTGACGCTGCCCACGGCGCTGTATCTGCTCACCGTCTGGGCGCTGCACTCGCGGCACTTCAAGGTCGGCATCGCCCAGCAGCTGGTGCTGCCGGTCACGGCGCTGCTGGTGATCTGCTGCACCTTCCTCGGCGGCTGGGCGGTGCTCGCGGCGGGGCTGGTGTGCGCGGCCGCGGTGGCGACCGGGGTGACGCTGACGGCGCGCACGGCAGGCCGGGAGCGCACGGCGGGCGCCACCGCGCCGGCCGGCTGACCCCTGACGGGCGCGGGGTCCGGTCCAGACTGTCCCCCATGACAGTTGACGCGATCACGGACGTCGCCGGCCTGCGCGTGGGTCACGCCACCCGCAGCGGGGGCGGCCTGCTCACCGGCACCACGGTCGTCCTCGCTCCGGAGGGCGGCATGACCGCCGCCGTGGACGTGCGCGGCGGCGGCCCCGGCACCAAGGAGACCGACGCGCTCGATCCGCGCAACGTGGTGGAGCGGGTCGACGCGGTCGTGCTGACCGGCGGCAGCGCCTACGGGCTCGACGCGGCGTCCGGGGTGATGGCCTGGCTGGAGGAGCAGCGGCGCGGCGTGCGGGTGGGGCCGGACCCCGCGCATGTGGTGCCGGTCGTGCCCGCCGCGTGCGTCTTCGACCTGGGCCGCGGAGGCGACTTCCGTGCCCGGCCCGACGCGGCGACGGGCCGGGCCGCGGTGGAGGCGGCCGCGGCGAGCCCGCCCGGCGCCCCGGTGCCGCAGGGGTGTGTCGGGGCGGGCACGGGCGCCGTGGCGGGGCGGCTCAAGGGCGGGGTGGGCACGGCGAGCACGGTGCTCGAGTCGGGGATCACCGTGGCCGCGCTGGTGGTCGTGAACGCCGCGGGCTCGGTGCTCGAGCCCGACACCGGCGCGCTGTACGGGGAGTTGTGCCAGGGGCGCGTGACGTATCCGGAGACGCGCGTGCACCAGGCCGCGCGCCGGCGCCTGGACGAGACCGCCGCCAGGAACGCGCCACCCCCGCTGAACACGACGCTGGCGGTGGTCGCGACCGACGCGGACCTCTCCAGGGCGCAGGCGCAGAAGCTGGCGGGCACGGCGCACGACGGGATCGCGCGCGCCGTACGGCCGGTGCACCTCATGAACGACGGGGACACGGTGTTCGCGGTGGCGACCGGCGAACGGGCCCTTGCCGGGCATCCGCTGGAGATGAACGGCGTTCTCGCGGCCGGCGCGGATGTGGTGACCCGCGCGATCGTCCGGGGGGTGCGCGCCGCCGAGTCGGTCGACGGGGCGGGCGGAGTGTGGCCGTCGTACGGGGAGTTGTACGGGCGAGTGTGAGGCGGGGCCGGCTCGTCGGGCCTCGATTGTCGCGGTTCTGTCACGTGACGGCGTCAACGGGAGCCGGCGGGAACCTTCGAGGTCGCCCGCGCACTCCTTCTTCCCGTACGGAACGGATCACGCACATCACACGAACTGGGAGCAGCCCGTGACAACGCCGGACATTGCAGCGCGGCGCGTACTGGGGGCCTGTGCCGCCCTGATGGTCGGCAGCCTCACCCTGACCGCTTGCGGTGGCAGCGCGAACGCCACCGACGACGGCAGGGGCGGCAAGGACTCCCCCAAGGCGTCGGCGGCACGGATCGTGATCTCGGCCAAGGACGGTTCCACCGGCGCGTCCATCAACGCGACCGGGGTGAAGGTCAGCGGCGGCAGGCTGACCGACGTGAAGATGACCGTCGCCGGGACGGGGCAGGCCGTGGCCGGGGCGATATCGGCGGACGGCGGCAGCTGGAAGCCGAAGCAGCAGCTGGAGCGGGGGACGAAGTACGAGATCGACGCGACCGCGAAGGACGCGGCCGGGCGCGCCACCGTGACCAGGTCGGTCTTCACCACGGTCACGTCGGCGAACAGTTTCATCGGCACCTACACCCCGGACAACGGCACCACGGTCGGGGTGGGCATGCCGGTGTCGTTCACCTTCGACAAGTCGATCACCGACAAGAAGGCCGTGCAGTCGCACATCTCGGTCGACTCCAGCAGCGGTCAGCAGGTGGCCGGGCACTGGTTCGGGGACCGCCGGCTGGACTTCCGGCCGCAGCAGTACTGGAAGTCGGGCTCCAAGGTCAGTGTGAAGATCGACCTGGACGGCGTCCAGGGCGCGCGGGGCGTCTACGGGGTGCAGAAGAAGACCGTCTCCTTCACCATCGGACGCTCGCAGGTCTCCACGGTCGACGCCGGCACCCAGACCATGACCGTGGTGCGGGACGGCACGACGATCAAGACGGTCCCGATCTCCACCGGCGACCCGCAGCACACCACGTACAACGGGCAGATGGTGATCTCGGAGAAGTTCACGCAGACGCCCATGGACAGCCGGACGGTCGGCCTCGGCAACGCCTACAACATCCCGGACGTGCCGCACGCGATGCGCCTGACCGGCTCGGGCACCTTCATCCACGGCAACTACTGGTACAACAAGGGCAATCCGCCCTTCGGCCGCGAGGGCACCAGCCACGGCTGCGTCGGGCTGGCGGACGTCCAGGGCGGGCAGAGCGCCACCCCGGCCAAGTGGTTCTTCGACAACTCCCTCATCGGCGACGTGGTGATCGTGAAGAACTCGCCGGACTCGACGGTCGCCCCGGACAACGGGCTCAACGGCTGGAACATGTCGTGGAGCGCCTGGACCGCGGGAAGCGCCCTCTGAGCGGCAGGTTTTGACGGCACGTGGGGCCGCGCGGGAACTTTTCGCGCGGCCCGCGCGTTTTCCCGGCGTACGTTTTCTCGGTTCCCGGACATGATGTCCGACCGAGGGGCTACGGTATGCACCCACAAGGTGACATGCAGCAACGCCGGGAGAAACCTTGAGCGTTCCGTACGAGACGGCAGCGTACGAACCAGCCGAGTCGCCCGAGTCTCCGGAGGAGCATCTCGCGCGGCTCCTCGGCCGCGCCCTGAACTCCTTCGAGCTGCCCGACGAGGTGATACGGCGGCTCGACTGCGCCCTGGCGCACGACAGTTCGCTGCACTCGGCGTACCACAGCGCGGGGCTGCACCGGGAGACGTACCGGCACACCTGGCTGCTCGCCGACGGCTCCGCGCTCACGCTGTGGGAGCTGGTGCACAATTCCACGCCGGGCGCCGCCCCGGAGAGCGAGGTGTACGTCGACGAGGAGGAGCTGCAGGCGGCCACGGCGCGGCTCGGGGTGCCGCCGCAGACGCCGGAGTTCGAGCTGCCCGCGCTGATGCGTCTGTGGGCGATCCCCGAGCCGAGGCACGTGTTCGCCTCGGAGGACTCGGCGGACCACGCGCGCCGGCTTCTGCGGCGTGCGGAGAACCCGGACCGGCCCGGCGCCGAGACGGCGGCGCTGCTGGCCACCGCCACGGCGTACGAGATCACGCAGGCCTTCGGCCGCCCGGGACGCGCCGGACGCGTGGGACTGAGCTACGCGCTGTACGAGCACGCGTTCCTGCTGCCGGACGGCGGCCAGATCTCCCTGTGGGAGGTGGAGCACACGGCGACGCCCGACGGGCGGCACATGTGCGAGGTGTACTTGTCGGAGGACGCGGCCCGCGACGCCATGGAACGGCGCGCGGCACGGCAGGGCTAGCGCCCGCGACGGCGTGCGCGCGGCTCGCGAGACCGCGCCACGCGACCAGGGGATCGCGGCCAGGGGGTCGCAGCCAGGGGACCGCGGCCACGGGACGGTGGCTCGTGGGACGTCCGGGCGCCCCGGCGCCCTGCGCCGTCAGCCGCTCGTGAACCGCCGGGCCAGGCCCGCGAAGGCGTCCTGTTCGGCGGGCGTCAGCTCGACGGACTCCAGCTCGGGACCCGTACTCCGCTGCCGCGGCAGGGCCGTGAGGAGCGGCGCGGTGGCACGGCGGGGCGGGGTCAGGGGGCCCATGCGGCGCAGCAGGCGGATCAGGACGACGGCCCACGCGACGGCCGCCACAGCGAGGACGGCCACGCCGGTCAACTGGAGAGTCGGGACGTGCTCAGGCATGCGTCCCAGTACACATCACGGTCCGGGACTTTGGTCCCGGACCGTGACGTATCTCGCAGGTGGCGTGAACAACTCACAGCGAACTAAAGGGACAAGACGCGGCGGTGCGGCGGTCAGGCCGCGACCGGCTGCTTGGGCTCCTTCGCCGTGGCGGCCGCGTTCGCGGCGGGGTCGGTGGACGCGGACTCCGGGGCCTGCTTGCGCATGCCCTTGAGCAGGACGACCAGGGCCGTGGTGGCGCAGACGCCGGCGGCGATGGCGATGAGGTACAGCAGGGGGTTGCCGATCAGCGGGACCACGAAGATGCCGCCGTGCGGGGCGCGCAGGGTGGCGCCGAAGGCCATCGACAGGGCGCCGGTGAGCGCGCCGCCGACCATGGACGACGGGATCACCCGCAGCGGGTCGGCCGCCGCGAACGGGATCGCGCCCTCGGAGATGAAGGAGGCGCCCAGGACCCAGGCGGCCTTGCCGTTCTCGCGCTCGGCCCGGGTGAAGAGCCTGCCGCGCACGGTGGTGGCCAGGGCCATCGCCAGCGGCGGGACCATGCCGGCCGCCATCACCGCGGCCATGATCTTCATCGCGGAGTCGCTGGGATTGGAGACCGCGATGCCGGCGGTGGCGAAGGTGTAGGCGACCTTGTTGACCGGGCCGCCCAGGTCGAAGCACATCATCAGGCCGAGCAGGGCGCCGAGCAGGATCGCGTTGGTGCCGGTGAGGCCGTTCAGCCAGTCGGTGAGGGCGCGTTGGGCGGTGGCGATGGGCTTGCCGATGACGACGAACATCAGGAAGCCGACGACCGCCGAGGAGATCAGCGGGATCACCACCACCGGCATGATGCCGCGCAGGGCCGGCGGGATGGTGACCTTCTGGATGGCCATCACCACGCCACCGGCGATCAGGCCGGCCGCCAGGCCGCCGAGGAAGCCGGCGTTGATGGTCAGGGAGATCGCTCCGCCCACGAAACCGGGGACGAGGCCGGGCCGGTCCGCCATGCCGTACGCGATGTATCCGGCCAGGACCGGGACGAGGAAGCCGAAGGCGACGCCGCCGATCTGGAACAGCAGGGCGCCCCAGCTGTCGGCCTGGGTCCATATGAAGTGGTCCATCACCGACGGCGCTTTGTTGATCTTGTAGCCGCCGATCGCGAAGCCCAGGGCGATGAGGAGGCCGCCTGCGGCGACGAACGGGACCATGTAGCTCACGCCGCTCATCAGCCACTTGCGGAGCTTGGTGCCGTACCCCTCGGTGGAGTCTCCGGCCCGCTCGACCGGCGTGCCGGCCGACGCGGACGCCGGCGCGCTCGTCTCTCCGCGCGCCGCCTTCTCGCGCACCTCCGCGATGAGCTGGGCGGGGCGGTTGATGCCCGCCTTCACGCCCACGTCGACGGTCGGCTTGCCGGCGAAGCGGTCCTTGTCACGGACCGGGACGTCGTGCGCGAAGATCACGGCGTCGGCCGCCGCGATCACCGCCGGGTCCAGCCGGGTGAAGCCGGCCGAGCCCTGCGTCTCGACGACCAGTTCGACGCCCGCCTCACGGCCCGCGTTCTCCAGGGACTCGGCCGCCATGTAGGTGTGGGCGATGCCGGTCGGGCAGGAGGTCACGGCGACGATACGGAAGGGGCGCTCGGCGGAGTCCCCACCGGAGCCGGCGCCGGTGTCCGCGGGGGCGGCCTGGGCGGGGGCGGATGCGCCCGGCGCCTGCGCGGTGGTGCCCGCTGCGGCGCCGGCGGAGGCCGCCACCGGCGCCGCAGCGGTGTCTTCGGAGCCGTTCCCGGCGTCCACGGCGCCCCCGACGGCCTGCGCGGAGGCGCCCTGAGCAGCGCCCGCGGAAGCGTCCGCGCCCGTACCCGCGCCCCCAGCGCTCGCCGTGTCATCCGTGCCGGTGTGCGCGCCCGCGCCTTCCTCGGGCGAAGCCGCCTGCGCCGCGCTCGGCGTCTCCTCCCCGCGGATCAGCGCCGCCGCCCTCTCCGCGTCGGTCACCGCGCGCAGCGCCGACGTGAACTCGGTGTTCATCAGCTGGCGGGCGAGCGAGGAGAGGATCGTCAGGTGGGCGTCGTCGGCGCCGGCCGGGGCCGCGATCAGGAAGATCAGGTCGGCCGGGCCGTCCGGGGCGCCGAAGT
Source organism: Streptomyces sp. NPDC048192 (assembly GCF_043202415.1). Lineage (NCBI taxonomy): Bacteria > Bacillati > Actinomycetota > Actinomycetes > Kitasatosporales > Streptomycetaceae > Streptomyces > Streptomyces sp. NPDC048192. Next base: position 212,072 of record NZ_JBIDAL010000005.1, read on the forward strand.
CGATGCCGGCCGTGCTGCGGCCGAAGGCGAGCGTCGGCTCGGTGGCGTGGGCGCTGCGGCAGTGCGGGATGCCGATACCGCCGTCCAGGCCGGTCGGCATCTGGGCCTCGCGGGCCGCCACGTCGGCGAGGAAGCCCTCCAGGTCGGTCACCCGGCCCTGGGCCACCATGCGCTCGGCGAGGGCGCGCGCCGCCGCTTCCTTGGTGTCGGCGGACAGGTCGAGATCGACCAGGTCCGCGGTGATCATGTCACTCATCGCGGGCTCCTCTGCACGCGTATCGCCCGGGGAGAGGGGTGGGCGGAGGTGGGGACGGGGGTGCGGTGGGGGGAGACGGTGGAAGTCGGGACGGTGACCGCGGCGGAGGACGGGGAGTTCCGCGACGGCCGGTGGGGAGAGACGGTGCCGGCCGGGGCGGTGACCGTGGCCGAGGACGGGGAATCCCGCCACAGCCGGTAGGGAGAGACGGTGCCGGCCGGGGCGGTGACCGAGGACGGGGGCTCCCGCCACGGCCGGTAGGGGAAGGCGGCCGGGGCGATGACCCCGGCGTACGACAGGGACTCCCGCCACGGCCCGTGGGCAGCGGTCGTGCGACGACGGCCCAGGGGGTTCACGGCACCGGCTCCGTCAGCTCGCGGTCGAGGGGGATCTCGGCCGTGACGGTCACCGCCGACGGGTCCAGGTCGGCGGGGGTCGGCATGACGCTGCCGGGCAGTTGTACGGCGGCGGCGCCGTGGGCGACGGCGGAGGCGAGGGCCTCGGGGCCGCTGCCGCCGGCGATCAGGAAACCGGCGAGGGAGGAGTCGCCGGCGCCGACGTTGCTGCGGACGGCGTCCACGCGCGCGGTGGCGTACCAGGCGCCCGTGTCCTCGACGAGGAGCTGCCCGTCCGCGCCCAGGCTCGCGAGGACGGCGCGCGCGCCCATGGCGCGTACCTCCTCGGCCGCCTTCAGGGCGTCGCCCACGGTCGCCAGGGGGCGCCCGACGACTTCGGCGAGTTCCTCGGCGTTGGGCTTGACCACATCGGGCCGGGCGCGCAGCGCCTCCAGCAGCGCGCGCCCCGAGGTGTCCAGGGCAATGCGCGCGCCCCCGGCGTGCGCCTCCGTGACGACATCGGCGTACCAGGAGGGCGCGAGCCCCCGGGGCAGGCTGCCGCAGCACGCGATCCAGTCGGCGTCGCGCGAGTGCTCGCGGATGGCGGCCAGGAGCAGGGCCTGCTCGGGCGCCGACAGTTCCGGCCCCGGCGCGTTGATCTTGGTGAGGATGCCGTCGGACTCGGCGAGCGCGATGTTGGAGCGGGTGTCTCCGGCGACCGGTACCGGCGCGACCTCGATGCCCTGCGCGTCGAGCAGGTCGGCGACGAGCGCGCCCGGCGCACCACCCAGGGGCAGAACGGCGACCGTGCGCCGCCCGGCGGCCGCGACCGCGCGCGAGACGTTCACGCCCTTGCCGCCGGGATCCATGCGCTCGGTCTCGGCACGGACGACCTCGCCGCGCTTGAGGGCCAGGACCTCGTAGGTGCGGTCCAGCGAGGGGTTGGGGGTGACGGTGAGGATCATGCGCGCACTACTTCCGTGCCGCCGCGCTCGATGACGGCGGCGTCTTCAGGGCTCAGTCCGGTGTCGGTGATCAGCAGATCCACGTCGCCCAGGTCGCCGAACCGGGCGAAGTGCTCCTGGCCGTGCTTGGCGGAGTCGGCCAGCAGGACCACGCGGCGGGCGGCGGCGACCGCGGCCCGCTTGACCGCGGCCTCGGCGAGGTCCGGGGTGGTCAGCCCGTGCTCGGCGGAGAAGCCGTTCGCGGCCACGAACAGCACGTCGGCGCGGATCTCGCCGTACGCGCGCAGCGCCCAGGCGTCCACGGCGGCGCGCGTACGGTGCCGTACGCGCCCCCCGACCAGGTGGAGCTGGATGCCCGGGTGGTCGGCGAGGCGGGCGGCGATCGGCAGGCTGTGCGTGACCACGGTCAGGGAGGCCTCCAGCGGGATCGCGGCGGCGACCCGGGCGACCGTCGTGCCGGCGTCGAGGATCATCGTGCCCTCGGCCGGCAGTTCGGCGAGGGCCGCCTTGGCGATGCGGTCCTTCTCGTCGGCCGCGGTGGACTCGCGCTCGGCGAGGTCCGGTTCGAAGTCGAGCCGGCCGACCGGTATGGCGCCGCCGTGCACCCGGCGGACGAGGCCGGCGCGGTCGAGGGCCTTCAGATCGCGGCGGATCGTCTCAGCGGTGACCTGGAACTCCTCGGCGAGCGACAGGACGTCCACCCGGCCGCCGTCACGCGCGAGCCGGAGGATCTCCTGCTGCCGTTCCGGTGCGTACATCTCGCTGGCCTCCGACTCGGTGTCCGTTCGCTTCTGAGTGATGCCCGAACGTGTGGTTTCAGTTGGGAGGCTACGCCGGGATTTCCGGAAAGTAAACAGGTTCGGGCTTCAGTCGGACATGATCGGGCGTCCGGCCGGACACAGCGGCACGCGAAGGGCCCGGCACCCCGCGGGTGCCGGGCCCGGGTGGGCGCGGTTCTCAGTGCACCAGTTCCGGCTCCCGCGCCGGGGCCGGGGCGTCCGCTCCCTCCACGTGCTGCGCCGGCCGCTTCGGCAGGGCGGACATCAGCAGGAAGATCGCGGCCATGATGCCGGCGACCCACCACAGCGCGTGCTGGAAGGCGTGCACGAAGGCCGGGCCGACCTGGGCCGGGGCGAGCCGGTCGCCGATCTCGCCGAAGAACACCACCGACACCAGGCCCAGGCCGAGCGCGTTGCCCATCTGCTGCACCGTGTTGATCAGCCCGGACGCGGACCCGGCGTGCTCACGCGGCACCTCCGAGAGCACCGCATCCGTCAGCGGGGCGACGATCAGCCCCATCCCCGCGCCCATCACGACCAGCGGCAGGGCCATCTGCCAGGACGCGATGGCGAGGCCGTACCGGTGCGCCTCCCACAGATAGAGCAGGACGCCCACGGCCATGATCAGCGCCCCCGCCCGGAGCACCTTCCGCCCGAACCTGGGGACCAGCTTCTGCACCGACATCCCGGCCGCCGTGGACACCGCCAGCGAGAACGGCACGCCGGTCAGCCCCGCGCGCAGCGGGCTCCAGCCCAGACCGATCTGCATGTACAGCGTCCAGACCAGGAAGAAGATGCCGAGCGCGACCCCGAAGACGGTCTGCACGGCGATGCCCGCGGCGAAGCTCTTCACCCGGAAGAGGGACAACTCGACGAGCGGGGAACCGTCCTTGGCCGCCTTCCGTTTTTCGTACGACACCAGCGCGGCGAAGACCACGAGTGCACCGGCCATGCAGAGGTGGCCCCACAGCGGCCAGCCCAGCTCGCGCCCGCGGGTGAGGGGGTACAGCAGCATCAGCAGGCCCAGCGAGACCAGGGCGACACCGACCAGGTCCAGCTTCAGCGCCTTGGGGGCCTTCGATTCGGTGATGAAACGGCGTCCGAGCAGCCAGGCGACGACGCCCACGGGGAGGTTGATGAGGAAGATGGGCCGCCACTCGAGTCCGAACAGGTTCCACTCCGTCAGCAGCGCGCCCAGCAGCGGTCCGGAGACCGCGCCGAGGCCGACGATCGCGCCGAACAGGCCGAAGACCTTGCCGCGTTCGTGCGCCGGGAAGGTGGCGTGCACGATCGACAGCACCTGCGGCACCATCATCGCCGCCATGCCGCCCTGCAGCACCCGCGAGGCGACCAGCATCTCCGGGTTCACGGCGAAGCCGCACAGGGCGGAGGCGAGGGTGAAGCCACCGACCCCGATCAGGAACAGCCGCTTGCGGCCGTGGATGTCGCCGAGACGGCCGCCGGTGACGAGACCCGCGGCGAAGGCCAGCGCGTAACCGGCCGTTATCCACTGGATCTGGCTGACCGAGGCGTGGGCGGTCCGCTCGATGGACGGGATGGCGATGTTGACGATCGTGACGTCGACGAGGTCCATGAAGGCGGCGGCCATGACGATCGCCAGCGCGAACCAGCGGCGGCGGTCACCAGGCTCCTGCCGAGCGCTGAGGGTCTGTTCCGTGGAGGTCATGCCGTCACGCTAGGACCCCATTAGGTCAGATCATGTCCTAGAGGTACGGCATCCTCGACAGCATGACGACGGACACACCGGCACGGCTGCTGCAGCTCCTCTCACTCCTCCAGACGCCCCGCGAGTGGCCCGGCGGCGAGCTGGCCGAGCGGCTGGGGGTGTCTCGCCGGACCGTGCGGCGGGACATCGACCGGCTGCGGGAGCTGGGCTACCCCGTACAGGCCACGAAGGGCTCCGACGGCGGGTACCGGCTGGTGGCGGGCAAGGCGCTGCCGCCGCTGGTGCTGGACGACGAGGAGGCGGTGGCGATCGCGGTGGGGCTGCGGGCCGGCGCCGGACATGCCGTGGAGGGGGTGGACGAGGCCTCGGTGCGGGCCCTGGCCAAGCTGGAGCAGGTGCTGCCGTCCCGGCTGCGCCACCGGGTGTCCACGCTGCAGGCGGCGACCACGGCACTGACCAGCGGCGACGGACCGAGCATCGCCCCGGAGACGCTGACCGTGATGGCCTCGACGGTGGCGGGGCACGAGCGGCTGCGGTTCGCCTACCGCGACAAGGACGGCGGCGAGTCGCGGCGGCTGACCGAGCCGCACCGGCTGGTGTCGACCGGGCGGCGCTGGTACCTCGTCGCCTACGACCTCGACCGCGCCGACTGGCGGACCTTCCGGGTGGACCGGGTGAGCGAGCCGTTCGCGACCGGAGCCCGGTTCACACCACGGGAGTTGCCGACGGGAAGCGCCGCGGAGTATCTGCGGCAGTCCATCCAGGGCCGGCACGACACCTACGAGTTCGCGGTGCGGTTCGCCGCACCTTCGGAGCAGGTCTCCGCGCGGGTGCCGGCCTGGCTCGGAGCGCCGGAGGACGACGGGAAGGGAGGCTGCGTCCTACGGGGCGCCTTCGGCGGCCCCTTGGAGTGGCTGGCTGTGCGGCTGGCGATGACGGGGTACGACTTTACGGTGTGGGGGCCGGACGAACTTGCTGAGTGTGTACGGGAGTTGGGCGGGCGGTTGAGCCGGGCGGGGGGTGGGTGAACTGACAGGATGTGTGGCAGCCTGGTTCTGTTCGGGGTGACGGCCTGACACGGCTCGTCGGTGACGGCCCGGTCCTGTCCGCGGGTGACGGCCCGACACGACTCGTCGGTGACGGCCCGGTCCTGTCCGCTGTCCGTGGGGCGGCCAAGCGCTGTCCGTGAAGGACGGCTGGCGGTGTCCGTGAGGGGACGGCTAGTGCTGTTCGCCGGCCTGCTCGCCGCCCCAGCGGAAGTTGCGCAGGGAGGCGAGGTTGCGCAGCGCGAGGGCCGCGGGGCCGTCCGGTCCCGTGGGCGGGGCGGTGGTGGTGGCCCAGGACTCCACGGCCACGCGGACGGCGGCCCCGGCGACGGCGGCGGCGAAGCGGAGGTCGGGGGTGACCGGCGTCGACGGGGCATCGCCGCCGTTTGACGCCATGCGGCTCGCGAGGATCTCGGCCAGGGTGCGCTCCGAGGCCTGGCACACCTCGGCCCAGACCTTGCGCAGGGCGGGGCCGGCCTCGGCGAGGCGGATCAGGGTGCGGACCCATTCCCAGGACGCCGTGGAGACTCCGGCGCCCGGGGTGAGGGTGTGACGGACGGCGTGCTCCAGGGCCTCGGGGACGCCGAGGCCGGCCGGGGCCGAGCGGACCGCCTCCGCCCAGCGCTGGGCGCCCGCCGCGTAGAGGGGGGCGACCGCTTCCTCCTTGGTGGCGAAGTAGCGGTAGAACGTGCGCGGTGCGATGCCCGCGGCCTGCGCGATGTCCTCGGCGCGGGTAGCGCGCAGGCCCTGGCGGACGAACAGGGCGGCCGCCGCCCGTGCGATCTCCATCCGGGTCTCGGCCTTCCGGCGTTCGGTCAGCGAGACCGGTGCGGGAGCGGAATGCGGCTGGTCGGAGGTGCCTGAGAGGGGACCGCGGGCGGGATCGGGGGTGGTGCTCATCCCGGCAGGCTATGCCTCTGTGGCAGAATCTGCCATCCGACGGTCCACCCCGGGGTTCAGGTACGGGGTGGACCGTCGTCTCCAGGATGCGGACGCCTTCGCGCTGCTCCCCCATGCGCTGGCCAGATGTGGACGCTCGGGCAGCGCCCCCGTTGGCCCAGGCATGCGGCACGCGATCAGTGAGGCCCAGGTACTGGCCGCCGAGCGGTAGTTGGCAGCGGATGCACGATGAAGCCGGGCCTCGGCACCCGGGGGGGATAGATGCCGAGGCCCGGCTGGGAAGGTCCCGGCGCCGGGGGGTGTGCGTCGGGACCTGGCTCTGTGGCCTGGGTGGTGCGGTGTGGGCCCGTGGGGTCGGCCCGGTCGGCGTGCTGCGTGGGGAGTGCGGTTCCCGGGCCCGGCTGCTGTGGGGCCCGGAAGGGTTTTTCCCGTGGGCCCGGGAGTTGAAGCGACGGGACAGCGCCATGTTTGCGCCGTCTTCTGCCCCCGGCGTGCGCTCCCCCCAGGCACCGTACGCCCAAGGGCAACACCCGCCCCGAGCGGCGTACCCGACAGGTCACGCACCCCGAGGGGCATGCCTGCAGCCGCCCCTGCCCCGCTACGCCGCCGCGTCGAAGCCGGTCTGGCGGGCCAGCTTCTTCAGTTCCAGGAGGGCGTGCTTCTCGATCTGGCGGATGCGTTCGCGGGTGAGGCCGTGCTCCTTGCCGACCTCGGTCAGAGTGCGCTCGCGGCCGTCCTCGATGCCGTACCGCATCTTGATGATGGAGGCCGTGCGCTGGTCGAGGCGGCCGATCAGGTCGTCCAGCTCCTCGCTGCGCAGGAGGGTGAGGACGGACTGCTCGGGGCTGACCGCGGACGTGTCCTCCAGCAGGTCGCCGAACTGGGTCTCGCCCTCGTCGTCCACCGACATGTTGAGCGAGACCGGGTCGCGGGCCCAGTCCAGGACGTCGATGACGCGCTCAGCCGTCGCGCCCAGCTCCTTGGCGATCTCCGCGGGCTCCGGGTCGCGGCCGTGCTCGCGGTTGAACTCGCGCTGCACGCGGCGGATGCGGCCCAGCTCCTCCACCAGGTGGACGGGGAGCCGGATGGTGCGGGACTGGTCGGCGATGGAGCGGGTGATGGCCTGGCGGATCCACCAGGTGGCGTACGTGGAGAACTTGAAGCCCTTGCGGTAGTCGAACTTCTCCACCGCGCGCACCAGGCCGGCGTTGCCCTCCTGGATCAGGTCGAGCAGGGGCAGGCCGCTGCGCGGGTAGCGCCGGGCCACGGCCACGACCAGCCGGAGGTTGGAGCGGATGAAGACGTCCTTGGCCCGCTCACCGGCGGCCACCAGCGCCTCCAGCTCCTCGCGGGAGGCGTTCGTCGCCGACTCCTCCTCGCCGTCGAGGATCTGCTGCGCGAACACACCCGCCTCGATGGTCTGGGACAGCTCGACTTCCTTTGCGGCGTCGAGCAGCGGCGTACGCGCGATCTCGTCGAGGTACATGCCGACCAGGTCGCGGTCCGCGATCTCGCCGCCATGAGCGCGAACACTGCTTGCCGAGTCGGCCGTCTCGCCGGTGGCGGACTGACGACGGGCGACGGCACGGGTTGCCATGCGTGCTCCCTTGCGATGGTGGGCTGGCGGGTGGTCCTGATGAACGCTCGGCACCGAGGGAAGGGTCTGTGGGACCCTCTCCGAGTGCCCTGCATCCGTGGGAAACAACGACTGGAATCCGGACAGAATTCCCAACCCGCCCCCCAATTTTTCTGATCATGCAGTATCCTGTCCGCCCGATCTCCTCCCACACGGGGGACGTGATGCCGACGCGACGTTCAGAAGTGCAGGTCAGGCCGGGAGCCGAGGAGGATCTCGGCGCCCTCACGGCGATCTACAACCACTACGTGCGTGAGACGGCCATCACTTTCGATACCGCGATCTTCACTCCGGAAGAGCGCCGCCCTTGGCTGCTCTCCCACCCGGAAGACGGCCCGCACCGCCTGATGGTTGCCACGGACGCGGAGTCACAGGAGATCCTGGGGTACGCCACATCCAGCCCTTACCGGCCGAAGCCCGCGTACGCCACCTCCGTGGAGACGTCGGTGTACGTCGCCCCGGACACGGGCCGGCGCGGCGTCGGCACGCTGCTCTACGACGCCCTCTTCAAGGCGCTCGCGGACGAGGACGTGCATCGCGCCTACGCCGGGATCGCCCAGCCGAACGAGGCCTCCGAGCGGCTGCACGCCGGCTTCGGCTTCCGGCACGTGGGCACGTACCGCGAGGTGGGCCGCAAGTTCGGCCGCTACTGGGACGTGGCCTGGTACGAGAAGGAGCTGTGAGGCGCCTCCGGCCCGCACGGGGACCGTGAAAGGCCCCCCGGCTCAGCCGAACTGCACGGACCGCTTCGCCATGCCCATCCAGAACCCGTCGATCACGGACTTCTGCGCGGCCGGCTCGCCGCCCGCGTCCGCAGCGCCCATGGTGACGAAGAGCGGGGCGAAGTGCTCGGTGCGCGGATGGGCGTAACGGCCGGCCGGGGCCTTGTCCAGGAAGTCCAGCAGGGCGTCCCAGTCGCGGGCCTCCAGGGCGCGCCGGCCCCAGTCGTCGAACTCGGAGGACCAGCTGGGCACGCCGCCGCCCGTGTGGCGCAGGGCGGCCAGGTTGTGGGTGAAGAAGCCGGAGCCGATGATCAGCACGCCCTCGTCGCGGAGCGGGGCGAGCCTGCGGCCGATGTCCATCAGGCGCACCGGGTCGAGGGTGGGCATGGAGATCTGCAGCACCGGGATGTCGGCGTCGGGGAACATCTCGACGAGGGGGACGTAGGCGCCGTGGTCGAGGCCGCGGTCGGGGATGTCCTGGACGGGGGTGCCGGGGGCGCGCAGCAGCTTGCGCACGGACTCGGCGAGCTCGGGGGCGCCCGGGGCGGGGTAGCGGACCCGGTAGTAGTGCTCGGGGAAGCCCCAGAAGTCGTAGACGAGCGGGACGGTCTCCACGGCGCCCAGCGCGAGCGGGGCCTCCTCCCAGTGGGCGGAGACCATGAGGACGGCCTTCGGCCGGGGCAGCCCTGCCGACCAGGCGGCGAGCTGGCCGGGCCAGACGGGGTCGTCGGCGAGCGGCGGGGCGCCGTGGCTGAGGTAGAGGGCGGGCATGCGCTCCTTGGCGGTGGTCATGACGGCTCCCCTGCTCTCCTGTCCATTGCTTTCATTTCACTGCCTGAACTGCTTTAACTCTCAAGCTCTCATCACGAGAGTACGCCCCACTTGGTTCAATTTTCAAGGAGCTGCCTCGTACAGTGGAACACATGAACACGGCACCGGACTCCGCCGCACGGCACCGCTGGCTCACCGACGAGGAACAGCGCGTCTGGCGCGCCTATCTGCACGCCACCACCCTGCTGGAGGACCACCTCGACCGGCAGTTGCAGCGGGACGCGGGCATGCCGCACATCTACTACGGCCTGCTCGTCGGCCTCGCCGAGGCGCCCCGGCGCCGGCTGCGGATGACCGAGCTGGCGATGCAGGCGAAGATCACCCGCTCCCGGCTGTCGCACGCGATCGCCCGGCTGGAGAAGAACGGCTGGGTGCGGCGTGAGGACTGCCCGTCCGACAAGCGCGGCCAGTTCGCGGTGCTGACCGACGAGGGTGCCGAGGTGCTGCGGCGCACCGCGCCCGGCCATGTGGCCGCCGTACGCCAGGCGCTGTTCGAGCGGCTGTCCCCGGAGCAGCAGAAGGCCCTCGGCGAGATCATGGAGATCGTCGCCGAGGGCCTCCAGCCCGACGAAGCGGGTGCGGACCTTCCCTGGCTCCGCTAGGTCCGCCAGGTCACCGTACGGCCGCTCAGTGGGCCACCACCGGCACCGGCACCTCGTCCTCGATGCCCTCGCCCTGTCCGGAGGCGACCGGGGTGGAGCCCGGACGGCCGGCGTTGACGAAGGTGAAGGCGATCAGGGAGGCGAGGGCGAGGATGCCCACGGCGAACCAGATCGCGGTGCTGTAGCCGTGCACCATGCCCTGGAGCCCGACCAGCTGCTGCTGCGGCTTGGAGGCGGCCTGGGCGATGTGGTCCTTGACGTACGAGGTGGTCGCCGAGGCGGCGATGGTGTTCAGCAGGGCGGTGCCGATCGCGCCGCCCACCTGCTGCGAGGTGTTGACCATCGCGGAGGCGACACCGGCGTCCCGGGGCTGGACACCCGCGGTGGCCAGGGACATCGCCGGCATGAAGGCCGTACCCATGCCGAGGCCGAGCAGCACCATCGCGGGCAGCAGCTGGGTGCCGTACGAGGAGTCGATCTTCAGCTGGGTCAGGATCAGCATGCCGAGCGCGGCGACCAGGAAGCCGGGGCCCATCAGGAAGCGGGCCGGGATCCGGGTCATCAGCCGGGTGCCGATCTGGGTGGAACCGGTGATCATGCCGGCCACCATGGGGAGGAACGCGAAGCCGGTCTTGACCGGCGAGTAGCCCTTCACGACCTGCAGGTAGTAGGTCAGGAAGAGGAACAGGCCGAACATGCCGATGATCGCGAGGCCGAGGGAGAGGTAGATCCCGCCGCGGTTGCGGTCGGTCACCACGCGCAGCGGCAGCAGCGGGGCCTTGACCCGGGCCTCGACGAAGGCGAAGGCGCTCAGCAGCACCGCGGAGGCCACGAACATCGCGATGGTGACGCCGTCGCCCCAGCCGTCGGACTCGGCGCGGGTGAAGCCGTAGACCAGGGCGATCAGGCCGAGGGAGGACAGGACCACACCGGGGATGTCGAGCGGGGAGCGGTTGCGGCCGCCCTCGGGCTCACGGATGACGAAGTAGGCGCCGGCCGCGGCGACGACGGCGAACGGGACGTTGACGAAGAAGGTCCAGCGCCAGTTCAGGTACTCGGTGAGGAAACCGCCGAGGATCAGGCCGACGGCACCGCCGCCGCCCGCGATCGCGCCGTAGATGCCGAAGGCCTTGGCGCGCTCCTTGGCGTCGGTGAACATCACCGCCAGCAGCGACAGGGCGGCCGGGGCGAGCAGCGCGCCGAAGACGCCCTGCAGGGCGCGGGCGCCGAACATCATCGGGCCGGTGGTGGCGGCGCCGCCCAGCGCGGAGGCGAGGGCGAAGCCGGCCAGGCCGGTGACGAAGGCGCGCTTGCGGCCCCACTTGTCGGCGATACGGCCGCCGAAGAGCAGCAGACCGCCGAAGGCGAGGGCGTAGGCGGTGACGACCCACTGCCGGTTGCCGTCGGATATCCCGAGGTCGGTCTGGGCGGAGGGCAGGGCGATGTTCACGATGGTGGCGTCGAGGACGACCATCAGCTGGGCGAGCGCGATGAAGACGAGCGCCTTCCAGCGGTTGGCGTCGCCGCCCGGGGCGACGGCGCCGGGAGCCTTGAGGGCTGTTTCGGACATGGAGGTACCCACTTCGGGACTTCGTGACGGAAAAGTCGGATCAGGATGCGATGACGAAAGATCGGGGTGTGGTGCGGGAAAGCCAGGATGTGGTGGTGGAACGGTCGGAGTAGGCGGATAAAACGGCCGGTGAGCAATCGGCGAATGCCGGCGGCGGACGACCGTCTGCGAACGACGACGGACGAACCACCGACGAACAACGACGGTCGAACCGCCTTCGAACGGCGGCGGAGCAGCAGGGCACCGGCCCGGCGGCTCGTCGACGCTGACGGCCGGCAGTCGGGTGCAGTGATGGACTCGGGTCGGGGGCCGAACTAATCGGTCAGCACGCGCGCAGCTCCTGGACGGTGACGGCCCTGCCCGGCAGGGCGGAGCGGGCGGGCGCCCGCAGGCCGTCGAGGAAGATCTGAAGGTGGCGGTGGACGAAGCGGTCGCCGCGCAGGCAGTCCGTGCCGGCCGGGGGCCGGCTCAGCTGGGCCACGGCGATCAGCAGGTCGCCGACGCCCACGTCGGCCCGCAGCTGACCGGCCGCCACGGCCCGGCGCATGACCTCCTCGACGAGCTGCTCCACGCGCCGGCGCGAGGCCTCCAGGTCGGGGTGGTGCTGGTCGAAGGTGCTGGAGATCATCGGGCACAGCGCGCTGATCCGCTCGTCGGCGGCGGTGTGCACGAAGTGCTCCAGCGCGGAGAAGGCGTCCCCGCTCTCCGCGAGGGCGACCTCGGCCGCCTCGGCCGTACGGTCCATCACGGAGCAGACGACCTCGCGGACGAGGGCCTCGCGGTCGGGGAAGTTGCGGTACACCGTGGCGTTGCCGACCCCGGCGCGGCGGGCGATCTCGTCCAGCGGCACGTCCGGGCCGTGCTCGACGAACATCTCCCGGGCGGCGGCGACGATCCGCTCCCGGTTGCGCACGGCGTCGGCACGGGGCCGGGACACCTTGCGCGGTGCGGGGCTGGTCGCGGTCGGCACGTCGTACTCCTCGTGGTGTGGAACTGGGTCGACTGGTCCTTAGCTCGTACGCCCTGAGGATCCGGGGAAGCAGTCCCCGTTTCGCTCGGACACAGGTCTAAACGGGGAGAGGATCCCCGGTTATTTCCCCTACCGGAAAAGAGTCGCTGTGACCTGAGACACACTCACATCCCGCCAGGATTCACTCCGGTGCAGGCCCGCATTCCCACGATCGGTCTCCTCCAGCGCGCGACCCGCACACCGCCGACACAGGGTGAGCGCAAGGGTGCAGCCGGAGACCTGCGGCTGCCGTGGAGCGAAGGGTCCATGCATGCCGCCGCAGCCGCCCCGCCGCATATCCCTTCCCGCAGGAGCCCCCAGGGGCGGTTTCCGGCGCGCCGCGCGGAACGTGCGCGCCGACGGCATGAGCACGGTGGACGGAGTCACCGAGACGGACGGCGCCGCCGAGACGGGCAGCGCCGCCGAGACGGGCGGCCGGAGCGGAAGGGGCGAGGTGCGCCGGCGCGCACGCCGTCGCATACGCCCGCGCCGGGTGGCCGCCCTGGCCGTGGTGACCGCACTGACCCTCACGGTCAGCACCTCGGCCGGGACCGGACACCTGATGGCGCCCACCACCGCGGGCCCCGTCGGCTCGGCCCGCTCCCTCCTCGTCCCCTGCGCCGTCCACGGCGGTGTCGACGTGCAGATGACCGAGGGCATGCCAACCCCGCACGGCTACGCCCGCTCCACGGGCACGCTCCGCGCCCTGACCCTGATGATCGACTTCTCCGACGCGCCCGGTGAGGGCAGCGCCATGGACCGCTTCCACGAGTTCTTCCCGCAGACCCAGCAGTGGTTCCGGACCGCGTCGTACGGCCGTCTGGACTACCGGCCGCAGACACCCATCCCCACCTGGCTGCGAATGCCCAGGCCCTTCAAGGAGTACGGCATAGACCGGGGCGCGCCCTTCGACCCCGGTTACCGGCAGCTGGTGCAGGACATCGTGGCCGCCGCCGACCCGAGGGTGAACTTCCGCGACTACGACATCCTCAACGTCCTGGTCACCCCGAACGCCGGTCCCTCCGCCCTGGACACGGTCCTGTCCGTCACGTTCGCCGGCAACGGCGACGCCCCGGTCGCCGACGGGGTCCCCGTCGCCAACGCGTCCTTCGTCTACTCCCGGCAGGACGACGGCTCCGGCTCCTACTCCCGCACCGGCTACCGGGTGCTGCCGCACGAGAACGGCCACACCTTCGGCCTGCCCGACCTGTACACCCAGGACGGCGGGGGCGCGGTCGGGCACTGGGACATCATGAGCGAGGACTGGGGGGCCGACAACGATCTCCTCGGCTGGCACAAGTGGAAGCTGGGCTGGCTGGACGGCTCCCAGGTGGGCTGCGTGGCGGGCCGGGGCACCGTGGAGTACCAGCTGACACCGCTGTACAAGCCGGGCGGCGGCAAGCTGGTCCTCGTCCCCCTCAGCTCCCGGAGCACCTACGCCCTCGAGGTGCGGGAGCAGGGCGGCAACGACGAAGTGGTCTGCCGGCCGGGCCTGCTCGTCTACAAGGTGGACGGCGGCATCGACACCGGCCGCGGCCCGATCACGGTCTACGACAGCCACCCGCACAGCACCGGCTGCACCCACAGCCCCAACGTCCAGACGGAACTCTCCGACGCCCCCCTCACCCCGGGCGAGACCTTCAGGGACCCCGCCCACGGGATCACCGTCCAGGTGGTCAGCCGGGATCAGGACGGGGGGTACCGGGTGCGGGTTTCCCGGGGATAGGGGCGGGGGTTTCTCCGGGGCGGGGGCCAGGGTTCCTCGGGGGCTCGGTGCGGTTGGCCCCCTGCACCGTCTCCCCAAGGGGAGACCGGGCGGGGTTTACCGTAGGCGTGCCCGATTGCCGTACCGGAGAGCCGATGCCCGCGAACAGCGCAGTGGAGACCGACACCCGTGTCGAGGCGGGGGAAACGGTCGGGCCGTTGCTGCGCGGGGTCGGGGTGCTGCGGCGGCTGACCGAGGCGGGCGGCACGCTGAGCCCGAGCGCGCTGGAGAGGGCCACCGGACTCGCCCGCTCCACGGTCGACCGGATCACCGCGACCCTGGCCCGCATGGACTACGTCCGCCTCGACGGCCGTGACGTCGTCCTCTCCCCCCGCGTGATGGAGCTGGGCAACGCCTACCTGGCCGCGCTCCGGCTGCCCGAACTGCTCGGCACCTACGCCGACGCCCTCGCCGACGAGCTGGACGAATCCGTCTCGCTCGCGGTCGCCGACCTCGACGGCATCCGCTTCATCCACCAGGCCACCCGCCGCCGCGCGATGTCGGTCAGCTTCCGCATCGGCGACCTGCTCCCGGCCGAACGCACCGCACCGGGCGCGCTGTTCGCGACCGAGTGGACGCAGCCTGACTGGACCCGCTGGCACACCCGCCGCGCAACGGACCCCACGGACGCGGCCTTCCCCGCCGTACCGCCCCGCCGGCCCGGGACCGGAGGACCGGCGGACGCCCCACCCCCCGACTCCGCCTTCATGGAGCGGGTGGAAGGGGCGCGCCGGGACGGCTGGGCCGTGGACGACCAGCTGATCGAACCGGGCCTGGTCGCCGTGTCCGTACCGGTGCGGGATCCGCACACCGGCCGTCTGGCCTGCGTGGCGAGCGTGGTCAGCCACACCAGCCGGCACTCCGCCGCCGACCTGCGCGGCAGCCTCCTGCCCCGCCTTCGTACGGCGGTGACGGCGATGGAGACCGAGCTGCGCGCCGCGCCGCCGCGGCCCGGCCCGCCCCCCTCGGGCCTGGCTACCTGGACGACGGAGTCCAAGCACCATATGGGCCGGGACTTCGTGGAATCGCTGGCCCGGGGACTGACCGTGCCGACCGCGTTCGGCGAGGGCCGCACGGCGCTGTCCCTGAGCGACGTGGCACGGGCGACCGGCCTGGCCCGGGCCACGGCCCGCCGCGCCCTGCTCACCCACGAGCACCTCGGCCTGGTGCAGACCCTGCCCGACCGCACCTTCGCCCTGACCCCGCGCGTCCTGGACCTCGGCTTCCCGCCGCTGTCCCGCACCACGCTGCCCCGCCTCGCCGAGCCGCACCTGCGCGCGCTGGCGACCCGGTTGCACGAGCCGACGGCACTGGCGGTCCTCACCGCCGACGGCACGGAGATCCAGTACACGGCCGGGGCGGGCGCGAGCCGCGTCCTGACCGTGCACATCACGGTCGGCGCACGCCTGCCCGCCGCGGAGACCTCCCTCGGCCGAGTCCTCCTGGCGGACGCCGGCACCCCCCTCCCCCCGGTCCTCGCCGAGGTACGCGCCCAGGGATACGCCCTGGTCGACGAGGAACTGGAGTCGGGCCTGCGGTCCATCGCCCTACCGGTACGGGACCGGGCCGGCCGCGCCGTCGCCGCACTGAACGCCGCCACCCACGCGGCCCGCCGCACCCTCGAGGACTGCGTCCACGACGTCCTCCCCGCCCTGCGCGAAACCGCCGCCCGCATCGAGTCCGACCTCCACACGGCGTCCCGCTTCACCCCCATCCCCACCTCCTGACCCCTCCCCGCACCCCACCACCCGCCACGCCCCACCCGCTACACTGTCGACCGGTGACTCCGTCACCACCGCTCAGCACTGCCTTCGTAGCTCAGGGGATAGAGCACCGCTCTCCTAAAGCGGGTGTCGCAGGTTCGAATCCTGCCGGGGGCACCACGTCTGACCAGGCGCGGAGCATCGAACAGCCCCCTCGGAGTGGTCTCCGAGGGGGCTGTTCCGTGCCTGGTGGGGACGAAGTGGGGACGCGGCGTGTGTGCTGTATGTGTGCCGGCCGCTGCTGTCTCCGCCGCGGCTACGCGGCGGACTGGTCCTCGGCGGCCGAGGCCGGAGAGGCATCCGGTGCCGGCCGGGGCATGGGGCGCACCGCCACGTGGGCGCCGCTGGTGCTCGTGAACGAGGACGCCGGGGCTTCCGCCGATCCGGCGGCGGTGACGGCCTGCGGGCCCCCGGCCTCCGTCTGCGCGCCCTGCCGCGTCGTCTTGCGCGGGACGAGGGACACGGGGGGGCCGCGGCCTCGAGTTCCATCCGCGGGAGGACGCTCGTGTAGGTGTCGGCGGTGATCTTGAACGAGGAGTGTCCGTGCAGGACCTGAATGGCCTTCATGTGGACGCCGGCCGCAAGGGGCAGCGTGGCGGCGCAGTGGCGCAGGTCTGGAGCCGGATCGGCGGCAGGCCCAGCTTCTGGACCAACCGGTTGAAGACCTGCGAGAGGTACTCCGGGTGGTAGGGGCGCCGTCCTCCCAGGTGATGACGCGACCGGAGTCGGCGTACGGCCCGTACTTCCTCGGCTCCTCCCGGTGCTTCTCCTCCCACTCCGCGCGTTGAAGATCGTGGGCAGGAAGCGGAGGGCCGGGGCCGGCGCCTGCTGGCGGGAGCGTGGCCTCTCGTCGTGGGCGCGGTCGGGTCCGCCGTCGTGCTCCGTGACGAACAGTTGGACCATGGTCGGCCCAGCATGTTCTCCAGCACCCGGCAGGCGTCGGGACGGGGCAGTGTCAGTAACTCCCCGCCGTACCAGCGTCGAACTGGCGTGGAGAGATCTGGAAGGACGCCAGGCGGGGGTCGCGGACGAGTCCGCCAACCGGGCGGCGGCCCGCTCGTACTGCGCGGCGAAAGCCTCGTACGTCGTCAGGTGCCGTTGCTGGAGCAGCTGCCGGAACAGCGTCGTCCGTGGCATGGCCCGCCCTCCCGGTGCGGCGTGCGGGACCGACGCGTAGGCGCGTGCCGGCAGTCGGCTTCGCCCGACCCCACTGCGGCGACATACCCGGCACCGTCCCGGTACGCGCCGACCTGATCAACGCTCAGCCACAGTGCCCGCACCAGCTCCGGGACGAAGTCTGCCCCTTGCGAGCGAACCCCTCGACGCCTCGTGGTACGCGCGGACGTCCAACACCGGCCCCATCACTCCGGCCTCCGCGCAGTCAGCGCTTCGACGAGGCGGCGCTGCTGCTCCTCACTCGCCATGCGCCGGACTCTCCCGCCGGCGAATACGGCAAGGCACTGCCATGCATCACAGCTCAGGGCGGTGGAAGACGGCGAGCGGCCCGTAGTCGGTGGCCATCGCGGCGTCGAGTTCCGGGTGGGCGGACAATCGCTCCCGCCGGATCCCGACGATGTCCGGCCATACGGCCAGTCGCTCTCCCGAACCGACCAGGATGCGGTCCCAGTCCTGCTCGCCCGATGTGCCCACACGGTCGGTGACGAATCCGAGGCAGTGCGCGGCATCCTGGTCGAGCGTTCGCACCAGGGCGGTGACGGCCTCCTCTCGATCGGCTGAGGGCACGTCGGCGATCTGGACGGTGACCTTCTGAGTGGACGGTGCCAGGCGCTGTACGTTCGCGGTGACGGGCTGGTCGTACGCCATCCAGCACTGGAACTCGAGCTCGTAATACTGGCCGTCGACCAGAGAGGCGGCCAGCAGGTCGCGGCCGCCCACAAGCGGCTCTCGCCTGCCGTACGCGCGCTCGCGGAAGCCGAAGAGAGCGTCCGTGAGGGGGTGCGTGACCGAGAGGCCCGCGGTGCCGAGCTGCTTGATGAGCGCCTGGCTCGAAGCGGTCGTCAGCTCCGGCAGGTACCAGGTGAGGAAGGGCTTCAGGGCGGTGCGCCGGGGGTCGGAGTCATCCGAGGCGTCCCGGCCGAAATACTCGTTGAAGATCTCAAGGGCCCGCTCGGGGGAGAGGGCGGGGCTCGCGTAGTCGTTGGCCCGGATGTGGGCGACGAACTCCGCGGGAAGAGCGACGTGGTGCCAGCGTACATAGTGCTCCAGCTCGGCAGGCCACAGCCAGGTGCCGTCAGTGACGAGTGACCCGGCGCCGGAGATCCACGCGTCCCGGGTGATGACGTCCCGTTCGGCCCCCATGGTGGAGTAGATCTCGGTGGACGATTCCAGGTAGGCGGCGATCCTGTCCTCGTCCCACTCCCCGGCCGACCTGACCGCATCGTGAACGGATGCGCCGGTGCCCGACGGGGTGCCGTCGGCGCCGAACTCCTGATAGAAGCCCACTTGCTTGATCAGTCTCTCCAGTCGAACCGTGGGCTCAGTGGGTTAATGGGCAGGTCGGCCAGCATCCACCCTTAGCAGTCGCGGGGGGCTGGTTCAGCCGAGCTAAGCCGCCTGGCCAGCCGCCGGAACGAACGCCAAATACTCCACGTCATGCGCGCGGACCTGGACGGACGTGCGCATGCGAACGCCTCTGACGGGTCGCTTCGTGTCACCAGGGCAGCGGATCAGGACGGCGGTTCCACCACCAGCCGCGTTCCGAGGCCACGCCCTCCGCGCGGGCCAGCTCCTTGTCGAGCAGATCACCGGTGTCCTCGACTGTCAGCTCGGCGAACAGGGCGTCCAAGGGTTGCAGTGCGTTCCGGAGCAGTGCAGCCAGGCTCTCCGGAAGCTGACGACGCACCCGCTCCAGCTCGTCTCGCGCCTCGAGCCGCTCGCGATAGAGGTCTGGCGGGCACCAGCCGGACGGAGCCCATGCGGCTTCAAGGTGCCGTACGAGCTTCTCCCAGGCGTGCAGGCGAGTGCTCGCCGTCCACAACGGCGTTCCTGTGGTGCCGGTCTCTTGCAGGTGCGACCTGTTCAGTACCGCATCGAAGGCATCGGCAAGCGGGGTTGCAATCTGCTGTTCACGGACCACTTCCGGGATGCGAGCGACGGTCACATCCGGAAGCTGGTCGACTGGAGTCTCCACCCTGTCGATCGAGAAGCGAGGTTCTTCATCGTCGGACTGGTACAGGCGCGCCCGCGTGACGAGTCCTTCTGCCGTGGCCAGCCAGTACGCACTCGGCGGCGCTTCCCCCGCCGAAAAGAGCACCACGACCTCAGCGGTCCGGGCGAAGGCCGAGGCAAGCTCGCGCTCGCTCGGCTGCGGTTGCAACGCTTCTTGGACGTAGATGTCCAGGGAGGTGGACACATCCCCTCGGAGCGTTGCGATGTCGCACAGCACCAGAGCATCCCAGTTGCGCTGATCCTGGTCGCTGGCCTCGTCCGCCACGTCCACCTCCTGCACAGGCACCTGCAGGCACTGGGCAAGCGCGGCCGCGACGGTGTCGGAGGTCGTGGACTCCACGGTGAGGAGGTTGTACGTCATTGCGCGTAGGTCCCGTTGTAGATGTCCAGGGCCTTCTGGACGGCCTCTGGATTGTTGGTGAAGCGTGGATTCCGAGTGAGCTGCGGTGCGGCGTTGATGTCTCCCTTGGCCTTCACGAGCTGCTGGAGTGCGGCGTACTCGTTCCGGTCAAGCTTGGCGATGCCCTTACCGCTGTCGGGGTACACCCTGCCTGTGTCCTCGACTCCGTAGCTGCGTCCGTTCACCTCGTAGCGGCTGGTGCTCGGGTTCCAGGTCGCCTTGCCGGCGGCAATGTCGGAGACATCCTGGTTAATGTCCTGCTCGTAGCCGCGAAGGACGACACTGTTCACCTCCCTGACCTCGCCGCGGCCGGCTCCGGAGATCGTATGCCTCGCGTTCGGGGGCTTGAGCTCCTTGCCCGCTGCAGGTCCTTCCACGCCGCTCGCCGTGGGCCACGGCCCCTTTCCCGGCCCCGTCCCTCCGGCGCCGGGATCGCCCACCCTCATCGCGTAGCGGTCGCCGGCCGTAAGGCCGTCGGAGGCTCCGGCGAGTTCACCCGGGAGTCCGGCCAGGGCCATACGTGGCCCGGCCAGATCGATGTCGATGGTGTCGAAGAAGCTGCTCAGAGCTCCGGAACGAATAGCCTGCGCCGTCGAGCCCGCTCCTCCGAGGAAGCCGCCGAGTAGGGCGCCGGACACGCCGACATCGCGGGCCTCGGCGAGGCTGAGGCCCTTGCTGTCGCCTAGGGCGATGGACATCGGCTGTGCGACGGCAAGGTCCACTGCGATTGACTCGACGCCGGCGAACGCTGCCGACGCCAGGGTCGTGCCCGCGATGGCGGCGATCTCCTCCGACACCGCCACGCCGAGGCTGGCGGCGGCGTCAGCGATCCCGGCTGCCACCGCCACGGCGGCGTCCTCGGAGAGGCTGAAGGTGACGACGGAGAGGACCCCGCCGACCACGAGCGTGGCGCCGGCGATCTCCAGCTCGTGTTCGAGCTTCTTCTTCGCCCCGTGCACGGCGTCCGCGTACGCGTCCAGCGCCTTGGCCATGGCGCGGGCGGCATCGGCCAGATCCTTCAGCCAGCCGCGCCCGTCGTAGTAGTAGCGGCGCCAGAACGGGTCGTCGAAGGCCGATATGGCCTCGCCCTTGTTGTGCTCGATGATGGTGCGGGCCGCCCTGTTGGCACCCGACGCGACCTTCTCCACGTCGTCGGCGAAGTCCCGCCACGTCTTCGCTGCATGCCGCAGCCCGCCCTCGTCCGCGGCCGGCCACCACATGCCGGTCATGTCCTGGACGATCTTGCGGGCCTTGTCCGCGACGCTCACCGGTGCGCGCCCTTGCCGCCGTGGTCGACGGAGATGCGGCTGAACATGCTCCGGACCAGCTCTTCGTTGTCGACGTGGCCGTCCGCCATGTCGGCCATGGCCTCACGGATGCTGGCCAGGCCGTCGACGAGGATCTTGGTGGCGCGCTCGATCTGCTTTACGTGCGGGCCGTACACCTTGTGGAACTTCTGACCCTGCTCGTCGTCACCCCATGGCGACCCGGCCGCCTCCAGCGCGTGCTTCAGCTTCGTCAGGGCGTGTGCGAGAGCAGTGCTTTCGTGTTCGAAGTGGGGCGCTGCGGCCTTGAGGTCAGCGATCTTGATGTCAAGTATCTTGCCGCTGTCGCTCATGATGTGACGTCTCCCCCTCCGTTGACTGCCCGGACGTTCGACCCTAGCTTTCGATCACCTCTTCACGACCGCATGAGCCCAAAGGGTCAGTAAAGGCCGACCTACTGACCAAGAGTTCTCTCAAAGTTTAGAGCGTCACGTCGACGAATAGGCTCCGCCGGTGACAACGCCGAACCGATTCCAACTCACCTTCGACGGACGCTCTTACGCCTTCGCTGTCGACGGTCAGGACGTGGACGCGCCTGTGGCGGCGGTTGACGTGCACGCCACTCCTCATGACCTCCCGCGCGTCGTCCTGCACCTCAGCTCCACCGAGAGCTGGCCGACCGCCCTAGATCTACTCGCACGCGTGGAGGTCGGTGGGCGTCCGGATCCTGGTCCGGCTGCGGCCTCCTTCCTCGGGGCGATGGACCCCCTCGTGACGAACTGGACGAGCAGACGGGCGCGTCGGAACCGGGCGGCCGCGCGCATGAGCTGCTGTGGGAAGGGGCGGGAGCGATCACTGTTCGAATCCTGCCGGGGGCACGGAGAGAAGGGCCGGCTCAGAGGGTTTCCTTCTGAGCCGGCCCTTCCGCGTTTCTCGGGTGGTGCCACAGGCGTGGCACCAGCCGGCCGGAGTCAGCTCGGCTTGCTTGGCGGCGATCAAGTCGCCGCGGCCAGGTACGACCTCGGAGCCCCATACGCAAGCGCAGACCGAACCCGTAAGGTTCCCGCATGGTGACTGCGACTGTCCGTGAGTGGCGTGACGAGGAAGGGTGGGGAGTGCTCGACTCCCCGGAGACGCCCGGTGGTTGTTGGGGTCACTACTCCCACATCCAGATGGAGGGGTTCCGCACGCTGTCGCCGGGGCAGCGGGTAGAACTCCATTGGGAAGCCCCTGGCTTCAAGCAGGACGGGTACGACTACCGGGCCGTGCACATCGTGCCTCGGCCGGCCTGACATCCACCGTTGATCGTGGCCGCATGCGTGCCGTTACCCGGAGGAGTCCTGGGCCGGATGCGGAGCGGTCGTCGGGGTGAAGAGGCTCAGGCGGAAGGCGGTGGGGTGCGTCTGGCGTCCGCAGAGCCTGTCCAGCCGTACCGCCGTCCAGTCGATCCCGGTGGGGGAGGTTCGGAGACGGCGGATGTGGGCGTTCCATTCCGACTCGTCCTGGGTTTCGAAGAGCACCTCCCAGTGGCCGGCGTCAGGCGCGAGACGGTCGGCAGCTCGCTGTGCCTCTTCCTGTTGCCGGCGTCTTCTTTTGTGCTGGCGTGGCATCGGTTCAGCATCGCTGATCGAGGGCGTGCGGTCGACCGAGCGGTCGTCGTTGTCGCCAGGCGTGGCGCACAGCGCACACTGTTCCCGTGTCCAACTCCTATGCGCAGCCCATTCTGAGGACGGCCGATGCCGGGGAGGGCTTGCGTACGGTTGCGCGGTTGCTCGAGGTCGCTGACACCAGCGGGCTCGAGGTCGATTACGAGGCGGTGGTCTCCTCCGGCTCGGTGCTGACCCGGTTGCTGGAGTTGCTTCCGCGTGCGGAGTGGTGGGCGGAGGGTGGCGTCGGTGGTGGGGAACATCTGCCGGTCCGGGTGCGGAGTTGGGGGAATGGCCCTGACGTCGTCCTGCCGCTCGTGCGGGCCGGCGGGTCGGAGCCGGCGGCTGTGCGCTGGGACTTCGCGGGCTGGCCTGCGGCGCCCGAGGTGGGGCTCGGTGTGGGGGGCTCGCGGGGTGCGTTCGTGACGCTGTGCCTGAATGCCCTTGATCTGGATCTGGAGCATCCCGCCGCGGAACACACGGTCTTCGTGCACGTCAAGCAGGTCGAGGCCGCGAGGGCCCCGTGGCTGGCCGCTCGGGTGGGGCGGCGGGTGATCGGTGAACTGGTCATGGCGCCCTACTGAGGCACCGGGCCGGGTCCGCCGGTCCGGGTGTTCCGCTTCGGGGCGAGCCGGCAGGCCAGGAGCAGGGTGCTCGGCACGGCGGGGAGGAGCGCGCCGCGGAGTGTGGCGCCCAGGCCGCCGTGGAGTCCATCCGGCTGTAGGGGCTGTCCGGGGAGACCAGGACGGTCATCGAGGAGCCCACGTCGGCGGGACGGCCGTACGTGGCGTTGGCGCCGCAACGCCGGAGAGGCGCCGCTCGCCGCGAGGCCCGTGGTCAGCGTCGCGCCGTGCCCCTGGTCGTCACCGCCAGCAGCACCAGTGCGAGGACCTGGATGGCGACGACCACCTCGATCAGTACGGGGATCGAGTAGCCGTACAGGCCGCCGGTGAGCGCGCCGCCGGTCAGGCTCGCCGCGCCGACGACGCCGGCGAACAGGCCGTACGCGGTGGCCCGGCGGCCGCTGGGCACCAGGTCGGCGACCGTGGCGCGCAGGGTGGACTCCTGGATGCCCATGGCCGCGCCCCACACGAGTGAGCCGGCGACCGCGACGGCGAGCGTGCTGGTGAACGCCAGGGCCGCGACGGCCGCCGTCAGCACCGGCAGCGCCACCAGCACGCGCGGGCCGAACCGGTCGTAGAGCCATCCCGTGGCCAGTGCCGCCACGGCGTCCACGGCCATCGCCGCCGCGTACAGCACCGGCACCCACGCGGCGCTGAGCAGGTGCCGTTGGACCAGGTGGTAGGAGAGGACGCCGAAGGTGGCGAAGCCCGTCGTGGTGGCCGCGGTGAAGGCGGCGTAGGTCCAGAAGGCCCGTGGCAGCCGCAGGTTGCGCGCGGCGGGCGGCGCGCTCGCGGCGGCCTGCGCCTCGCGTTCGTAGGCTTCCGGGTCCGGGACCCGGGCCCGCAGCCAGAACAGCAGGGCGAGTACGGCGATGCCGGGGACGGCGAGCACGCCGAGCGCGGGGCCGTAGTCGTTGCCGGTCAGCGCGAGAACGCCGGCCACCAGCAGGGGGCCGACCAGGGCGCCGATCTGGTCCAGCGCCTCGTGCACGGCGAAGCCGCGGCCCCGGCCGGTGGCGGCGGTGGCGTGCGACAGCATCGTGTCCTTGGCCGGGGAGCGCACCGCCTTGCCGACCCGCTCGGCGACCACGAGCGCGCACGCCGCCCACAGCACGCCCACCACGCCCAGCAGCGGCACCGATGCGACCGTCAGCGCGTATCCGGCGATGGCCAGGCCCCAGAAGCGGCGGGTACGGTCCGCCAGTGGCCCGGACACCAGGCGCAGGCCGAACGCCGCGGCCTCACCGGCGCCGGTGACGACACCGACCACCAGCGCGGACGCGCCCAGTGACGCCAGCAGCGGGCCGGTGATCGAGCGGGCGCCCTCGTACACGAAGTCGGCGAGCAGGCTGACGGTTCCGAACCACACCACGAACCGCCACGCCCCCATCCGCACCGGCCGGTCCGCCTCCGGTCCGCAGGCGGACTCCGGCTCCGGGTCGCGGGAAAGCTCCGGGTCGTGAGAAAACTCCGGCTCCCCGGAAGGCTCCGGATCCCCGGGCGAGCCGCGTCCGCCTCTCAGCCTCGTCACCGCCGCCTCCTCGTCCGGGGGATACCTGTCGTCGAACAGCCTCCCCGCATCCGCCGCCCGCGTCGAGACGCCGTCAGTCCCGCCCCGGACCGGACCTCCGCCACGCCGCGTCGGCCAGCAGGCGCAGGCCGTTGAGGCCGACGATGACGGTGGAGCCCTCGTGGCCGGCGACGCCGAGGGGCAGGGGCAGGGTGCCGGCGAGGTCCCAGAGGACCAGGCCGGTGATGAACAGCGCGGCGATGACCAGGTTCTGCACGACCAGGCGGCGGGCGCGGCGGGAGAGGCGTACGACCGTGGGGACGGCGGCCAGTTCGTCGCGGACCACGACCGCGTCGGCGGTCTCCAGGGCGAGGTCGGAGCCCGCGCGGCCCATCGCGACGCCGGTGTGGGCGGCGGCGAGGGCGGGGGCGTCGTTGACGCCGTCGCCGACCACCAGCACCTTGCGTCCGGCGCGTTCCAGTTCCCGTACGGCGGCCACCTTGTCCTGGGGCAGCAGTCCGGCGCGGACGTCGGTGATGCCGGCCTCGGCGGCGAGCTGGGCCGCGGCGCGGGCGTTGTCGCCGGTGACGAGCACCGGGGCGGTGCCGGTCAGCTCGCCGAGGGCGGAGACGGTGCCGGCGGCGTCCTCGCGGAGCCGGTCGGCCAGGCCCAGCACTCCGGCCGGTGCGCCGTCGAGGACGACCAGTACGGCCGTACGGCCCTCCTCCTCGAGAGCGGCGGCCACGGCCTGCGCCGGGTGGCCGGTGGGGTCGTGCGGGACGCGGGCGGGGCTGCCGACCGCGACGGTACGGCCCTGCACCGTGGCGCGTACGCCGGCGCCCGGTGTGGCGGTGAAGTCGTCGGCCGGCGGGATGTCCAGGCGCCGGCGGCGGGCGGTGTCCACGATCGCGCGGGCCAGCGGGTGCTCGCTGGGGTGCTCGGCCGCGGCGGCCAGCCGCAGCACCTCGTCCTCGGTGAGGCCGGAGCCGGGCAGCGGACGGATGTCGGTCACCCGCCGGGTGCCCTCGGTGAGCGTGCCGGTCTTGTCCAGGGCGACGGCGTCCACCTCGCCCAGGCGCTCCATGACCACCGCCGACTTGACCAGCACGCCGTGGCGTCCGGCGTTGGCGATGGCGGACAGCAGCGGCGGCATGGTGGCCAGCACGACGGCACAGGGCGAGGCGACGATCATGAAGGTCATCGCGCGGAGCAGGGTGGACCGCAGGTCGGCGCCGAGCAGCAGGGGCAGGGCGAACAAGACGACGGTGGCGGCGACCATGCCGAGGCTGTAGCGCTGTTCGACCTTCTCGATGAACAGCTGGGTGGGGGCCTTGGTCTCGGAGGCCTCCTCCACGAGGGCCACGATCCGGGCGATCACCGAGTCGGACGGGTCGCGGTCGACCCGCACGCGCAGGGCGCCGGTTCCGTTCAGGGTGCCGGCGAACACCTCGTCGCCGGTCTGCTTGGCGACGGGCAGCGGTTCGCCGGTGATGGTGGCCTCGTCGACGTCGCTCGTCCCGTCCAGCACCCGGCCGTCGGCGCCGATGCGCTCGCCGGGCCGGACCAGGATGACGTCGCCCACCGCGAGTTGCCCGCCGGGGACGGTCTCCTCGGTGCCGTCGTCCGCGAGCCGGGTGGCCGTGGCGGGGGCGAGGTCGAGCAGGCCGCGCACGGAGTCGGCGGTGCGGGCGGTGGCGACCGCCTCCAGGGCGCCGGAGGTGGCGAAGATGACGATCAGCAGCGCACCGTCCAGGACCTGCCCGATCGCCGCCGCCCCGAGTGCGGCGACGACCATCAGCAGGTCCACGTCCAGGGTCTTCTCGCGCAGTGCCTGAAGGCCCGCCCAGCCCGGCTCCCAGCCGCCGGTGGCGTAGACGGCCGCGAGGAGCGGACCCCACGTCCAGGCCGGCGCCCCGGCCAGGTGCAGCGGCAGCGCGATCAGGAACAGCACCAGCGCCGCGGCGGCCCACCGCGCCTCGGGCAGGGCGAGGACACGGGTACGGCGCCGGGGCGCCACGGTCTCGCGGGCGGCTCGGGGCGGCGCCGGGCGGGTGAGCGTGGATGACATCGGCAGGGGGTCCTTCACCGTGGGCGGACGCGATCAGGTCGGAACCCCACCACCGTAACAGGAACGAATGAAGAGACATTCATGTGTTCATACGTGGTGCCGTACGATGGGCGCATGGGTCATGGAGCCGCACCGCCCTCCGGAAGCGTCCCGCGCAGGCGCCTGGACGCCGACAGCGCCGCCAAGGTCGCCACCACGCTCCAGGCGCTGGCGACCCCCTCACGGCTGCTGATCCTGGCCCGCCTGCGCGAAGGGTCCCTGCCCGCGACCGAACTGGCCGCCGAGGTCGGCATGGAACAGTCCGCGTGCTCCCACCAGTTGCGGCTGCTGCGCAACCTCGGACTGGTCGTCGGCACCCGGAAGGGCCGCTCGGTCGTGTACTCGCTGTACGACAACCACGTGGCCGAACTCATCGACCAGGCCATCTACCACGTCGAGCATCTGCGCCTCGGCCTGACCGACCTGACCGACGCGGCCTCCGTCGCCGGAGGCGAGCCGGAAGAGGCCGCGGTCCCGAGCGCGTGAGCGTGCCCGACGGCGGCCCCGCTACGAGGTGAGCCGGTCGGCCGCGGGCGCCCGGAGGCTGCCGTAGCGCTCCATGCGCTGCCAGCGCAGCCGGGAGCCGGAGACGGCGGTGAACAGGGACTGGATCACCACCAGGTACATCAGCTGGCGGTAGACGAACTGCTGCAGCGGCAGGCTCCACAGCGGGCCGGGGCGCTCGCCGTCGAGACGGAACGCGTAGAGGCCCATGAGGAGTTGGAGCAGCAGAAAGGCCAGCCAGAGCCCGGCGATCCGCAACGGGTCGAGGAAGAGCAGCCCGTAGACGGCGAAGATGTCCACCACGGGCGCGAGCAGCGGCAGCAGCACCTGGAAGAGCAGCAGGTAGACCAGCCCGCGGCGGCCCAGCTTGCCGGCGGCGCCGCGCTGCAGCAGCGCGCCGCGGTGCTTCCACATCGCCTGCAGGGTGCCGTAGCACCAGCGGTAGCGCTGTCGCCACAGGGCGTTCAGGGACGCCGGCGCCTCCGTCCAGGCCACCGCGCCCTCCTCGTACACCACGCGCCAACCGGCCCGGCACAGCGCCATGGTGAGGTCGGTGTCCTCGGCGAGGGTGACGTCGCTGACGCCGCCGAGGGCGAGCAGCGCCCGGCGGCGGAAGGCGCCGACCGCTCCGGGTACGGTCGGCATGCACTCGGCGAGGTCGAACAGGCGGCGGTCGAGGTTGAAGCCGACCACGTACTCGATGTGCTGCCAACGGCCCAGCAGACCACCGCGGTTGACGACCTTGGCGTTGCCCGAGACGGCGCCCACGCGCGGGTCGGCGAAGGGCTGCACGATCGTGCGGACGGTGCCGGGTTCGAAGACGGTGTCGCCGTCGACCATGACCACCAGCTCGCAACGTGCCGCGGCCAGGCCCGCGTTGAGCGCGGCGGGCTTGCCGGCGTTGCGCTGCCGGATCACCCGCACGCCGGGCAGGCGGAGCGACTCCACCAGGTCGGCGGTGCCGTCGGTGGAGCCGTCGTCCACGACGATGATCTCCACGGGGTGGTCCGAGGCGAGCAGGGAGCGTACGGCCGCCTCGATCCCGGCGCTCTCGTTGTAGGCGGGCACGATGACGCTGACCGGTTCGGTCACCGGCGGCCCCCAGGCCCGGCCCGGGCGCCGGGAGCGCAGCCGCCGGTGCCGGCGGGCCGCGACGAGGACGACCGCGGCGCGCAGCACGCTGATCGCGCCGGCCGCGTACATGAGCACGCCCAGCAGCCACACCGTCCGGTCGCCGGCCCGCAGCACGTCGATCAGGGCCATGCCCTGCAGCCGGTCGGCGAGCCCCGCGCGCTGGACGGGCCCGGCCATGCCGACGGCGGCGCCGACCGTCGCGAACCGGAAGCCCCGCGCCTTGAGCCGGGGGATCAGGGTGCTCAGCGCGGTCACGGTCTGGGACCGGTCGCCGCCGGCGTCGTGCAGGAGCACGATCTGCCCGGCGTGGCCGCGCGGGGTGGCGTCGGCGACGATGCGGCCGACGCCGGGGCGCCGCCAGTCCCGGGCGTCCTGAGTGGAGAGCACGGTGACATAGCCCGCGGCGCTCGCCTGCCGCAGCACGGACCAGTCGGCGTCGTCCAGGGCGTCGTTCCGCGACGAGTACGGCGGTCTGAGCAGCGCGGTGGTGACGCCCGCGGCGCCGGCCACCGCGAGCTGCGTCTCCCGCAGTTCCAGGGAGCGCTGCCAGGGCGCGAGGCGGGCCAGGTCGGGGTGGGTGAAGGTGTGGACGCCGATCTGGTGGCCGTCGGCGACGATCCGGCGGACCAGCTCCGGGTGCGCGACGACCTGGGTGCCCACGACGAAGAACGTCGCGTGCACGTGGTTGCGCTTCAGGACGTCGAGGATCTGCGGCGTCCAGACCGGGTCGGGCCCGTCGTCGAAGGTGAGCGCGACGGTGCCGGGGGCGACCCGGGCGGTGTGCGGCGAGGCGGCGGCGTCCGCGATCACGGGTCCGCCGTGCACCACCCGGGCGGGCACCGCGTCGCTCCGGCCGCGGGCGCCCGTCACGTCGTCCGAGGTGATGCCGAACATGTGGTGGGTGTAGCCCTGCAGCAGCAGGGCCGTCGACAGGGTCACCACGAGCACGCTCAGCAGGAGCCAGTGGGTGCGGGGGGTGATCTGGCGGGCGCGGCCCCGGTGGCGGGCGGGCGTGGTGCGGTGTCGGCGGTCGGTCACGTCAGGGGCCTCGGGTCACTTCACGGGTCGGTGCGAGGAGCCGAGGGCGCGGCCCCTGGCGGAGGGTGCGGGCGCGGTGGCCGGGGCCGCGGCGGCGGTGCCGGTGGGGGCCGGGGCGGCGGTCGTGGCGGGTGCGGGCGTGGCGCGGACGGTGGCCGTGGGGGCGGTGGTCGTCCGTCCGGTGCCGCCGGAGCGCGGCGGGGCCGCCGGTCCGGTGCTCTTCGCCGTGTGCCCGGTGCCGGACGGGGTGTCGGGCGCGGTCGCCCTGGGCGTGGCCGGGTGCGTGGGGCCCGCCTGCGGGACGATCGGAGAGCTGACCGTGGGGCCGCCGAGCAGGGTGCTGACCAGCAGGGCGACATAGCCGCCCGCGGGGATCACCAGCAGGCGCGCGGCGCGGACGACCCGGCGCTGGCGTCGCCCTGAGAGGTCGACGAACACCGGGCGCGCGGACTCGTCCGGGTGCGTCTCGGGCTCCCTCCGGGGCGTGTGCGGCTCGGGCACGGGCGGGGCGGCGGTGTCGGTCACCGGGAGCTGCGCGGTGTGGACGTCACCGTGCGGGACACAGGGCGCGGCCTGGTGCGGCCACGGCGCCCACGGTGCGGGCTGCGCCGCCCGCGGGTCCCAGGCCTGCGGGACGGTGCCGGCGCCCGCGCCGCGTTCGTGACCGTGGGCATACGCGTGGCCGTAGGCGTACTCGTGGCCGTAGGCGTAGTCGTCACCGTGGGTGTACGCGTGACCGTGGGCGTGCGCCTGCCCGGTGCCGCCGTACGGGTCCTCGCCGCGCACCGCTCCGCTGTCGTCCGTCCACCGCACGAGTCGTGTCCCCTTGTCCTGGCCGCCGACCGACGCGGTCGCCCGTAGGGACAGAGCGGACTCGGCCGAAAGTGTTACAGCGGGGATCCCGGGCTCGACGGGGCGAGCGAAGCGGCGGACCGCACGGGCCCGCGCGCCTCACGCGTCGGCCGGCAGGCGCTTGACCACCGCCTCACCGCGCGCGGCCGTCTGCGCGTAGAACGCCCTCAGCTCCTGGTGCGCCGCGGCGAACGCGGCCCAGGTCTCGGGTTCCGCGGAAGCGCCGCCGTAGCGCGGCAGCAGGTCCTCGCGGGCGACGTCCCACAACGTCTCGAAGTCGGCGGCGCTCAGGAACCCGGCGACCCGGCGGGCCTGGGCGGCCGTCAGCACCAGCAGGCGCGGCCGGTGCCGGTCGCGGCGGAACACGGGCCGGCCGCCGAGCACGACCTGGGTGTGGGGCCGGCCCCCGGTGCGCCGGGGACCGGCTCCGGCGTAGAGGCGTTCCTGGTCCAGGTAGCGCTCGTCCAGCACCTCCTCCCGGTGCCGGACGGCCGCGCCGCCCTCCTCGAACTGCCGTTCCAGCCAGGTCGCGCTGTTGCGCAGGGCCGGGGGCGGCACCGCGCGCAGACGGAGATGGGCACTCATGCTCCAGGGAGCGCACGACGGCGGTGAGGCGTCACGCTGCCGTGATCGCCGGAGCGGCCGGAACCCGTGCAGTGGGCGGTTCCCGGCCGCCCCGTCCCTCGCCGTGCCGCCCACGGGGGGAGCCGGCGGCACGGAGGGGCCTGCGCGGCCGGCGTACGGCGGACGCGCGCCGTCGAGCCCGTGCGCCACCGGTACCGGCACTGGGTCAGCGCGCGGCCGGCGCGGAACGTCACCTTGGGTCCAGGACGCCGGTCGGACGGCGCGGGGCCGTAAAGGGCCGGCGGGGCGTTGTGACACTTCTGTGACGGCAGACGCTGTGCAGCATGGGGGCCGTCGATGCGACCGGAGCGCGGCGGACGGCACGGACCCGCTTCGGACCGGTGCGAACGAGGACAGTCTTGGGCCAGGTACGGCAACCCGGGCGCGTACGTGCGCACGACGGGGAGTTGGGCGCTGCGGTCGCGCGGGCCCAGGACGGGGACGAGGCCGCCTTCGCGGTGGCGTACCGGATCGTGCAGCCCGGC
The DNA here is from genome assembly GCF_043202415.1 of Streptomyces sp. NPDC048192. Lineage (NCBI taxonomy): Bacteria > Bacillati > Actinomycetota > Actinomycetes > Kitasatosporales > Streptomycetaceae > Streptomyces > Streptomyces sp. NPDC048192. The sequence continues at coordinate 243,315 of NZ_JBIDAL010000005.1, forward strand.
CTGCTCGGCTATCTGCACGGGCTGGTCGGCGACGACGCCGAGGACGTGGCCTCCGACGCCTGGCTGGAGATAGCCCGCGACCTCGGGCGCTTCAAGGGGGACGGCGCCGGGTTCCGGGGCTGGACCGCGACCATCGCCCGCCACCGGGCCCTGGACCACCTGCGCCGACGGCGCGCCCGTCCCCGGCCCGGCGGCACCGAACAGGACGTGCTGCATCTGCCCGCCCCGCAGAACACCTACGACGAGGCCCTGGAGTCCCTCTCCACCGAGCAGGCCCTGGCCCTGGTCCGCGCGCTGCCCCGGGAGCAGGCGGAGGCGGTGCTCCTGCGCGTCGTCGTGGGCCTGGACGGTCCGGCCGCCGCACGCGTCCTCGGCAAGCGCCCGGGAGCCGTGCGCACGGCCGCCCACCGGGGCCTCAAACGCCTCGCCCGGCAGCTGGGCGTCGGCGGTGAGGCGGACGCGGGTGTGACGGATGGGACTCCCCGAACGCTGGGGGAATGGACGTGAACGACGCGGACGGCGGAAGGCGGCCGGAGGCCGCCGGGCACGCCACATCGACGCCTGCCGACGTATCCGAACGCATACGAACGGATCGGAACGGTCGGTACGGGTCGAGCACATCAGAACGTATGGAACGGCTGGACAGGGACGGAAACGGGCATGGGTGAACGACTGAGCGGCGACGGAGCACCGGTCCGTCGCCGGCAGGTGCACCCCGGTGGCACCATGTCCGGCCCGTCGGGCGCGCAGGACGCCGCCGCGCTGGAAACGGTGCTGGGGGCCGCGCTGCGCACGGACCGCCTCGACCCCGAGGCCGAGCAGCGGGCCCTGGCCGCGTTCCGTGCCGCAGGCCACCGGGCGGACGCCCGCCCGGCCCGCACCCGGCGCCGGGACGACTGGCGGCCGCGCGAGGAACGGCGGCTGCGGCACCCGGTCCGGATGACGTTCGGCGCGGTGTTCGCCAGCCTCGCGCTGGGCGGAGTCGCGGTCGCGGCCATCGGCCACACGGGGTCGCCCGGCCATGGCGCGGGTGACGCCGGCAGGGCCGCGCACCGTCCGGCGGTGGCCGCCGGACGGCCGGACGGCACCGCCTCGCCGTCGTCCTCCGGCGGTCCGGGAGCGACGGGCCGCCCCTCCCCCGCCCAGGACACCGAGGCCCACTGCCGCGCCTACGAGCAGGTCGACGGGCGGGGCAAGGCGCTCGGTGCGACGGCCTGGCAGCGGCTCGTCACCGCAGCCGGCGGAAAGGACAAGGTCGCCGCCTACTGCGCCCAGCAGCTGGCGCACGCGACGGCCAAGCCGCAGAAGCCGGCCGGCACGGGCGCCCCCGGCAGGCACGCCGCGAACTCCGGCAGCGGCAACGCGACCAAGAAGCCGGGCAGTCCGGGCGGCGGCACCTCCGGCAGCGGGACGGGCGCCGACTCCGGCGGCACCCACCCCTCGACCGGCAGCGGGAGCGGCCGGGCCGGCGACGGAGCCGGCCACACCGGCAGCGGCGGCACCAGCACCGGCAGCGGCAGCGGCAGCGGCAGCGGACAGAGCAGCGGCAAGCACCGTTAGGCCCGCCGCCGTACCGGCGAGCAGTGCGCAACCTGTTCGGCGCAGGGCGTCACACCTGGGTCGCGCCCGGAATGCCGGTTATGAGGGCTGTCGGTACGTTCGTCGCAGATCGGTCGTCCGGCCGACGTCCGCCGAGACAGAGGTAACTGACATGCCCTCGCGTACTTTCGCCGTGGTCGGCGCCGGAGCCGGCGCGACCGTCCTCGCAGCCGCCGGCCTCACCTACGCCCTGACCGCCGGATCGGCCCCGGCGTCCGCGTCCGTCCACCAGGCGGCCGCACCCGCCCACCGTGCCGCGGCCCCGAAGGCGCACCCCGCGGCCAAGCCGCAACGGCCCGCTCCCGCCGCGGCCCCCCAGGACGGCATGGGGTCCGGCGGGCGGAACGAGGGGCGCGACGGCGGCGGACGCGGCCACGGCCACCGGGAGGACGGGCGGATCTACTTCAACGAACGCGTCTACCCCGCCGTCGTCGACGGCTGCATCACCGCGGCGAGCGGCCTCGGGGCGAACAGCTTCAGCATCTTCAACGACAGCCACCGCACCGTCGAGGTCTTCCGCGGCTTCTCCTGCGACAACGGCGCCCCGGTCGCCGTCGTCGGCCCCCACGGCAGTACCTACGGCGTGGTGCCCCGCACGGACCACGGGGGCGAGTTCGGCGAGGACGGCGGCGTGCTCGCCCGCGCGGGCCTGTTCGACGACGGCGTCGCGGGCAGCTTCCGCGTGGTCGGCGGCCACCCCGACTGGTGACGGCACCGCCCGGGCGCACCGCCCGGGCGGTGCGCCGGACCTCGACCGCGAAGGCCACGCTCCGCCGCGTCAGTCCCCGTCGAGCCCCGGCTGGATCTCCACCGTGAAGACCGCGTCCTCCGGACCGGTGCCCTCCTCGTCCTCCCAGACGATGACCCGTACGTGCTTCTGGCCGGCTCCGCGGCGGTCCCACTCGGACACCAGGTCGGTGACGACGAGGGCGGCGACGTACTCGGCGTCCTCGCCCGGGCCGTCGGTGGTGACGGTCCCCCGCCACCGCTGCGGATCGTCGCCGTAGGGCCGCCAGCCCTCGGAGCCGTGCGGTTCCTCCACCCGGTACGCCCAGTCCGTCTCGGTGCTCATGACCCGATCCTGTCACTTCCCGGCGGGGGCCCGGTGACCGGCCGATCCCCGCCCGGTGCCGGGAGTCGCGGCCGGACCGGTGTCAGGACGCATGGCCGAACCCGCTGGTGTGGACGACGCGCCCGTGCCGGTGGCGCCGGTGGGTGTCGGGCTCGCGGTGGAGGGCGACGAGCGCCGCGTCGTCGTCGAGGCTTCCCCGGGTGTGGGTGAGCAGATCGCGCTTGATGTGGTGCAGCAGCGACTCCGGGCCGCCCTTGTCCCAGTGGGCGGCCCGCGCCTCGAAGGGATAGAAGCGGCCCTCGGGATCGCGGGCCTCGATCACGCCGTCCGTGTAGAGCAGCAGGGTGTCGCCGGGCGAGAAGGACGCCACGTCGATGGTGTACGCCTCCGGCCCCTTCTCCGTGATGCCCAGGGGCGGCGCCGGACTCAGGCCGGGGACGGTCAGGCCGTTGCCGGGGCTGAGCAGCAGCGGGGGCGGATGGCCGCAGCTGATCATGCGGACGGTGTCGTCGTCGTCGGGGATCTCCAGCAGCAGGGTGGTGGCGAAGCGCTCGCCGGCCTCGGCGGGCGGCTCGAAGTCGGCCAGGTAGCGGATCACGCTCTGCTCCAGGGTGGCGGCCAGATCGGGCAGCGTGGCGTGCCGGTGGGCCGCTTCCCGGAAGGCCCCGAGCAGCAGGGCGGACTCCCCGATGGCGGACAGGCCCTTGCCCCGTACGTCGCCGATCATGAGGCGCACGCCGCCGGGGACGCGGGTGGCGGCGTACAGGTCGCCGCCGATCTGCGCCTCGTCCTCGGCGGCCAGGTACAGGCAGGCGATCCGCAGGGTGCCCATCCGCTCCGGCAGCGGCCACAGCAGCCCGTGCTGCGCGGCCTCGGCGACCGAGCGCACCTGGGCCAGCTCGCGCCTGTGCCGCTCGCGCACCAGGCAGAAGAACACGACCAGGGCGGACAGCACCGCGAGGGCGAGGATCTGGACCAGCACGTTGCGCTGGAACAGCACGCCGAAGTGCCAGCCGATCCACGCCTGCGCCGCCACCGTCAGGACTCCGATCAGCGTGGTGGTCCGGGGACCGGCGAAGGAGGCGGTGATCGCGGGGGCGATCACCAGGAGCGGGCCGAGATGGATGTCCGCCGGGACCAGTTGGTCCACCGCCGTGATGACCACGATGAGCACGATCGGGATCAGCAGCAGCGCGTGGCTGGACTGACGCAGCTGCCGCACACCGGCCAAGCCATGTCCGGCTTTCACGCCTTCCACAGTGCCACCACCCGCGACAGCTGACGACCCGGTCGGTTCTTGACGCAACCATGACGCCGGGGCCGCATCCATTCGGTCCCGGCCGGTGTCCTTCCCCGTGTCCCTGCCGTTGCGAGGAATGGAGTGCCATGGAAGGCACCGTGGTGGCGGTCGTCGTGCTGGCGCTGTCGGCGCTGCTCGTGCTGAAGAGCGGTATACGCGTGGTCAACCAGGTGGAGCGCGGGGTCGTGTTCCGGTGGGGCAAGGCCCTGCCGCAGCACCGGCAGCCGGGCGTCACCTTCCTGATCCCCTTCGCCGACCGCATGCGCAAGGTGAACGTGCAGGTCGTGACCATGCCGGTGCCCACGCAGGAGGGCATCACCAGGGACAACGTCTCGGTCAAGGTCGACGCGGTGGTCTACTTCCGGGTGACCGATCCGGTGCGCGCGGCCATCGAGGTGCAGGACTACGTCTTCGCCGTCGGGCAGGTCGCCCAGTCCTCGCTGCGGTCGATCATCGGCAAGAGCGATCTGGACGACCTTCTCAGCGACCGGGAGCGGCTGCACGAAGGGCTGGCGCTGATGATCGACAGCCCGGCCGCCGGATGGGGCGTCCACATCGACCGGGTCGAGATCAAGGACGTCCAGCTGCCCGAGTCGCTGAAGCGGTCCATGTCCCGGCAGGCCGAGGCCGAGCGTGAGCGCCGGGCCCGGGTCATCACCGCCGACGGCGAGTTCCAGGCCGCGCAGCAGCTCGCCAACGCCTCCAGGATCATGGCCGACACCCCGGAGGCCATGCAGCTCAGGCTCCTGCAGACCGTCGTCGAGGTCGCCGCCGAGAAGAACTCGACCCTCGTGATGCCCTTCCCCGTCGAGCTGCTGCGCTACTTCGACCGTGCCGTGCAGAAGATCGACGCCGACCTCAGCGCGCCTCGGCCGACTCGGCCGACCCCGGCTCCGGACGCGGCCCAGCCGGCCCCGGCTCCGGACGCTGCCCAGCCGGCCCCGGCTCCGGACGCTGCCCAGCCGGTTCCGGCGCCGGCCGAGCAGGCGCGGCAGCAGCCCCCGCTTCCGGTGCAGGAGAGCGCCGGCCCGCGATAGCCAGCGACAGGGTCACGCACACCGAGCCCGCCGCCATCACCGTCATCCCGGCGGCGGGCGAGGTGAGCTGGGCCACCGCGCCGGCCAGCGCGGCGCTCACGCCCTGCATGGTCAGCATGCCGGAGGAGTGCAGCCCCAGCGCCTGCCCGGCCAGTTCGTCCGGGGTCAGCTCCATCAGGCGCTCCTGCTGCACGAGGCTCGCGCCGAAGCCCGCCGAGGCGACCGTCACGCAGACCGCCGCGACCGGCAGCGGCGGGTGCGCGCCGAACGCCAGGTACGGCGTCGCCAGCAGAAGCAGCAGCGGGGTGGCCAGCCGGCGCCGTACCGCGCGCGGCAGCAGCCGGCCCACCGTCACGTCCCCGGTGAACATGCCGAACGCCCCGCAGGCGAACAGGGTGCCGGCCGCGTGCGGCGCGTACGGCACGTACAGCGACTCGCAGCCGACGACCAGGCCGTTGGGCAGCCACAGGCCCAGGTAGGTGAGGCGGCGCGGGCGGGAGGACCACAGCAGGGCGTTGGTGCGCCAGGTCGCCGCGGGGGACGTGCGGCCCGCCGTCCTCGGGGGCCGGGCGGACAGGCCGAGCCGCAGCGTCAGCGCGGCGAGCAGGTACAGCGCCGCCGACAGCAGCAGGCAGATACGCGGGGGGAGCGCGCCGAGGAGTGCGCCGCCGGTGGCGAACCCGGCGATCTGCATCAGGCCGCTCATCATGTTGAACAGCGAACGTCCCGGCAGGTAGCCGCCCCCGGCGAGGATCTCGTTCAGCAGGCCCCAGCGGACGCCGCCGCCGAGGGAGGCCACGAGCCCGAGGACCAGCAGGACGCCGAAGACCGCGCCGACCGGCAGGCCGGGCACCGCCTGCACCGCCGTACCGGCCGCGAAGGTCAGCCCGATCGCGGACAGCGCCGTACGCGGGGGCAGCCGGTCGGCGCCCGAGAGCAGGACGGTCGCGCCGAGCACCTGGGCGAGGGAGGGGCCGAACATGCTCACCGCCGACAGCAGCGGCGAGCCGGTCGCCCGGTACACGAGGGTGCCCAGGGCCAGCCCGCCGACGGTCTGCGCGGCGGTCTGCGCGGCCGCGCCGAGGAAGAGCGGGGTGAACTCCGGTGTGCGGAACAGGGATCGGTAGCCGGTCATGCCGGGGAGTCTCGGCGGGGGCCGCCCGGCCCGGTTATTGTTTCGCGGCAGCGCGAAAGGTCGTACGGCCGCGCGCGGTACGGCCGTGACGGGCGCCGTACGGCCGCGAGGGGGGTGCCGGACATGGGGTTGTGGCAGCTCGACGCCGACACGCTCGCCCGCAGCCGGTTCGTCCTCTCCCCGCTCTCCGAGGTCTTCGCCTGCCTGAAACTGCTGTACGGGCGGGACGCCGCGCACCCCGGCGAGCAGGAGTGGCTGCGCGCCCATCTGCCCGCCTACCGCGCCCGGCTGGCGGCGGACCCGGTGACGGCGCGGCTGGTCCGGGCCGGGATCGGCCGGAACTGGATCGCCGACTTCCTCGCCCCGGCGCCGCGCGACGGCGAGACGTTCGCCGACGGGGTCGCCCGGATCCGCTCGACGGCCCCGGACGCGGCCCGCGCCCATCTGCGCACCGCGCTCGCCGGCCCGCTCCCCGCCGAGCTGGACCGGGACGACCTGCCCGAGCGGGCGGCCGCCCTGCTGGAGTGGGTGTGGGAGGAGACCGTACGGCCCTCCTGGGAGCGGCGCCGGAGGGTGCTGGAGGCGGACGTGGTCGCGCGGACCGCGCAGGTGAGCCGGGGCGGCTGGGTGACCGTGCTGGACGCCCTGCGCCCCGGGCGCACCCGCTGGCTCGGCGAGAACCGGCTCCAGATCAACCTGCACGCGTACCCGCCCCGCGAGATCTCCGGCGCCGAGCTGGTCTTCGTGCCGGTGACCGTGCAGCGGGCCGGGTGGGCGGCCTGGGAGGAGGGGGTCCGGTACGCGGCGGTCTACCCGTGCGCCGGGGCCCTCGCCGACGCCGGTGTCCGCACCGTGCCCTCCGCCCTCGGCGCGCTTCTCGGCCCGGCCCGCGCCGACGTCCTGGTCCTCCTCGCCTCCCCCATGAGCACGACCCAGCTGACTGCGGTGACGGGGCAGGGGCTGGGGTCGGTGGGGCGCCATCTGAGGGTGCTGCGGGAGGCGGGGCTGGTGGAGCGGCGCAGGGCGGGGCGGTCGGTGCTGTACGCGAGGACGGCGGCGGGGGACGTACTGGCGGAGGCACCGGGGCGGGTGCGGGCCGGGGACGGGGACGCGCGGGCGTCTAGGCTCACCCCATGACCAACGTGCTGAATGTCGAGATCGGTGCCCTCACCGGTGGATCCGCCAACCTGGAGCAGTACGCCGGGAAGGCGGTCCTCGTCGTCAACGTCGCCTCCAAGTGCGGCCTCACCCCCCAGTACACGGGCCTGGAGAAGCTCCAGGAGCGGTACGCCGACCGTGGTTTCACCGTGCTGGGCGTGCCCTGCAACCAGTTCCTCGGGCAGGAGCCCGGCACCGCGGAGGAGATCGCGGAGTTCTGCTCGGCGACGTACGGCGTGACCTTCCCGCTCACCGAGAAGGTGGAGGTGAACGGCGCGGGCCGGCACCCGCTGTACCAGCGCCTGGTGGACTTCCCCGACGCCGAGGGCCACAGCGGCGACATCCGCTGGAACTTCGAGAAGTTCCTCATCGGCCGGGACGGCACGGTCGTCGCCCGGTTCTCCCCGCAGACCGGGCCGGAGTCGGACGAGATCGTTACGGCGATCGAGGCCCAGCTGGCCTAGCCGGTCGGCTCCGGGGCGCCGTGGGTGCACGGCCGAGCCCCCTCGGCAAGGACGGCGACTGGTCGAGAGGGCTCTTCTGGTGGTGCGTGTGAAGTTGTGTTCGTCGGGAGGTCTCTACGGGCGAAGGTCAGCGAGGACCTCCTAGGCCTTGACCGAGGCCACGAAGGCGTTCCACGCGTCGGCGGGGAAGGCCAGGACCGGCCCCTCGACGACCTTGGAGTCACGGACGGCGAGTTCGGCGTCGATGGGCGACTTGACCTCGACGCAGGCGCCGTTGCCCGCGGAATAGGAGGACTTCGTCCACGTCTCCGTAGCGCCCTGAATCAGTGCCATGTCCACTCCTGTTGCGAGTTGCGATAGTGCGGTTCACGCCAACCTTGTCGTCCTGTTGGCGTGATCGACGCTACCGGGCAACCGCCCCCGCCGGAGGAGTCGTTCACTCGACTGGATGGCATATTCCAGAGGAGCCTTCCACCGGAGCGGATCGACGGTGTACGATCCGGCGCCCCCGGTGCCAGGTGCTCATTCGGCGTAGTCTTTGGCCACCTTCGCAATGAACTGCCGGGATTGCTCCACATTGAGGGACTGTGCCCGCAGATGCTCGTACATCACGGCGTACTTCTGCACGTCCTGCGCCTTCTCCAGGTACAGGTCGCTGGTGACGCCCTCCAGGTACACCACGCTGGAGTCGGCCGCGTCGGCGAACTCCAGGATCGCGTACTGGCCGTTCAGCCCCGGATGCGCGCCCACCTCGAACGGCAGCACCTGCACCGTGACGTGCGGCAGCTGGGACATCTCGATCAGATGGTCCAGCTGCTCGCGCATCACCAGCCTGCTGCCCACGACCCGGCGCAGCGCGGCCTCGTCGAGCACCACCCACAGCCGGAGCGGGTTGGCCTCGGCGGTGATACGTTCCTGTCGGCGCATGCGCACCTGCACACGCTTCTCGATCTCGGCCGTCGACGTCTCCGGCAGCGCGCCCTGCACCAGGGCCTCCGCGTAGGCGCGGGTCTGCAACAGCCCGGTGACCAGCTGGGGTTCGTACACCCGCAGCGACTCGGCGTCGGTCTCCAGACCGATGTAGACGCTGTACGGGATGTCCCCGAAGGTGTGCCACCACCCCTGCTGCCGGGAGTCCCGGGCCATCTCCATCAGCGAGTCCACGATCCGCTGGTCCTCGACCTCGTACACCCCGCACAGATCGCGCACATCGCGCTGGCTGATGCTTCTGCGGCCGTTCTCCAGCCGGCTGATCTTCGACTGCGACACGAGCAGTCGCTCGGCCACTTCCTCGGCCGTCATGCCCTTGAGCTCGCGGAGCCTGCGCAGCTCCTGGCCCAGCCGGCGCCGCCTGACGGTGGGATTGACATTGGACGCCACGGGACGTGCACCTCCGGCTGCCTGCCTGTTCCTTAACACTTTCCGTATCTGCTGCTGAGCAGACTGCCACCAAGGTGCTTTCTACCGCTGGGAAATGGTGGATATGCGGCGCGTACGCGTCAGTTCGGCACGGCTCGCCGCCCGATGGGGGGCCGGCCGCCGGGTCCGGAAGCGGCGGAGCGGGGCGGCGAGACACACAGGTCTCACCGCCCCGCTCGACCAGCGGCTCCCGAACCGGGTCTGTGGGGACCGGGGTTACGGCTCAGTGGGCCACGGCGCGTGCCATGGAGCCGCGGCGCGGCTGCATCGGAACCCCGCGTGCGGGCTCCGCCGCGGACCGGGCGCCGGGCCCGGCCTGCCGCGCGGTGGCGGCCGCTCCCCGGCGCGGCTGCGCGACCGCGCCGTTCTGCACGTCCATCACGGCGTGCGCGACGAGACCGCCCATGGGGTCGTGCCGGATCAGATCCCGCAGCCGGGACCTGGAGGACCGGCCCTCGTTCCCCGGGTACAGGTGCTTGCCGAGCCCGACGGCGTGCGCCAGGGCGGCGAGCGCCGCGGTCCGCGGGTCCGGCGGTACGCCGGTGCGGATCGCGGAGTCCAGCCGGGCCCTGATCTCCCGGCTGATCTCGTTGTCCGTCGCCTGGTAGCGCGTCGTCGGCAGCACCCCGCACATCTGGCCGGCCACGGCGTGCACCATGCCGCACCGCTCCAGATGCGAGAGGTAGGTCTGACGGAGCCCCAGGCGGGGCCCGCCGATCCAGTGAACAGCCCGCACGGGAGCGCCACGCCGTCGCAGCAACTCCAACGCGCAGTCCAAAGTCGGATCTCCAGTCGGCCGTGGCACCACCACGGCGATACGATCCCCGTCTGGGGCTATCCGTCCGGCCAGCGCCAGCTCCACTAGCTGTGCACCGGCCAGACCGAGGTCGAGCGACTGCGGCTGCGCAGTGGTACCCGTGGCCGGGTCCAGTGCCAGCAGCAGAAGCTCCTCCGGAAGTGTTCTGCGGCTCCTGCCCATCCATGCCTCCCCGCGTGGATGAATGACAGGGTGACCCCTCTCACATTGGTCTGTCGAGGGTGCGTGACCGGTTCGTGAGGGAACCGGTAGGTATGTCGTTCTCGTCTAGCGCAGGGGTTAAGCCCTCACACAGGACACTGGTACATGGTTCGGACAGGGCGCGCGTGTGGGCGTGCGGCGCATGAGGAGGCATCGGTGGCGGGCGAGTCCCCCGACAGGTCGAAGCAGCGCGAGTCGTCGGCGGAACCGACGCCGGGGAGCGCGGCTCCGGTTCCCGAGACACCGGATCCGCGTCTCGCGGTCGCCCGGGAAAAGGATTCCGCGCCGAGCGGTGCCGACACCGCGACGAAGATCCTGTCGATCCCCGACACCACCCCCTCCCCCGAGGACACCGCCCTCCGCAAGGCGGTCTCCTCCTGGGTACGCAAGGCCAACTCCAAGCCGCCGGCGGAAGATGAGCCGGAGGCGGACACGCCCACGACCACCGAAGCGAGTGCCGCCGCCGGCACGAACGCCGAGGGGGAGGGCGACGCGGGCCCGGAGGCTGAGGGGAACGCGGACGCAGAGGCTGAGGCGAGCGCGGACGCGGACGCCGAGGCGAACGCGGACGCGAGCACGGAGGCTGCGGGCAACGCGGGCGTGGACGCGGCGACGGGTGCTGACGGGGGCTCGGGCGCGGGCGGCGGGACC
>NZ_JBIDAL010000005.1:254262-546094 GCF_043202415.1 Streptomyces sp. NPDC048192
GGACCAAGGCCGACACCGGCACGACGGCCGACGCGAAGCCCGGCACCGACGCGACGGCCGACACCGGCGCGACGGCCGACGCAGACGCGGGGGGCAGCGCCGACACGCAGGCAGACGCGGCGACGGGTGCTGACGGGGGCTCGGGCGCGGACGGCGGGACCAAGGCCGACACCGGCACGACGGCCGACGCGAAGCCCGGCACCGACGCGACGGCCGACACCGGCGCGACGGCCGACGCAGACGCGGGGGGCAGCGGCGACACGAAGGCGGACGCGGGGACGGACGCTGACGGGGGCTCGGGCGCGGGCGCGGCCAGCAGGACCAAGACCGACACCCGCGCGAAGGCCGACGCGAAGCCTGACACCGACGCGGAGGCTGACGCAGACGCCAAGGGCAGCGCCGACACGGAGGCAGACGCGGCGACGGGTGCTGACGGGGGCTCGGGGGCAGGCGCGGCCAGCGAGACGAAGGCTGACACCACCGCGAAGACCGGCACGACGGCTGACACCGACGCGACGGCCGACGCGAAGTCCGACACCGACGCGGAGGGCAGCGCCGACACGAAGGCTGGCGCCGGTGCGGGCTCGACGGCGGTTGCCGGCGTGAAGGAAGAGGCGGACGCCGAGGTCGAGTCCCCCGCGCAGGACGACGCTGACGCCGACACGAATGCCCGGGGTGTTGGCGCCGAGGCCGAGGCCGACTCGGACGGCGACGCCGTTGCCGACGCGAAGGACGAGCCCGCGGCGAAGACGCAGCCGAAGGGTGAGGCGAAGGCTGACGCCGGGGCCCGAGCGAGCGGTGAGGCGCAGGCGAAGGCCGACGCCAAGCCCGACGCCAAGGGCGAGCCGGAGGACGTGGCTGCCGCTGCGGCCGAGGTGCGGCCGGAGCACGGCGACGGCGAAGCCGAGGACTCGGAGGACGCCCCGCAGGGGCCGCCCGCAGCCGACGGCGGGAGCCGCACGGGTGATGCGGGTGGGGGCGGCGCCCCCGTCGATCAGCCCACCGCCGTCTTCAAGGCCGTACGGCCCAAGCGGCCGGAGGTCGACCAGCCCACCACCATGCTCAAGCTCGGCGGCAAGCCCAAGGCCCCCGAGTCCGACTCCGAGCGCACCAGCAAGTTCGTCGCGCTCAAGAACGACATGGCCCCCGCGAAGCCGGACGCCACCACCCCCGTCCCGCAGGTCGGACCCGAGCGCACCACGCAGCAGCCGCTTCCCCCGAAGCCCCCGCTGGACCTGCTGGCGGAGTTGACGAACACGCCCCCGCCCCCGGAGACGGCGCTGCGCACGCTCGTGCGCCGGGTCAAGATCTGGACCCCCCTGGTCCTGCTCCTGGCGGTCGTCTTCGCGATCGTGCAGACCCTGCGCCCGCTGCCGGACCCCACTCTCGACCTCACCGCGAAGGACACCTACACCTTCGCCGGCGGCAAGGTCGACATCCCGTGGCCGGCCGGCGGCGAGGCGGCGCTGGACGTGCAGGGCATCGGCACGTTCGGTTCCTCCGGCGCCCAGAAGCCCGTGCCGATCGCGAGCGTCGCCAAGGTGATGACCGCGTACATCGTCCTGCGCGACCACCCGCTCAAGAGCGGCGCCGACGGCCCCAAGATCAAGATCGACAAGGCGGCCGAGCAGCAGTCGAACGCGGGCCAGGAGTCCACCGTGCACGTCACCGCCGGTGACTCGGTGTCCCAGCGCGAGGCCCTGGAGAGCATCCTCATCGCGTCGGCGAACAACATCGCCCGCCTGCTCGCCCGCTGGGACGCCGGTTCGGAGAAGGCGTTCGTGGCGAAGATGAACGCCACCGCCAAGGGCCTCGGCATGACGAACACGACGTACACCGACCCCTCGGGCCTGACGGACTCCACGGTCAGCACGGCCGTGGACCAGGTGAAGCTGGCGAAGGCCGCGATGACCGAGCCCGCCTTCCGCGAGGTCGCGGCGATGATGTCGTACACCGACTACAAGGGCGTCAACCACTCCAACTGGAACCACCTGGTCGGCAGCAACAACGTCGTCGGCATCAAGACCGGCACCACCACCTCCGCCCTCGGCAACCTGGTCTTCGCGGCGAAGCAGCAGGTCGGCGGCGGCACCCGCATGATCATCGGCGCGGTGCTGCGCCAGCCGGCCGGCGGCTCGGAGAACACGATCCTCAGCGCCGCCCTCGACCACAGCGACCAGCTGATCCGGGCCGCGCAGGGCGCCCTGAAGTCGGTGACGATCCTGAAGAAGGGCGATGTCGTCGGGTACGTCGACGACGGCCTCGGCGGCCGTACCCCGGTCGTGGCGACGAAGGACGTCACGGCGGCCGGCTGGGCGGGGCTGAAGGTGAGGCTGTCGCTCGCCTCCGGCACGGTACCGCACACCGCGAAGGCCGGCACCGAGGTGGGTTCGCTCACCGTGGGTGACGGTTCGACCGGTGCCGTCAAGGTGCCGGTGGCCCTGCAGAAGGATCTGGCGGAGCCCGGTTTCGGCGCCAAGCTGACCCGGCTGGGCTGAGCCCGCACCCCGGATCCGCCCGGACGCCACCGCCGCGCCCCCGCTCCTGTGAGCCGAAGGGGCGCGCCGGTGGCGGTCGCGCTCCGGAGGCGAGCCGCGCCCTGACCGCGCGCGCGTGCTAGCGTCACGAAACGGGGCAGGTCGCCGGTCGCGGGACACGGCCGCGAACTGGACGGCAAGCGGCCGCGAACACCGGGGAACACGGCCGAGAACAGAAGACGGGACACGGGGAGTGCCTTCAGGTGGCCACAGCGGAGCCGACACGCGCCGACGACGCCGATCCGGGCCCGGGACCGGGCCCGCGAATACGCCTGTCCGCGGCTGACCGGGAGGGTCCGGCCGACCACCCGGACAGCGCCGCCGGCGGTGACCGCGCCGCGGTGCGCCCCGGCGGCCTCGCGCGCGTCCTCGCCGCCGCCGAGCCCCTCAGGCAGCGGATGCTGAAGCACCCGGTGCTGTCCGTGACGGCCCTCGCCGGGGTCCTGCACATCGTGTGGTTCTTCACGTTCGCGAACAGCGGTGGCGATCTCGCGGCGCAGGACGCATGGGCGGAGTTCGTCGGCCGGCACCCGGACTCGGCGTACAACCTCGCCTGGTACGGCGGCATGCACCCGGTGTCGTACAGCGTGGTGTCGCCGTATCTGATGGCGGTCCTCGGCGTCCGTACGACGATGATGATCGCCGGGACCGTGTCGGCGGGCCTGCTGACCATGGTCCTGATCCGCAGCCGGGCGGTGCGGAACCCGCTGTGGGCCTCGCTCGCCGGGGTCGTCGCGCTGCTGTGCAACGCGATCTCGGGCCGGGTGACCTTCGGGCTCGGCACGATGTTCGCGCTCGGCGCGGTCGCGGCCGTCTTCTGCTGGCCGCACAAGTGGCGGCACAAGCGCTGGGCGAAGGCCGCGGTGGCCGCCCCGCTCGCCGGTCTGTCCACCATGGCCTCACCGGTCTCGGGGCTGTTCGTCGGCCTGGTCGCGGTCGCGCTGTTCCTGCAGAAGCGGCGGCCGGGCGCCTGGGCGCTGGGGATCGCGCCGACGGTGGTGGTCGCGGCCTCCTACTTCCTGTTCCCCTTCTCCGGCACCCAGCCGATGACGATCGGCTCGGTGATCATGCCGCTGCTGTACGGGCTGCTGTGCCTGTTCCTGGTGCCGCGGGAGTGGGTGACGGTCCGGCTGACGGCCGCGGTGTACAGCGTGGGCGTGGTCCTGGTGTGGCTGATCAGCTCGCAGATCGGGTCGAACATCTCCCGGCTGCCGATGCTGTTCGCGGGTGCGACGCTGGTGGCCGCGCTGCCGTTCACCGTGCCGAAGTCGCGGAAGTGGTACACGGCCGTGCTGGCGCTGCTCGGCTTCGCCGGGTGGATCGGCTACAAGTCGGTGGACGACATCATCCACACGACCCCGGCCGCGTCCTGGGCCCGTGAGCTGGCCCCGCTGGTGCACCAGCTGCAGAAGGCCGGCGCCGAGAAGGGCCGCGTCGAGGTGGTCCCGGCGCGCTCGCACCGGGAGGCGTCGGCGCTCGCGCCGTACGTCAACCTGGCGCGCGGCTGGAACCGGCAGGCCGACATGGAGCGCAACCCGCTCTTCTACGACGACACCCTCAACTCGGCGAACTACCACGAGTGGCTGCGGCGCTGGGCCGTGCACTTCGTGGTGCTGCCGAAGGACAACCCGGACGGCGACGGCGGCCAGCGGGAGCGGGAACTGCTCCAGCGGGGGATGCCGTATCTGAGGCAGGTCTGGGGCGACGCCAACTGGCAGCTGTTCCGGGTGACCGATCCGACCCCGCTCGCCGAGCCGGACGCGGTGGTGGACCGCGCCGAGCAGGGCGAGATGACGCTCCAGGTGCGCAAGGCCGGGCGGATCCTGATCCGGATCCCGTACTCGCCGTGGCTGAGCATCGTCGACGAGCACGGCAAGAGCCTGAAGCCGCCGCAGGTGATCTCTCCGTCCGGCACGCCGAAGAAGTACCGGAACGTCAACGGGTGCCTGATGGAGACCCCGCAGGACGCGAACGGCGACAAGTGGACGATGCTGCTCGCTCCGCGGGCCGGCACGTACCGGCTGGCCGCGCCGTACCAGCTGCCGCGCGGCACGCCGTGCCCGGACGAGCTGAAGTAGAGCCGCGCGAGTTCACGCGGAACCCCCGTGGCCTCGACCCGGTCGACCTGAAGGTTCGTTCACGTAGATGAACTCAGGTCATCAAGTCGAACATTTTTACTTCGACTTGACCTTACGCTTGCTTGTCGCGTTCATATCACCGCACCCACGATCGAGCACATGAACAGTCTCGACTGGGCCGTACTCATCGGCTACTTCGGTGTGATGGTCGCGATCGGCGTCTGGTCGCACAAGCGCGTGGACAACGTCTCGGACTTCTTCACGGCCGGCGGCAAGATGCCCTGGTGGCTCTCCGGCATCTCGCACCACATGTCGGGCTACAGCGCGGTCATGTTCACCGGGTACGCGGGCATCGCCTACACCTACGGCGTCACCTCCTTCGTCACCTGGTCCTTCCCCATCGCGCTCGGCATCGCCATCGGGTCGAAGCTGTTCGCGCCCCGCATCAACCGGCTGCGGTCCCGGCTCCACGTGGCCTCCCCGCTGGAGTACCTGAAGAACCGGTACAACCTGTCCACGCAGCAGGCGCTCGCCTGGTCCGGGATGCTGCTGAAGATCGTGGACGTGGGCGCCAAGTGGGCGGCGATCGCCACCCTGCTGTCGGTGTTCACCGGGGTCACCCTGAACCAGGGCATCCTCATCACCGGTGCGATCACGGCCGTGTACTGCACGATCGGCGGCCTGTGGGCGGACGCGCTGACCGAACTCGGCCAGTTCGTCATCCAGTTGCTGGCCGGCATCTCGATGTTCGTGGCGGTCGTGCTGAAGCTGAACGACAAGCACATCGGCTTCCTCGACGCCTGGAACGAGCCGGCGCTGCACGGCCACGGCAAGCCGCTGGTCGGGCCGTACGGCACGGTGTTCCTCCTCGCCTTCCTGTTCATCAAGCTCTTCGAGTACAACGGCGGCATGCTCAACCAGGCCCAGCGCTACATGGCGACGGGCAGCGCGCACCAGGCCGAGCGGTCGGCCCGGCTGTCGGCCGTGCTGTGGCTGGTGTGGCCGGTGGTCCTGTTCTTCCCGATGTGGATGTCCCCGCTGCTGGTCCACGCGCAGAAGCCGGACGGCTCCGACTCCTACGGCCTGATGACCGAACAGCTGCTGCCGCACGGCCTGCTGGGCCTGGTGATCGTCGGCTTCTTCTCCCACACGATGGCCATGTGCTCCTCCGACGCGAACGCCATCGCGGCGGTGTTCACCCGGGACGTGGCGCCGGTGCTGTCCTCCCGGGCGCGGGCGTGGGGCGAGCGGTCGGGGCTGATCGCGGCCCGCGTGACGACGCTCGTCTTCCTCGGCCTGTCCATGGCGGTGGCGACGCAGGTCAACTCCCCCACGTTCAAGGACATCATCACCGTCGTCATCAAGTGGGTGGCCGGTCTCATGGGTCCGATCGCGATCCCGATGATGCTGGGCCTGCTGCGCACCTTCCGCCGCTGTGGCCCCACGGCGGCGCTGACCAGCTGGGCGGCGGGTCTGCTGGCGTTCTGGCTGGTGAACTACCCCATCAACTGGCAGGTCTCGGGCGGTGTCCCGCTCCAGTACCAGGTGTCCGTGCCGCTGGCGGTGTCCCTGGTGCTCTACGTCGTCATCGGCTACGTGAAGCCGGAGGAGACGCCGGAGCGGCTCGCCGTCATCGAGAAGGTGAACACGGACGGGGACGCGGTGGCGGCGGTGCCGGTGCCCGCGAGCGCCGGCGACGACGTGATCGGGGCACCGGCGGCGGACTAGCCGCAGTGCGGCTTACGGCAGCTCGGGTGCCGGCGGTGCACTCCGGCGCGCGGCCCTAACGCGGGTACCTCGCCAGCCAGCCCGGTGACGAGCCCGCCGGGCCGTGCAGGGCCGGCCCCTGGGTCATCTCCATCGCGAAGTCGTCGGCCAGTTCCAGCACCGTGTGACGGCCCTCCAGTTCGGCCACCCAGGCCGGGGGCAGGGCCGTCTCGCCGTGCAGGGCGCCGAGGAGGCCGCCGGTGAGGGCGCCGGCCGCCGCCGACGGGCCGCTCTGGTTCACCGCGAGGCACAGCCCGTGCCGTACGTCCTCGCCGACCAGCGCGCAGTACACCGCCGCCGCCAGCAGTCCGTCCGCCGTGCCGTCGCCGGCCAGTTCCTCCACCCGCGTCGGGCTCGGGATCCCCTGCCGCACCGCTCCGAGGGCATGTTGCAGGGCGTCCGAGACGGGCTGGTGGCCGGGGCGGGCGGCGAGCAGGGCGAGGGCCCGCTGGACGGCGCCGTCCAGGCTCTCGCCCCGGGCCAGGGCGTGCACGATCACGGCGTACGCGCCCGCCGACAGACAGGCGAGGGGGTGCCCGTGGCTCTGCGCCGCGCACTCCACCGCGAGCTGCGCGACGAGCTGCGGCTCCCAGCCGACGAGCAGCCCGAAGGGCGCGGACCGGGCCATCGCCTCCGGGCCCAGTTCGCCGGGGTTCTTCGGCGACTCCAGCGTGCCCATGGTGTCGTCGCCGAAGCCGACGAGCAGGGCCCGGGTCGGGTCGCGGCGGGCGTACAGCCACTCCTCGCGGGCGAGCCAGCCGTCGTCCTTGCGGCGCTCGTCCGGCCCCCAGTCCCGCTGGGTGGCCGCCCAGCGCCGGTACGCCCGGTGCAGGTCGGTCGGCGGGTGCCAGGCGCCGGTGTCGCGGCGCACCTGGGCCCGTATCAGCCCGTCCACGCTGAACAGGGTGAGCTGGGTGTGATGGGTGACCGTGCCCCGGCGGCCGTGCCCGAAGACCAGGTCGAGCAGCCCCTCGGGGCCGTACGCGGCCCGGATCTCCTCCAGCGACAGCGGGTCGGCGGGCGCGCCGAGCGCGTCGCCCACGGCGACCCCGAGCAGGGTGCCGCGCACCCTGCTGCGGAAGTCCTGCTGCTCGGCTCGGCCCCAGACGGCGCCGGACGTCGCACTCATCCAGACCTCCCCACGGCACCGTCCGTCCGTACGACGCTAGGCACTGTAATCGACGGGGAACGGTCCGTTCACGGGGGCAAATCGGCCTCGAGTGCTCATTCCCGGCCGACCATGAGCGCCTCGACCCCGTCGGCGATCCGGTCGAGCCCGAAGTCCAGCGGGTCGGCGCCGTCCGGCTCGAACGCGCCCTCGGCGACGGCCCTGGTGAGGGCCGGGAAGCGGTCGGCGTGCCGGGCGAGCACGTCGCCGGCCAGCCGGTCCCACCGGCGTTCCTCCTCCTCGTCGCGGTCGCCGTGCTGCTGGGCGAGGTTGCGGACGAGCCCGACGACGAGGAGGAAGACCTTGTGCCGCTCGGCGGCGGTGAGCGGGGTCGGCTCCAGGACGGCGAGTGCCGCGTCCAGCCACTGGAGCTGGTTCGGGCCCATCACCTGGCGGCGCATGGGGACGGCCGCGAGGAGCCAGGGGTGCGCCGTGTAGACGCTCCACAGCCGGCGGGCCCACTCCCGCAGGCCGCCCCGCCAGTCCCCCTCCGCGACGCCCGCGAGGTCCGGCCGCTCGGCCAGCACGGACTCCACCATCAGCTCGACCAGCTCCGCCTTGCCGGGCACGTACCGGTACAGCGCCATGGCGGAGACGCCGAACTCCGCCGCGACCTTGCTCATGGAGACGGCGTCCAGCCCCTCGCCGTCGGCCAGCTCGGCGGCGGCCGCGGCGATGCGCCGGGGGGTCAGTTTCGGCTTCGGCCCGCGGGTGGGCCGGTCCTGCTCGCCCCACAGCAGCGCGAGGACCGTCCGCGGATCGGCCCCCTGCGCCTCCTTGCCCTGTCCCGCGCTCCGTCCGGCCACGAGGCCCCTCCCGCTCGGCTTCCGGGAAGCCCGTTGACTGCCCGCGACAACTGTATATACCGTAAACCCCGCAGCAAACAGCTGATGATATAAACAGTTTAGGGGGAACACCATGCTGCTGACCTACCGCGCCCTCAAGCGACGCGCGAACGCCCGGAAGCTCGCGATCACCACCCCGAACGGCGTCGACGAGTCCTCGTACGTCCGCATCGGCGGCATCGACCAGTGGATCTCGATCCGGGGTGAGGGCCGGGCGAACCCCGTGATCCTGGAGCTGCACGGCGGCCCCGGCGCCTCCAACCTGGTCTTCCTCCCGCGCACCCGCGCCTGGGAGCGGCACTTCACGATCGTCCGCTGGGACATGCGGGGCGCCGGGAAGACCTTCGCGGCGGGCGGTCCGCAGGGCCAGGGCGAGCTGACCCTCGACCGCCTCCACACGGACGCCCTGGAGGTCACGGACCACATCCGCGCCCGCCTCGGCGTGGACAAGGTCCTGCTGGTGGCCAACAGCTTCGGCACGGTCGTCGGCCTCCGCCTGGCCCGCAGCCACCCCGAGCGGTACTCGGCGTACGTCGGCACCGACCAGAACGTCGTCGCGGGCGGACGGGACACCTCGGCCTACGAGGCGCTGCTGGGCCGCCTGGAGAAGGCCGGCAAGAAGAAGCAGCTGGCCAGGATGGCCGCGCTGGGCCCGGACCGGTCGGCCTGGTCACCGCACGAGTGGGCCGAGTACGCCAGGACGGTGGTCACGACCGATCCCCTCACCTACGACACCATGAAGAC
This sequence comes from Streptomyces sp. NPDC048192, assembly GCF_043202415.1. Lineage (NCBI taxonomy): Bacteria > Bacillati > Actinomycetota > Actinomycetes > Kitasatosporales > Streptomycetaceae > Streptomyces > Streptomyces sp. NPDC048192. The sequence continues at coordinate 263,402 of NZ_JBIDAL010000005.1, forward strand.
GGTCGTGATCCGCTCCCTGTGGTTCTCGCCCCTGCACACCCTGCGCGACCTGCGCGCCTACCTGAAGGCCCAGACCTTCTCCGAGCAGCTGGGCCCCCAGGCCATGACGATCGACGAGTACGCCGAGGGCACCGCCTTCCGCCTTCCGTTCTTCGTCTTCCAGGGCGAGAGCGACGTCCTGACCCCACCGGAGCCGGCCCGCCGCTTCTACGCCGACGTCACCGCCCCCGTGAAGGGCTTCGCCCTCATCCCCGACGCCTCCCACTTCGCGTCCTTCCGCCACCCCGACCGCTTTCTCGACCTGATGCTGAGCAGGGTGCGGCCGGTGGTGACGGGGGACGCGGCGGTGCGCTGAAGTACCCCGCGCGGTGGCCCGGCGTCAGCCGTCGCTCCCGGTCCGGGCGGCCCTCCTGCGCCTCGGGGCGACCGCCTTGCGGATCTCCTCGGTGGCGGCGCGGAACGCGGGCGCGGCCTGCTCGAAGTAGTCGAAGAGCACCGCGCGTTGCTCGGGGCTGTAGCGGGACAGGACCTCTGCGATGTGCCGGCGGGCGGGGCCCACGACCTGCTCGATCCGGGCGAGCGCGTCCGGGACCGGCTCGACGATCACCCGTCGGCGGTCCTGGGGGTCCGCGGCGCGGCGCGCGTACCCCGCCCGCTCCAGCCGGTCGATCAGACGGGTGGTGGCCCCGGTGGTCAGGCCGGTCCTGGTGGCCAGTTCGCCCGAGGTGAGCCCGCCCTCCGCCGCGATCAGGCTGAGCGCGTACCACTCCGAGCCGTGCAGTCCGGCCGCTTCCGCGCTGGCCAGGCCCTGGAGGCCGACGGCGTCGAGGTACTGACGGAAGATCACGTGCTCGTCCCCGCCGCGCGAGGGGGTTGCCATCAACGGAGTCCTCTCCTAAATTTATCTGCACGGATGCAGATACTGCTTGTGTTCAGATTCTGCGCACAGTCTAGCGAGCAGAGGAGACCTCGCCATGCCGCACACCACGCCGGACGCCGCCGCCGTCACCGCCGTACTGACCGGACTCGTCTCCGCCTGGGAGCGCCACGACGCCGACGCCTACGGCGAGCTGTTCACCGAGGACGCCACCTACATCACCTACATCGGCACCTGCTACCGGGGGCGCCGGGACATCGTGGACAGTCACCGCGCCCTCTTCGGGGGCTTCCTCAAGGGCACCAGGCTCGCGGACGAGATCCTCGACATCCGCTTCCACGGACCGGACACGGCCGTGGTCAACGGCCGCGGCGACACCTACAAGGGCACACGGCCGCGCACACTCTCCAAGATCCAGACGTACACCCTGGTCCGCGAGGACGACGAATGCTGGCGCATCGCGGCCTTCCACAACACCAAGCGCAAGCCGCTGCTGGAGTCGATCTCCCACAGGTTGGCGCCGGCCCTGGTCCCGGCCGCGGAGAGGTGACCGAACGCCTGACGGGCGTACGGCGGTTGAGAGGTTCTCGCGGCTCGCTCAGTCTGGCGCAATGCCCTCGCGATAACCGGGCCCGCGGCAGGGCAGAATCGCGCCATGACCACCAACCCCCCACGTCACACCGGCCTCGGCCTGGCCGCCGGTGTGCTCACCGGCATACTCGCCCTCTACATCGCCCTGGTCGCGCTCGGGAACATCACCGACTTCGGGACCAACCAGCAGTTCGTACGGCATGTGCTGGCGATGGACACCACCTTCAAGGACCCGGACCTGATGGGACGGGCCATCACCAGCACCGGGCTGCAGGACACCGCTTATGTCGCGATCATCGTGTGGGAGACCGTGGCGGCCCTCGTGCTGATCGGGGGGACCGCGCTGTGGGCGTGGCGCAAGGACGACCTCGCCCGGCGCGTCTCCACCTACGGGCTGCTGATGCTGCTGCTGCTCTTCGGCGCCGGGTTCATCGCGATCGGCGGTGAGTGGTTCGCGATGTGGCAGTCGAAGACCTGGAACGGGCTGGAGGCGGCGACCAGGGTGTTCCTGCTCGCCGGAGTGGCGTTGATCGTCAACCTGCTGCCCGCGCGGCGGGCGGAAGCTATTTGACGACCGTGACGCCGGTGCCCTGATCGCCGAAGGACCACAGGGCGGCGCCGTCTTCCTTGTGGAGGCGGATGCCGCCCAGTTTCTTGCCGTCCGCCGGGGGCGGCGAGGAGCCGTCCAGGGCGTTGGAGAAGGCGATGTTCACGCCCTGCACCTTGGTGAAGTACATGACGTGCTCGATCTCCACGCCGTCGGAGCCGCGCAGGGACTGGGTGCGCAGGGTGACGGAGTACCGGCCGGGCTGCGGGTTCACCGTGCCCGGCCACACCGGAAACGTCCGCGTCGCCTTGTCGGTCGCGTCGACCATCCACACCCGCTTCTCGGACAGGGAGTACACGATCCGGCGGCCCGTGCCGGAATCGGCCGGCAGGGCGGGCGCGGCCGGCGTCTTCGGCGTCGCGGGCCCGTGGGCGCCCGCGGAAGCCGACGGGTTCGGCTTGGCGACGGCGGCGGTCGGGCCCGGCCCGTGGTCCGCCTGTACGGCGAGCGCGACCACCACCGCGGTCGCTCCCGCCGTCAGGCCGGTGACCCAGGCCCACGAGGGCAGTCGGGCAGCCACGGGACGCTTCTCCTGACGCTAGGCGTATGGGGCCCCTTCTCGGGTCGGGGGTCGGATCATCGTACTCAGTCCAGGACCGGCAGAAGTTCCGGCAGGTGCCCGTCGGAGGCCTCCGCCGCCCGCCGCCGCTCCTCGGGCACCTCGCCGTACAGCGTGGTGCGCGGTTTCGCCGGGCGGCCGGCCGCCTCGGCAACGGCGATCAGGTCGCGGACGGACTTGTAGGAGCCGTAGGAGGAGCCGGCCATGCGGGAGATCGTCTCCTCCATCAGCGTGCCGCCCAGGTCGTTCGCGCCGGAGCGGAGCATCTCCGCCGCACCCTCCGTGCCCAGTTTGACCCAGCTTGTCTGGATGTTGGGGATCCAGGGGTGGAGGAGGAGCCGGGCCATCGCGGTCACGGCCCTGTTGTCCCTGGTCGTCGGGCCCGGCCGGGCGATGCCCGCCAGGTAGACCGGGGCGTTGGTGTGGATGAAGGGCAGGGTGACGAACTCGGTGAAGCCGCCCGTCTCGCGCTGGATCCGGGCCAGCGTGCGCAGATGGCCCAGCCAGTGGCGGGGCTGGTCGACATGGCCGTACATCATCGTCGAGGACGAGCGGATGCCCAGCTCGTGGGCGGTGGTGATCACCTCGATCCAGGTGGCCGTCGGCAGCTTGCCCTTGGTCAGCACCCAGCGGACCTCGTCGTCCAGGATCTCCGCGGCCGTCCCCGGGATGGAGTCCAGGCCCGCTTCCTTGGCCGCCGTCAGCCACTCCCGGACGGACATGCCGGTGCGGGTCGCGCCGTTCACCACCTCCATCGGGGAGAAGGCGTGCACGTGCATGCCGGGGACGCGGGACTTCACCGCCTTGGCGATGTCGAAGTACGCCGTGCCGGGCAGGTCCGGGTGGATGCCGCCCTGCATGCACACCTCGACCGCGCCCACGTCCCAGGCCTGCTGGGCGCGGTCGGCGACCTGCTCCAGGGAGAGGGTGTAGGCGTCGGCGTCCGTGCGGCGCTGGGCGAAGGCGCAGAACCGGCAGCCGGTGTAGCAGACGTTGGTGAAGTTGATGTTGCGGGTGACGATGTACGTCACGTCGTCGCCGACCGCCGACCGGCGCACGTCGTCCGCGACGCGCGTGAGGGCGTCCAGCGCCGGGCCGTCCGCGTGCAGCAGGGCCAGCGCCTCCGCGTCGGTGAGCCGCGTCGGGTCGTCGGCCGCCGTCGCCAGCGCCTGCCGTACGTCCGTGTCGATGCGCTCCGGCGCCATGCCGGGGGCGGCCGCCTCGCGCAGCGCCTCCCAGTCGCCGTACACCTCGTCGAAGTCGTCGCGCCGGTCCTTGGTACGGCCCTCGGTGTCGATGGACGCGTGCAGGTCCGTGCGGCCGGTGGCCGTGAACGCCTCCTCCGGCTCCTGCCAGGGCAGGCCCCGGGGAAGGGCGCCGGGGCGGGCCAGGCCCGTCTCCGGGTCGGCCAGCGCGGCCACGTGCGGGCGCAGCCGCGGGTCCAGCCAGGGCTCGCCGCGGCGCACGAACTCGGGGTAGACGCAGAGGCGTTCGCGCAGTTCGAAGCCGGCCGCGGCCGACCGCGCGGCCAGCTCCTCGATCTGCGGCCAGGGGCGCTCGGGGTTGACGTGGTCGATGGTCAGGGGCGACACCCCGCCCCAGTCGTCGATGCCGGCGCCGATCAGCCGCTCGTACTCGGCGTCGACCAGGTTCGGCGGGGCCTGGAGGCAGGCGGCCGGGCCCATGATGTGCCGGGCGACGGCCACCGTCGCGACCAGCTCGTCCAGTTCGGCGTCCGGCATGCCGCGCATCGCCGTGTCCGGCTTGGCGCGGAAGTTCTGGATGATCAGTTCCTGGATGCCGTGGTAGGCGCGGGAGACCTTCCGCAGGGCGAAGAGGGACTCCGCCCGCTCCTCGTACGTCTCGCCGATGCCGATCAGCAGCCCGGAGGTGAAGGGGACGGACGAGCGGCCCGCATCCTCCAGCACCCGCAGCCTGACGGCGGGTTCCTTGTCCGGGGAGCCGTGGTGCGGGCCGCCGGGCTCGGACCACAGGCGGGTCGCGGTCGTCTCCAGCATCATGCCCATGGAGGGGGCCACCGGCTTGAGCCGCTGGAAGTCCGTCCAGGTCATGACGCCCGGGTTGAGGTGGGGCAGCAGGCCCGTCTCCTCCAGGATGCGGATGGAGACGGCGCGGACGTAGGCGATGGTGTCGTCGTAGCCGTGCGCGTCGAGCCATTCGCGCGCCTCCGGCCAGCGGTCCTCCGGCTTGTCGCCGAGGGTGATCAGGGCTTCCTTGCAGCCGAGCGCGGCGCCCTTGCGGGCGATGTCCAGCACCTCGTCCGGGGACATGAACATCCCGTGCCCGGCGCGGCGCAGCTTGCCGGGCACGGTGACGAAGGTGCAGTAGTGGCACTTGTCCCGGCACAGCCGGGTGAGGGGGATGAAGACGCTCTTCGAGTACGTGATGACACCGGGACGGCCCGCCTGTTCGAGACCCGCGTCGCGCACCCGGGCGGCGGACGCGGCGAGGTCGGTCAGATCCTCGCCGCGGGCCTGGAGCAGCACCGCCGCCTCGGCGACGTCGAGGGCGACGCCGTCCCGGGCGCGTTTGAGGGCGCGACGCATGGAGTTCTCGGTCGGTCCGGTTCCGGAGGTCGCGGAAGTCGTCATCCCTCGAGCATACGAGCGTGATCAGGGAACGTATCGCGCGTACCGGTTGCCGGGTGCGGGCCGCACCGCGGGAGCCGGCCGTCGGCGTACTCGGCGATGTGCGCGCGGCGGCCGGGCCCGGCCGCCGCCCCGGCGGTGTTCCGGCCGCGCGGCCTGCGCACCGGTCCGGGTGCGGATGGCCGGCCCGGGTGCTCGGGAACCCGGCCTGCATGAGCCGTGTCCGGTTCCGGACCGGTTCCCGGTGACGCTCGGGAACTCGCCCTCGCAGGACGCCGGCTCCCCGGACGCGCGGCCTGCGGGAGTCTTTCGCCGCCCTCGGCCGGGCGGCGGCCACCACCGGGGGACTCGGCACCGCACCGGCACCACCCTTCCCGCCCGGCTCGAACGCTCGCCCCGGCCGAAGACTGTCCGCGCCCCCGAACCGCGCCTACCGTGGATGCCGTGACGACGTTGCGCGGCACCCTCGCCCCCGGCTCGCCGGACTATGTGTACCTGCCCTTCGAAGTCCCGCCCGGCACACGGGAACTGCGCGTCTCCTACACCTACGACCGGCCCGCCACCCCCGCCGGCACCCCCGGCAACGCCCTCGACATCGGCCTGTTCGACGAGCGCGGCACCGAGGTCGGCGGGCCGGGGTTCCGGGGCTGGTCCGGAGGCGCCCGCACGGAGTTCTTCGTCCGGGCCGACGACGCCACCCCCGGCTACCTTCCCGGCCCGCTGCACCCCGGCACCTGGCACATCGCGCTCGGGCCGTACACCGTGGCCCCGCAGGGGCTGTCGTACGAGGTGACCGTCACGCTGACGCCGGGAGAGCCCGGCACCGCCCCGCAGCCGGTGTACCCGCCGGAACGCGCCCGGGGCCGGGGCCGGGACTGGTACCGGGGCGACTGCCATCTGCACTCCTGGCACTCCGACGGGCGCCGCACCCCGGCCGAGATCGCGGCGCTGGCCCGCGCGGCGGGGCTGGACTTCCTGGGCAGCTCCGACCACAACACCCACGCCTCGCACGCCCACTGGGCCGACGCGGCCGGCGACGACCTGCTGGTGCTGCTCGGCGAGGAGGTCACCACCAGGAACGGCCATGTGCTGGCCCTCGGCACCGACCCCGGCACGTTCGTCGACTGGCGCTACCGGGCCCGGGACCGGCGCTGGCCGCACTTCGCGCGGGTGATCCGCGACGCCGGCGGCCTGGTCGTGCCGGCCCACCCGTACGCGGACTGCGTCGGCTGCGCCTGGAAGTCCTCCTTCGCCGAGGCGGACGCGGTGGAGGTGTGGAACGGGATGTGGACGCCCGACGACGAGGTGGCGCTGGCCGCCTGGGACGGGCAGCTGGTCGCCGCCGGGCGCGAGGAGGGGGCCTGGCTGCCCGCCATGGGCAACAGCGACGCGCACCGGGACCCGGACGTCGTCGGGCACCCGCAGACGGTCGTCCTCGCCGAGGAGCTGAGCCGGGAGGCGATCCTGGCCGGGCTGCGCGCGGGACGGTCGTACGTGGCCGAGTCGCGGACCGTCTCGCTGGACTTCACCGTGACGGCGGCGAGCGGTGAACGGGCCGGGATCGGCGAGCGGTTGGCGGTCGGCGCCGACACCCCGGTGACGGCCCGGCTGGCGGTGTCGGGCGCCCCGCGCTGCTCGGTCCGCCTCGTCACCGACCAGGGCGTGCTGTTCCGCAGCGGCCCGCTGCCCGTGTCCGGGGCGGGGGTGGTGGAGTGGCGTACGACTCCGGCGTACGCGGCGTACGTGCGCGCCGAACTGCGGCACGAGACGGCGCTCGGGCCGGTGCCGGGGATGATGGCCGCGTTCACCAACCCGGTGTTCCTGGGCACGGTAGGTGCGTGAGGCCCGCGGCGGTTCAGCTCCGTGCGGCCCGCGTCAGCCGCCGCAGTTCGACGATCGTCGCGACGGCGTGCAGCCAGCGGGCGGCGGTGTCGTCGGCGTCGGCGCCGGCCGCGAGTCCTGCGCCGGCGGCCAGCCAGTCGCGGACGACGGCCGTCGCCTCCGGGCGCGGCAGCGGCTCGGGGAGCGCGGCGGCGTAGGCGAGGCCGCCGGCCCGGACGGTGTCGGCGAGGAAGGCCACCGAGCGCGGCCGGGTGCCGAGCCGGTCGAGCAGCACGGCCGCGCCCACGGCGCCGTCGCCGAACAGGGCGGTGCGCCGGGGGCCGGGCGGTGCGGTGAGGCCGTAGCGGACGAGGGTGGCGATGTCGAGCCGGGCCAGTTCGTCGTCGGTGCGGTCCGGGGGCGCGGGGCGGGGTTCGGCACGGGGTTCATGTTCCGGTCTCGGGGAGGCAGGGGGTCGGCCGGTTCAGCGGACGGTGACGGTGTAGGTGACGCGCTTCGGCGCGGACTGCCGGTACGGCGCGGTCGACGCCGGGGCCGGGGCGCCGCCGCCGTCCTCGTCGCAGGTGGTGGCGAACGTGCAGTGGGTCAGCACGATCCGGGTGCTGCCCTTGCCGGTGGCCTCGAAGGTGAAGGTGAGGCTGCTGCCCCCGCCGGCCATGTGCTTGTCGCCGGAGTTCCGGGTGCTGCGCTGCCCGCGCTCGCGGACCACGGCGACGTCGGGCCGGGGGTCGGACAGGTACCAGTGCTCGCGGGTGGAGGCGTTCTGGTGGACGGTGAGCGTGAAGCGCTCCCCGACCTTCGCGGTGATGCGGGGGTTGTCGGTGGGGTGCGCGACCGGGGCGGGCTCGTCGGTGCCGGACCCGCAGCCCGCCACGAGCGTGAGCAGCGCGAGGGCCGCTACCGCGCCGCCCGCGGCCCTGCCGCGACGCCACGGGCTCCGGCTACCCGGCCGTCGGGAGGTACACGCTGTACGCGTCGTTGAGTCCACTGTCCGCTGCCTTGCCCATGTGTCCGTTGATGAAGTCGTTCTCGCTGACCCAGGTGGTCGTGCCCCAGGGGTTGTAGATCTGCAGCATGTCGCCGTCCTGGGCGATGATGGTCATCGCGTGGGCGCCGTCCTTGCCCTGGACGTCGACGGGGACCGGGCGGCCGTCCGCGACCGCCTTCTCCACGTCGCTCAGCACCGCCCTGCGGTCGTCGGCGCTGCCGAGGTCGTGGCGCTGGTAGTCGTCGCCGGTGGCGGCGCCGATGGCGGTGTCGGCGATGTGCTCCTGCCCGTCGGGGCCCATGCCCTCCCAGTGGTCGCCGCCGTGCCCCTCCGTGTGCAGCCGGTGCTGCTCGGCCACCAGGCGCCGCTTGAAGGCCTCGGGGTCGTCCTCCTGTCCGCTGGGGCCGCCGGTGATGCCGAGCGCGTACAGCGGGTCGACCATGGCGCGCGCGGTGACGGTGGACGAGGCCACGCAGGTGCCCTCCGAGCCGTCGCCGCCCTGGATCCAGCGCTGCCCGTCGAAGGTGACGTAGTCCTTGTTGTTGTTGGAGCCGTCGGGGGCCAGGCCCTCGTCGTCCACGCTGTCCACGGCCGTGACGACCGGCGTGAGATGCCTGCGCAGCCACTCCGGGTCGTGGCCGTGGATCTTGCCCTGGAACTGCTCGATCTCCGCCACGCTGTGCCCGGCGGCCAGGGCCTTCATCAGGTAGGCCCGCTCCTGCGGGCTGTCCGATCCGGCGAGCATCCGGTCCATGGCGGCCCGGTCGGCGGTGCTCAGCCGGTCCATCCGCCGGCCGGCGCGCTCCAGGTCGTGCGCGGTGAGGATCTCGTTGAGCACGGGGTCGCCGTCGACGGCGCTGGTCTCGGCCAGCATCAGCTTGTCGACGGCCGTGAGGTCGCCCGTCCCCAGCTTGCGCATGCGGGCCTCGGCGACCCACTTGTTCAGGTCCCTGGCGACGGCGTGCGAGGCGTCGTCGGCGGCGATCGCGGCCTTGTACATGTCCTCGACGCCCAGGGAGGCGACGGAACGGGCGTTCAGCCGGACGGCCTCCTCGTCGTCGTCCTCGTAGAGGTCGTCGAACCAGCCGTCCTTGCCGCCGAGCATCCCGAGCGCCTCGCGCAGCGCCTCCCGGCCGTCGCCGTCCTGGCTCTTGGCGTCCTTGAGGGCGTCGGCGAACGTGAGCAGCGCCAGTCCGCCGCCGTACAGGGCCCGGCCCACCGCGTTGGCGGCCCGCCCCGCCGCGGCCACCGCGTCCGAGGCGAGGACACTCGTGTTCCCGGCCCAGACGTCCGGCAGGCCCTTCTTGGCCACGCTGTCGATGCGCTTGTAAAGGTCCTCGACGTCCTGCTTCTGGTACAGCTTGCCCAGGGTTTCCAGCGTCGCCGTGTCGCCGACCGGGGCGGAGACGGCGAGCGCGTCATTGATGGCGTCGATCAGGTCGTTCTTGCTGCCGGCGGAGGCGATGGTCCTGCACAGCTCGCCCAGCCGCTTGCGACGGTCGCCCGTGGACTCCGTCATCGCCCGCCCCCTCAGTAACCTGCCAGCGCCGACGGGCGGCTGGGCCGGGCGGACATGGTGCTGGTGAGGCTGCTGTCCCCGACGGCCACGCCGTGGACGTTCGTGCCGACGAGGCTGTCGCTGCCGTGGTAGGCGCCCTTCGACAGCCGTACCTTGTCGGCCAGTTCGTGCAGCGCCGATTCCAGAGCCTTGACCTCGTCCTCCCAGGCGGCGGCGTACGCGTTGAACGCCGCGGCGGCGTCCGGGCCGCCCAGCGCGTCGTCCATGTAGCACATGCCGGGCTGGATCGCCTCGCGGATCTTGCCCGCGTCGCGGCCCGCGGCGTCCAGTTCCCTCGCCTGTCCGGACATCCCGGACCTGACCGTGTAGCCGTCCGAAGACGCGCCCATCAGGCTCCCCCGTTGCATCGATCACGACCGCGGGGGAGGCTAACACGCGGCAGCCGGCGGCAGCCTGGGCGACCACACGCCCTGCACCGAGCCGCCACACCGTCCCCGTCCCCCCGTCCCCGTCGCGGCACCGCGCCGTCAGACCAGGAGAGCGACCGGCATGTCAGCCCCCGCAGACCGCAAGCACCGCGTGGTGACCGCCTTCCAGCGGCGCCTCGCCAACCCCCTGATCCGGCGGCTGCCGTTCCAGACCCTCCTGGAGACCACCGGCCGCGCCTCCGGCCTGCCCCGGCGCACGCCGGTCGGCGGGCGGAGGACCGGCGACTCCTTCTGGCTGGTCTCCGAGTTCGGCCACAAGTCCCAGTACGTCCGCAACATCCAGGCCGACCCCAGGGTCCGCGTCCGCATCGCGGGCCGCTGGCACCACGGCACCGCCCATCTCCTCCCCGACGACGACGCGGTGGCCCGCCTGCGTTCCCTGCCCCGCCTCAACAGCACGGCGGTACGGGCGCTGGGCACCAGCCTGCTGACGATCCGGGTGGACCTGACGGACTGACGCGGACCGCGTCCACGCACATCTCCCTCCCTGCAGCACCCCCTTGACGATCAGTCAGCCGGACGAGGCGTGCAAAGAAGGTGTGAGGGCTTTGTGGACCGACGCACGCCGCCCTGTGATCAGCGCCTTGGACGGCTGACGGAACCGGCCCGAACAAGGCAAACTGACGGGGTTGTTCGTGATGCCGAGGGGGACCAACGCATGGACGGTGGGCCGCGAGTGCCTGAGCAGCGGCGTTCCGGCTCCGTGGCCGTCACGGAGCCGGAGGCGCTGCGGTTCGGCGTGCTCGGTCCGGTGCGGGCCTGGCGCGGCGAGGAGCAGATCGGCACGGGTTCGCCCCAGCAGCGGGCCCTGCTGGCCGCCCTGCTGCTGCGCGAGGGCCGTACGGCGACGGCGGCGGAGCTCATCGACGCCCTCTGGGGCGACGAGCCGCCGTCGCAGGCGCTGGCGGCGGTGCGCACCTACGCCTCGCGGCTGCGCAAGATCCTGCCCGGCGTCCTGGTCAGCGAGTCCGGCGGTTACGCGGTGCGCGCGCTCGGCGAGGGCGCGCTGGACCTGGCGGCCGCCCAGCACCTCGCGGCCCAGGCGGAGAAGGCACGGGCCGCCGGTGACCTGTGCCGCGCCCGCGCGCTGCTGAACGAGGCCCTGGCCCTCTGGGACGGCGAGGTCCTGGCCGGCGTCCCCGGCCCCTACGCCGAGACCCAGCGGGTCCGCCTGGAGGAATGGCGCCTCGGCCTGCTCGAATCCCGCCTGGACATGGACCTGGAGCAGGGCTGCCACGCGGAGGCGGTGTCGGAACTGACGGCGCTCACCGCCGCGCACCCCCTGCGGGAGCGGCTGCGCGAACTGCTGATGCTCGCCCTGTACCGCAGCGGCCGCCAGGCGGAGGCCCTGGCCGTCTACGCCGACACCCGCCGCCTGCTCGCCGAGGAGCTGGGCGTCGACCCCCGCCCCGGTCTGCGCGAGCTCCAGCAGCGGATCCTCCAGGCGGACCCGGCCCTGGCGGAGCCGTCGTCCCCGGCGCCGGAGCCCTCGGCCGTCCCGGTCCGCCCCGCTCAGCTGCCCGCCTCCGTGCCCGACTTCACCGGCAGGGCGGCCTTCGTCGCAGAGCTGAGCGAGGTGCTGTCCTCGGCGTCGGAGGCACCGGACGCCGGGGGCCGGGTGATGGCGGTGTCGGCGCTGGCCGGCATCGGCGGGGTGGGCAAGACGACCCTGGCGGTCCATGTGGCCCACCGGGCCCGCAGCGCCTTCCCCGACGGCCAGCTCTACGTCGACCTCCAGGGCGCGGGCCCCCGCCCGGCCGAGCCGGAGACGGTCCTCGGCTCCTTCCTGCGCGCCCTCGGCACGGCCGACTCGGCGATCCCCGACTCGCTGGACGAACGGGCGGCCCTGTACCGCTCCGTCCTGGACGGCCGCCGGGTCCTGGTCCTGCTGGACAACGCCAAGGACGCGGCGCAGGTCAGGCCGCTGCTGCCGGGGACGGAGGGCTGCGCGGCCCTGGTGACGTCACGGGTGAGGATGGTCGATCTCGTGGGCGCCCACCTGGTGGACCTGGACGTGATGTCCCCGGACGAGGCGCTGGCACTGTTCACGAAGATCGTGGGAGAGGAGCGGGTGACGGCGGAGCGGGAGGCCGCCCTGGACGTCGTCGCGGCCTGCGGCTTCCTCCCCCTGGCGATCCGCATCGCGGCGTCCCGGCTCGCCGCCCGGCGCACCTGGACGGTCTCGGTCCTGGCGGCGAAGCTGGCCGACGAACGCCGCCGCCTGGACGAACTCCAGGCTGGCGACCTGGCGGTGAAGGCCACCTTCGAGCTGGGCTACGGCCAGCTCGAACCGGCCCAGGCGAGGGCGTTCCGCCTGCTGGGCCTGGCCGACGGCCCGGACATCTCCCTCGCGGCGGCGGCCGCGGTCCTGGACCTCCCCGTGGAGGAGACGGAAGACCTCCTGGAATCCCTGGTGGACACCTCCCTGCTGGAGTCCGCCGCGCCCGGCCGCTACCGGTTCCACGACCTGGTCCGGCTCTACGCGCGTGCGTGCGCGGAGCGGGACGAGCAGCCGCCGAGCGAGCGGGAGGCGGCGATGTCGCGCCTGCTGGACTTCTACCTGGCCACGGCGGCACAGGTGTACGCGATGGAGCGGCCCGGGGACCGGGTCGCGGACCATCTGCACCCCACCGACTATCCGGGGCTCGGCTTCGAGTCCCGGCACCAGGCCCAGGACTGGCTGTACGCGGAGGCCGTGTCCCTGCTCGCCTGCGTACGCCAGTTCACGGGTGCGAGCACGCTGCCGCGCGCCATCGACCTGCTGTGGGCCGCCGTCGACCTGACCGAGTCCGGCGCCAACTCGCGGGAGTACGACGCCGCGGCGATCGCCCTGCGCGACGCGGCGCGAACCTGCGGGGACCAGCGCGCGCAGGTGCGGGCCGCGGTGGTCCTGGCCAATGCCCACCAGCTTTCGGGCCGGTTCACGGAAGCGGACGAGTCCGCCGAGGACTCCCTGCGCCTGGGCGACTCCCACAGCGACCCGCCGGCCCGCTGCTGGGCGGCCAACATCCGGGGGGCCATCGCCTTCTACCAGCGCCGCTACGCCGACGCCGAGAAGCACTTCAAGCAGGCGCTCGCCGACTTCCGGGACTGCGCGGACCGGGCCGGCGAGGCCAGCGTGCTGTGCAACCTGTCGCGTATCCACCTGGTGACGGGACGGCCCCACAGCGCTGTCGAACTGGCCCAGCAAGGCGTCGACATGTACGAGACCCTGGGCCACGCCGTGAAGAGCGCCAACGGACGGTACGCCCTCGGCATGGCGCTCACGGAGAACGGCCGGCACGTCGAGGCGACCGAGCGGCTGCAGGAGGCGCTCGACGTCTTCCGCGAGAGCCGTCAGCGGCTGTGGGAGGGCATGACGCTGTTCCGGCTCGCGGAACTCGACCTGGCGGCCGGGCGGCCCACGCAGGCCTCGGCGAACGCCGAGGCCGCGCTGACCGTGCTCCGCGGTATCGGCGGCGAGTGGCGGCGGGGGAACGTGCTCACCCTGCTCGGCCGGGCACTGGACGACATCGGGCAGTCCGGGCGTGCCCGGGTGTGCTGGCAGGAGGCCCTCTCCATCTACCAGTCGCTTCACTCCCCGGAGGCCGAGACCGTCCGGGCGCTGATGGCGCAGACCGCGGCGGCCTGAGCCGGCCGGGACGTTCATCGTTCGTTTATCGCCCCACGGCACTCTCGTTCGTGTCGGGCCGTCGCGTCGGGGGGCACACGGACCGGCGGTGAGGTCGCCCGTCCCCACGATCTAAGGTTGGGCGATCCGTTGCTCGTCCGGCCGTCCATCGGGGGAACGGCCGGACGAGCACCCCATGTTCAGCACCAACGGGAGGGAAGCGCCATGAGCGACGCCAAGAAGGACGAGCAGGCGGTCCAGCCGGCCAACGTGCACATCACCGACGCCAAGGACAGCGGCACCGGCACGGTCACGACGGACAACGTCCACATCACCGACGCCCCGGCCACCGACACGGGCACGATCACCCCGGACAACGTCCACATCACGTCCGAGCCCGCCTGACCCGCAGACCGACGGGGGATGGGCCGCGGCGGCGCCGAGGGGGAGCCGCCGCGGCCGTCGTGTTGTCAGGACGCGGCATCCACGTCCCGCAGCTCGCACCACACCGTCTTTCCCTCCACCCCCCGGGGCACGCTCCAGCGCAGCGCCACCGCGTCCAGCAGGGCGAGTCCGCGCCCCGTCTCGTCGTCGGGCCCGGAGGCCACACGCACGGGCAGCGCCTGCGCGGCCGGGTCCGTGACCTCGACGCGGATGCGCCCACCGTGCGTCCGGGCCACCCGCACACGCACCGGCGCCCCCTCCCTCACGTGCCGGATCACGTTGGTGACGAGTTCGGTGACACAGAGCTGGACATCGGGGCAGGGCGCGCCCAGATGACGGCGCACGGTGCGGCGCAGGCCCTGAAGCGCCTCCGGCACGGCGGGCAGCTCCACGTCCAGCGGGGCCCGGCCCGGAACCGCACCGGCGCCCCGCAGCACCGCCGCCAGCCTGCGCGCCGTGGCGCCATTGCAGTTGCCGAGCGCGACCAGGCCGGCCGCAGACCGGTACGTGCCCGCGAAGCTCGGCAGGTCCACCCGGAGGGACGGCATCCCGGTACCGTTTGAAGGGCTTTCGGCTACGCAGAGCAACTGGCAAACGGCGGTGATCAGTTGTGCCCCCACGCAAGGACCCCGACGCATCGGCCAACGTCCCCTCCTTCTACGGCGCCGAGTTGCGCTATCGACGGGAACTGGCCGGACTCACCCTGGAGCAGCTGGCCGAGGGGAGCTTCCGGGGCGTGCCCTTTCTGAGCCAGATCGAGCGCGGTGAGCGGCGCATGCCGATGGATCTGGCCCGGCACGTCGACAAGGTTCTGGGAACGGACGGCTTTTTCGAGCGCCGCTGTGAAGACGCCCGCAGGGCACGGCAGTCGGGGCATGCCGAGTACTTCGCTGATGTGGCGGAGATGGAGCGGCACGCGGAGACGATCGAGGAGTGGGCACCGATGCTGGTGCCGGGGCTGCTTCAGACGGCCTCCTACGCCCGCGCGATCGTACGCGCTGCCATGCCTCGGGCCTCTGACGAGGAGGTCGAGGAGAAGGTCAGCGCCCGCAGAGAACGGGCCAAGCTCTTCGACTCGGAGAACCCGCCGAAGTTCTGGGCGATCCTGGACGAGTCCCTGATCCGGCGACCAGCGCTTCCCGATGCGCTGATGGCCGAACTGCTGGAGCACATCGCGCAGGTGGTGCGGAACACGCACTCCATTCGGCAGATCGTCCCGCAAACCGCCGGAGCCCATCCGTTCATGATGGGCATGACCAAGTTCATGACCTTCGCGGACGCACCGCCGGTGGTGTACGCCGAGTCCCTGCACAGCGGCCAACTCATCGACTATCCGCTGCTCGTGAAGCAGTACCGTGAGTCGTACGATCTGCTCAGGGCCGCCGCACTGCCGCCTGAGGCGTCCCTTGTGATCATCGAGGCTGCGGCAGAGGACTACCGAGATGGCAAGCATCGGGATTGACCTGAGCACGGCCGTGTGGCGCAAGAGCAGCTACAGCAACGGCACCGGCGGTGATTGCGTCGAAGTCTCGGACGCCGTGTGGCGCAAGAGCAGCTACAGCAACGGAAGCGGCGGTGATTGCGTCGAAGTTTCCGACATCCACCCCGGCACCGTGATCCCCGTCCGCGACTCGAAGAGGGCCCAGGACGGCCCCGTGCTCCTCTTCCAGGCGTCCGCATGGGGCGCGTTCCTCAGCTCGCTGAAGGACTGACCCCCCTCACGCCGTACGCGCCGTACCCGTGCCCTTCTCCGCGTCCAGGGCGTACACGCAGCGGTCCTTGCTGCAGGCGTACACCACGCCGTCCCTGACGACCGGGGAGCCGGTGATCTCGCCGCCGGTGGCCAGTTTCCAGCGCAGGCGGCCGTCGTCGGCCTTGAGCGTGTAGAGCAGGTGGTCGGTGGAGCCGAAGTGGATTCGGCCCTCGGCCACCGCGGGTGCGCCCACGACGTCGCCGCCCGCCTGGAAGCGCCACTTGGGCGTGCCGGTGACCGCGTCCAGCGTGTACAGGCCCTTGCCGCTGCCCACGTGGACGTGGCCGGCGGCGACCAGCACCGGTTCGATGGAGGAGCGGGCCTCCGTGGCGATGCGCCAGCGGTCGCGGCCGTCGGTGGCGTCGAGCGCGTAGACGGTGCCCAGGTAGTCGGCGAGGTAGACGCCGCCGCCGGTGACCGCGGGGCCGGGGGCGAAGGCCGGCGGGCAGAGGAAGACCGCGGGCGCCTCGAAGTGCCAGCGGACCCTGCCGCTCGCCGCCTCGACGGCGAGGACGCGGGTGCCGGCGGAGACGTAGACGTAACCGTCGGGGGCCGGGGCGAGGCGCACCGGTACGCCGCCGCAGGAGGCCGCGTCGCCGACCGGGTACGACCAGCGCTCCTCGCCGGTGCGGGCCTCCAGGGCGCGCAGCCGGGCGTCCTGCCAGACGTACACCGTGCCCTCGTGGACGAGGGGTCCGGACTCGGGGGACTCGAAGTCGGTCTGGCAGCCGGCGATCTCCCAGAGCTTCTGCCCGTTCGACGCCTCCCAGGCCTGTACGCCGCCGCCCCGGGTGCCGGTGACGACGGTGCCGCGGTCGGCGCCCAGGGAGTACACCCAGGCGTCCGTGGACAGCCGCCACAGGTCGGTGCCCTCGCGGGCGTCCAGGGCGAACAGGGTCGGGCCGTCGGAGGCGTGGATACGGCCGTCCGCCACCGCCATGGACCAGGCGACGTCCCTGGTCTTGAAGCGGCGCCGGCCGGTGGCCACGTCCAGGGCGTGCACCTCGAAGGAGGTGACGTACACCAGGTCGCCGTCGACCGAGGGGGTGCCCCAGACCTCGTTGGACATGCGGAACCGCCAGGGCCGCCAGCCGCTCGCCGTCTCCGGGGGCTGCGGCGCCGCCGCCGGTACGGCGGGGTCCGCGCCGGCGACTCCGGGGCGCGGGCGGGACCAGTGGGCGACCAGGCCGGCCTCCGGCGGGGGCGCCTTGACGGCGGCGGCACGGGCGTCGGCGACGCGCGGGCCGGGGCCGATCGGCACCGCGGCGCCGGCGAGGCGGACCGGGCCGGTGTCGGGGGCGGCGACCGGGGCGGGGACGGGCGGGTCGTAGGGGGGCGGCGGGGGCACGGCCACGCGGCCGCCGCTGCGGGGGCCGCCGGCGGGGGCCGGGGCGGGCTTGGCGGCGGGGCGGCTGCCGCGGCTGCGGGCCTCGATCAGGGCGACCGCCTTCTCGGGCAGCCAGGCGGAGGCGGTGCCGCTGTCGTCGGAGCCGGAGCCGAAGAGGTGCGGCGCCAGCTGGGCCTGGAGGTCGGCCGGGGTGGGCCGGGCGGTGGCCTCCATCTGCATGCAGGCCTCGATCAGCGGGCGCAGCTCGTCGGGCAGACCGGTGAGGTCCGGGCCCTCGCGCAGCAGCATGAAGACGGTCTCGACCGGGTTGGCGCCGTGGAAGGGCGGGTGGCCGGTGGCCGCGAAGACGAGGGTGGAGCCGAGGGAGAACACGTCGCTGGCGCCGGTGACGCTGCGGGAGTCCTTGGCCTGCTCCGGCGACATGTAGGCGGGGGTGCCGACGGCGACGTTCGTCATGGTCAGCCGGGTGTTGGAGACACCGGAGGCGATGCCGAAGTCGATCACCCGGGGGCCGTCCTCGACCACCAGCACGTTGGAGGGCTTCAGGTCCCGGTGGACCAGCCCGGCGCCGTGGATGGACTGGAGGGCCTCCGCGACGCCCGCGGCGAGCCAGCGCACGGCCTGGGCCGGGAGCGGCCCGCAGTCGTTCACTATCTCCTCGAGGGAGGGCGCGGGGACGTACGCGGTCGCGAGCCAGGGCACGGCGGCGCGCGGGTCGGCGTCCACGACGGCCGCCGTGTAGAAGCCGGAGACGGCGCGGGCCGCCTCCACCTCGCGGGTGAAGCGCACCCGGAACAGCTGGTCCTCGGCCAGCTCGGTGCGCACCGTCTTGATCGCCACGCGCCGGCCGGACGCCGAGCGCGCGAGATAGACCAGCCCCATGCCGCCGGCGCCCAGCCGGCCCAGCACCTCGAACGGCCCGATCCGCCGCGGATCGTGCTGCGTCAGCTGATCCACCACTTGCCTGCCACCTCCCCGTACGAGCCGCGTCACCCACATATGGACGCGACCGAAGTGCAGCGTCTCACCACCGCACCGCCGTGGCGGCACGCACCCCGATTCTTCCTGGCCGGGCGGCTGGTTGCGAACCCGGCGACAAGAGGGGTGTCTCGCCGCCAATCACTCCAAAGCGGGCGGAATCAGCGCTGCAACAGTGCGAACGACGCTCCCTGATTGTCGGTGACGACGGCCACTCGTCCGTACGACGTCTCAAAGGGTGGCGCCTGCACCCGGCCGCCGAGCCGCAGGACGGCCCCGAGGGCGTCGTCCAGATCCGCCACCCGGAAGTGGGTGAGGAAGTGCGGCGGATACTCGGCCGGGAAGACCTCGGTGACGTCGGCGCGGCCGAAGTCGGGCTCGGCGCCCTCGCCGAAGAGGGCGTCGTGGAAGAGGCCGCCGTAGAAGGCGTTGGCGGCGGCGGTGTCCCGGGTGTACAGCTCGGCCCAGACGAAGGTGCCGGGTTCGTGCCGGCGCTCGAAGCCCCGGTGCCGGCCCGGCTGCCACAGCGCGAACACCGCGCCGCCGGGGTCGGTGGCGAGGGCGGCCACCCCGAGGTCGCCGACCGGGAACGGGTCCATGACCACCTGTCCGCCGGCCGCGGTGATCCGCCGTCCGAGGGCCTCGGCGTCCGGGGTGGCGAACGACACCGTCCAGACGGTGGGCATACGGCCGTCGATCTTGGGCGCGAGGGAGGCGACCCGGGCCCCCTCCAGCAGCGCCCACACCGAGGAGCCGTACGCGTCCTCGAAGGTCCAGCCGAAGAGATCGCCGTAGAACCGCTTGCCCGCCTCGACGTCGGCGAGCTGGGCGTCCACCCAGCAGGGCACACCCTCCCCGTACACCTCGGCGGCCTCCTCGGCCTCTTCGTTCCCGGACGCCCTGTTTTCGGCCATGCCGTCAAAGTAACCGGGCCGCCCGCACCCCGCAGACCAGGCACACCACTCCCAGAGCACCCGTGCACCCCATTTGCAGTCGGCCGAATCGCGCTCGGATCACCCCTCGGTAAGCTGACGGCATGACAGGACAAGTGCGTACCGTCGACGGCCGCGTGGCCGGCCGGCGTGGGCAGGCGACCCGGCAGAAGCTGCTCGACTGCCTCAGCGAGATGCTCAGCTCCTCCCCCTACCGGGACGTCAAGGTCATCGATGTCGCCCGCAAGGCGGGAACGTCGCCCGCGACCTTCTACCAGTACTTCCCCGACGTCGAAGGCGCCGTCCTGGAGATCGCCGAGCACATGGCGGCCGAGGGCGCCGGACTGACCGAGCTGCTCGAGGGACGGTCCTGGGCCGGCAAGTCGGGGTGGCAGACCGCGCAGGAACTCGTGGACGGGTTCCTGGAGTTCTGGCGGAAGAACGACGCGATCCTGCGGGTGGTCGACCTGGGCGCGGCCGAAGGGGATAAACGGTTCTACAAGATCCGCATGAAGATCCTCAACTCGGTGAACGGCTCCCTGGCCGACTCGATCGCCGAGTTGCAGTCCAAGGGCAGGGTCGACAAGGACGTGAACCCGGCCGCGGTGGCCGGCTCCCTGGTCGCCATGCTCGCGGCGGTGGCGGCACACCAGAAGGGCTTCTCCTCCTGGGGCGTGAAACCGGCCGAACTCAAGCCCAACCTCGCGCTGTTGGTCCACCTGGGTGTGACGGGAAGGAAGCCGTCCAAGTAAGACCGATTTCCTTCGCTCTGCCAAGTCCTGTCTCCCGGACGGCGGTTCACACGGAACGATCGTGTGGGCCGCCGTCTGTTTTCTCCCCGGCCGACTCCGCTTGCCGCAGTGCCTCGGTGAGCGGCTGCCAGCTCCAGTGACCGGGCCCGTTGGCCTCCAGCCACTCCCGCGTCCACCGGCGCACGTCCCCGTCGCGGTCCCGGGGCGGGCCCGGCGGCCGCAGCAGGGCGAGGAGCAGTTGGTCGGAGCTTGACCGGGTGCTGTTGCCCGGGAGCCACTCGAGCGCGCGGGAAGCGGCCGTCTCCCGCCAGCGGGCGTGCCGCAGCAGCTCGGCCAGGGTGTACGGCCGGACCTTCCCGTCGGCCATGCAGAGGCCGGCGGCACGGTCGAGCTGCGGGCCGGTGAGGTCCCGCTGGGCCAGGAGGTGCCGGAGCACCTGGTCGCGCCGTTTGTTGAGCGGGCCGGGCCCGGCGACCCAGTCCAGGGTGTACTCGATCAGCGCCGTCCGCTGCTCCGTGCCGCTCGGTACGGAGTACAGCAGGCCGTTGAGGATGCCCACCGCGTGCTTGCCCTCCAGCGGCTCGGCCAGCACATGAGGCACGAGCGCGGTGGCGCACTCGGGCCCCGGGCCGGGAGCGGCCAGCAGCACGGGCAGCAGCGGGGTACGGCGGCCCGGGTGCCGTGCGATCCAGGCCGCGGCGAGGTTCTCGGCGCGGGTGCGGAGGGCGGGCGGAAGATCCTCGCGGGCGAGCAGAGGCCGGAGGAGACGGTCGGCGTTGGGGGCCTCCGCGTGGCCCTCCAGCCAGACACCGGCGGCTTCGAGGGCGCGGCCGGCGACTCCGGGGCCGAGTGAGCTCAGGCTGAGCAACGGCTCCAGGACGAACCCCGCGTCGTCACTCGCGGCATGCTTCGCCAGCCAGTGCAGGGCGTGGCGCACCGTCTCGTCCGGGTGGTCGTCGGCGAGACGGTGGTGATGCCACAGCAGCGGTCTGAGGACATAGCTGGCGTCCGGGGCGAGAGCGTGCTCCTCCAGCCACTCCAGGGCCAGCTGGACGGTCTCCGGGCGGTCGGGCTCGGCGCTGAGGAGGTCGTCCAGGAGAAAGCTGGCCTCCGGGACGGGGCCGTACCGGCGCAGCCAGCGGACGGCCAGGGCGGAGGCGTCGGCCCACGCCTCACCGGGCGGGGACACGGCGCGCAGCAGCCAGTGGAGCAGCTCGGAGTCCGGTCGCATGCCGAACTCCCGCAGCCAGCGCAGCGAGGCGTCGGCCACCTCGCGGCGCAGCCCCCGCGGCAGGTGGTCCCGGAGAAGTTCGGCCAGCAGGTGCCGCCGCGACTCGGGCACGGGCTCCTGGCGCAGCAGTTCGGTGACCCGTTCCTCGGCCGACCGGTCCCAGCGCAGCAGCGCGCCGAGGACGAACTCGTGCGGTTCGTCGGGGTTCAGCTCCAGCCACTTCCTCGCGTGTCCGACGGCCGCTGCGGCCTCCTCCTCCGTGAGATCTGCGCGCTGCAGCAGCGGGCGCAGGACAAAGGATCCCTGCCGGTTCGGGCGGTTGCGGCGCCGGTGCAGCCAGGCCAGGGCGAGGCCGACCACCCTGTTCCGGTGCACCCCGAGGTCGGTGCGCCGGAGCAGGCGGGGCAGGACGAAGGAGACGCCCGGGTTGCCGCTCTGCCGTACCACCCAGGTCAGCGCGGCGTCGCGCACGGCCTCGGCGGACGGCCCGAGCTCCCCCTCGCGGTCGAGAAGCGCGGCGAGCACGAGGGATCCGGCCGAGTGGTGCTCGTTGTCGCGCGTCCATCGCCAGGCGGCCTCCCGCAGCCGTCCGGCGGTCTCGGGCGTCAGGTCGGGGTGGCCCAGGGCGGCGGCCAGCAGCAGCGCGGCGCGGCGTTCGCGCTGGTGCCGACGGGCCCAGTCCGGCACCCGGTCGGCCACCATCGCCGTCTGCTGCGGTGTCAGGCCCTCCGCGTGCAGCAGGGCCTGCAGCAGGGCGCCCGTCTCCAGGGCGGCGGGCCGGGCCTCCAGGCAGGTCAGCGCGGCGTGGACCAGCTGGGCGGGCAGCGGGCCGGTGATCTTGTCCACCGCCTGGGCGAGCACCGCGGGCAGGTCGGCGGGCCGCTGCTCCTCGATGCGGTGCAGCCAGGGGGCGACGAGCCTGTCCCAGAGCCGCAGCATGCCCGGCTGCCAGGGGGTGCGGGCCATCAGGTCGTACGCCGTCCCGGCCGGCGGGTCGGCGGTGAGCAGCTCACCGATGGTCTCGGCCCGCCGCTCCAGCCAGCGGGCGCAGGCCTCCTCGACGCCGGCGCGCACCCGGTCGTCCTGGTCGGTGGTCCAGCGGGAGAGGTGGCGGACGGCTTGGGTGAAGACCGGCTCCGCCTCGTCGGACTGGCCGGTGTCGTCGAGGAGTGCGTCGAGGAGCTCGCCGACGGTGCGGCTCTGCACGGTCGGCCCGGGGACCAGGCAGGCGCCCAGCAGCCCGTCCGCCACGATGTCGTGCACCAGGTCGAGCCGGCCTCCGGCGGCGCCGCCGAGGAGCCAGCCGTGGTCGCGCAGCAGTTCCACCACGCTGTGGCCGAGGAGCGCGAACTCTTCGTCGGCGCGCCGGGCGAGCGCGCGGTCCACCGCCGCCTCCACGGCGGCAGCGTCCTACGGGCAGGCCAAAAGGGCGACCGTGGCCGCGAGCAGCCGGGTGTGCGGCCGGGTGTCGCCCGTCGTGCGGTCGGCGGCGGTCGGGGCGCCGAAATCCTTCTCCAGCCGGCGCCTGAGCCAGCTGAACAGGTCGTCCAGCCGCAGTTCGGACAGGTCGGGGGCGTCCCGTCCGGCGCGCGCCTGCTCCTCCAGGGCGCGGGCGATCAGCAGCGCCAGGACGGGGCGGTCGCTGCAGGCGGACACCAGCTCTTCGTCGCCCCACCGCCGCAGCGCCACGGGGGCCACCTTCTGGAAGATGCCGGTGGCCACCCTGACGCGGTACTCCCGGCCCTCCTCCAGGCGGACGCGGGTGAACAGGCCCTCCGCCTCCCGCTCCGCTCCTTTGAGCGCACCGGGCCGGACGGAGGCCAGCAGGGCCACGCGTCCCTGCGGGTCGTGCTCCTGGAGCGGTCGGCTCAGGTCCGGCACGATCAGCCGGCTGTAGCTGTCCAGGTAGTCCAGGACGAGCAGGACCCGGTCGGCACCCGCGAGCCGGGCGTGCTCCAGCGCCGCCCTCACCAGCTCATCGCCGGTGACCATGGACGTGGGGGTCGTGTGCAGGACGAGCCAGTCGCGTCCGCGGGCCCTGTCCGCCACCTCGTAGCAGGTGCGGGTCTTGCCGGCCCCTGCCACGCCCTCCAGCAGCACCCCCCGCTTCGGCTCCGCGATGCCGCCCGGCTCGAACTGCGCGTCCAGCTGGTTCAGCAGTCGCTCCGGCGCGGCCGCGCTGCGCGCGCCGGGGCTGACGAACTCCAGCTGCTGCTGGGTGAGGTAGCGCTCCGTGCCCGCCAGTTCCCGCAACGCCTGTTCGTGCGTGCGCAGGTGCGGGGAGAACCAGGACAGCTCCCACGGGGCGAGCGCGGCGAGATCCTCCGTCCAGGCCGTCCACACCGAGTCCCGGAACCAGCCGTCCACGCTGTTGTAGCGGCCCCTGACCACACCGACCACGGCATCGTCGGACGCCCGGCGCACCGGGGCGCCGCTCATGCCGCGCAGCAGGTCCTTGCTGCTGAACCTGCCGACCCGCGCTCCGTCGAGCCGCGGGCTCGTCCCCTCCCACTCGCCGCCGGCCTGGAGGTACTGGTACGCCTTCGCGCCGTGGTTTCCCGGCAGCTCCGCGAAGCCCTGCACGACCACCTCCGTGCCGCGCGGCACCCACGCCGTCGGCGCGACCCCCCGCACGGAGGCGGGGAGCGGGGTGTCGGTGCGCAGCAGGGCCAGGTCCTGCAGCACGTCCAGCCGCTCGACCACTGCTGTGCCCTGCGGGCCACCGGCCGGCCGTGCGAAGGGCACCTCGGCGCCCGGGGCGGCCATGCCGTGGTCGGCCAGGACGTGGCAGGCGGTGGCAAGGACGCCGGGGGCCGGCTGGAAACAGGTGCCTATGGGGGTGTGGCCGGTGGGGTGGAGGATGGTGGCGAGGTAGGGGGGCACGCCGGCGTGGTGCTCTGGTGCCCTGGAGGAGTCCGGTACGCCGAAGACGTCCGGTGCGCCGAAGGACGCGGGCATCACTCCGCCTCGCTGTCGGACTCCCCGTCGGCGGACGGGCGCGCTTCCCTCCCGTCGTAGGTCAGCTTCACCTTGAGCGACACGGAGCCGCCGGCCCCCGCCACGATGATGTCGCCCTTGGCCGAGAAGTTGATCCCGAACTCGATCTCCATGGCGTCCGGCCGCACCGCCCGGCCGGCCTGGCCGAGGGCCGTGGCCGTGGACGTGGCGATCTCCACGATCGTCGACTGCGCCTGCGTGAAGGCGTCCCGTGCGCGCTCGGTGAGCCCGCCCACGCCGCCGGCCGTCGGCTCGTCCCCGGGCAACCGCACCGGCACGGCTTCCACCAGGATCTCGGTGTCGCCCACCACGACCGGGATGTACACACCGTCCAGGTACACACCGTCCACGTCCGCCCCCGTCCTCGGCCACCGGTTCGCCGACCGTGATCCCCGGTGGATTCCGGTGTACCACACACCGCTTACGCCCCGCAGCCCCAACGTGCCTCTATGGACGGGCTGTTGTGGCGGGCAGCGGCCGGTCCCGCACCACGTGTTTCATCACCAGCGTCGAGGTCAGCCGCTGCACGCCCGGCAGGGTGGCCAGCCGCTCGTCGTACAGCCGCTGGAAGGCCGCGAGGTCGGCGGTGGCGACCCGGAGCAGATAGTCGGGCTCGCCGAACAGCCGCTGGGCGTCGAGGACGTGCTCCAGCTCGCCGACCGCCCGCTCGAACTCGGCGACCGTGTCCCGGTCCTCCTGCCGCATCGACACGAAGACCAGCGCCTCGAAGTTCAGCCCGAGAGCCGCCGGGTCCACCACCGCCCGGTATCCCTCGATGGCGCCGGACCGCTCCAGCTCGCGCAGCCGGCGGTGGCAGGGCGAGACGCTCAGGCGCACCCGCGCGGCCAGCTCGGTCACGGTCAGCCGCCCGTCCTGCTGCAGCTCGGCAAGGATTTTCCGGTCCACGTCGTCCATGGGTAAGATTCTCCCTCGCCATGCGCGATGTCGGGCAAACTTCGGGAACACTTTCGGGCCGTTCGCGCCTAATGTCGCCGGCATGGACTCGGGACTGCTCTTCTCCTTCCTCGCCGTGGACCTGCTGCTGGTGTGCGTACCGGGCGCCGACTGGGCGTACGTCATCGCGACCGGCCTGCGCCGCGGCCCGGTACCGCGCGCCGTGGCCGGCCTGGTCTGCGGATACGCCCTGCACACGGCGCTGGCGGCGGCCGGCCTGGCCGTCGTGGTGGCGGGCTCCCCGAAGCTGCTGACGGCCCTGACGGTGGCGGGCGCCGGGTACCTGCTGTGGCTGGGCTGGGGCGTGCTGCGCCGCCCGGCCGTGCCGAGCGCGGCGCAGGACACCGGGGACGGCCGGGGGTTCTTCCTGCGCGGGGCCGCGATCAGCGGGCTGAACCCCAAGGGGCTGCTGCTCTTCCTGTCCGTGCTCCCCCAGTTCCTCACCCTGCGCGGCGCCCATCTGCCGGTCCCGGTCCAGACGGCGGCTTACGGCCTGGTCCACATGGGGTGCTGTGCGGTGGTGTACGCCGTGGTCGGCGCGGTGTCGCGTGCGCTGCTGTCGGCGCGGCCGGCCGCGGCCCGGGCGGTGGCGCGCACGTCGGGGGCGGCGATGGTGGGGATCGGCGCGGTGCTGCTGGTGGAGCGGCTCACCACGGTGTAGCCGCGCCGGGGGCTGGTTTCTTTCGCCCGGGACGGTGGAGACCGGCCGGAACCGGTCGGCCGGCCGCGCATACGGGAAGACGCCTGCCATCGGCCGGTGTTGCCCGGCCACGGACGAGCCGCAGGAGGATGAGGGACATGGCGTTGACCCGCGAGGAGCGAGAGGCGTTCCTGGCCGAGGCCCATGTGGCCGCGCTGGCGGTGGACGCGGGGCCGGGGCGGGCGCCGCTGACGGTGCCGATCTGGTACGGGTACGAGCCGGGCGGCGAGGCGTGGATCATGACGGGGCTGGAGTCCCGCAAGAACCGCCTGATCGGCGAGGCGGGCCGGTTCACGCTGATGGTCGACCGGCTGGAGCCGACGATCAGGTACGTGTCGGTGGAGGGCCCCGTGGTCAGGACGGCTCCGGCGACGATCGAGGAGCTGCGGCGGATGTCGGCGCGCTATCTGCCGGCCGAAAAGGTGGACGGCTATGTGGACTTCGCCTGGAAGAACCACGGCGAGCAGGTGGTGATCCACATGCGTCCGGAGCGGTGGGTGTCGTCGGATCTCGGCCAGGTGTGACCATGGGGGCATGGGAACTGATCTCCCCGCACTGCTGAGGTCGCTGCGGGTCTGGGCGCCGGGGACGACCGAGCTGCGGCCCTTCGACCCGGACACCGCACCGCCGACCCCGCTGGCGCTGTTCACGAACTGGTTCGCGGACGCGGTGGCGGCCGGGCAGCCGGAGCCGCACACGATGTCGCTGGCCACGGTGGACCGGGAGGGGATGCCGGACGTACGGATCGTGATGCTGCACGGCGCCGACGCGGACGGCTGGTCCTTCGCCACGCACGTCTCCAGCCGCAAGGGCCGGGCCCTGAGCGCCCGCCCGCACGCGGCCCTGGCCTTCTACTGGCCGGTGCTGGGCCGCCAGGTGCGGATGCGGGGACCGGTGACGGCGGCGCCGGCCGAGGAGAGCCAGGCCGATCTGCACGCCCGCTCGACGGGCGCGCTGGCCGCGGCGCTCACCGGCCGGCAGAGCGAGGAACTGGCCTCGCTCGACGAGCTGCGGCAGGCGTCCGACGCGGCCTGGGAACGGGCCCGCGCCCACCCCGACGAGCCGTCCCCCACGTGGACGCTGTACCGGCTGCGCCCGCAGACGGTGGAGTTCTTCCAGGGGGACGCGGACCGGCGGCACGTGCGGCTGGAGTACCGGAGCACGGAGTTCGGGTGGAGCAGGGCGCTGCTCTGGCCGTGACCGGGCCCGCCCGCCGAACGTCTCCGCTCTCCCGCCCGGTTCAGCCGCCCGCCGCGCGTCCGGGGAACCCCCACACCGCGAACTCCGCCACCGGCCGGTAGCCGATGCGCTGGTACAGCCCGTTGCTCGTGGGGTTGGCGAGGTCGGTGAAGAGCAGGATCTCCTGGACGCCCGCCGCCCGCGCGGACCGGCTCACCTCGGCCGTGACCGCGCCCGCGTATCCGCGTCCGCGCAGGCCGGCCGGGGTGTAGACCGGAGCGACGCGGACCTGGCCGGCGGTCTCGGGGGTGACTCCGGCCAGGGAGACCGGGGTGCCGTCCGGGCTCTCCCAGAGGGTGATGCCGCCGTCCGCGATCCGTGCGTCGGCCCACGCGGCCGGGTCCGTGCCGACGCCGTGCCCGGTGTCCGCGTCGAAGGCGTGCTTCCAGCGGATCAGCAGCTCGCGGTCCGCGGTCCCGGCGATCCGCGCCCGCCCGGCGGGTGCCGGCTGCGGCACACTCAACTCGGCCAGCCGGTGCAGCCGTTGACGCTGCCGGAGGGTGGCCGCCGTACCGGTGCGGCGCTGCCAGGCCGCAGCGAAGGCCTCCGCCGACTCCCGCGGGCCGGAGACGCCGGACAGCGGCCGGTCCATCTCCGCGAGCCGGGCGGCGAGGGCGTCGGCCTGCGCCGGGGTGAGCGCGGTGACGTGCGGCGGGAAGGGCGGCGTGTGCAGCAGGGCCGCGCGGACCGCGCCGTCGTCCAGGACGCCGAAGAGCGGGGGCTCGGCGCCGTAGAAGTCCAGCCCGCGGCGTGCGAGCGCGTCCGTCACCGTCAGCGGCACCGTGTGCAGGGCGGGCCGTGAGCGCAGGAAGTCACCCGCGTGGGAGAGGAACTCGTCGAGGCCGTGGGTGAGTCGCCAGGTCTCTGGGCGCATACGGCCATGATCGGGCCCCGGCTCCGGGGCGGCACGCGGTTTTCCGGCCCCGGCAGCCCCTCCCGTGCCACCTGTGAGTACTCCCAGAATCACGGGCATATTGTTGACGATTTTGTCGCCACCAAAATACGTTCGCGAACGCAAGGCCAGGAGGTTCCGTACCGGAACCTGCCGCATCAGGCCCCCGCCGGACGAGAGGCAGCAAAGGTGAAGCACAGGGCAGTCAAGCGCAGGACGGTCGTCATGGGCATCGGCGCCACCGCCGGTGTCGCCGCGGTCGGCGGCATCGCCCTGAACGCCCAGGCATCGAGCGACCGCTCCTCGGGACAGGCCGCGTCCGCCTCGGACGCGCTCGTCTTCGACCCGGACGCGTACACCCGGCTCACCACCAGCGTGACCGGCACCGACGGCAGCACGCACTCGGTGACGTACCACTTCTGGAAGGCGCTCACCTATGTCGCCGATCCGGTCGACGAGAAGTACCAGTCCCTGAACGTGAGCGTGCCGGTCGAGATCGACGGCACCGCCGTGGACGCCTCCGACGCGCCGATCCTGTTCGCGAACTCGGTCGGCGGCTACATGCCGTCCTCGGTGGCCGACGCCACCGGCATCGGCGGCGGGGGCATGGGCGGCGGCATGCCGGGCGGCGGCGCGCCGAGCGGGGCGCCCTCCGCCTCCGCCTCGGCGCCGGGCGCGAACGGCAACACCAACGCCACCGGCGGCGCCCTGAGCACCAACCAGCTGCTGGCGCTGGCCGCCGGGTACGTGGTCGTCGAGCCCGGCGCCCGCGGCCGTACCCTCGAGAACTCGGCCGGCGAGTACTACGGCACCGCGCCCGCCGCGATCGTGGACCTCAAGGCGGCGGTGCGGTACGTGCGGTTCAACAAGGGCCGCATCCCCGGCGACACCGACCGGATCGTCTCGGCCGGCACCAGCGCGGGCGGCGCCCTGTCCGCGCTGCTCGGCGCCTCCGGCGACAGCCCGCTCTACGAGAAGTACCTGAGCGAGCTGGGCGCGGCCGACGCCTCCGACGCGATCTTCGCCACCGGCGCCTGGTGCCCGATCACCGACCTGGAGCACGCCGACGGAGCCTACGAGTGGAACTGGGGCGCCAACGCCGCCCAGTCCACCGGCAAGGTCGTCGACCAGACGGTGTCGAAGGAACTGCGCGCGCAGTTCGCCGAGTACCAGGCCGCCCTGAGGCTGCGCGGCCTGAACGGCTTCGGCCCGCTGACCGCCCGCAACTACGACGCGTACCTGCTCGAGCAGTACCTCCAGCCGTCGGCCACCCGGTACCTCGCGGCCCTGTCGGACTCCGACCGCGCGGCGTACCTGGCGAAGAACACCTTCATCACCTGGAAGAACGGCAGGGCGAGCTTCGCCTGGGACGACTACCTCACCCATGTCGGCGCCCGCAAGAAGACCACCCCGGCCTTCGACGCCTTCGACCTGTCGGCCGGCGAGAACAACGAGTTCGGCGCGGGGACGACCGAGAGCCGGCACTTCACGGCCTACTCCGCCGAGAACGACACCACCGGGCTGAGCACGCGGCGGATCGCCGCGGACATCCCCGAGAAGCTGCGGCTGATGAACCCGATGTACCACCTGGTGGAGAAGGTCAACGGGCGCCGCTCGAAGCACTGGTGGATCCGGCTGGGCGCCAGCGACACCGACACCTCGCACGTCGTCTCCGCCAACCTGGCCGCCGCCGCCGCGGGCCTCGGCGACAAGGTGAACCACCTCTACTACTGGGACAAGGGCCACGGCGCCAACGACGACCCGGGCGACTTCATCGCATGGATCGCGAAGGTGACGGGACACAAGGCCCGGAAGTAGGGGGTCCGGGGCGGGGCCGGCCGCCGTACCGCCACAACCGGCCGCCGTACGGCACCGGTCCCGCCCACTCCTCCCCCACCCGTGATCAATCCGCAACCAATTCCGGTCTTGACCGAGACCCATCAACCGGGTGCGTGATTACGCTCCCGAGCATGGCCGACTCCCGTTCCGCTTCCGCGCAGCTCTCCGCCACCCCCGCCGACCGCCCGGTGTACGTCATCGGCGCCGGTCCGGGCGGCCTGGCCGCCGCCTGCGCCCTGCGCGCACGGGGCATCCGGGCGGTGGTGCTGGAGAAGGCCGACCAGGTGGGCAACTCCTGGCGCGGCCACTACGACCGGCTCCATCTGCACACCACCCGGCGGCTGTCCGCCCTGCCCGGCCTGAAGATCCCCCGGAGGTTCGGGCGCTGGGTCTCCCGTGACGACGTCGTGCGCTACCTGGAGAAGTACGCCGAGCACCACCGGCTGGAGATCGTCACCGGCGTGGAGGTCTTCCGCGTCGACCGGGCCGGGGACGGCGCCGGCTGGCTGCTGCACGCCTCCGGCGGCCGCGAGCTGACGGGCAGCGCGGTGGTCGTCGCCACCGGCTACAACCACACCCCGCGCGTCCCCGACTGGCCCGGCCTCGAGCAGTACGGCGGCGAGTTCCTGCACGCGGGCGCCTACCGCAACGCCGCTCCGTACGCGGGCCGGGACGTCCTGGTCGTCGGCGTCGGCAACACCGGCGCCGAGATCGCCGTGGACCTGGTGGAGGGCGGGGCCGCGCGGGTGCGGCTGGCCGTGCGCACCGTGCCGCACATCGTGCGCCGTTCGACCCTGGGCTGGCCCGCGCAGTACTCGGGCGTGCTGGTACGGCGGCTGCCGGTGCGGTTCGTGGACCGGCTGTCCCGGCTCCAGGCCAGGGCCGCGCTGCCCGACCTGTCCGCCCACGGCCTGCCCCGCCCGGACACCGGGCTGTACAGCAGGGTCAAGGAGGGCGCCATCCCGGTGCAGGACGTCGGCCTGATCGACGCCGTCCGCGGCGGCAAGGTGGAGATCGTGGCCGCCGTCGACTCCTTCGAGGACGGCAAGGTGGTCCTCGCGGACGGCAGCCGGATCGAACCGGACGCGGTGATCGCGGCGACCGGGTACACCCGGGCGCTGGAGGGCCTGGTCGGGCATCTCGGCGTACTGGACGAGCGCGGCAAGCCCGCCGCCCACGGCGGCCGCACACCCGCCGGGGCGCCCGGGCTGTACTTCACCGGCTACACCAACCCCATCAGCGGAATGCTCCGCGAACTGGCCCTGGACGCCGGGAAGATCGCGAAGGCGGTGGCGAGACACCTGCGCACGGCCCGGTGACCCGCCAGGACCTCCCGGTCTCAGGTGTCGGGCACGGAAACCCTGAGGATGCGGACGACGCGGTCGGCCACGTCGGGGGTGACCGCGTCCGGGCATGCGATGCCCATGCGCCCGACGACGTCCCGCAGACACAGGTCCACCGCGCTCTCGATGAGCGGCACCAGGATGCCGATCGCCGCCCGGCCCCGCCGGCGCCCGGTGACCAGCAGGAGCACTCCCAGCGCGGCCGCCGGCCACCAGAAGGTGACGGCGGCCGCACCGAGCAGTGCGGCACCCCACGCGGCCGTCCGGGCGGCACCGGTGAAGCTGTCCCGGACGCCCTGGATGTCGTCCCGTACCTGCCCGTCGGCGACGGACCAGACATGGGGCCAGATCTCGGCCAGATCCATCCGGTAGCGCTCCGCCACCCTGGCCGTGGCCCCCGCCATACGCTGCGCCATCCAGGTCGGCTCGTCCGGGCGGCGCTCCGAATAGGCGTTCCTTCTGGCCAGCAGGCGCCGCAGCTCGGCGGCCCGGGAGTGCGTGTCGACGCCGCGGCGCCGGTTGCGGACCAGTTCCTGCCGCGCTTCCGCTTCGACCGCAAGGCAGGCCCGCTGCTTCCGGCTCCACCGCCGCTCCCGCCATCCGACGAGGAGGCGCACGTACCAGTCGGGTCCCGCGGGAAGCCAGAGCCGCTCGACCAGGCCGCCCGCCGACGACACCGCCAGGCCGGCGACGGCCGCGGACAGCAGCACGATCGCGGCAGCCACGACCAGGCCGGCGGGCTGCTGATACGCCTTGTCCGTGACCACGGACCGGACGTAGGCGCGCAGACGGGCGAGGTCGAGCGCGCGGGTGAACCCCTGGTGCCGTCCCACGAGCACACACGCCACGAACAGCAGGCCCGGCCCGAGGAGGACGGCCGCCCAGCGCTCCGCGGCCTTCTTGGACAGCTCCTGCAGGAAGGTGTTCATCACAGCAGCCGGACGCGTTCCAGCGGCCGGCCGGTCAGCGAGCACCGCGCGTCCTCGGACTCCGCCCGGTCGCAGCGCCTCACCGGGCAGACGTAGCAGGCCACTTCCGGGTCGCGGGCGCGGACACCCGGCAGCGGGCTCCAGGAACGGTTGGGCCGGGTCAGCCCGTGCAGGCCGATCGACGCCAGGGCCTCGTCGACGGCGTCCAGCGCCTCGGACAGCCGGCCCGGCTCGGCGCTGTCCTGGGTGAGCAACTCGGCGAAGTCGTCCAGCAGTTCGGTGGCGCCGGCCTCTTCGAGCATGTCCGCGAGGTCGCCATTGCGGCCGTGTTCCCGGCACAATCGTTCCACGCGCTCGGCGAGTTCCGCCGACAGCGGGTCGTCTTCGGGGGGCGGGACGCGATCGGTCACGAGCCGAGGCTAGCGGCAGCGGCGTCGAACGGCATCGGTGCGGAAGACAACGGGGGCCATGATGCGGCGCGTTCTCATCGAACGGATCCACAGACGCGTCAGGACGGCGGAGACCTCGGCCGCCGCCGCGACGGTCCTGTCCCGCGAGGCCCTGGCGGACGTGGCGGCGCTGCTGGC
The DNA here is from genome assembly GCF_043202415.1 of Streptomyces sp. NPDC048192. Classification (NCBI taxonomy): domain Bacteria; kingdom Bacillati; phylum Actinomycetota; class Actinomycetes; order Kitasatosporales; family Streptomycetaceae; genus Streptomyces; species Streptomyces sp. NPDC048192. The sequence goes on from NZ_JBIDAL010000005.1 coordinate 296,010, forward strand.
CCGTCACCGCACCGACGGCACCGACCTGCCCGCGCTGAAGGCCTGCGGAATGTTCTTCTTCCACCGCGCCCTCCGACAGCGGCCCGGAAGCGACGCCTCGGCGCGGGACTCCGCAGCCGCAGCCCATCTGCTCGCCGCGGTCCGGGTGCTGGCCCCGGACGAACTGCCACCGCCGTTCCGCGGCATGTACCGCCGCGTGGGTGTGGACCCACGCACCCTGTTCTCCACCGACACCGGGTTCACCACCGATCCGCTGGTGTGGTGGGACCTGGCCCTCGAGACCGGTCGCAGCGCCCCGGAGTCGACGGAGGCCGCGCACCTCACCCTGATGGCCGACCTCTTACGCCTCACCCGGCTGTCGGCGGCACCGGACCATCCGCTGTACCGGCGCGTCGTCCTGGTGCTGGGAACGCACCTGTGCCTGCTGCGTTCGGCGACGCGCGACGTGAAGGTGGCGGCCGAGGCCTACGAGGTATGCGGCACGGCACTGGACCTGCTGGCCGAGGACGACCCCGACCGCCCGCTCTTCCTGCGCAACCACGCCGTCCAGGCGATCCTGCTGGCCGAGCAGCTGGACGACGCCGATGCGGCGCGCACGGCCGTCGCACGCGCACGGGAGATCGTCCGTCTCCCCGGCGCCGACAGCGGCGACCGGCTGAACCTGGGCGCCGCCCTCGCGGAGTGTGCGCGGCTCACCGGGAACGGGCAGCAGTACGAAGAGGCGCTCGGCGTCTTCTGGCGGCTCGCGCGCTCGGCCTCGAAGCCGCGGACGATCGCCCTGGGCAATCTGAAGTCCCTGCTGGCCCGGCTGCTGGAAGACCCCCGGTACACGGACGTCGTCTCCGCGTTCTGCCGTACGGCCCTGCCGGAATCGGGCACGGAGACGTCCGCCGACGGCCCGGTTCTGGGGGCGCAGTGGTCGCTGGAGAACATGGCGAGCCAGCGGACGCAGGATCCGGCGGCACTGGCCTCCATGGTGAGTCTGGCCCGCAGGATGCTCGCCGTGGCCGCGGACGACATCTCCCGTCGGGAGGCCGCCCTCGCCGGGGCGAGCGCCCTTCACCAGCACGCCCAGCTGGTCCATTCCGCCGCCGAGGCCCGTGAGGCCGTCGCGCTGGCCCGGACCGGTCTCGACCTGACCGAACGAACGGATCCGTCGCAGTCCTTCCTCTTCAGACACGCCCTGGCCTCCGCCAACAGCGTCCTGTACGAGGTGACGGGAGATCCGCAGGCCCAGCGGGAAGCCGTCCATCAGGGCCGGCTCACCGTGGAGGGCATGGACGGCGCGGACACCGCGCAGCGGGCGACGGCCCTGACCACCTATGCGGGAGTGCTGCATCGCTACGCGGCCCGTATGTCCGACGTGTCGTTGCTGCGCGAGGCCCTGGCCGTGCAGCAACGGGCGAGCGGGATCCCCGAACTGCCCGGCCACCTCAGGGCCACGGTGTTCTGCGGGCTCGCCGGCATGCTCACCGATCTCCACGTCCTGGAAGAACCGGAGACACCGGACCGTCTCCACCAGGCGGTGGCCGCGGCCGAGCAGGCGCTCTCGCTCGCCGAGTCCGGTCTCGGCAGACACATCCACTTCGCCCGCCAGGAGCTGCTGCACGCCACGCGACTGCTGGGTGCGGCCACGGACGATCCCGACAAGCTGCGCTCCGTCGTCGGACTCGCGGACGAGTTCCTCACGACCGGCGGGGAGTCGCTGGTCAGGGGAGTCGCGCACGCGATGGAGCTGGAACGGGCGCAGGCTCTCGGCGCCCTGGCCAGGTTGGAGGGCAGTGAGGAGCACCGCCGGGCGGCGCTCGCCGGGCTGGCCCGCGTCATGGACTCGGCCGAGACCCGCCCCTGGGTGCGGATGCAGGCTGCCGCCGCCCACGTGCGGATCTCCGGTCAGGACGACCGGGAGTCGCTGGACCGGCTGGCCAAGGCGATCGATCTGCTCCGGCTCACCGTGGCGTCGGGCGCCCTGTGGGACGACCGGGAGCACGTGGTGCGCACATTCGCCGAACTGACGGAGGAGATCGTCCTGACCGGGCTGGCCACCGGTGAGCCGGTCCGGACGGTCGAGCTGCTGGAGAGGAGCAGGGGGCTGCTCCTCCAGGAGGATCTCGGCACGAGGTTCCGTCCCGGCCCGGAGCACGCCGGTCTCGACGCGGAGATCAGGTCGTTGTCGGACCGGCTACGCGCACTGGACGCCCGGGACCGCGCCGCATCGGGCGGAGGGGACGAACGGCGCCGGCTGAGCCGGGACATCGCCGCCGAGCGCGCACGGTTGATGGAGGAATGGAACCGCCTCACCGCGCGTCTTCCCGGGGAGGAGTCCCTCGACCTGACCCTCCTGGGCTCCGCCGGGCCGGTCGTGAAGGTGGTGTCGGCCTCCGGTGGCGGGCACGCCTTTCTCCTCACCGGCGACCCCGCCGAGCCGGTCCGGGTGCTGTCCCTTCCCGAACTCGACGCCGCGACCGCTCATGACCGCGTCCTCACCTTCCTGACCGCCCGCGAGTACGCCACCGAGGACAGGTTTCCCGGCCGGGTGCGGCTGCTGGCGCAGGCGGAGGTGCGCGACACCCTCGACTGGCTCTGGCGGGTGGCGGCCCGGCCCGTGATGGAGGCCCTCGGACTCACGTCCGCCCCCGAGGGCGCCTGGCCGCGCATGTGGTGGTGCCCGGTCGGTTTCCTGGGCCACCTGCCCTGGCACGCGGCCCAGTCCGCCCAGGGCGACGGCGTCCTCGACCGGGTGGTCTCCTCCTACACGACCAACCTGCGCGCCCTGCACTTCGCGCGCCGCATCCCGGACCCGCCGCCCCGGGGCGAGCGCGCGCTGATCGTCGCGCAGCCGGAGGTCCCCGCCGCGGAGCCGTTGCGCGGGGTCGGACGGGAGGTGGCCGCCGTGCGCCGCTTCGTGCCGGGGGCGACGCTGCTGGAGAACGCGGACGCCACGAAGGACAACGTGCTCGGGGCGCTGCGGTCCCACTCGATCGTCCATCTGGCCTGCCATGCCGAGAGCGACGTCCACTCGCCCGCGCGCAGCCGGCTGCTTCTGGCGGACCACCAGGAGTCGCCGCTGACCGTGGCCGACCTCGCCGGGATGCCCCTGGCCGAACGGCAGCTCGCCGTCCTCTCCGCGTGCAGCACCTTCCAGATCACTCCAGCGCTGGCGGACGAGGCCCTGCATGTCACGGCGGCCTTCCAGCAGGCGGGGTTCCGGCATGTCGTCGGTGCGATGTGGCCCGTCGGTGACGACGTCGCCACGGCCGTCGCCGACGCCTTCTACGACCGGCTCACCGATGCCGCGGCCCATCCGCCGCGAACCGGTCTCGCCGCCGTGGCCCTGCACGAAGCGGTGTCGCTGCTCCGCCACCGGTACGGTGCCGCGCCCACCAAGTGGGCCTCCTTCATCCACCTGGGAGCCTGACCATGACCGGCTTCGGCAGTCTGTCGGCACCGGCGCGCGAACTGCTGGCCCGGGCGGCCTGGCTGGCCGCCGAGCCCGTTCCGCGTGACCTGGCCGAGGCCCTGCATCCGCGTGCCGGGGACGGCCCGGTCGACGAGCTCGCCCGGGCCGGCCTCGTGTCGCCCGGCCCCGACGGTGGCTTCGTGCTGCCGGCCGAGGCCGCGGACTCGGCGCGCTCGGCCTTCGGGGAGCGAGGCAGGGACGAATCCGTCCTCGCCCTGAGCCACTACCTGGGGGACGAGGGGTCTCCCGGCGAAGTGGCGCGGTGCCTGACCCTGCTTCCCCATCTGGTCCGCTGGGTGGGGCTGACGCGCCCGGAGGACGACTTCGCGGCGGGTGCCATGCTGATGAACAGGGTCGTCGTCCTGCTGCTCCACCAGCAGATGGGGGCGTCGGCGCTGCCCGTGGCGGAGCGCGTCGTGCGCGCCTGCGAGATCCACGTCGGCCCCGACGACGTGCGGACCTGGCGCACCCGGTCCGCCCTGGCCTCCGTCCTCGACCAGGGCGGACACGTCCGCAGGGCCGCACGGCAGGCGGAGAAGGTGATCGCCGGTGTCTCCGCCCTGTACGGGGAGGACCAGCCCGACGTGTGGACGACCCGGAACAACCTGGGCGCGATGTACATGCGGCTGGGCGAGTACGACCGCGCGGCCCGTGTCGTCCGGCAGCTCGTCGAGCACCATACGGCGGTCGCCGGGCCGAGGGACCGCATGACCCTGATGGCCCGGCACAACCTCGCCGTCGTCCTGCGCAAGGCGGGCCGCCTTGCCGAGGCGCTGGAGATCTGGGCGGCGTGCGTCCCCGAGTTCGAGACGGCACTCGGCGCCACCGACCCCGACACCGTGGACGTTCGCCGGTCCTATGCCTCCGCGCTGGAGGAGCAGGCCGGGCCGGACACGTCCGACATGAGCCCGGAGGAGGCCGAGCACACGCTCGAACGGCTCTCCGGTGAGCCCGGCCGCCTCACCCAGCGCCATCTGGCGGCGCTGATCCACCGGGCGACCCAGCTGAGGAACCAGGGGCGTCTGGACGAAGCCGAATCCGACTTCCGCAGGGCCATCGATCTCGGAAGCCGGGAAGTCGGCCGGGGTCATCCCCTCGTCGTCTCGGCCCACTACCGGCTCGCTCTGCTTCATCATCTGCGCGGCCAGGACGACCTGGCCCTGGAGATCGCCGAACGGAGCCTGCTGGTGAGTGAGCGGTCTCTCGGCAGGACGCACGACGAGACCCTGATGACCGTCGTCTTCGTCCTGAGCATGCTCGCGCGGCAGAAGCGGCTCGACGAACTGCAGCAGCGGATCGAGGACTGGCTCGCGGACATCATCGGCGGCTGGGGCTTCGGCCACCCGCTGGTCCGTGAACTTGCGCGCAACCGCTCCGGCCTGGCCCTCTACGGAGTCGAGTGGGTCGGAGCGGGACGCAGCAGGCCGAAGAGCCCCGGGCACTGACCGCCGCCCGGGTCCGGGTTCCTCCGGGAAGGGGCCCGTTCAGGACACGGCGACCGCAGGAACCGGGGCAGGCGTCCGGCGGATCACCAGGGCCATCAGGGCCGCTGCCGCGCACAGGGTGCCGGAGGCGTACCAGACCAGGTCGTAGGAGCCGAAGACGTCGCGGGCGAGGCCGCCGAGGTAGGCGACGAGGGCCGCGCCGACCTGGTGGGAGGCGAGGACCCAGCCGAAGACGATGGCGCTGTCCTCGCCGTAGTTCTCGCGGCACAGGGCGAGGGTCGGCGGGACGGTGGCGACCCAGTCGAGGCCGTAGAAGACGATGAAGAAGAGCATCGGGGGGTGCACGGCGGGGCCGAGCAGCATGGGGAGGAAGACGAGGGAGACGCCGCGCAGGGCGTAGTACACGGCGAGCAGGCGGCGGGGTTCGAAGCGGTCGGTGAACCAGCCGGAGGCGATCGTGCCGGCCACGTCGAACACGCCGATGACCGCGAGCAGCGAGGCGGCCGTGGTGACCGGCATGCCGTGGTCGTGCTCGGCGGGCACGAAGTGGGTCTGGATCAGGCCGTTGGTGGAGGCGCCGCAGATCGCGAAGGTCCCGGCGAGCAGCCAGAACGTGCCCGTGCGGACGGAGCCGGCGAGGACCTTCAGGGTGCGGCGGGCGGCGCCGGCGACCGGGGCCGGCTTGGGCACGAACTCCTTGGCGCCGTACGGACGTTGCCCGATGTCGGCGGGGTGGTCGCGCAGCAGGATCCAGACGAAGGGGACCACGGCGAGCGCGGCCAGGGCCACCGTCACGGCGGCCGGGCGCCAGCCGTGGTGCTCGGTCAGCCAGGACAGCACCGGCAGGAAGATCAGCTGGCCGGAGGCGGACGCGGCGGTCAGGATGCCGCTGACCAGGCCGCGCCGCTCGGTGAACCAGCGGTTGGTGACCGTCGCGGCGAACGCGAGGGCCATCGAGCCGGAGCCGAGGCCGACCAGCAGGCCCCAGCACAGCCACAGCTGCCAGGGCGCCGTCATCCACACCGTCAGACCCGAACCGGCGGCGATGACGGTCAGCGCGGCGGCGACCACCCGGCGGATGCCGAAGCGGTCCATCAGGGCGGCGGCGAAGGGCGCGGTGAGGCCGTACAGCGCGAGGTTGACGGACACGGCCGCGCCGATCGTGCCGCGTGACCAGCCGAACTCCTGGTGCAGCGGGTCGAGGAGCAGACCGGGCAGGGAACGGAAGGCGGCCGCGCCGATGATGGTGACGAAGGTGACGGCGGCGACGGACCAGGCGCGGTGCACGCGGCGGCGCCGGGCGGGCGGGGCGGCCTGGACGGGGGCTGCGGCTGGGCTTGTCTGAGTCACGTCATACAGCGTCCCTGGTCCATGCACGCACAACGAGTGGCCCGAGGGTCAGCATTCGCTAGGATCGGGCCATGACCGCTGCCGCCGACGGTTTCCGTCCGCACCGGGTCGCCGTCCTCGCCCTCGACGGCCTGCTCCCCTTCGAACTGGGCATCCCCCACCGCATCTTCGGCCGTCCCGTGGACGAGCACGGCCGGCACCTGTACGAGGTGGTGACCTGCTCGGTGCGGCCGCCCGGACCGGTGGAGACCGACGCCGACTTCGCCGTGCACGTCCCCAACGGCCCGGAGGCCCTGGCCGGCGCCGACACGGTGATCGTCCCGGCGTCGTACGAACTCGGCCCGGTCTTCGAGGAGGGCCGGCTCACCGGCGAGCTGGCCGCCGCCCTCGCCCGCATCCGCCCCGGCACCCGGCTCGCCTCCATCTGCACCGGCGTGTACGTCCTCGCCGCCGCCGGATACCTCGACGGCCGCCCGGCGACCACGCACTGGGCCGACGCCGACCGCTTCCAGCGGCTCTTCCCGCGGGTCGAGGTGGACGCGGACGTGCTGTTCATCGACGACGGCGACGTGCTCACCTCGGCCGGGGTGGCCGCCGGGATCGACCTGTGCCTGCACATGGTGCGCCGCGACTTCGGCACGGCGGTCGCCAACGACGTCGCCCGGCGCACGGTCGTACCGCCGCACCGCGACGGCGGGCAGGCCCAGTACATCGAACGGCCGGTGCCCGACCCGCAGTCGTCGACCACGACCGCCGCCCGCGCCTGGGCGCTGGGCCGGCTGCACGAGCCGATCCAGCTGCGGGACATGGCCGAGCAGGAGGCGATGTCGGTGCGCACCTTCACCCGCCGGTTCCGTGCGGAGGTCGGGATCAGCCCCGGCCAGTGGCTCACCCAGCAGCGCGTCGAACGCGCCCGCCATCTGCTGGAGACCACCGGCCTGTCCATCGACCAGGTGGCCCACGAGGCGGGCTTCGGCACGGCCCAGTCGATGCGCCAGCATCTGCAGCAGGCGCTCGGGGTGACGCCGACCGCCTATCGCAGGACGTTCCGGACGGGCGCCCGGGCCTGACGGGAAAAGTTGTCCACACCCTGTGGAAAGACGGTCGGTACACACCTGACGGCGGGCGGCGCGCCTCCCCCCACTGCCTTGCGCACGCGCCGCCCACCAGGTGCCGACCCACACTCGGCGAGAGCCGCCGTCGCCAGGCCCTCGCCGTCCCCTCGCGGCGAATCGTCGCCCACAAGCGTGTTCAGCCGGTGACGGCCCGTCAACGCCGGTACGGGGATTTGTTACGAACGCCCTGTTCGCGGCACCCGCGCACGGATGCACCTCCGGCGCACCACCGCGACGGGTGCTACACCGCCTCGAAGGCGAAGCCCTCGTATGCGGACAGCCCGCTCCCGTACGCCACCGCTGCGCTCTGTCCGGGCCCTGCGCAGCGGTCGAGTTCGCACCAGATGCTCTTGCCGGCGCCTTCCGGGCTCCAGCCCCAGCGGTCGGCCAGGCAGTCCACGAGGGCCAGGCCCCGGCCGCCGGTCGCGTCACTGCCGGCGCACCGCGGCACGGGGGCGCGGGAGCTGCCGTCGGCGACCTCCACGCGCACGGTGCCCGCGGCGGGCACCGCTGGTGGCGCGGCCGCGTCGGCCGGCGGTAGGTCCTCATCGGCCGGCGCCGCGGACGTCGCGCCCGGCAAGGAGAGCCGGAGCACGGCCGCGTGGCCGGTGTGCACCACGGCGTTGGTCACCAGTTCGGAGACGAGCAGGATCAGGGTCTCGGCGAGCGGCTCGTCGGCCGCTATGCCGAGTCCGGCGAGCCGCGAGCGGGCCCACCTCCTCGCCCGGCCCACCTCCGTGGGGTCGGGCCGGATCTCCAGCTGCACTTGAAGCACCTGCACCGCTCACACCATCCGAACCGGCGGACTCGTGACCCCGCGCCACCGGGCCGCCGCGAAGCTCCGGGCCGCGGCGGCGATCACGAGGGCCACGATCGTAGCCATTTTCTGCATGGCCAGAACAACGGCCAGAGCAAGGGTCACGGAACGTGATTCCCTTGGACGACAGCATGGTTGACGTACAGTCACCCCAACAAGCGCTTCGGGCATATTCCATCGCGAAGGAGTACGCGTACGGCATACTGTGCGACGCTCGTGCCGGGGAGTCGAACAGGCGTCGGCCGAAGCCGTCATCGCCCCGCGAACAGCGCCGCGCACCGCGTGACCCGGCACCGCCCCAGGGGCACCGCCGGACCGGCTCGCGCTCGCCGCCACTCGCATCCCACACAAGGTACCGGAGCAGGCGGCCGACTCCGGGATGTGACGAGCCCCGCGAAGGACACAACCCGGTATCGACGCTCCGTGAAACCGGCATGCCACGATCCGCGACATCTTGGCCAACGGTTGGGGGCGGACGCTACTCCGCGACCGTGAAGTAGCGGGAGAACGCCGGGATGATGTCCGGCTCGGTGATGGCGCCGTCGGCGTCGGCGTCGAGGGCCGCGGCCACGGTGCCGGCGAGGTCGGCGGGGACGTGCAGGCAGCGCAGGACGCGGGCGGTGTCGGCGACCGTGACGCGGCCGTCGGCGTCCGTGTCCGCCACGGCGAGGGCCGCGTGCAGGAACGGGCGGGCGATCTCGGCGAAGCGCTCGGGGTTGTCGCGCAGCCGCTTGACCGCGCCGGTGACGAACTCCTCGCGGGTGATGCGCTGGTCGCCGTCCCGGTCCGCGATCCCGGCCATGCCCTGCCAGAACGCCTCCGCTCCCGCGTACAGCGCCTGCCCCTTGTCGGAGCGCGCGGTCACGGAGAACTCGGCGAGGAGCGCCTTGGCCGCCGCGTTGAAGTCCTCGCGGTCGATCCAGCCGTTGCCGTCCTGGTCGAAGGTGGCGAACCGGGCGGCGATCCTGCGCTCGTACTCGGTGCTGACCATGTCTGTTCGGGCCGCCTTACGTGTGCGTCTCGGGCGTGGGGCGGGTGGCCGGGCCACCTCGCAGGGAGCGTATGACGCGCAGGGCACCGGGATGGCCGTGACCCGGCGGTTGTGCCAAGACCGGGGGAATTCTGCGACAACAGTGTGGCCATGTCGCAAGCGCGGGGACGACGCCGCGGCGGGGCGCGAAAGGCTCGGTGAGGGCGCCGGCGGCGCGAAGGCGCGGACGGCGTGAACGGCGGCACGGTGGCGCGGGCGGCGTGAACAACGACACGGTGGCGCGGAAGGCGTGGGGGGACCTGGACCGGTGGCGAGCGGAGAGAACGGTGGCGCGCACGGCGTGCATGGCGGCACGGTGGCGCGGACGGCGTGGGCGGCCTGGACCGGTGACGAACGGTGGCGCGGTGGCGCGGACGGTGTGAACAGCAGCACGGTGGCGCGGGCAGCGTGGCGGCCTGGACCGGTGGCGAGGGGCGGGAACGGTGGCGCGGTGGGCCCGGACCGGTGGCGAGAGGGCGTCCGTCAGGCCGACAGCGGGCCCGCCTCGTCGGTCGTCGCGGCCTCGAGGTCGGGGCGGACGTCGAAGAGGCGGCGGACGCCGAGCGCGCCGAGGACCCGGTTGACGTGCGAGCCGTCCTCGGCGCCCCGGTCGGGCAGGATGAGCCGGAGCCGGCCCTGACAGGAGCGGATCAGCCGGCGGGCGGCGACGAGGACGCCGACCCCGCTGGAGTCGCAGAAGAACACGTCGGAGAGGTCCACGACGAGACTGTGGTGGCCCTCGGCCACGACGTCGTGCACGTGTTGCCGCAGCACCGGCGAGGTCATCAGATCCAGTTCCCCGGTCACCCGGAGCACGGCCCACTCGCCGTGTTCGACGCCGGTCACCTTGAATGCCACGTCCCTGCCCCTCCGCTCGCCGGAACTTCCGGAACCGCCCGGAAACGGAAGCAGTTCCTACGCTTGCTTCCGCGCGGCTGCCCAGCGGCCGTTCCCTGAAACGTCCGGCGGCAAACTGGACTTGATCAACAAGGAGCGTTTTTCGGTCACTGCCGATCGCGTTCGATCGTAGATGCACAAGGGTCGTGTGAAGCTTATGTGAAGAGGGCACTATCACCTGCGGTGCTCCGGGGGGCGCGCATTGACACAAAGGGGCGTGCGCTGTCAGGTGTGCCGACTACATTCGTCACGACGGCGCGGACAGGCTGGACGGGTCGGACACGGACGAGGGGAGGGACCGCATGGCCGAGAAGGACGCACCGCCCCGCTGGGACCGCAAGATGCAGCAGCGGCTGGCCCGCGGTGAGGCGGCCGCCCTGGGCGAGCTGTACGACCGCTTCGCCTCGCTGGTGCACGGCCTCGCCCACCGCGTCCTCGGCGACGACAAGGCGGCCGACAGCCTCACCCGCGAGGTCTTCGCCCACCTGTGGGAGCACCCCGAGACCTACGACCCCAAGAAGGGCCCCCTGCGCACCTGGGTCGCCGGGGTCGCCCGTCGGCTCGCCGTGGAGCGGCTGCGCGCCAGCGAGACGGCCGCGCTGCCGGAGGGCGGCGGCTCCCTGGCGGAGCTGGAGCGCAAGGTGCGCCGCGCCGCGGTCGCCGCCCGCGCCGACTACATCGTCCACTCCATGCCCGCCCCGCTGCGCGCCGCCCTCGACCTGGCCTACTTCCAGCGCCGCGACTACCGCCAGACCGCCACCGACCTCGGCGTCACCGAGGACGAGGCCCGCCGCCGGCTCCGCCTCGGCCTGCAGCTGCTCTCCACCGCCCACGACGCCGGCACCCCGCCGGAACCAGGGGGCGCGCTGTGAGCGGAGCGGGACGGTTCGAGGCGCAGCACGAGCACGACGAACACGACGGCCCCGGGCAGGAGCAGGAGCAGGACAAGCGGCGCGAGGGGTACGGCGGCGCCGGCGGGCGCGGTGACAACGGGCACCGCGACGCGGGCGGCGACGGCGGCTCGGGCCACGAGCCGCACGGCGCCGGCGGCTCCGAGCCGGACCGGCCGGCGCGCATACCGACGCCCCGCGCCTCCGTCGAGGACGGCGGGCGTCCGCCGTCCGCCGCCGAGGCGGACGGCCTCGTGCCCGTGCCGCTCGACCTGCCGCACGACGTCCTGAAATCGCTCCTCGGAGCCTGGGCGCTGGCCGCGTGCTCGGCGGCGGAGACGGCGGCCGTCGAGGACCATCTGGGCTCCTGCGGAAGCTGCGCCGACGAGGCGCGCCGGCTGCGCGAGGCGGTCGGCCTGCTGCACCGGCCGGAGAGCCTCGACCTCGACCCGGCGCTGCGCACCCGCGTCCTGGAGAGCTGTCTGGAGCGCCGTCCGCCGCGCATCCCGGTGCCGGAGTGGGCGGTGCCGTACGACGCCGAGACCGCGCGCCTCGACGCCCTGCTGCAGGACTTCGGGCGCGCCGAGTGGCACGCGCCGGTGCGGCTGCGGTGGTTCGAGTCCGACACGGCGCGCAGCCGTCGTACGACCGTGGCCGGGGTGATCGCACACCTGCTGTCGGTGGACGGGCTGGTCGCGGTCGGGCTGGGTCTTCCGGACCCGCTGGCCGAGGTCGGCGAGGTGGCGGAGCGGCGCGCGGTGGGCCCGCAGGAGCGCACCGAGGCGTTCTGGCGGACCTCCCGCTTCCCGCCGACCCGCTCGGTGCGCGGGCCCTGGCGGGAGCAGAGCCACAGCCTGGTGCGGACGGTGTCGTTCACCGGCGGCCACGCGGGCGGGCTCCCGGTGTCGTACGGCGACGTCGAACTGCCGCTGCACGACGCGATGCTGGACCGGGCCTTCGCGTGCTGGGTGCACGCCGAGGACATCGCGGAGGCGGTGGACTACCCCTACGGGCCGCCCGCGACGCGCCACCTGCACAAGATGATCGACCTCGCGGCCCGGATGCTGCCCGCGGCGCTGGCGGAACGCCGGCAGGCGGGGCTGGCCTCGCCCGGCCGCGGCCGCCACCTCGGCGTCGCCGGCGAGCCCGGCCGCAGCCTGCGGCTGGAGATCGAGGGCCACGCCGGCGGGGAGTGGCTGATCCCGCTGGACTCACCGGCGGCGGTGGGCTCCGCGGAGCACGAGGTGGCCCATGTGGCGCTGGACGGCGTGGAGTTCTGCCGGCTGGCCGCGGGCCGCATCTCGCCGGAGGACGCGGCGGCCGGGCAGCTGGGCGACCGGGAGGCGATCAGGGACGTGCTGTTCGCCACGGCCGGGCTGAGCCGGATGTAGGGCGCGCCGGACGCGGGCCGTGGGGCGCGGACGCGCCCCGGCCGGCTAGGCGAACACCACGGTGCGGCGGCCGTTGAGCAGGATCCGGCGCTCCGCGTGCCACTTCACCGCCCGCGCCAGCGCCTGGCACTCCACGTCCCGGCCGATGGCGACCAGCTGGTCCGGCGTCACACCGTGGCCGACGCGCTCGACCTCCTGCTCGATGATCGGCCCCTCGTCCAGGTCGGCGGTCACGTAGTGCGCCGTCGCCCCGATGAGCTTGACGCCCCTGGCGTGCGCCTGGTGGTACGGCTTCGCGCCCTTGAAGCTCGGCAGGAAGGAGTGGTGGATGTTGATGATCCGGCCGCTGAGCTGCTTGCACAGGTCGTCTGAGAGGACCTGCATGTAGCGGGCGAGCACGACCAGTTCGACGCCCTCCTCGCGGACGATCTCCAGCAGCTTCGCCTCGGCGTCCGCCTTCGTGTCCTTCGTCACCGGAATGTGGTGGAAGGGAACGTTGTAGGAGCCCACCAGCTCCTCGAAGTCGGTGTGGTTCGACACCACGCCCACGATCTCCACGGGCAGCGCCCCGATCCGCGCCCGGAACAGCAGGTCGTTCAGGCAGTGCCCGAACTTGCTGACCATCAGCAGGATCCGCATCCTCTCGTCGGCCCGGTTGATCTGCCAGTCCATGTGGAAGGAGTCGCCGACCGCCGCGAAGCTCGCCCGCAGTTTGTCCACCGTCACCGGCGCCTCGGCCGAGAAGTGGACGCGCATGAAGAACAGGCCGGTGTCGTGGTCGCCGAACTGCTGGCTGTCCTCGATGTTGCAGCCGGTCATGAAGAGGTAGCTCGACACGGCGTGCACGATGCCCTTTTTGTCCGGGCAGGAGAGGGTGAGGACGTACTGGTCGGCCGGGGCGGCGGCAGGCGCGGACTGCTCGTTCATGCCCTACAGGTTCTCACGTCGGACGCCTGCCGGGAGCGATCGTCCCGCAGGGCGGGACACCGGGACAACGGGGCGGCACGGCGGCGCGGGCGCCCCGTGCGGGCGCCCTCACGCCGTCCGGGTCATGATCCTCAGGACTTCCAGGGTCTTCGGCGGCGTGTCCGGGTCCTCGCCGTCGCTCACGGTCATCCGGACATGGGCGTCCCGCGCCGCGCGGACCGCCTCGGGCCAGCCCGGGTGGTCGAGGTAGGCGGAGACCGGCGCGTCCGGGCCGACCTGGTGCATGATCCGCAGCACCCGCAGCACGGCGGTGTCCACCAGGGCCGCCTCCTGCGAGTCCCGGAAGATCGTGCCGACGTACTTCTCGGCGGACCAGTTGTCCAGCCAGGTGTCCTCCACCAGCCGGTAGACGGCGTCGGTGACGTCGCCGTACCCGTCCACGCCGGCCAGCCAGACGTCCCGCTGGAACACCGGGTCGGAGAGCATGTGCAGCGCCGAGCGCACATTGCTGCGCCAGCGCCACCACGGCATGTCGCTTAGGGGCATGCCGCCCATGGTGGAGGAGCGACGGCCACGACGGGAAGAGTTCTCCGAACCTTGCACGGTCATCGATCGTACGTTCCCCGTCACACCAGCCTCACCGGCCCCTGTAATTCACCTCCCCGTCACCTTCGGTTGACTCTGGGTCACTCGCTGGTTCGTCGTGTGAGGGAATCGTGCGTGCACATGACCGGCAGGCGACGCGCGATCCGTACTTTCCTCCAGACTCCTCTCCGCCCCGGCAGAGCCACCGCGCTGACGGCGGGTGCGCTGGCCCTGTGCGCGTCGCTCACCGCCGGATGCGGGGTCATCCCCGGTGCCACGGGGGGCTCCGGGGATGACCCGATCAAGGTCATGACCTGGGCCCCGCAGGACACCGACGCCACCAACAAGCCCGGCATGCCGGCGATGGCCCTCGCCTACGCCAAGTGGATCAACGCGAACGGCGGCATCAACGGCCGCAAGCTGCAGGTCCTGACCTGCAACGACCACAACGACAGCGTGGGCGCCGCCCGGTGCGCCCGGTACGCGGCCGACGAGGACGTGGTCGCGGTCGTCGGCTCCTACAGCCAGTTCACCGACTCCTACTCCGCCCCGCTGGAAGGCGCCGGCATCCCCTACATCGGCGGCTACGGCGTCACCAACGACGAGTTCACCGGGCAGATGTCGTACCCGGTCAACGGCGGCCAGCCCGCCCTGCTCGCCGGTCTCGGCAAGGCCCTCGCGGCGGCCTGCGGCAACATCTCCCTGGTCCGGCCCGACAGCATCGCCGGCGACGAGCTGCCCGTGCTGCTCGACTCCGGGCTTCAGGCGGGCGGACACGCCAAGGCCGGCGACCAGCTCGCCCAGGAGGACGCCACCGAGTACGGCGACAAGGCCGGCCAGGCGCTGCGCTTCGCCACCCGGGACCTGGCGAAGAAGGGCTGCGTGGTCCCGGCGCTCGGCGACCGCACCGACACCTTCATGGACTCCTTCCGCCGCGAGCGCGACAGCTTCCCCTCGGTACGGCTGGCGACCGTGCTCGGCAGCGTCGACCAGACCGTGATCAACGCCACCGGCGGGGCGTCGGGGCCGTACGAGGGGGCGTACATCACCGGCTGGTACCCGCCGGCGTCGGACTCGCGCTGGGACACGATGAAGAAGGTGATCGACGAGGAGGCCTTCGGCGACAACCGCATCGACCCCGCGGACGCCGGAGTGCAGACCACGTGGATCGCGTACACCGTGCTGAAGGCCGTCCTGGACAAGATCGGCGGCGGCGGGGTGACCGCCGACTCGGTGCGGCGCACCCTCGACGACGGCCTGCGGGTCTCCACCGGCGGTCTCACCCCGACCCTGCACTGGTCCTACTCCAGCAAGCTGGCCGCGGTCGGCTTCCCGCGCATGGTCAACGCCGACGTCACCCTGCAGGTGGTGCAGGACGGCCGGCTGGTCGCGGCCCGCAAGGGCACCGGCGGGTTCGACGGCAGCACCGACATGACCTCGATCCTGGAGAACGCCGACGTGCAGTGACGCCCGCCGGCGCTACCTGACGACGTCACGGCCGGCACGGCGTCACAGCTGGGTCGGCTGGCGCTGGGTCAGGCCGTACCTCCGCGCGATCGCGTTCCACAGCGACGCCGCCTTCACCTTCTGCGCGCTGGCGGTGCCGCTCGCCCGGTTGCCGGCCTGGGTCTCGCCCGTGACGCGGGCGTGGCCCTTGTGGCAGACCTTGCGGTTCCTGGCCTGGTCGGCCCAGGCCGCGTAGTGGCTGTCGGCGGCGGCGGAGGCCTGCCAGGCCCTGGTCAGCGCCGTGGTGAGGTCCGCGTGGCCCGGGAGCTTGTCGACGGACAGCTTGCCGAGCCGGGTCACCAGGTCGCCGCGCTGCCTGGCCGCGTCGCGCAGGCTGGAGCCGGCCGTGTCGAGGTCGGTGCAGTTCTTGACGTCGGCCACCGACTTGATCACCGTCGCGCGGCTGCTGCCGCTGTCGGCGAGCAGCTTGTCCAGTTCGACGGCCTGCTGCCGGGCCGGGTCGACGGCGGGCGCGGAGCTCTGGCCGGGGGCCGCCGAGGTGGCCGCGACCGTCTTGCCGTCGGTGCCCTTGTCCGTGCCGCCGCCGCTGAGCAGCGCGCCCGCGCCCACCCCGATGACGACGATGCCGACGCCGATCGCGGCGATCAGCGGCACCCGCGAGCGGGTCCGGGGCGGGTCGTCGTCGTGCGCGGGGGCGTACGACGGCTGCTGTGCGCCGTAGGAGGGCTGCTGCGCTCCGTACGGCGGGCGGGCCGGGCCGCCGGGGTAGGCGTCCGGCTGCACGCGCGGCATCTGCTGGGTGGCCCCGGCCGGGCCGTCACCGTCCGCGGGGCCGCCGCGGAAGAGGTGGTCGAAGCCGTCCGGCGACGGCCGGTCCGCGCCCTGCGCCTGGTGCTGCGCCTGCGCGGCGTACGGCGGGATGAACTGGGTGGCCTCGGCGTCGGACGGCGTAGGCGGCTGCTGGGGGGCGCGGCCGAGGTAACGGGTCTCCTCGCCGTGCGACTCGGACGGCAGCGCACCGGGCGTCACGGGCGGGAGGTACTGGGTCGCGCCCTCGCCGGCGGGAGCGGCCGGGACCGGCGGCAGGTACTGCGTGGCGCCCTCGTCGGCAGATGCCTGCACCGGCGGTATGTACTGCGTCGCGCCCTCGTCCGCCGGAGGCAGCGGGGCGGCCTGCTGCCCGTACGACGGCTGCGGCTGGTGCTGCTGCTGGTACTGCTGGTACGGATCGGGCGCCGTGCCGTATCCGGGCTGCTGCCCGGTGCCGTAGCCGCCGCCCTCGCCGTAGGCCGGCTGCCCGTACGACGCCGGGGCTCCCTCGGGCGGCAGCGGGCCGGGGTTCACGGCCGGCGGCGGCTGGTGCGGGAGGTCCGGGGAGTGCCACTGCTGGGCCGCCGCCGGGGGCAGGCCCTGGTCCGGCCGGGGCGGCTGCTGCTCGGGCCCCCAGGATCCGCCCCAGGCCTGTCCGCCCGCCGGGGCGGCCGTGGCGGGCGCGGGCGCGCCGGTCATGCCCGGCAACAGGGGCTCGCCTCCGTCGGAGGGCAGCACGATGCCTTCGCGCGCGGGCCGCGCCGAGGGCTCCTCGCCCTGTCCGCTCTGCGTCACCGGGACTCCTACTAATGGGGGACCTTGTGAATCGGGCTCACGCTACCGGGTCCCCCGAGCCGGGTGCCATGCAGCTCAGGGCGCGATCTTCTTTCCTGTGACGGCGATTACAGAACCGCCCCCGCGGATTACTGCTATAGACCGCTTTGCGCGACCTTCACGCC
Organism: Streptomyces sp. NPDC048192; assembly: GCF_043202415.1. Taxonomy (NCBI): domain Bacteria; kingdom Bacillati; phylum Actinomycetota; class Actinomycetes; order Kitasatosporales; family Streptomycetaceae; genus Streptomyces; species Streptomyces sp. NPDC048192. Next base: position 313,153 of record NZ_JBIDAL010000005.1, read on the forward strand.
GGGCGGACCCGCGGGGACGGTGCCGTTCAGGCCGCCTGCTGGAGGTCGAGGCGCGCCCCGAACTCCCGTACCACCGCCTCCTCCCGGAACGGCTCGAGGCGCTGCTGGAGGTCGTCCAGGTACTCGGCGCCCCGGTTGGAGCGCAGCGTCTCGAGCAGCTCCACCGCCTTCAGGCCGGTGCCGCAGGCCTGTTCGATCTCCCGCTGCTGCACCTGGGCCGTGGCGAGCAGGCACAGGCCGATGGCGCGCCGGCGGGCCCGGGACTCCGGGTGCCCGGCCAGCGACTGCTCGGCGTACCGGGCCGCCTGTTCGGGCTCGCCGAGGTCGCGGTGGCAGTGCGCCAACTCGTCGGCGAGATAGGCCTCGTCGAAGTGCCGGATCCACACCGGGTCGTCGCCCGAGGCGCCGTCCGCCCGCTCCATCGCCGTCACCGCGCGCCCGATGGAGGCCTGCGCCGCGCGCGCGTCGCCGAGCAGGGCGTGCCCGCGCGCCTCGGCCGCGTGGAACATCGCCTCCGCGCGCGGGGTCACCTGCCCGCGCGCCCCCTCCTGCGCCGCCCGGGCCAACTGGGCGATCTCGCGCGGGTTTCCGAGCTGCGCGGCGAGGTGGCTCATGGACGCGGCGAGCACATAGCCGCCGTAGCCGCGGTCCCCGGCGGCCTGCGCCAGCCGCAGCGACTGGATGTAGTACCGCTGGGCGAGGCCCGGTTGGCCGGTGTCCACGGCCATGTAGCCCGCCAGCTCCGTCAACCGGGCGACGGCGGCGAACAGTTCGCGTCCGACCGTCTCCCGGTAGGAGCCGGCGAGCAGCCCGGAGACCACGCTGTTCAGGTAGTGCACCACCACCGGGCGCACATGACCGCTGCCGAACTGGTGGTCCAGGTCGGTCAACGCCTGCGTCATGGACCGTACGGCCGCCACGTCGGCCTGGCCCACGCGCGGGCCCGCCTGGCGGGCCACCTGGGCGTCCGGCGCCGAGATCAGCCAGTCGCGGCTGGGCTCGACCAGCGCGGAGGCGGCGACGGAGGAACCGGACAGGAAGTCCCGGCGCCCCACGTCGCTGCGCCACAGCTCGCAGACCTGCTCGATGGCCCCCAGTACCGTCGGCGAGAACTGGAGACCCACCCCCGAGGCGAGGTTCTTGCCGTTGGCCATGCCGATCTCGTCGATCGTGACCGTACGGCCGAGCTTGCGCCCGAGCGCCTCCGCGATGATCGCCGGCGCCCGGCCCCGCGGCTGCTGCCCGCGCAGCCAGCGGGCCACGGACGTCTTGTCGTAGCGCAGGTCGAGACCGTGCTCGGCGCCGCACATGTTGACCCGCCGGGCCAGCCCGGCGTTCGAGCACCCCGCTTCCTGGATGAGAGCCTGCAGCCGTTCGTTCGGCTGCCTCGCCACGAGAGGCCTTGCGGCCATGTGCTACCCCCTGCGTTGCGATCCCCTGGGCCGTGACCGTTTTCGGGAAGATCACTGCCCAGTTGACATACCGTCAATGCGTGACATGTGCGGTTTGCCGGGGTAACTACGGTTGCCAACCCCACCCCTGGCTACCCCGCCCACGCCCCGGTTCCTCCCGCGCGCCCCCACCCGTGCACCCATGCGCCCCGACTGCCGGACCGATGCTCCACCCCCGCGCGCGCCATGGCCGTAACTCCAGGTGAGCGCGGGAGTTGAGAGGAGCGTGGAAGAGACGATCGCGGGCGCCCCGAACACTCAGATGGCCGGTCAGATTCCGCAGCAGCGCGGGGAATCACTGCTGGAGACGGCCGTACGCTACGCCGAGGAGCGGCACTGGGACGTGGTCCCGGGCACCTGGCTGGAAGCGGTCGCCGGCATCCAGCGCTGCTCGTGCGGCGACGCCTCCTGCCCTGCGCCGGGTGCGCACCCCGCGCGCCCCGACTGGCCGGCCCAGGCGACCGGCAGCGCGACGGTGACGCGCCGGATGTGGCAGAAGCAGCCGACGGCCTCGATCCTGCTGCCGACGGGGCGGACCTTCGACGCGCTGTCCGTCCCGGAGAGCGCGGGGTTCCTCGCGCTCGCCCGCATGGAGCGGATGGAGCTGACGCTGGGCCCGGTGACGCTCTCCCCGGACCGGCGGATGCACTTCTTCGTGCTGCCCGGGGGCGCGGTGAAGGTGCCGGAGCTGGTGCGGGGGCTCGGCTGGTCGCCCGCGTCCCTGGACCTGGTCGCGCTGGGCGAGGGGGCGTACGTGGCCGCTCCCCCGACGCGGTTCGGGTCCCGCGGGGCCGTGCAGTGGGCGCGCCGGCCCACCCCGGCGAACCGCTGGCTGCCGGGCGCCGAGGAGCTGATCTCGCCGCTCGCCTACGCCTGCGGGCGGGACCGGTGAGCACGCTCCCGCGCCCCTGAGGCCGGCCCCACCGCCGTAACCTTCATGCATGACCGAAGTTGCGGTGCGCGTACGGGGGCTCTGGAAGCGGTTCGGGCAGCAGGTCGCCGTCGGGGGGATCGATCTGGAGCTGCCCGCCGGGAAGTTCATCGGGCTGGTCGGGCCGAACGGGGCCGGCAAGACCACCACGCTCTCCATGGTGACCGGGCTGCTGCGGCCCGACGACGGCACGGTGGAGGTCGTCGGGCACGACGTGTGGCGCGACCCCGTGGCCGTGAAGGCACGCATCGGCGTCCTGCCCGAAGGACTGCGGCTGTTCGAGCGGCTGTCGGGGCGCGAGCTGCTCGGGTACTCCGGGCGGCTGCGCGGGCTGCCGGGACCCGAGGTCGACAAGCGGGCCACCCAGCTGCTGGACGTCCTCGACCTGGCCGGCGCCCAGCACAAGCTGGTCGTCGACTACTCGACCGGCATGCGCAAGAAGATCGGGCTCGCCGCCGCGCTGCTGCACAACCCCGAGGTGCTCTTCCTGGACGAGCCGTTCGAGGGCGTCGACCCGGTGTCCGCGCAGACCATCCGGGGCGTCCTGGAGCGGTACACCGCCTCCGGCGCCACCGTCGTCTTCTCCTCCCACGTGATGGAGCTGGTCGAGTCGCTGTGCGACTGGGTCGCCGTCATGGCGGCCGGCCGCATCCGGGCCACGGGCCCGCTGGACGAGGTGCGCGGGGAGCACCCGACGCTGCAGACCGCCTTCCTGGAACTGGTCGGGGCGAGCGGCCGGAACACCGGATCCGACCTGGACTGGCTGGGCGGCGGGGCCGCCCGATGACACACCTGACCTCCACCGTCGTACGGCTCAAACTGTCGCTTCTGCGGGGCGGGCTGCGGCAGTCCGGCGGCCGGCGGGCCGCGTTCGTCGCCTCCGCGGTCGTCGCCGTGCTGTTCGCGTTGTCCCAGCTGCTCGGGCTGCTCCTGCTGCGCGGGCACGCGCACGCCGACGTGATCGCCGTCCCCGGCACGGCCGTGCTGGCGCTGGGCTGGGCGGTGCTGCCGCTGTTCTTCCCGTCCGGCGACGAGACCCTGGACCCCACCCGGCTGGTGATGCTCCCGCTGCGGCCCCGCCCGCTGGTCCGGGCCCTGCTCGCGGCCTCCCTGGTGGGCACCGGCCCGCTGTTCACGCTGCTGGTGCTGACCGGCTGCGCGCTGTCCGTCGCGCACGGCGGCCCCGCCTACGCCGTCACCGTGGTCGCCGTCGTCCTCGCGCTGCTGGGCTGCGTGGCGCTGGCGCGGGCCGTCGCCACGGCCAACGTACGGCTGCTGACCAGCCGGAAGGGCCGCGACCTCGCCGTGCTGAGCGGCCTGGTGATCGCCATCGGCGCGCAGCTCGTCAACTTCGGGGCACGCGAGCTGGGTTCGGCCGGGCTCGGGCGGCTGCAACCGGTCGCCGACGTGCTCTCCTGGGTGCCGCCGGCGTCGGCGGTGGCGGCAGTCCACTCGACGAGCGAGGGGTCGTACGGCATCGCGGCCGCCCGACTCGCCGTCGCCGCGGCCGGACTGGCCGTGCTGATCGCGGTGTGGGCGCGCAGCCTGACCCGGCTGATGACCGCGCCCGACGCCTCCACGCTGCAGCCCGCCGACACCGGCGACCGCGGCCGCTCCGCCACCGGACTCGGCCGGCTGCTGCCGCACGGCCGCACGGGCCCGGTCATGGAGCGCAGCCTGCGCTACATCTGGCGGGACCCCAAGACCAAGGCCGCGTGGGTGACCTCGCTGGCGATCGGGCTGATCGTGCCCGTGTTCAACGCGGTCCAGGGCACCGGGTCCGTCTACTTCGCGTGCTTCGCCGCCGGAATGCTCGGCATCCAGATGTACAACCAGTTCGGGCAGGACACCTCCGCCTTCTGGATGGTGGCCACGACCATCTCCTCACCCCGGGACGCCTACGCCGAACTGCGCGGCCGCGCGCTGGCCCTGCTGCTCATCACCCTGCCGTACGCGGCCCTCGTCACCACGGTGACCACCGCCCTGCTCGGCTCCTGGTCGCGGCTGCCGGAGGTGCTGGGCCTGTCCTTCGCCCTGCTCGGCGCAATGCTCGCCACGGGCGCCTGGACCTCGGCCCGCTTCCCCTACTCCATCCCCCAGGAGGGCCACAAGAACGTCGCCCCCGGTCAGGCCGGCCTCGCCTGGATCGCCATCTTCGGCGGCATGGTCTCGGCGGCCCTGCTGTGCTCCCCGGTCATCGCCGCGACGATCTGGCTCCACCTCAGCGAGGGCGGCGCCGGCTTCGGGTGGCTGCTGCTGCCGGTGGGGACGGCGTACGGCGCCGGGCTGACCCTGCTGGGGCTGCGCCTGGCGGCACCGAGAACGGCGGCACGGCTGCCGGAGATCCTCACGGCGGTCAGCAAGGGGTAGGAGCCCGCTCAGTCCCCGAGCACCCGGTCGATGAACGGCGCCACCGCGGCCCGCCAGGCCGACGGCATGTCGTAGTGCGCGAGATGACCGGCGTCGGCGACCTCGGCATACTCCCCCGCCGGCAGCACCCGCACCATCTCCTGCGCCTCCGCCCGACCCAGCTGGCCGTCCACGCCGCGCACCACGAGCGCCGGGCAGCGCACCTGGGCCAGCTCCTCCCAGTGCGCGTCGTACACCCACGTCTCCCGGGACCTGAGCATCTGCTCCGGCTCGAAGACCGGACGCCAGCCGTCGGCGCCCTCGTGCATCACCTCGGCGTAGAACTCCCCGCGCGCCGGATTCGGCCGCTCCACCCAGGGATCGTCCTCGCCGAACCACTTGCGCACGTCCGCCAGCGTGGCGAAGGGGACGGGCCAGGCCCGGAACCAGTCGGCCCACTCCCGCTGCGAGGCGGCGCCCAGCGCGGAGGCCCGCATGTCGCAGATGATCAGGCCCCGGACCAGATCGGGACGTTTGGCGGCGAGCTGCCAGGCGGTCAGTGCGCCCATGGCATGGCCGATGAGGAGCGCGGGGGCGAGACCGAGCTGTTCGAGGGCGGCCTCGGCGTCGTCGACGTAGGCCTCGCGGGTGTAGGCGGCCTGTGGGGGCTTCTCGCTCTGGCCGTGCCCCCGCTGGTCGAGGGCGACGGCGCGGTGGCGCGCGGCGAGCCAGCGGGCGGTGGCGGCCCAGTGGGAGGCGCGGCCCATCAGGCCGTGCAGTAACAGCACGCCCGGCGCCGCGCGCGTCCCGCCGTCCCCCGCCTCCGGTCCCGGCTTCGGAGGGTCCGCGAACTCCCAGGCGGCCAGGCGCACGCCGCCCGCTCCCGCCACGTCGATACGCCGTGCCATGGGCCCTGGTACCCCCCAGCTCCGCCTGCCTCGTACCGGTGTACTGCCGTCCTCCACGAACCTATCGAATACTCATTCGAAAAATCCGTCTCCGCGGACAACACCCCTCATTCGAGTGACACCCCTCAAGGAATGATCGCCGCCACCGAGGGGATCTCTACTGGCGGGAGGGCGGACCGCTCGGGGAAACCGGTCCGAGGGGAATGACCCTGAGAGCTCGGGGCTCCGGGTCAGCACAGGGGAGGACAGGCCCCGGCGCCGCACGGCGCCGGGGCTCACCTCCGCTCAGCGCTTGGCGACGAACACATGCGAGGCGACGTCCGCCTCCAGCTCGGCCGCCTCACCACCGCTGCCCACCAGCACCCCGCCCGCCGACGCGGTCACGCTCACCACGGAACCGGGCTGCACCCCCGCACGCCGCAGCGTGTACATCAGCTGCGCGTCCGTCTGGATCGGCTCACCGATCCGCCGGACCACGACCGTCTTGCCGTCCGCCCCCGGATCCAGATCCGCCAGCGAGACCATGCCCTCGTCCAGGAACGGGTCCGCGCCGTCCTTCTCGCCCAGCTCCTCCAGACCCGGAATGGGATTGCCGTACGGCGACTCGGTCGGGTGCCGCAGCAGCTCCAGCACCCGCCGCTCCACCGCCTCGCTCATCACGTGCTCCCAGCGGCACGCCTCCGCGTGCACCTGCTCCCACTCCAGGCCGATCACGTCGACGAGCAGACACTCGGCCAGCCGGTGCTTGCGCATCACGCGCGTGGCGAGCCGGCGGCCCTCGTCGGTCAGCTCCAGATGCCGGTCACTGGCCACGGACACCAGCCCGTCGCGCTCCATGCGCGCCACCGTCTGGCTCACCGTCGGCCCACTCTGGTCCAGCCGCTCCGCGATGCGGGCGCGCATGGGGACGACGCCTTCCTCTTCGAGCTCGAGGATGGTGCGGAGATACATCTCCGTGGTGTCGATCAGTCCGGACATACGTGCCCCTCGATTACCTCTGCCGGCAGCCCGGCGCGTGCGCTGGCCCTGACACCAATTCTGCCGGATCCCACTGACAAGCGGGGGCCACCGGGAAAACGGGGGGACCGGCGTGCCCGGCCGCCGCCCACCGCGCACGAGTCGGCCTGCCGTCGAGCGGGAACAGATTCCGGCAAGTTGCGGGAACAGCATGTGTGCTGTGTCACGTTCCAGTTGAATGAAGGCCAGTGAGCGAACCGCGCGCCGTACCGGCGCCGACGCAGCCTCCAGGGGGTCCAGGTGAGTGCTTCCCGGCGGAGTGGGACCACCGACGAGCTGGGGCCGGACGACCCCGGCGAGTCCGGGGGATCCGATCTGCTCGCCGCACTGCTCGACGGCATGGACGCGGCCCTGTGCGCCTTCGACGCCGACGGCGTCGTCACCCACTGGAACAGGGAGGCCGAGCGGATCCTCGGCTGGACGGCCGCCGAAGCGGTCGGCCGGCACGGGTTCGCCGGCTGGGCGGTGCGCAGCGCCGACGCCGAGGAGGTGCAGGCCCGGCTGATGTCGGCGATGCACGCCCCCGGACGGCAGGTGCACGAGTTCGCCCTCGTCACCAAGGACGGCGGCCGCGTGCTGGTGCGCACCCAGTCCGCCGCCGTACGCGGACCCGACGGCAAGCCCGCCGGCGTCTACTGCGCCTTCAGCGAGGTGCACGCCCAGATCGACCTGGAACGCTCCATCGCACTGAGCGAGGCCCTCTTCGAGGACGCGGCCTGGGGCGTCGTCCTCATCGACGCCGACCTGCGGCCCGCCGTCGTCAACGCGCACGCCGCCCGCGCCCTCGGCATCGGACGCACCTCCGCGCTCGGCCGGCCGCTCGGCGAACTGCTCGCCCAGGGCGTCGAGGAACTGGAGGCCGCGCTCACCCACGTGCTGGCCGAGGGCGCGCCGCCGGCGCCCGCCGAGATGTGGGTGACCGTACGGACCCGGGAGGGCGAGAAGCGGCGCTGCTGGCGCAACGGCTTCGTCCGGCTCTCCTCGCCGCTCGCGGAGGAACCGGTGCCGCTCGGCGTCGGCTGGCTCTTCCAGGACGTCACCGACGCCAGGCAGAGCGAACAGGAAGCGTCCCTGCTCCGCTTCCGCACCAACCAGCTGCACCGGGCCGCGCGCGCCGCCGCCGAGTGCGAGGACCCCGCCGAGGCGGCCGTCGTCCACCTCGACTTCGCCCTCGCCGGCTTCGCCGACCACGCGCTGATCGACCGCGTGACCCGGCCCGCGCCCAAGGACGGCGAGGAGGGCGCCGCACGGCTGGTACGGCTGGCGGCGACACCCGCCGGAGCGCCGGGACCGAGCCTCCTCACCGGCGCGGCCGGACTGCCCGTGCGCTACGAACCCGGGCACCCGGCGCTCCAGTGCGTCGAGCGGGCCGGAACCGTCCGCGCCGACGCCGGACCGGTCGAGGCGGAAGCGGCCCGGCAGTGGGCGCTGGCCCGGCAGTGGCCCGACGACGCGGTGCACGCCCTGTGCGCGGCGCTGCGCAGCCGCGGGCGGACGCTGGGTGTGGTGACCTTCCTGCGCGGAGCCGGCCGCACCCGCTTCGAGCGCACCGACACCGGCTACGCGGAGGACGTGGCGGCCCGCATCGCCGCGGCGCTGGACCTCGCGGACGCCCTCCGGGAGACGTGACGGGGGCTACGGCGGCTCAGCGCCGGTAAAAAATCCGGTCGCCGTACTCCCGCATCACCCGGCCGTTCCACTCGTGCCCGCCGTCGACGTTGCCCGAGCGCAGCAGCGGCGGCTCGATGCCCCGGTCGGCGAGGGCGGCGGCGGCCGTCGCCATCACGGCCTGCATCAGGGCGGTGGTGACCACCGTGGAGGCCGGGGCGAAGGGCGCCGGGATCGTGTCGAGCGTCAGCTCCGCGTCCCCGACGGCGATCTTCGAGTCCAGCACGATGTCGCAGTGGTCCTTCAGGAAGGTGCCCGAGGAGTGCCGGGACGTGGTCTGCGACGCGTACGCCACCGAGGTGACGCCGATGACCTTCACACCGAGGGCGCGGGCGTTCAGCGCCATCTCCACGGGCAGCGCGTTGCGGCCCGACAGCGAGATGATCACCAGGGCGTCCCCGGCCCGCACCGGCGAGGTGTCCAGAACGGCGCTCGCCAGCCCGTCGACGCGCTCCAGGGCGGAGCCGAGGGTGGCCGGGGTGACGTCGACCCCGACGACACCGGGAACGGCGAGCAGGTTCATCAGCGCCAGCCCGCCGGCCCGGTAGACGACGTCCTGCGCGGCCAGCGAGGAGTGCCCCGCCCCGAACGCGAACAGCCGTCCCCCCGCGGCGACGGTGTCGGCGAGCAGGTTCCCCGCCGTCCCGATCCCCTCGGCCTCCTCCTCCCGCACCCGCCGCAGCAGCCCGATCGCGGCGTCGAAGAACAGCTCGGCAGGCGTGCCGTCGCTCATACGGTGCCCCTTCGCAACGTCCGTGTCGCGGATCACGGTGCGGTCTGGACCAGTGCGGTGTCAATACGGCGCCTGCCGCCGGTGCCGATCCCGGATTCCGGGCGCGCGGTCCCCCGCGAAAAAACACTTGAGCGGGTCCCGTCGGCTTCCTAAGGTGTGCGGTACACGAGAAGGGAGGTGGTTCGGCAGATGTATGAGAACCGGACGCGTGAGGTGGCTGCGGGCTAGCGGTCCGCCACCACACCATGTGCGGTGCCGGACCAGCGCGCGAAAGAGGCGTGCAGCCGGCCCAATCCCAAGCAGTCACCCGACCCGCGGGCTGCCGGTACGTCCGGCCGGCTCCTCCTTGAGGAACCCAGCCCGCGGGTCGTCTGCGTTTTCGAAGGCCCCTCAGGGGGCGAGGCGGTCGATCTGCCAGGTGCCGTCGGGGCGGGCGGTGTAGCGCAGGCGGTCGTGGAGGCGGTTCACCCGGCCCTGCCAGAACTCGATCGTCTCCGGGACGACGCGGAAGCCGCCCCAGTGCGGGGGGACCGGGACCTGTTCGTCCTCGGGGTAGCGGGCCTGGAGGTCGGCGTACGCGGTGTCCAGTTCGGTGCGGGAGGCGATCACCGAGGACTGGGCGCTGGCCCAGGCGCCCAGCTGGGAGCCGTGCGGGCGGGTGCGGAAGTAGGCGGTGGTCTCGTCGCGGCCGGTGCGCTGCGCGGTGCCGGTGACGATGACCTGGCGGGCGAGCGGGTGCCAGGGGAAGAGCAGGGCGAGGTGCGGGTTCTCGGCGAGGTCGCGGGCCTTGCGGGAGCCGTAGTTGGTGTAGAAGACGAAGCCCTCGGTGTCGAAGTGCTTCATCAGGACCGTGCGCGAGCTGGGGCGGCCGGCCGCGTCCGCCGTGGAGACGATCATCGCGTTGGGCTCGTAGACGGTGCCGTGCAGCGCGGCCCGTGCGGCGTCCTCGAACCAGCGGGCGAACTGGTCCATGGGGTGGGTGGCGAGGTCCTGTTCGGCGAGGCCCTCCGCGCGGTACTGCTTGCGCATGGCGGCGGGGTCGAGGGCGGGGTCCAGGAGGGGTTCGCGGTCGGTCACGCGGTCATCCTGCCGTATCGAACGCAACTGGCACTCAGTGTCGTGCGGGCTCCCCAAGTCTGGCACGGGGGGTTATCGTGCTGGTCCCTTGCGGTTTGGGTGACCACCGGTCGAACGGGGCATCACCGGGGTGACCTCCGCCGAACCATCTCAAGGAGCCGCCTGATGTCCGATTTCGTACCCGGACTCGAGGGAGTCGTCGCGTTCGAGACGGAGATCGCCGAGCCGGACAAGGAGGGCGGCGCCCTGCGCTACCGGGGCGTCGACATCGAGGACCTGGTCGGTCACGTCTCGTTCGGGAACGTGTGGGGGCTGCTGGTCGACGGTGCCTTCAATCCGGGCCTGCCGCCCGCGGAGCCGTTCCCGATCCCGGTCCACTCCGGTGACATCCGGGTGGACGTGCAGTCGGCGCTGGCCATGCTGGCCCCGGTGTGGGGGCTGAAGCCGCTGCTGGACATCGACGAGCGCCAGGCGCGGGAGGATCTGGCGCGGGCCGCCGTCATGGCGCTGTCGTACGTCGCCCAGTCCGCGCGCGGGCAGGCGCGGCCGATGGTGCCGCAGCGGGAGATCGACAAGGCGGCGTCGGTGGTGGAGCGGTTCATGATCCGGTGGCGGGGTGAGCCGGATCCGAAGCATGTCGCCGCCGTGGACGCGTACTGGACGTCCGCCGCGGAGCACGGGATGAACGCCTCGACGTTCACCGCGCGGGTCATCGCCTCCACCGGCGCGGATGTCGCGGCCGCGCTGTCGGGGGCCGTGGGCGCCATGTCGGGGCCGCTGCACGGGGGCGCGCCCTCGCGGGTGCTGGGGATGATCGAGGAGATCGAGCGGACGGGGGACGCGGAGGCGTACGTCAAGGGCGCCCTGGACCGGGGTGAGCGGCTGATGGGGTTCGGGCACCGGGTGTACCGGGCGGAGGATCCGCGGGCGCGGGTGCTGCGGCGTACGGCGCGGGAGCTGGGGGCGCCGCGGTTCGAGGTGGCGGAGGCGCTGGAGAAGGCGGCGCTGGAGGAGTTGCACAACCGCCGGCCGGATCGGGTGCTGGCCACGAACGTGGAGTTCTGGGCCGCCATCGTGCTCGACTTCGCCGAGGTGCCGGCGCACATGTTCACGTCGATGTTCACGTGTGCGCGTACGGCGGGGTGGTCGGCGCACATTCTGGAGCAGAAGCGGACGGGGCGGCTGGTGCGGCCGTCGGCCCGGTATGTGGGGCCTGGGCCGCGCAGGCCGGAGGACATCGAGGGGTACGGGGAGATCGCCCACTGAGGCGGCCCCTCGGGGGCGCGGGCGGCTGCGGGCCGGTGGCGGCCGGCCGTGTGGTCCGCCGCGCCCCCGCACGGGTCATGCCGCGGTCAGCAGGTTCCCGTGGTGCCGCTCCGCCACCAGCGGGTGGGCCCTCAGCTTGCCCTTGAGTTCGTTGTAGCCGTACTCCGCGTACAGGGGGTTCGCGGGGTCGGTCGTGATGCCCGGGGCCGTCGACGCGTGCGGGAAGGGAAGCGGTTCGACCCTGGCGTCCAGGCGGGGGTTGTAGAAGAAGGGCACGGAGAAGCGTTCCGTGGCTCCGGGCGGGCTGACCACACGGTGGTTGGTGGCCAGCAGGTAGCCGTTGGTGGCCACTTCGAGGAGTTCGCCGAGGTTCACGACGAAGGCGCCGTCGATGGGCGGGACGTCGTGGAAGTGGCCGTCCTCGCGCTGCACCTGGAGGCCGCCGACGCTGTCCTGGAGGAGCAGGGTGAGGAAGCCGTAGTCCTTGTGGGCGCCGACGCCCTGGTCGGTGCCGTCGCCCGCGCTGCCGGGGTAGCGGACGAGTTTGAGGTGCGGGTGGGCGTGCTCGCCGAAGATCGGGTCGTAGAAGTCGGCGGGGGCGCCGATGGCGGTGAGGAGTTCGCGCAGGAGGCGGGCGGCGACGGCGCTGAGCCTGTCGATCCAGGCGAGGGCGGCCGTGCGCAGTCCGGGCAGGGCGGCGGGCCACTGGTTGGGGCCCTGGAGCCACCAGTACGCCGGTTCGCCGGGGGCGGGGATCCGGGCGGGGCGTTCGGCGCCGATGTCGAGCTGGTCGCGCCAGTCGCGGGCGCCGGCGGTGCGTTCGTCGCCGGTGCGGGTGTAGCCGCGGAAGTGGGGGGAGTTGGTGTTGTCGAGGGCGAGCCGGTCGGCTTCGGGGAGGGCGAAGAAGGCGCGCATGGCGGTGAGGAGCGCGTCGGTCTCGGCCGGGGTGACGCCGTGTCCGACGAGCTGGAAGAAGCCGACGTCGTGGGCGGCGCCGTGCAGCTGGGCGTGGAGCCGGGCGCGGGCCTGGGGGCCGCGGTCGGCGGCCGAGAGGTCGATGACGGGGAGCTGGTGGTACGACGGGGTCGCCGTCGGGGTGTGCGTGGTCATGGGTGCGTCCGTGGGTGTACGGGGCACGGGTGGCCGCCGAGGGGTGGGACGGCCCCCGGGTGCCGGAAAGGACCGGAAAGGGAAAGGGTGAGGGGGCTGGGTCAGGCGGGCAGGCGCCGACAGCCCATGCTCGTGACGCGCACGTAATCCACGTGGCGGCGGCGGACGAGCATCGGAAGCATGGGGCAAGGGTACGTCCCGGTGCCGGATATCGGTGTGGTGCGTCCCACATGCGGCCGAGGGCTCAGCGCAGGCCCTGTTCGAGGAGGGCGGCCCACTGGGCGACGACGCGTTCGCGGCGGGCGGTGTCGTCGGTGAGGAGGTTGGCGAGGCCGAGGCCGCGGGCCATGTCGAGGAGGCCCTGGACGGTTTCGCGGACGCCGGGGCGGGTCTCGTCGGCGCCGAGGAGTTCGACGGCGATGCGGTGGGTGTCGCGGCCGACGCGGGCTTCGAGTTCGGTGACGCGGGTGCGCAGCTGGTCCTCGTCGGAGGCGGCGACCCACAGGTGCAGGGCGGCGCGGAAGAGGGGGCCGGTGAAGAGGTCGACCAGGGCGCTGACGACGGCGTGGCGGTCGGCGGGGCCCTGCGGGAACAGTTCCCTGAGCGCGGTGGAGCGCTGTTCGGCGACGTACTCGACGGCGGCGGTGAACAGGTCCTCGCGGGTGGGGAAGTGGTGCTGGGCGGCGCCGCGGGAGACACCGGCGCGTTCGGCGACGACGGCGACGGTGGAGCCCGCCCAGCCGTGTTCGGCCAGGCAGGCCACGGCGGCTTCCAGGAGCCGTTGCCGGGTGGCCCGGCTGCGGTCCTGCTTGGGGAGGCGGTCGCGTTCCGCCGTCGTGCTCATGTGGTCACACCACCCATGCCGCGTCCCGTCTTTCCAGGAAGGCCGTCATCCCCTCCCGGGCCTGGTCGGAGGAGAACAGCCGGGCCGTCAGGGCGGTGAGGTCCGCCGCGTCCCGGTCGAATGTCTCCAGCACCCTAGCCGTGAGCAGCCGTTTCGTCTCGGCCAGGGCCTGCGGGGAGGAGCGGCGCAGTCCGTCGAGGACGGGGGCGAGGGCGTCGTCCACGTCGTCGGCGGTGGTGGTGAGCAGGCCGAGGCGTACGGCCTCGGCGGGGCCGAAGCGTTCGCCGGTGAGGTAGTAGCGGGCGAGGGCGCGGGGGTCGGTGCGCGGGATGACCGGCAGGGAGATCACGGCGGGGGCGACGCCGATGCGGACCTCGGTGAAGGCGAAGGTGGCGGTGGTGGAGGCGGCGGCGATGTCGCAGGCGGCCACGAGGCCGAGGCCGCCGGCGCGGACGTGTCCGGTGATCCGGGCGACGACGGGTTTGGGCAGTTCGGTGATCTGCCGGAGGAGGGCGACCAGGGCGGCGGGGTCGGGTGGGTCGCGCAGGTCGGCGCCGGCGCAGAAGGTGGTGCCGGTGTGGGTGAGGACGACGGCGCGTACGCCGGGGTCCTTGCCGCAGTCGGTGAGGGCGTCGCCGAGGCCGGTGACGAGGGCGGCGGAGAGGGCGTTGCGGGTGTCGGCGGCGTCGAGGCTGAGGGTCTCGACGCCGCGCGCGCGGGTGCGGCTGATGAGGGTCACGGGTGCTCCCTGAGGTCCCTCAGCTCCCGGCGGAGGATCTTGCCGGAGGCGGCGCGGGGGACGGTGTCGATGAAGGTGACCTGGCGGATCCGTTTGTAGGGGGCGACGCGTTCGGCGACGTGGAGCATGATCTCGTTCTCGGTGAGCGTGCCGGCGCGGCGGACGACGAAGGCGTGCGGGATCTCGTTGCCGTCGGCGTTGCGGGAGCCGATGACGGCGGCGTCGGCGATGCCGGGGTGGGTGAGCAGCAGGGCCTCGAGTTCGGCGGGGGCCACCTGGAAGCCCTTGTACTTGATCAGTTCCTTGACCCGGTCGACGACGTACAGCCAGCCCTCGTCGTCGACGTGCCCGACGTCGCCGGTGTGCAGCCAGCCGTCGGGGTCGATCAGGGCGGCGGTGGCGTCGGGCCGGCCGAGGTAGCCCTTCATGACCTGGGGGCCGCGGATGAGGATCTCGCCGGACTCGCCGGTGCCGAGGTCCTTGCCGGGGTCGTCGAGGGAGACGATCCGCATCTCGGTGCCGGCGATGAGCCGGCCGACGGTGCCTGCGGGGGCGTCGTGGAGGCGGTCGAGGGGGACGACGTGGGTGCCCGGGGAGAGTTCCGTCATGCCGTAGGCCTGGCCGATCGGGGGCAGGCCGAGCCGCTCGGAGCAGGCGCGGGCGAGGTGGGCGTCGAGGGGGGCGGCGGCGCTGATGACGTACTTCAGGGAGGACAGGTCGTAGTGGGCGACCGCGGGGTGCTTGGCGAGGGCGAGGACGATCGGCGGGGCGACGTACAGGCCGGTGATGCGGTGGTCGGCGATGGCGGCGAGGAAGGTCTCCAGGTCGAAGCGGGGCAGGACGACGACGGTGGCGCCCTTGCGCAGGGGGGCGTTCATGAGGGCGGTGAGGCCGTAGATGTGGAAGAAGGGCAGGACGGCGAGGATGCGGTCGCCGGGTCCTGCGGGGATCGCGGGTTCGAGCTGGGCGAGGTTGGTGGCGATCTGCCGGTGGGTGAGCATCACGCCCTTGGGTGTGCCGGTGGTGCCGGAGGAGTACGGCAGCGCGGCGATGTCCTCGGCCGGGTCGAAGGCGGGCCGGGGCTCGGGAGCGGTGGTGGCGAGCATGTCGATCAGGGAGCGGTGTCCGGGTGCGGTGTCGCACACGAGGATCTCCCTGATGCCGCCTGCGAGTTCGGCGGCGCGGAGGGCGGTCTTGAGCAGGGGGGAGACGGTGACGATCCAGCGGGCGCCGCTGTCGCCGAGCTGTTTGGCGAACTCCTCGGCGGTGGCGAGGGGGTGCGCGGTGGTGACGGTGGCGCCCGCGCGGGTGGCGGCGTAGAAGGCGGTGGGGAAGGCGATGGTGTTGGGGCTGTGCAGGGCGAGGACGTCGCCCTTGCGGACCCCCGCGTCGGCGAGTCCGGCGGCGATGCGCCGGTGGAACCGGTCCAGCTGCTCGTAGGTGAGGGTGGTGCCGTCCGTGCCGTCGATGAGGGCGGGGTGGTCGCCGAAGTCGGCGGCGTGGCCCAGGACGGCTTCGTGGACGGGGAGTTCTACGGGCGGGACGTCTGCGTACTCGCTGCGGAACACGGTTCCTCCGGGCGGCTGGGCTCAGTACGACTTGGGCAGACCGAGGGTCTGGTGGGAGACGTAGTTGAGAATCATCTCCCGGCTCACCGGTGCGATACGAGCCACGCGCGCGGCCGTTATCAGGGAGGCGAGCCCGAACTCTCGGGTGAGCCCGTTGCCGCCGAGGGTGTGCACGGCCTGGTCGACGGCCTTCACGCAGGCTTCTCCGGCCGCGTACTTGGCCATGTTGGCGGCCTCGCCGGCGGCGATGTCGTCGCCGGTGTCGTAGAGGTGGGCCGCCTTCTGCATCATGAGCCGGGCCAGTTCCAGGTCGATGTGGGCCTGCGCCAGCGGGTGGGCGATGGCCTGGTGGGCGCCGATGGGGGTCTTCCAGACGGTGCGGTCGCGGGCGTACTCGATCGCCTTGGCCAGCGCGTAGCGGCCCATCCCGACGGCGAACGCCGCGGTCATGATCCGTTCGGGGTTCAGCCCGGCGAACAGTTGCAGCAGGCCGGCGTCCTCTCCCCCACTGCCGAAAGCGTGGGAGGGGCCCCCACCGACAAGCGCGTCGGCCGGCAGCCGTACGTCGTCGAGGACCAGCTCGAACTGCTTCTCGGCGGCGCTGAGTTCCATGTCGATGGGCCGCTTCTGGAAGCCGGGCGCGTCGGTGGGGACGATGAACAGGCAGGGCTTGAGCCGGCCGGTGCGGGCGTCCTCGGTGCGGCCGACGATGAGGACGGCGTCGGCGATGTCGACGCCGGAGACGAAGACCTTGCGGCCGGTGAGGAGCCAGTCGGCGCCGTCGCGGCGGGCGGTGGTGGTGATGCGGTGGCTGTTGGAGCCGGCGTCGGGTTCGGTGATGCCGAAGGCCATGAGGCGGGTGCCGTCGGCTATGCCGGGCAGCCAGGCGCGTTTCTGTTCCTCCGTGCCGAAGCGGGCGATGACAGTGCCGCAGATGGCCGGGGAGACGATCAGCATGAGGAGGGGGGAGCCGGTGGCGCCCAGTTCCTCCAGGACGATGGCCAGTTCGGTGATGCCGCCGCCCCCGCCGCCGTACTCCTCGGGGAGGTTGACGCCGAGGTAGCCGAGTTTGCCCGCCTCGGACCAGAGTTCGGCCGGCGGCTTGCCTTCGGCGACGGCCCGGACCAGGTAGTCGCGGCCGTAGCGGGTGCCGAGGGCCGCCACGGCGGCGCGGAGGGCTTTGTGCTCTTCGGTTTCGATGACGGGAGACATGGGGCTCCTAGGAAGAGGGTTCCTGCACGACGGCGAGCAGCGTTCCCGGCTCCACCTGCTGACCGGTCTTCGCCTGCAGACTGCTGAGCACACCGGTGACCGGCGCGGAGATCTGGTGCTGCATCTTCATCGCCTCCAGCCAGATCAGGGGCTGGCCCGCCTGGACGGCCGCCCCTTCCTCCAGGCCCTCGGCGACGCGGACGACCGTGCCCGGCATCGGGGCCACCAGGGACCCCGGTGCGAGCTGGGCGGCGGGGTCGGGGAAGCGGGGCAGGGCGGTGAGGCGGGTGGCGCCCACGTGGATCTCGTCGCCGTACGCCGCCACCGTGAACCGGCGCTCCACGCCGTCCACGTCGAGCACGACCAGGCGCGCGTCGGCGTGCACGACCCGCACCCCGTCGGCCGCGAGGCCCTGCCGGGTGTGCCGGTAGCGCACCTCGTGCTCCTGTCCCGCCATCGCGTACCGCTTGACCTGCGGTTGTGAGGGCAGGTTGCGCCAGCCGCCGAAGCGGGAGCGGCTCTGGGCGTCGGCGAGGGCGGCGGCGAGCGGTGCATGCGGGTCGGGGGCGGGTTCGGTCAGTGCGGGGAGGTGGCGGTCGTAGAAGCCGGTGTCCATGCGGGCCGCGGTGAACTCCTCGTGGCGCAGGGAGCGCACCAGCAGGTCGCGGTTGGTGGCGGGGCCGTGGATCTCCGCGCTCTCCAGGGCTCCGGCGAGCCTGCGGACGGCCTCCGCGCGGGTGGGCGCGTGGGCGATGACCTTGGCGAGCAGCGGGTCGTAGTGGACGCCGATGGTGTCGCCGTCGGTGTAGCCGGTGTCCAGGCGGACGCCGGCCGGTACGGCGAGGCGGTGCAGGGTGCCGGTCTGCGGGGCCCAGTCGTGGGCGGGGTCCTCGGCGTACAGGCGGGCCTCGACGGCGTGGCCGCGCGCGCGTGGCGGTTCCTTGGCGAGGGGGTGGCCTTCCGCGACCCGGATCTGCTCGGCGACCAGGTCGAGGCCGAACACCTCCTCGGTGACGGGGTGTTCGACCTGGAGGCGGGTGTTCATCTCCAGGAAGTGGGCGCGGCCGTCGGCGACGAGGAACTCGACGGTGCCGGCGCCGGTGTAGTCGACGGCGCGCGCGGCGCGTACCGCCAGCGTGTGGAGTTCCTCGGTGAGCGCGTCGGTCAGGCCGGGCGCCGGAGCCTCCTCGATCACCTTCTGGTGGCGGCGCTGGAGGGAGCAGTCGCGGGTGCCGAGGGCCCAGACGGTGCCGTGGGTGTCGGCGAGGATCTGCACCTCGACGTGGCGGCCGTGCTCCAGGTAGGGCTCGACGAAGACCTCGCCGTCGCCGAAGGCGCTCGCCGCCTCGGCGCGCGAGCTCTGCAGTGCGGCGCTCAGCTCGTCCAGGCGGCGCACGATCCGCATGCCGCGCCCGCCGCCGCCCGCGGCCGCCTTCACCAGCACCGGCAGGTCGGCCTCGGTGACGTCGGTCAGGGGCGCGAGCCCCATCAGGCGCTTGGCCCGGGTCTTGGACGCCATCGCCTCGATGGCCTCGGGGGACGGGCCGATCCAGGTCAGGCCGGCGTCGAGGACGGCGCGGGCGAAGCCGGCGTTCTCGGAGAGGAAGCCGTAGCCGGGGTGCACGGCGTCCGCGCCGGCGGCGAGGGCGGCCTTCACGATCAGGTCGCCGCGCAGGTACGTCTCCGCCGGGGTCGCGCCCGGCAGCCGTACCGCCGTGTCGGCCACGCGTGTGTGGAGCGCGCGGTCGTCGGCGTCCGAGTGCACGGCGACCGTCCGGATCCCCGCCGCGCGGCAGGTGCGGACGATCCGGCAGGCGATCTCGCCCCGGTTGGCGACCAGCAGTGTCTGGATCATGTTCCTCACATCCGGAAGACGCCGAAGCCGCCGCGTGCGCCCTGGTAGGGGGCGGTGTGGATCGCGGACAGGCACAGGCCGAGGACGGTGCGGGTGTCGCGGGGGTCGATGACGCCGTCGTCGTACAGCCGCCCGGACAGGAACATCGGCAGCGACTCGGACTCGATCTGCTGCTCCACCATGGCGCGCAGCGCGGCGTCCGCGTCCTCGTCGTACGGCTGTCCCTTGGCCGCCGCCGACTGCCGGGCGACGATCGAGAGGACGCCGGCGAGCTGCTGCGGGCCCATGACGGCGGACTTGGCGCCGGGCCAGGCGAACAGGAAGCGGGGGTCGTAGGCGCGTCCGCACATGCCGTAGTGCCCGGCGCCGTAGGAGGCGCCCATGAGGACGGACAGGTGCGGGACGCGGCTGTTGCCGACCGCGTTGATCATCATCGCGCCGTGCTTGATGATGCCGCCCTGCTCGTACTCCTTGCCGACCATGTAGCCGGTGGTGTTGTGCAGGAACAGCAGCGGGATGTCGCGCTGGTTGGCGAGCTGGATGAACTGGGCGGCCTTCTGCGACTCCGCGCTGAACAGCACGCCCTGGGCGTTGGCGAGGATGCCGACCGGGTAGCCGTGCAGGGCGGCCCAGCCGGTGACCAGGCTGGTTCCGTACAGCGGCTTGAACTCGTCGAAGTCGGAGGCGTCGACGAGCCGGGCGATGACCTCGCGCGGGTCGAAGGGGATCCTGAGGTCGCCGGGGACGATGCCGAGCAGTTCCTCCGGGTCGTACTTCGGCGGCTCGGCCGGGCCCGGATCGGGGTACGCCTTGCGGTGGTTGAGGCGGGCCACGACGCGCCGCGCCTGCCGCAGCGCGTCCGGCTCGTCGACGGCGAAGTAGTCGGCGAGGCCCGACACGCGCGCGTGCATCTCGGCGCCGCCCAGGGACTCGTCGTCGCTCTCCTCGCCGGTGGCCATCTTCACCAGCGGCGGGCCGCCGAGGAAGACCTTCGCCCGCTCCTTGACCATGATCACGTGGTCGGACATGCCGGGGATGTAGGCGCCGCCGGCGGTGGAGTTGCCGAAGACGACCGCGACCGTCGGGATCCCGGCGGCGGAGAGCCGGGTCAGGTCACGGAAGATCGCACCCCCGGGGATGAAGATCTCCTTCTGCGACGGCAGGTCGGCGCCGCCCGACTCCACCAGGGAGATGCAGGGCAGCCGGTTGGCGAGCGCGATGTCGTTCGCCCGCAGGGCCTTCTTCAGGCTCCACGGGTTGCTGGCGCCGCCGCGCACGGTCGGGTCGTTGGCGGTGATCAGGCACTCCACGCCCTCGACCACGCCGATGCCGGTGACGAGGGAGGCGCCGACCGTGTAGTCACTTCCCCAGGCCGCCAGCGGCGACAGCTCCAGGAAGGGGGTGTCCGGGTCGAGCAGCAGCTCGATCCGCTCCCGGGCGAGCAGCTTGCCCCGCTTGCGGTGCCGCTCGACGTACTTCTCGCCGCCGCCCGCGAGGGCCTTGGCGTGCTCGGCGTCGAGTGCGGCGAGCTTTTCCAGCATGGCCTCGCGGTTGGCCCGGTAGTCGGGGCCCCCGGTGTCGAGGGAGGTGTGCAGAACCGTCACAGCAGAACCTCCGGGATGTCCAGGTGGCGGGAGCGCAGCCATTCGCCGAGGGCCTTGGCCTGCGGGTCGAAGCGGGCCTGCGCGGCGACGCCCGCGCCGAGGATGCCCTCGACGACGAAGTTGACCGCGCGCAGGTTCGGCAGCAGGTGCCGGGTGACGGGCAGCTCCCGGCTCTCCGGGATCAGCTGCCGGAACCGTTCGGCGGTCAGCTCGTGCGCGAGCCACCGCCACGCCTCGTCGGTGCGGACCCACACGCCGACGTTGGCGTTCCCGCCCTTGTCCCCGCTGCGGGCCCCGGCGACCAGGCCGAGCGGCGCCCGGCGGACCGGCCCCGGCGGCAGGGGCTCCGGGAGGATGGGTTCCGCCACGGCCTCCAGGGGCCGGGTCTCCTGGGGCGGTGCCACCGGGACACGGCGTCCGTCGTGGAGGACCGCCACATGGTCCACGGCGCCATGGGGGACGTACACATCCTCGAAGACCCCATAAGGGGAGCCCTTTCCCGGTGGGGAGAGCACATGGAAGCCGGGGTAGCTGGCCAGCGCCAGTTCCACGGCGGCTCCGCTCAGCGCCCGCCCGACGACCCGTTCGTCGGGGTCCCGTACGACGAGCCGCAGCAGGGCGCTCGCGGTCTCCTCGGTAACGGCGTCGGCCCGGTCGGTGCGGACCAGCTCCCAGCGCACGTCGGCGGGCGGCGACTTGGCGAGCGCGTCGGACAGCTGCTCGCGCACCAGCCCCGCCTTGGCCTCGATGTCGAGTCCGGTGAGGACGAAGACGACCTCGTTGCGGAATCCGCCGAGCCGGTTGAGCCCGACCTTCAGCGTCGGCGGCGGCGCCTCGCCCCGCACACCGTCGATCCGCACCCGGTCCGGCCCGTCCTGGCTCAGCCGTACGGTGTCCAGCCGGGCGGTGACATCGGGCCCGGCATAGCGGCCGCCCCCCGTCTCGTACAGCAGCTGCGCGGTGACCGTGCCGGTGTCGACGAACCCGCCGCTGCCGGGGTGCTTGGTGATGACGCTGCTGCCGTCGGCGTGGATCTCGGCGAGCGGGAACCCGGGCCGGCGCACGTCGCCCTCCCGGAAGAACGCGTAGTTGCCGCCGGTGGCCTGGGTCCCGCACTCCAGCACGTGCCCCGCGACGACGGCCCCCGCGAGCCGGTCGTACTCCCTGGGCCCCCAGCCGAAGTGGGCGGCGGCGGGCCCGGTGACGAGGGCCGCGTCGGTCACGCGCCCGGTGACGACGATGTCCGCGCCGGCCCGCAGGCACTCAGCGATGCCGGACCCGCCGAGGTAGGCGTGGGCGGCGAGGGCGCCGGGGTGACGGGCGGTGAGGTCGTCGCCCTCGACGTGCGCGACCCTGACCGGGATCCCCAGCCGGCCGGCCAACGCCCTTATCTCCGACGCCAGTCCGGCGGGATGGAGCCCGCCCGCGTTGGTGACGATCCGCACCCCGCGTTCGTGGGCGAGGCCCAGGCAGTCCTCCAGCTGGCGCGGGAAGGTGCGGGCGTAACCGGCGCCGGGGTCCTTCAGCCGGTCGCGGGCGAGGATCAGCATGGTGAGTTCGGCGAGGTAGTCGCCGGTGAGGACGTCGACCTCGCCGCCGGTGAGCATCTCGCGCAGGGCGCTCGCGCGGTCGCCGTAGAAGCCGGAGAAGTTGCCTATGCGCAGGGGGTTCACCGCTCGGCCCCCTTCGGCGGGCGGCCGCCGCCGGGCGGGCCCGCGAAGGCCTGCGCGATGTCCAGCCAGCGGTCGGCGTCCGGGCCGACGGCGGTCAGGGCGAGGTCGGCGCGGTGGGCGCGCTGGGTGACGAGGAGGCAGAAGTCGAGGGCGGGCCCGGTGACGCGCTGTCCGGCGTCCTCGGGACCGTAGCCCCACACCTCGCCGGCCGGTGCCGTCAGTTCCACCCGGAACTCCTCGGCGGGCGGGGTGAGGCCGTGCACCGTGTACGCGAAGTCACGGGTCCGCACCCCGAGTCGGGCCACATGCCTGAGCCGGTCGGTGGGCGGGCGGACCACACCCAGGGCCTCGGCGACGTCCAGACCGTGGGCCCAGGTCTCCATCAGGCGGGCGGTGGCCATGGAGGCGGCCGACATGGGCGGGCCGTACCAGGGGAAACGGGCGCCGGGCGGTGCGTCGTGCAGGGCCCGGTCGAGGGCGGCGCGTCCCTCCCGCCAGGCCCGCAGCAACTCGGCGGGCGCACGCCGGGCGCCCTCCTCGGCGCCCTCGTCCACGAAGGTGCCGGGCGCGGCGAGGGCCTTCTCGACCAGCGCGCGGAAGGCGTCCGGGTCGGTGACGGCGACGAGGGCCGAGCGGTCGGTCCAGTGCAGGTGGGCGATCTGGTGGGCGACGGTCCAGCCGGGAGCGGGCGTGACGAGGGCCCACTGCTCCGGCTTCAACTCCGCTACCAGTCGGTCGAGTTCTTCGGTCTCGGCACGCAGGTCGTCGATGACGGGCGTCGGGTCGGCCATGGGGGGAGCATGGCAGGGGGGCGAGAAACAATCAAGCGTGCTTGCATTAATTTGGCGAGGTGCGGGGCGGGGCGCCGCGGGGGTGAACAGCTCGACCGGCGCCGTCTGGGTCCTTCCGGGCGGTCCCGGCGGTCCCACCGCCAAGGGCAGCCGCCTGATCACGGCCCCGTCCGTCGGCCTCTCCCAGAAGGAGAGCACCGCCCTCGGCGGCAACGGCCTGCTCGGGGTCATCTGAACAGCGGCCCGGGCAATTCGTGCACGCACCGGTCGGCGGCCTCGTCGATGGTGCGCTTCACCAGCTGCCGCACGTCCCCGTCAGCACGTCCGCGCCGACTTCCGTGGCAAGCGACGTCAGGCCTCCGGGGTCGCTGCCACTTTGGGCTTGCCCCGGCCCACCTGGGTGCGGACCGCGCCGATGCTTGCCGCTATGACCAGGGTGATGGCGGCGGCCTCGGTCAGGGAGAGGGACTGGCCGAGGATCAGGAAGCCGGCGGTGGCGGCGATGGCCGGCTCCAGGCTCATCAGGATCGCGAACGTGGAGGCGGGCAGGCGGCGCAGGGCGAGGAGTTCGAGGGTGTAGGGCAGGACCGAGGAGAGCAAGGCCACCGCCGAGCCGAGGGCGACGGTGGTGGGGTTCAGGAGGCGGGCGCCCGCCGAGGTGATGCCCAGGGGGAGGAAGAGAAGGGCGGCCACCGCCATCGCCAGGGCCAGGCCGTCCGCCTGGGGGAAGCGGCGGCCCGTACGGGCGCTGAAGAGGATATAGAGCGCCCACATGGCGCCGGCGCCCAGGGCGAATCCGACACCTGTGGGGTCGAGGTCGCTGAAGCCTCCGCCGCTCAGCAGGAAGACACCGAACAGGGCCAGGGCCGCCCACAGCGCGTTGATCGCGCGGCGGGAGGTGAGGACCGACAGGGTCAGCGGGCCCAGGACCTCCAGGGTGACCGCAGGGCCGAGCGGGATGCGGGCGACCGCCTCGTAGAAGAGGCCGTTCATCGCGCCCATGGCGACGCCGAACGCGATCACCGTGCCCCAGTCGGTGCGCGAGTGGCCGCGCAGCCGGGGGCGGCACACCACCAGCAGGACCGCCGCCGCCGCGAGCAGGCGCAGGGCGACGACGCCCAGGGCGCCGGCCCTCGGCATCAGGGTCACCGCGAGCGCGCCGCCGAACTGGACCGAGATGCCGCCGGCCAGGACGAGACCGACGGGGCCGAACGAGCCGAAGCGGCGCGGCCCTTGGACGGGGGTGACCGGAGTCGGCGTGGCGGTGCTGGGGGTGGCGGTCACGGGCGGTCCTGTGCTTGATCGGGTTCGTTCATCTCGATGTACTGCCGGGTCCAGGGTAATGGACTTCGACAGGTGCGTGAACCCTCCTAGGAACTGTCCCGGATGCTGGGACCCTGCACGCCGGATGCTGGGCGGCCGGCCCGGTGCGGGGTCAGATACCCGGCCAGGCGCCCGGCCGGATCTCCTCGCCGCGCAGTTCGTCGCCCAGCTCGTCGCGGAAGAGGGGGCGGCCGTCGGGGAGCGTGGTGGGGACGGGTCCGGCTGCTGGGGAAGGGTACGGGGTGTGGTCGTACTGCTGGTGGTACACGGGCGCGTAGCCGTACGCCGGCGCTTGCTCGTACTCCGGCGTCTGTCCGTACGCCGGCTCCTCCCACAGCGGCATGCGCAGTTCGCCGGTGTCCGTCACCGCGTTGTTCTGTGAGCGGTGCAGCCGGGCATAGGCCCCGCCGCGGGCGAGGAGCTCGTCGTGGCGGCCGGTCTCCACGATGCGGCCCCGGTCGACGACGAGGATGCGGTCGGCGTCGGGAGCGAGGTTGAGGTCGTGGGTGATCATGATCGTCGTACGGCCGGTCATCAGGCGGCGCAGGGGTTTCACGACGCGGCGGGAGGCCATCGCGTCCAGGCCCGTCGTCGGCTCGTCCAGGACCAGGACGGGCGCGTCGCGCAGGATGGCGCGGGCGATGGCCAGACGCTGGAGCTGGCCGCCGGACAGGCGGGCCGAGTTGGGGTCGACCCGGGTGTCGTAGCCGTCGGGGAGCCGGACGATGAAGTCGTGCGCGTCGGCCGCCCGCGCCGCCTCCTCGATGGCGTGGTCGCTGGCGCCGGGCCGGCCGCAGGCGATGTTGGCGCGGACCGTGTCGTGCAGGACGAGGGTCTCCTGCGGGAGCAGGGTGACGTACTCGCGCAGGCGGGCCAGCGGGAAGTCCCGCAGGGGCACGTCGTCGAGGAGGATCTCGCCGGCGTCCGGGTCGTAGAAGCGGAGCAGGAGCTTGGAGACCGTGGACTTGCCGGCGCCGCTGGGGCCGGTGACGATCACCAGCTCGCCGGGGCTGACGGTGAAGGAGAGGTCGTCGAGGGCGGTGCCGTCGGCGCCGGGGTAGCGGAAGGTGACGTTCCTGACCTCGACGGTGCCGTCGGGGCGGCCGGTGTCCGCGGGCCGGCGCGGGTCGGCGACCGAGGGGCGGACGTCCAGGATCTCGATGAGCCGCTCGGCGCCGGCCGTGGCGGCGGTGACGGTGAGGCCGAGCTGGGCCAGGCCGCGCACCGGCGGATAGAGGTAGCCGAGGAAGGCGGAGAAGGCGAGGAGCCGGCCGAGGGTCATCCGGCCGGTGGAGATCTCCCAGGCGCCGATGCCGATCACGGCGAGCACGCACACCGTCTCGATGATCTGGACGAGCTGCTCGTACGCCTCGTTCAGGCGGGTGGAGCGGACCGAGGCGCGGAACCAGGCACCGGCCTCCTCGCGCAGCCGGCGCCGCTCGGCGTCCCGGCGGCCGTAGGCCTGGGTGAGCACGATGTTGCCGAGGGACTCCTCCACCACCGAGGTGATCGCGCCGTCGGCGACCCGGCCCGCGCGGGAGACCTCCTTGATGGCACCGGAGAAGCGGCGCGCGGCCAGCCAGAACAGGGGCGCGAGGACGAAGGTGGCCGCGGCCAGGTCCCAGCGCAGCCAGAACGCGGCGGCCGCGTAGAACAGGGCGGAGAACGCCGCCGAGGCGGCGCCGACCAGGCCGGACACCACCATCGTCTCGATCGCCTCGACGTCGCTGGTCAGCCGGGAGAGCAGATCGCCCTGGCGGTGGCGCTGGAAGAAGTGCGGCGGCAGCTGCTGGACGTGGTCGAAGACGTGCTCGCGCAACCGCATCACGAAGCGTTCGGTCACCCAGGCGGCGAGGGAGTTCCCCGCGTAGGCGACGACGGCGCCGGCCACGGCGACGGCGAGCCACTTGCCCGCCGGGCTCCAGAACGCGGCCGGTGAGCCCTGCTCCAGGGCGTGGTCGGTGAGGTCGCCGAACAGCAGGATGGCCTCGGTCTCGGCGAGCGCGGCGAGGACCGTGCACAGCCACACGGCCAGCAACCACTTTCTGAGGCCCTTGGTCAGCGGCCAGAAACGGCGGAACGCCGTCCGGGCGGGAATGGTGGGGGTCTCGTCGTTCTCGTCGTTCTCGATGGTCTCGTATTCGTCCGCGTCCGCGTACTCGTCGCGCGCTGCGCTCATTGCATTTCCGTTCTTCTTTTTCGGATCACCATCCAGCGGGAAAAACGAAGAGGGGCCGACGGTGCACCATCGGCCCCTCTTTCACTTCACCGCCCGCTCAGCCGGTTCAGTGGTCCTGGCCGGGCAGCGGCTTGGGCAGCGGCTTCCGCTCGTGCTTCTTCTTGGGCTTCGGCGGGGGCGGGGGCGGGAGCTGCTTCTTCGGCTTCGGGGGCAGCGGGGCGAGCTTCTTCAGGCTCATTTCCGTCTCCTGGTGTCGCGCTGTACGTGTGTGGTGCGGAATTCCGCGTCCGGAACCCGACACCGAAGAACGTACACGCCGCCCGACCGCCTCGACGGCAAAATCGGCAAAAGTCCGCTGTGAATACCCTGGGAAATGCTGGGTGTTTCTTTGAGAAGCTGAGAGCTGCCTCAGCGGTGGGCCATGTAGAAGTCAAGCGCCTTGTGCAACAGGCGGTTCAGCGGGAAGTCCCACTCCCCCACGTACTCCACGGCCTCGCCGCCCGCGCCGACCTTGAAGCGGAGCAGGCCGAGGAGGTGGTCGGACTCCTCCAGGGTGTCGGTGATGCCGCGGAAGTCGTAGACGTGCGCGCCGAGTTCGTGGGCGTCGCACATCATCCGCCACTGCATCGCGTTGTTGGGCTGCACCTCGCGCTTGCGTGCGGTGGAGGCGCCGTAGGAGTACCAGACGTGCCCGCCGACGACCAGCATCGTGGCCGCGGCGAGGAGGTCGCCGTCGTGGTGGGCGAGGTACAGCCGCATCCGGTCGGGGTCCTCGGCGGTGAGCGCGGTCCACATGCGCTGGAAGTACGGCAGCGGGCGCGCGATGAACCGGTCCCGGCGGGCGGTCTCGGTGTACAGCTCGTAGAAGGCCGGCAGGTCCTCGTAGCCGCCCCGGACGACCTTGACGCCCGCCTTCTCGGCCTTCTTGATGTTGCGCCGCCACTGCTGGTTGAGCCCGCGGTGGATGTCCTCCAACGACCGTCCGGCGAACGGCACCTGGCAGACGTACCGGGGCTGGCCGGCGGCGAAGCCCTCCTCGCCGCCCGGCTCGGACCGCCGCCAGCCCATCCGGCGCAGCCGGCCGGCCAGGTCCTCGGCGCGCTGCTCGGAAGAGGTCGGCGGCACGTCCCGCAGCCGGTGCGCGCCGGGGTCGGTGATCGCGGCCTTGACCGCCTCGGGACTCCAGCGCCGGGCCACCACGGGCGGGCCCATCTTCACCGAGAACGCGCCCAGCCCCTTGAGGTGCGCGAGCATCGGCTCGAGCCAGCGCTCGAGATCGGGCGCGTCCCAGTCGATGACCGGCCCCTCCGGGAGATAGGCCAGGTACCGCCTGAGCTTCGGCAGCGGCCGCAGCAGCACCAGTCCGGCCCCGACGAGCCGTCCGTCGCCCTCGAACCAGCCGAGGCTCTCCGCCCGCCAGTCCTGCTTCACCTCCCCCCACGACGGCACCTGCATATGGCTGACGGAGGGACGGCCCGCCACGAAGGCGAGGTGCTCGGCGCGGGTGAGGGGACGGAGGGTGAGGGACATGGGCACTCCTGGGAGATCACAAGATGGCGGTTCCGCTCACCGTACGAAGCACCCCGGCCGTCCCCCGGTTCCCAGACCGCCGGCGCCCTCGGCCGATGCACACGGCTCAGCCCTACGGCCCTGTGCGACGCCTCGGCCGCCGGCTCTCCGCCGCCCGCCGTGCGAAGCCCGGCGCTCGGCCCGCGGCGGGCGTGCGGGCGGAGCGCCGCAGCTGGTCGGCACGGGCGAGCCCGCCCGTGGTGGCCCGGCGCCTGCACGGCATGCCGCTCCCGCGCAGGCAGCCGCGAGGCCCCGCCCCGCTGTCACTGCGCACCCCCGCTCCGCCTGTCCAGCGCCTCCGCCAGCACTTCCGCCAGGTGCCGGCCCCGCACTCCGGCCAGTTGCTCCAGCTGGGTGCGGCAGGAGTAGCCGTCGGCCAGGATCACCGTCTGCGCGGACGCCTCGCGGACCGATGGCAGGAGCTGTTCCTCCGCGCAGGCCTTCGACACCTCGAAGTGGCCTTTCTCGAAGCCGAAGTTGCCCGCCAGGCCGCAGCAGCCCCCGCTCAGCTCGCCGGTGAGGCCGGCGGCCTCGCGCAGCCGGCGGTCGGGGGTGTCGCCGAGCACCGCGTGCTGGTGGCAGTGGGTCTGGCCGGCGACCGGGCGGTCCACGGCGGGCGGTCTCCAGTGCGGGGCGTGCCGCTCCAGGGCCTCGGCGAAGGTGACGACGGCCGCGGAGAGGCGGGCGGCGCGCGGGTCGTCGTGGAGCAGTTCCGGCAGGTCGGTGCGGAGGGCCGCCGCGCAGCTCGGTTCCAGGACGACGACCGGGGCCCCGGCCCGCAGCACCGGTTCCATCAGGTCGAGGGTGCGTCGCAGGACCGTGCGGGCGTGGTCGAGCTGGCCGGTGGAGACATAGGTGAGGCCGCAGCAGACCCGGGCCCGGCGGGCGGTGAGCAGGGCGAGGGCCGGCCTTCTCCGGCCGGCGCCGATGCCGCCGCCGCGCACCAGCAGCGTCGGCGGCAGGGCCACCCGCAGCCCGGCGTCCTGGAGCACCCGCACGGCGGCCCGCCCGACGGACGGCGACAGATGCTCGGTGAAGGTGTCCGGCCACAGCACCACCAGGGTGCCGCCGCCGTCCCCGGCGGGCTCGCGGCGGCGCCACCACCCGGTGAACGTCCGTGGCGCCAGCCGGGGAATGCGCCGCTCCCCCGCGATTCCGCCCAGGCGTTTGCCGGCGGCGGCCAACGGGGCGATGGATGCCAGGGCGTTGAGCAGCGGGGCCGTGCGGGTGGCGGCCACCCAGCGCAGCCACTGCGGCAGGCGGCCCATGCTGAGGTGGGCGGCGGGGCGGCGGCGGCCGGCGTAGTGGTGGTGCAGGAACTCCGCCTTGTAGGTGGCCATGTCGACGCCGACCGGGCAGTCGGAGCGGCAGCCCTTGCAGGACAGGCACAGGTCGAGGGCGTCGCGCACCTCGGTCGAGCGCCAGCCGCCGGTGACCGGGTCGCCGGCCAGCATCTCGTGCAGCAGCCGGGCCCGGCCGCGTGTGGAGTGCTCCTCCGCGCCGGTGGCCCGGAAGGAGGGGCACATCACGGCCGGGCCGGACACGGTCGTCGTACGGCACTTGGCGACGCCGACGCAGCGGCGGACGGCGGCGCGGAAGTCGCCGCCGTCGGCCGGGTAGCCGAAGGCCACGTCCACCGGCTCGCGGGGCAGCACCGAGAAGCGGAGGTTCTCGTCCAGCCGGGCCGGGCGGACCAGCATCCCGGGGTTCAGCAGGTCGTCCGGGTCCCAGAGCGCCTTGGCCCGCTCGAAGAGGGACACCAGCTCCGCGCCGTACATCCGCGGCAGCAGTTCGGCGCGGGCCTGGCCGTCGCCGTGCTCCCCGGACAGGGAGCCGCCGTGCGCCACCACCAGGTCGGCCAGTTCCTCGGAGAAGCGGCGGAAGCGGCCGACGCCCGCCTCGGTGAGCAGGTCGAAGTCGATCCTGACGTGGATGCAGCCGTCGCCGAAGTGGCCGTAGGGCGTGCCGCGCAGGCCGTGCGCCGACAGCAGGGCGCGGAAGTCCCGCAGATAGGCGCCGAGCCGGGCGGGCGGCACCGCGCAGTCCTCCCAGCCGGGCCAGGCCTCCGTGCCGTCCGGCATCCGGGTGGCCGTGCCGCTCGCGTCCTCGCGGATGCGCCACAGGGCGCGCTGGGCGGCCGGGTCCGTCACCACCAGGGAGTCGACCACGTCGGCCGCGCGGACGATCGCCTCCGCACGCGCGCGTGCCTCGGCCGCCGACTCCCCGCCGGTCTCCACGAACAGCCAGGCGCCGCCTCTGGGCAGCCCGGCCGGCGAGCGCACCAGGTCGGCGGCCATGCCCTCGACGGTCAGCGGGCCGTGGGCGAGCAGGCCGGCCGCGGCCTCGGCGGCGGCGCTCTCCTCGCCGTACCCCAGCACGGCCAGGGCACGCGCGCGGGGGGCCGGGACCAGCCGTACGACCGCCTCGGTGAGGAGGGCGAGGGTGCCCTCGGAGCCGCAGAAGGAGCGGGCGACGTCGGCGCCCTTCTCGGGCAGCAGCGCGTCCAGTGCGTACCCGGAGATGCGGCGGGGCAGGTCCGGGAAGCCGGTGCGCAGCCGGGCAAGCGCGCCCTCGGCCAGGTCGCGCAGCCCGTCCGGCGCCCCCGCCCAGTCCCGGCCGAGCCGCAGCCGGGCGCCCCGGGCGGTCACCACCGACAGCTCGCGCACGCTGTCGGCGGTGGTGCCCCAGGCCACCGAGTGCGCGCCGCAGGAGTTGTTGCCGATCATGCCGCCGAGCGTGCACCGGCTGTGCGTGGACGGGTCGGGGCCGAAGCGCAGGCCGTGCGGGGCGGCGGCCTCCTGGAGCCGGTCGAGGACCAGACCCGGCTGGACGACGGCCGTACGGGTGGTGGGATCCAGCTCCAGCAGGCCGCTCATGTGGCGGGTGAAGTCGAGCACCACGCCCGTGCCGGTGGCCTGCCCGGCGATCGACGTGCCCCCGCCGCGCGCCACCACGGGCACCCCGCGCGCCCGGCAGACCTCCAGCACCGCGGCCACGTCGTCGGCGTCTGCCGGCGCGACCACGCCGAGCGGGACGCGCCGGTAGTTGGACGCGTCCATGGTGACCAGCGCCCGGGAGGCGGCGTCGAAACCCACCTCGCCCCGGACGGCGCCGCGCAGCTCCGCTTCGAGACCCGAGTGATCCGTCATGCGTCCCAGGATGCATCCGCTCACGGACAGTCACCGAGAGTTTTCCACAGCCTCGCACATATCGTCGTACGAATTCACGAGTCCGGCGCCCGGTGATCTCGTCTCATCGGACGGACACGGTTCCGCCCGGTTTCGCCCACCGGATACCCTCCGAGTCGTGGCCGACATCCAGATTCCCGCTGACATCAAGCCCGCCGACGGACGTTTCGGCGCGGGCCCCTCCAAGGTGCGCACCGAGGCGCTCGACGCCCTCGCCGCGACCGGAAGCTCCCTGCTCGGCACCTCCCACCGCCAGGCGCCCGTCAAGAACCTGGTCGGCAAGGTCCGCGAGGGGATCTCCGAACTGTTCTCCCTGCCCGAGGGCTACGAGGTGATCCTCGGCAACGGCGGCTCGACCGCCTTCTGGGACATCGCCACCCACGGCCTGATCGAGAACAAGTCCCAGCACCTCAGCTTCGGCGAGTTCTCCTCCAAGTTCGCCAAGGCCGCCAAGCTCGCCCCGTGGCTGGCCGAGCCCACCGTGATCTCCGCCGACCCCGGCACCCACCCGGAGGCGCGGGCCGAGGCGGGCGCCGACGTCTACGCCTTCACCCACAACGAGACCTCCACCGGTGTCGCCATGCCGATCAAGCGCGTGGCCGGCGCCGACGAGGGTGCGCTCGTCCTCGTGGACGCCACCTCGGGCGCGGGCGGCCTCCCGGTCGACGTCGCCGAGACCGACGTCTACTACTTCGCGCCCCAGAAGTCGTTCGCCTCCGACGGCGGCCTGTGGATCGGCGTGTTCTCCCCGGCCGCGATCGAGCGCGCCGAGCGGATCCACGCCTCCGGCCGGCACGTCCCGGAGTTCTTCAGCCTGCCCACGGCGATCGACAACTCCCGCAAGAACCAGACGTACAACACCCCGGCCCTCGCCACCCTCTTCCTGCTCGAGCAGCAGCTGGAGTGGCTCAACGGCCAGGGCGGTCTCGCCTGGTCCACGGCCCGCACCAAGGACTCCTCGACCCGCCTGTACTCCTGGGCGGAGGAGTCCAAGTACGCCACCCCGTTCGTCGCCGACCCGGCCAAGCGCTCGCAGGTCATCGGCACGATCGACTTCTCCGACGAGATCGACGCGGCCGCCGTCGCCAAGGTGCTGCGCGCCAACGGCATCGTGGACACCGAGCCGTACCGCAAGCTCGGCCGCAACCAGCTGCGCATCGCGATGTTCCCGGCGATCGACCCGGCGGACGTCGAGGCGCTGACGAAGTGCGTCGACTACGTGATCGAGCGACTCTGACCTCCCGGCGCGTACGACGCTGAAGGGCGCCCGGTGATTCGTCACCGGGCGCCCTTCTCTTCATGGTGCGCAGTGCCGTGCGAAGTGCCGTACGCGGTGCCGGCCGTGGCCCGCACCCCGCGCGGTCCTCACGCGGCCGCGCACGTGAGCGTCGGCGTCGCAGCGCCGCCCGGCGCCGCCGAGAAGCCGAAGCTTGTCGAGGCGCCCGCGGCCAGGCTGCCGTTGTACGCGGCGTTCGTCGCGGTCACGGTCGAACCGCTCTGCGTGTACGAGGCGTTCCACAGGGAGGTGACCTTCTGCCCGCCGCTGAACGTCCAGGTGACCTTCCAGGACGACAGCGCGGTGGTCCCGGTGTTCTTCACGGTCACGTCCGCGTTGAACCCGCTGCCCCAGTCACTGCTGACGGAGTAGGTCGCGGTGCAGGCCGCAGAGGTGCCCCCGCCGCCTCCACCGCCGCCACCGCCGCCACCGCCGCCGGACCCGCCGCTGCTCGCGAAGAGCGGCGCCTTGATGCCGGCCAGGTAGCCGTCCTTGACGGTGTCCACGGTCTGCCAGTCGTCCTTCAGGATCCCGCCCGTGTCACCGGAGTCGGGGTTCCACGACCAGAAGGTCCACGGGAAGGAGTCGGCGCCGTACGTCGACGTGGGCCGCAGGTAACTCACCAGCGCCGCCAGCCACTTCTGGTCCACCGTCGACTGCAGGGTCGTACCGAACTCGCCGACCCACACCGGGGCGATGTTCTGCTTGAACAGGTAGCCCCAGTACTTGTCCCAGATGCCGGGCATGTTGTCCGGGAAGGACGGGTCGCTGAACCAGCTCTGCTGGGCCACGCTGGTGGCGTAGTCGTGGGCGGAGTAGACGACCCGGTTCGCCACGTCGAGCCGCACCGGGTACTGCCCGGCCCCCATCAGGTTGCCGCCCCACCAGCCCGAGACGCCGTTGTAGGTCTGCACGCCCTCCACGAAGACGAGCAGGTCCGGGTTGACGGACAGGACCGCGTCGCCGGCCCGCTCGGCGGCCAGGCGCCAGTCGGTGGCCTGGTCGCCGCAGCCCCAGCAGGCCGGGTCGTGCGGCTCGTTGTGCAGGTCGATGCCGATGACCGTGTCCTGGCCCTTGTAGCGGGTCGCCAGCGCCTTCAGGTCGGCGATCCAGGTCGATTCGGGGACGGAGGAGGTGTACCAGAGCGCGGACTGCCCGCTGGAGTCGGGGCGGTGCCGGTCCAGGATCACCTTCAGCCCGTCCTGCCCGGCGTACGCCACGATCTTGTCCATGACCTGCAGCGAGGTCAGGCCCTGGAGGTCGGCGTTCTTGCCGCTGGAGAAGTCGATGCTGGTCGGCATGGCGCCGGGCTTGAGGATGTCGTCGCTGTACGGCAGCCGGATCGTGTTGTAGCCCAGCGACTTCATCTGGTCGATCATGCTCTTGTAGTCGCGCGACCAGAGGCCGTGGACGACCTGGTTGCTCGTCTCGAAGCCGAACCAGTTGACCCCGGCGATGCGCACCGGCTGCCCGGCCGCGTCCAGGATCTGCCGGCCGCTGGTGTGCCAGTAACCGGCGCCGGGAGCCTCGGCCGTGGCCGTGACGTGCGCCCCGGCGGTCGCCGCGTGGACGGTCTGTGCCCCGGCAAGGGGCAGGAGGAGCGCGGCGGCGGCTGCACACAGCGCTCTTCGCAGGCTGCGGAACATGTGCCTTGTCCTCTCGGGAGGCGCGGCTCGGACTGAGGGTATGGGAGCGCTCCCATTCGCCGCGCATCCCCCAGGAAACGCGAGCGCCATGCTCACGTCAAGGCACTCGACGCGCATCCGTCGCGAGCGCACGGACCCGGCAGCGGCGCCCGGCCCCGCCGGCCGGGGCGCGTTCCGGCCACGCCGGCGAGGCGACGCCGCGCCCGCGACCGGCGGACGCCGGCGCTCAGCCCCGCCGACGCAGCCGGCTGAACCCCAGGAGGGCGGCGATGCCGGCCACGACCACGACGGCCCCGACCTTCAGGCTCCCGCCGCCGACGCCGGCGTCCCCGCCACCGCGGCCGGAACTCGCGGCGGCGGACGGCGACTTGACGGAACCGCCGCCCGGCGCGTCCTTCGCCACCACCTCGCTGCCCGCGCCCTCGCTGCTGTACAGCAGCTTGGTCCCGTCGGCGGAGTAGGTGACGCCCTCGCCCTGTCCTTGGAGGGGCACGTCCAGCCGGCCCTCGCGCTTGATACGGCCGCCGTTCCAGTCGTAGAGGATCCCGCCGAAGTAACCGCGCACCGCCAACTGCCGTCCGTCGGGGGAGAACGCCGCGTCCGTCGCCCACAGGTCGACGGGGGCGATCGGCCTGAAGACGTTCGTGCCGGACGGGGAGAGGGTGGCCGGGCCCTCGTAGAGGTGCCCGCCGTCCTCCTTCTTGTCGATGATGTAGACCCGCCCGGTCTTCGGGTGGACCACCAGCGACTCGGCGTCGCGCGGCCCGTCGGAGTACTTCACGACGTACTGCGTGGCGGTGACCGTCTGGTCCCGCAGCTGCTTGGGCTCGGGCAGCCGGTAGATCCACACGTACGGCCACGTGCCGCCCAGGTTGTCGCCGATGTCGCCGAGGTAGATCTCGTCGTGCGGTCCGATGGAGATGGCCTCGACGTCGCGCGGGGCGCCGATGCCGCGCAGGGTGATCCGGGCGACGGTCTTCCCGGTCCGGCTGTCCACGGCGTAGATGTACGGCCCGTGGCCGCTGTCGTTGTGCGTCCAGTAGACGCCGGGGTGGAGGCGGGAGGCGGCGAGCCCGCTGGACTCGCTGATGCTGGGGTCCTTGAAGGTGAACCCCTGGTCGCCGTCCCCGTCGGCGGCGGATGCGGGCAGCGCGCAGGCGCCGGCGAGCAGCAACCCGGCGAGGACGGCGGACGATCGGCGCATGCGCCAAGCCTGCCACTGCCCGCGGGCGTTCACCCCGCGGGCCCCTGCCGGGGCCGCCGGACGTGGTGGGCCTCACACCCCACCGGCACGGAAGATCGTTCATCATGAGCGGATGCTCAGGTTCATGCCCGTAGGTGACTCCATGACGATCGGGAGCGCGGGCGAACACACATGGCGTTACCGGCTGTGGCGGCACCTGCGCGAGACGTACGGCGGCCCGTTCACCTTCGTCGGCCCGCGCGAGGAGCTGTACGACAAGGCCGCCGAGGCGCCGGTGTCGTACGACTACGCCGACCCCGGCTTCCCCCGCCGCCACCTGGCCGGCTGGGGCGAGGGCTGGGTGCACATGACCCCGCTGATCGGCGAGGCGGTGCGGCGGCACCGGGCGGACGTGCTGCTGGTCTCCCTCGGCCTCATCGACCTGGGCTTCTACACCAACGCCGAGCAGACGGCGCAGAACGTGCGGGCCTTCATAGCGAGCGCGCGCGAGGCCGATCCGGGCATCCGCATGGTGCTGCTGCCGGTGATCCCGAACATCCGGGCCCAGGTGGACGAGCCGTTCGCCGCGCAGGTGGACCAGTTCAACGACCTGCTGGCGAAGTGCGCGGCCGACCTGGACGAGCACCGGTCCCCGATCCTGCTCGCCCCGCGCCCCGAGGGCTACGACATCCACGCCGACACCTACGACGGCACGCACCCCAACGCGAGCGGCGAGCACCGGATCGCGGCGGCGTTCGCGTGGGCGATGCGGGAGGCGTGGGGGATCGGACAGGCGTACGCGACCGGAACAAGCTGACCGAATTCCGGCGTATCGCGGTCACCGTGCGTATCGTTGCACCGCGCGGCTGCACTCGTCCGTTGGGGCAGCCGGGGAGGAGCGCCACGATGACCGTCCTCGAAGACAGGATCGAGATGGCCGAGGAGAGCGGCGAGCCGACTCTGGACGACCTGTTCGAGTCGCTCGAGCGGACCACCCCCGAGGGATACAAGGTCGACATCGTCGAGGGGGCCATCTTCATGGCGCCGCAGCGGGACACCCACTGGGAGATCATCCTGGACATCGTTGAGCAGTTGCGCACCAAGTACCCGCGCAGGCGCGTCAAGTCGGACGTCCGGATCGACTACCCCGGCCACCTCAACGGCTTCTGCTCCGACGTCACGCTCGTGGCCGAAGACGCCGAGAAGACGCCCGGGGGCCTGTGGCGCTGCGAGGACGTCGAGTTCGTCGCGGAGGTCATCTCCAAGGGCACGGGACACAACGACTACGGCCCCAAGAAGACGGCCTACGCCACCGCCGAGGTCCCGGTCTACCTCGTCGCCGACCCCTACCAGGGCAAGTGCCACCTCTACACCCAGCCGAAGGACGGCGACTACGTCAGCGAACTGACGGTCCTGTTCGGAGCGGACGTCGACATGACCACCACCGACCTGGGCCTCACGCTGAAGACCGACGAGTTCCTCCGCGACTGACGGGCCGGATGCCAGGATGCGGCCCATGACCTACGGCTGCATCGCCTCCATGAAGACCGTCCCCGGCTCCCGCGACGAGGTCGTCGCCATCCTCCTCGGCGCCGCCGAAGGCCTCCGCGCGGCCGGGTGCGACGCGTACATCGTGGGGCTCGCCGACGATGACGACGTGACGATCTGGGTGACCGAGGTCTGGCGGAGCAAGGAGCACCACGACGCCTCGCTGGAGCTGCCCGAGGCGCGGGCGGCGATCGGGACGGCCATGCCCCTGCTCACGGGCGAGTTCACCAAGCGGGAACTGACGGTCGCGGGCGGCCTCGGCCTCTGAGCCGCCACGCCTGCCGCCGAAAGCCCTTGCTTAGAGCGCACTTCAAGCCGTTGGCTAGAGGACCATGAAGTACACGCAGCTTGGACGCACGGGACTCAAGGTCAGTCGGCTCGTCCTCGGGACGATGAACTTCGGGCCGCAGACGGACGAGGCCGACAGCCACGCCATCATGGACGCCGCCCTCGACGCGGGCATCAACTTCTTCGACACCGCCAACGTGTACGGCTGGGGGGAGAACAAGGGGCGGACCGAGAGCATCATCGGCAACTGGTTCGCCAAGGGCGGCGAGCGCCGCGACAAGGTCGTCCTCGCCACCAAGGTCTACGGCAACATGGGCGCCGACGGGCAGCCGGCCTGGCCCAACCACGACAAGCTCTCCGCGCTGAACATCCGGCGCGCGGTGGACGCCAGCCTCAAGCGGCTGCAGACCGACTACATCGACCTCTACCAGTTCCACCACATCGACCGGGACACCCCGTTCGAGGAGATCTGGCAGGCCATCGACACCCTGGTCCAGCAGGGCAAGATCCTCTACGTCGGCTCCTCCAACTTCCCCGGCTACAAGATCGCCCAGGCCAACGAGGTCGCCGCCCGCCGCGGCGGCACCATCGGCCTGGTCAGCGAGCAGTGCCTGTACAACCTCGCCGAGCGGCGCGCCGAGATGGAGGTCATCCCGGCCGCGCAGGACTACGGCCTCGGGGTCATCCCGTGGTCGCCGCTGCACGGCGGTCTGCTCGGCGGCGTGATCAAGAAGGAGGTCCAGGGCGGCCGCCGTGCCTCCGGCCGGGCCGCGGACACCCTGAAGGACCCGGCTTCCCGCGCCCAGATCCAGGCGTACGAGGACCTGGTCGACAAGCACGGCCTGGAGCCCGGCGAGGTGGCCCTGGCCTGGCTGCTGACCCGGCCGGGCGTGACCGGTCCCATCGTCGGCCCGCGTACGGCCGAGCAGCTTCGGTCCGCGATCAGGGCGTCCGAGCTGGAGCTGAGCGAGGAGCTGCTGGCCGGCCTGGACGAGGTGTTCCCGGGCCCGGGCCCGTCCCCGGAGGCCTTCGCCTGGTAGTTCCGGTGGGGCAGGCGCGGGGCCGCATCCGGCATGCGGCCCCGCCGCGGGGCGCGGCCGGCCGCCCACTCCGGCCAGGCCCTACCTGACCGCCGCAGCCACGGCTACCACAACGAACATCAGAACAAGTACACCGGCCATGATCCGGTTCCGGGTTTTCGGGTCCACGCCATCGAGCCTAACCGGCCCCGCCCAGGGACCAGCGGGCGACCGCCTCGTAGCGCGGCTGCTCCCCCGCCACCCCCGAGCGCGGCAGATTGCTCCGCACCAGCACCAGCTCGTCCACCGTCCAGGTCCTGCTGGTGAACTCGCGGAGCAGGTCGACATGCGGCCGTACGTCCACCGAGTCCCGGCCCCGCGCCACCGTCAGGTGCGCCTTGTACCGGCGGTGCTCCCCCATCGGCACGCCCGCCTTCCGCGCCGCCGACTCCGCCCGGTCGGCCAGCAGCCGCAGCGCCTCCACCTCGCCGTGGGCGCCGGTCCACAGGGCCTTGCCGCGCCCGAACTGGCCGCCGCCGGAGAGGGCCAGGGCGAAGGGCGCCGTACGGCGGGCCGCCCGGGCCAGGCGGTCCGACAGGTCCGGCACGAGGCCGTCGGCGACCTCGCCGTAGAAGGCGAGGGTGAAGTGCCAGCCCGGCCGGTGGGTCCAGCGCAGCCGCTCCGCGCCGGGCAGCGTCTGCAACCTGGCGACCTCGGCGGCGAGTTCACGGACGACGGACTCCGGAGGGAGCACCGCGGCGAAGAGTCTCATGGGGCCAGTGTCCCTCCGGGCACGCGCACGCCCGAGCGTGCCTCGTCGCTATGCGTATCGTTGTCCTGCGCGCCTGCACACGTCCGTGAGCAGCCGGGGAGGAGCGCCGCCATGACCGTCCTGGAAGACAGGATCGCGATGGCCGAAGTCAGTGGCGACCTTACGCTCGACATGTTGTTCGAGTGGCTGGAGAAGATGCCCGTCCCCGAGGGATACAAGGTCGAGATCGTCGGGGGGCACATCTTCATGTCACCGCAGCGGCAGAGTCGCTGGGAGATCATCGCGGCCGTCTACGACCAGTTGCGCGTGAAGTACCCCCGCAGCCGGATCGCCTCGGATGTGCGCATCGACTTTCCTGGTCGTCTGAACGGCTTCGCGTGCGATCTGGCCGCGATGGCCGAGCAGGCGACGCCGGACGACAACGGCCGCTGGCGCCACCAGGACGTCGAGTTCGTCGCCGAAGTGATCTCCAAGGACACTTCAGCCAACGGCTACGGCCCCAAGAAGACGGCATACGCCCACGCCGAGGTTCCGGTGTACCTGATCGTGGATCCGTACACCGCTCAGTGGCATCTGCACACCCTGCCGAAGGACGGCGCGTACCACGCCGAGGTCAGCTTCGGTTTCGGCGATGACATCGACCTCACCGGCACCCCGGTGGGCCTGGTACTCAAGACCGACGAGTTCCCCCGCGACTGAGTCCAGGCCCCGCCGTCCGCCGGAGGCTCACGCCGCCGTGGTCAGCCGCTCCCGGTCCCTCGGGACGAACCGGACCCGGGGGTGGCCGCGGTGCCAGCCCACCGTCAGGCGCAGGCCGCCGACGCGGGCCAGGACCAGGCCGACGACCGCGGCGGCCGCCGCCGAGACGACGCCGCCGAGGGCGAAGCCGATCCGGGCGCCGTAGGTGTCGGTGATCCAGCCGACGACGGGCGCGCCCAGCGGCGTACCGCCCATGAACACCATCATGAACAGGGCCATCACCCGGCCCCGCATGGCGGGGTCGGTGGCCATCTGCACGGCGGTGTTCGCGGTGACGTTGACCGTCAGGCCGCAGACCCCGATCGGCACCATGAGCAGCGCGAACAACCAGTACGACGGGGCCAGCGCGGCCACCACCTCCAGCGTGCCGAAGGCCAGCGCGGCGGCGGTCAGGACGCGCAGCCGGGCCGTGCCGCGCCGGGCGGCGAGCAGGGCGCCGCACAGGGAGCCGACGGCCATCAGGGTGTTGAAGAGGCTGTAGGAGCCGGCGCCGGAGTGGAAGACGTGGTCCGCGTAGGCCGACAGCCACACCGGGAAGTTGAAGCCGAAGGTGCCGATGAAACCGACGAGGACGATCGGCCAGATCAGCTCGGGCCGCCCGGCCACGTACTGCAGGCCCTCGCGCAGCTGTCCCTTGCCGCGCGGGGCGCGCTCGACGACGTGCAGCTCGCGGGCGCGCATCAGCAGCAGGCCGGCGATGGGCGCGACGAAGGACAGGCCGTTGGCGAGGAACGCCCAGCCGGTGCCCACGCCGGTGATCATCACACCGGCGACGGCCGGGCCGACCAGGCGGGCGGACTGGAAGTTCGCGGAGTTCAGGCTGACCGCGTTCTGCAGCTGCTCGGGGCCGACCATCTCGGAGACGAAGGACTGCCGGGCCGGGTTGTCGACCACCGTGGCGAGGCCCACGGCGAAGGCGGCGACGTAGACGTGCCAGACCTGGACGTGGCCGGAGAGTGTGAGGAAGGCGAGCACCAGGCCCGTCAGGGCCATGGCGGACTGGGTGACCAGCAGCGCGGGGCGCTTGGGGAGCCGGTCGACCAGGACACCGCCGTACAGGCCGAACAGCAGCATCGGCAGGAACTGCAGGGCGGTGGTGATGCCGACCGCCGCGGAGGAGCCGGTGAGGCTGAGGACGAGCCAGTCCTGGGCGATGCGCTGCATCCAGGTGCCGGTGTTGGAGACGACCTGGCCGAGGAAGAAGAGGCGGTAGTTCCGGATCTTCAGCGAGCTGAACATCGAGGAGGTGCGGGCGGTGGGGGTAGTGGGGGTGGCCGGTGCGGGGGCGGAAGGTGTTCCGGATCCCGTACTCAAAAGCGTTCGCCTCCTACATCAGCGGGCTTACAGGTGTGCGAGCTTCTCCAGCACGGGGGCGGCGGCGCGCAGGGCGGCCCACTCGTCCTCGTCGAGGCCCTCGATCAGGCCGGCCAGGAACGCGTTGCGCTTGCGGCGGCTCTCCTCGAGCATCGCCTCGGCCTGCTCGGTCTGGGTGACGACCTTCTGGCGCCGGTCCTCGGGGTGCGGCTCCAGCCGGACCAGCCCCTTGGACTCGAGCAGCGCGACGATGCGGGTCATCGACGGCGGCTGGACGTGCTCCTTGCGGGCGAGCTCGCCCGGCGTGGCCGAGCCGCAGCGGGCGAGGGTGCCGAGCACCGACATCTCCGTCGGGCTCAGCGACTCGTCGACCCGCTGGTGCTTGAGCCGACGGGACAGCCGCATCACGGCGGAGCGGAGTGAGTTCACGGCGGCAGCGTCGTCGCCATGGGTGAGGTCCGGCATGTTCTTTAGGATATCTCATTACCCTGCCTAAAGACTACCGTGACACGCCGGGATGCCCGTGATACCCGCCACTGAACCGTTCGATCACTCGTATGAGTGAGTCGGTTCCGGAAAGTGACGCATCGGGGCCCCGGATGTGGCGACCCTCGTACGCATGGGGACCAGTGTGCTCAGCCTGCGGATAGACGGGGAGCTGCTCGAAAGGCTCCGGCACCATGCGGCGAAAAGAGGAATGAGCGTGCAGGACTATGTGGTCCGCACGCTCATCCGGGACGACTTCGACGAGCGGTTCCAGGCCGCCGTCGAGGAGACGGAGAAGTTCTACGGCGTCGGGTGACGCCCGCCGGTCAGGTGAGTCCCAGGGCCGGCATCAGGTAGTAGAAGGCGAAGACCGCCGAGACCAGGTACATGGGCACCGGGATCTCGCGGGCCCGGCCGGCCGCCAGGCGCAGCACGGTGAAGGTGATGAAGCCCATGCCGATGCCGTTCGTGATCGAGTAGGTGAACGGCATCATCAGCATCGTCACGAACGCCGGGATCGCGATCGTGTAGTCGGCCCAGTCGATCTCCTTGACCGAGTTGGACAGGATCAGGAACCCGACCGCGATCAGCGCCGGGGTCGCCGCCTGGGACGGGACCATCGTGGCGACCGGGGTGAGGAACAGCGCGACGGCGAAGAGGCCGCCCGTGACGACGTTCGCGAGGCCCGTGCGGGCGCCCTCGCCGACGCCGGCGGTGGACTCCACGAAGGCGGTGGTGGCCGACGAGGAGCTGGCGCCGCCCGCCGCGACCGCGAGGCCGTCGATGAACAGGACCTTGTTGATGCCCGGCATGTAGCCCTCGGCGTCCGTCAGCTTCGCCTCGTCGCTGACGCCCATGATCGTGCCCATCGCGTCGAAGAAGCACGACAGCAGGACCGTGAAGACGAACAGGATGCCGGTCAGCACGCCGACCTTGGAGAAACCGCCGAACAGGCTGACGTGACCGACCAGGCCGAAGTCGGGGGTGGCGACCGGGTTGCCGGGCCACTTGGGGACGGTCAGGCCCCAGGACGGGATCGTGGTGACGGCGTTGAGGACGACCGCGAGGACGGTCATGCCGACGATCGAGATCAGGATCGCGCCCGGCGTCTTGCGCACGATCAGCGCGAAGGTGAGCAGCACGCCGAGGATGAAGACCAGCACCGGCCAGCCGTGCAGATGGCCGCCCACGCCGAGCTGGACCGGGACGGTGGTCTGGGCGGCGTCCGGCATGCGCGTGATGAAGCCGGAGTCGACCAGGCCGATCAGCATGATGAACAGGCCGATACCGATCGAGATCGCCTTGCGCAGCCCGAACGGCACGGCGTTCATCACGCGCTCGCGCAGGCCGGTGGCGACCAGCAGCATGACCACGAAGCCCGCGAGGACGACCATGCCCATCGCGTCGGGCCAGGACATCCGGGGCGCCAGCTGCAGCGCGACGACCGAGTTCACGCCGAGGCCGGCGGCGAGCGCGATCGGCACGTTGCCGATGACGCCCATGAGCAGGGTGGTGAACGCGGCCGTCAGCGCGGTCGCCGTCACCAGCTGGCCGTTGTCCAGATGGTGCCCGTACATGTCCTTCGCGCTGCCGAGGATGATCGGGTTCAGCACGATGATGTACGCCATCGCGAAGAAGGTGGCGAAACCGCCGCGGACCTCACGGGCGACGGAGCTGCCGCGCTCGGAGATCCGGAAGTAGCGGTCGAGCGCGCCCTGGGCGGGCGCACCGCCCGGCATTTCGGGGGTGGGGACCTTGGCGGGTGCCGAGGTGGACATGCGTTACCTCATCACCGACGGGGTTCCCCCGAGCCCCGTTGGAGTTTCGTACGAACAGAAGTGGACACAGACAAACGGTTTCAGTATGAAGGTATGAGTCGTAGATCGCTATCTCCGCGCGTAGACCTGATCGCC
The DNA here is from genome assembly GCF_043202415.1 of Streptomyces sp. NPDC048192. Classification (NCBI taxonomy): domain Bacteria; kingdom Bacillati; phylum Actinomycetota; class Actinomycetes; order Kitasatosporales; family Streptomycetaceae; genus Streptomyces; species Streptomyces sp. NPDC048192. The sequence goes on from NZ_JBIDAL010000005.1 coordinate 356,412, forward strand.
TCGTAAGCTGTGCGGTATGGCCAAGTGGACTCCCAAGCACGAGGCGCCGGAGCCCCTGGAGGGCCCGGTGGTCGCCACCGTCACCGGCGGGACGATCGTCTGGTTCGCCCTCTTCCTCGTGCAGCTGCCCTTCTACGGCTGGTTCCGGGACCACGGGCACCTGTGGTGGCTGTGGACCTGCCTGGCCGGCGGCGGACTGGGGCTGATCGGCATCTGGTACGTCAGGAGGCGGGACGCGGCGATCAAGAAGGCGGCGGGGCTGCGGTCGACGTCGGCTCACTAGCTCGGCCGGCCGGAAGGCGGGCAAGGGGGCAAATCGGCACGTACCGTCGATGACATGAGCCATATCGACGCGGGCGCCGAACTCGATCCCGTGCACCCGGTGGCCCTGCCCGCGAGCCGGCCGGCCGGGCTGACCGCCGCGGAAGTGGCCGAGCGGCGTGCGCGCGGGCAGGTCAACGACGTACCCGTGCGCAGCAGCCGGTCGCTGGGCGAGATCGTCCGGGCCAACGTCTTCACCCGGTTCAACGCGATCATCGGCGTGCTGTGGCTGATCGTGCTCTTCGTCGCGCCGATCCAGGACGGCCTGTTCGGCTTCGTGATCCTTGCCAACACCGGCATCGGCATCGTCCAGGAGTGGCGGGCCAAGCAGACCCTCGACGCGCTCGCGGTGATCGGCGAGGCCCGGCCGACGGTGCGTCGCGACGGCACCGCCCTCCCGGTGGCCGTCCACGAGATCGTGCTCGGCGACCTGATCGAGGTCGGTCCGGGCGACAAGGTCGTGGTCGACGGGGTCTGCGCGGAGGCCGACGGGCTGGAGATCGACGAGTCGCTGCTCACCGGCGAGGCGGACCCCGTGGTCAAACGGGCCGGCGATCCGGTGCTGTCCGGCAGTTTCGTGGTCGCGGGCGGCGGCGCCTTCCAGGCGACCAGGGTCGGCCGCGAGGCCTATGCGGCCCGGCTGGCCGAGGAGGCCTCCCGCTTCACCCTGGTCCACTCCGAACTGCGCACCGGCATCTCCACGATCCTCAAGTACGTCACCTGGATGATGGTCCCGGCCGCGGCCGGGCTCGTCGTCACCCAGCTCGTCGTCAAGAACCACGGCCTGAAGGACGCGGTGGCCCGCACGGTCGGCGGCATCGTCCCGATGGTCCCCGAGGGGCTGGTGCTGCTCACCTCGGTGGCCTTCGCGATCGGCGTCATCCGGCTCGGCCGGAAACAGTGCCTGGTGCAGGAGCTGCCGGCGATCGAGGGGCTGGCCCGCGTCGACACCGTCTGCCTGGACAAGACCGGCACCCTCACCGAGGGCGGCATGGACGTCACCGAGCTGCGGCCGCTGGACGGCGCCGACGAAGCGTACATACGCAAGGTGCTCGGCGCGCTCGGCGAGTCCGACCCGCGGCCCAACGCCTCCCTCCAGGCGATCATCGACGCCTGCCCGGACAGCGAGGACTGGCGCTGCGTGGAGTCGCTGCCGTTCTCCTCGGCCCGCAAGTACAGCGGGGCCGCGTTCAGCGAGGCCGACGGCGAGTCCAGCACCTGGCTGCTGGGCGCCCCGGACGTCCTCCTGCCGCCCGGCGACCCGGCCCTGGCCGAGACCGAGCGCCTCAACGAGCAGGGGCAGCGGGTGCTGCTGCTGACCCGTACGAGCCGCGACCTGGACGACCCCGACCCGGCCCGCGGCGGCCGGCCCACCGCCCTCGTCGTCCTGGAGCAGCGGCTGCGGCCCGACGCCGCCGACACCCTGCGCTACTTCGCGGAGCAGGACGTCCGCGCCAAGGTCGTCTCCGGCGACAACGCGGTGTCGGTCGGTGCGGTCGCCGGCAAGCTCGGCCTCACGGGGACGGCCGTGGACGCGCGGCACCTGCCCGCCGACCGGGCGGGGATGGCCGAGGCACTGGACCGGGCCACGGTGTTCGGGCGGGTCACCCCGCGGCAGAAGCGGGACATGGTCGGGGCACTGCAGTCGCGCGGGCACACGGTCGCGATGACCGGCGACGGCGTGAACGACGTGCTCGCGCTGAAGGACGCCGACATCGGGGTGGCCATGGGCTCCGGCTCGGAGGCGACCCGGGCGGTGGCGCAGATCGTGCTGCTGGACAACAGTTTCGCGAGCCTGCCGTCGGTGGTCGCGGAGGGCCGCCGGGTGATCGGCAACATCACGCGGGTGGCGACGCTGTTCCTGGTGAAGACCGTCTACTCGGTGCTGCTGGCGGTCCTGGTGGTCTGCGCACAGGTCGCATACCCCTTCCTGCCCCGGCACCTGACCCTGCTGTCCACCCTCACCATCGGCGTCCCGGCGTTCTTCCTGGCCCTGGCGCCCAACAAGGAGCGGGCGAGACCGCACTTCGTGCGCCGCGTGATGCGGTACGCGGTGCCGGGCGGCGTGGTGGCGGGGGCGGCGACCTTCGTGACGTATCTGATCGCCCGGGGGGTGTACACGGGAAGCGACCGGTTGGCCGCGCAGACCAGCGCGGCGACGCTGACCCTGTTCCTGGTCTCCCTGTGGATCCTGGCGATCATCGCCCGCCCCTACACCTGGTGGCGGCTGGCCCTGGTGGCCGCGATGGGAGCGGCGTTCCTGCTGGTGCTGGCCGTGCCCGCGCTGCAGGCCTTCTTCGCGCTGAGGCTGGTGGGGCTCACGATGCCGTGGACCGCCGTCGGCGTCGCGGTGGTGGCGGCGGCCGCCCTGGAGTGGCTCTGGGCCTGGGTCGGCCGCCGCTTTCCCGACTAGGCCGGGGTCACTTCACGCCGACGTACACGCCCGTGGCGCTGACCGCCGGAGTGGTCGTGGTGCCGGCGAAGGAGTAGCGCCAGTAGCCGCTGTAGTTCGCGGTGGCGCTGGTCTTCAGGTTGCCGGAGGAGTCGGTGTACACCGTCTTGACGGTGGTGTACGTGGTGGTGCCCGCCTTGCGGAACTGGAGCTTGACCGGCTGGTTGGTGTAGCCGTGGTACAGGTTGTCGTCCCAGTTCGCGCGGGAGAGCTTGCCCGACACCGTGAAGGTCTTGCCCTTGTAGACGGACGTCGAGCTGACGGTGGTCGTCAGCTTGGAGTAGCGCTGCACCAGGGTGGTGCCCAGGCCGCTCTGGTCCTTGAAGCCGACCTTGCTCATGTCGGGGTTCTGCTGGTCCTGGCCGTTGAAGGCGACGGCCTCGGCGGCCACGTTCCAGGTACCGGCGTCCGCGCTCTTCGGGTCGGCGTCGGTCGGGTAGATGTCGATGGAGCCCTTGCAGGTGGCCGTGGTCGACGTGACGTCGGTGCAGGTGGCCGGGTTGTCGCCGTACAGCTCGGGGGCGGTGTCGCTGTAGGTGCCGTGGTAGAGGAAGGCGTCCGTGTAGAAGTCGCTCGCGTGGATGTTCACGTCCGAGCCGTGCGTCAGCGTGTACGAGTACGAGACGCTGACCTTGTTGGTGCTGCCGACCTTGATCGCCTTGGCGATCGAGACGCCGGAGAAGCCGGCGTTCAGCGTGTAGGGGGTGCCCGAGTCGGTGACGGCCTGCGCGGCCGGGACTGCGAGGGCGGTGATGGCCAGGGCGCCGGAAGCGGCGGCCACGGCGGCACGTATGCGCATGTGCGTTCCCTTGGAGGGAGAAGTGATCGTGGAGTCGGTCGACTCACGCGATCAGATCCGCGAGGGCTGCCGCCGGTTGTACGGCCGGAGCCCCCGCGGACCGGATTTTGTGCCGCGCTTACCGATCCATTACTGCACGTCGACGAAGTCGCCCGTGGCGTTGACCGCCGGGGTGGTCGAGGTGCCCGCGAAGGAGAAGCGCCAGTAGCCGTCGACCGAGGCGGTGGTCGTCGTCTTCAGGTTGCCGTACCCGTCCGACTTGATCGTCTTCAGGGTGGTGTAGGTGCTGGAGCTCTTCTTGCGGAACTGCAGCTTCACGGACTGGTTGGTGTAGCCGTGGTACTTGTTGTCCTCCCAGTTGGCCCGGGAGAGCTTGCCGGTGACCGTGATGGTCTTGCCCTTCTTCACCGGCTCGGGGGAGGCGTTGACCGTCAGCTTGGAGTAGCGCTGGACCAGTGTGGTGCCGAGGGCGCCCTGGTCGGCGTAACCGACCTTGGTGATGTCGAAGTCGGGGCTGCTCGGGTCCTGGCCGTTGTACGCGATGGCGAGGGCGCCGCCGTGCCAGGTGCCGGCGTCGGAGTTCATCAGCTCGCCCTCGGCCGGGTAGACGTCGATGTTGCCCTTGCAGCTGGCGGTGGTCGACGTGACGTCCGTGCAGGTGGCCGGGTAGTCGCCGAAGAGCATGTTGTCCGGCGTGTCGAACGCGCCCTTGTAGATGTAGGGGCCGGTGAGGAAGTCGTCGGCCTTGATGTCGACGTCCGCGCCGTGGGTCATCGTGTAGGTGACCGTGGTGGCGACGTGGTTGGTCGTGCCGACCTTGACCGCGCCGGCGATCTTGAAGTTGGAGAAGGTGACGTCCATCGCGTACGGCTCGTCGGTGTCGCTCGAGGCGGCGAACGCGGTCTTGCCGGAGGAGGCCTTCTGGGCGGCCTCGCGGATCTTGAGGATGTCGGCCTTGGAGGGCGTCGCGGAGCCGCCGGCGGCCTGCGCGGCAGGCACGACGAGGGCGGAGAGGGCCAGGGCGCCGGAGACGGCGGCCACGGTGGCGCGAATACGCATGCGTTCCCCTGTGTGGAGAAAGTGGACCCGAGGTCCAAAGTGATCAAGGAGTCAGTCGACTCACGGCATCAGACCCGCGAGGGAATCGACTGGTTGTACGACGGAAGCCGGGAGTTCCCGGCAGCTTCACCGGACGGCCACCCCACGTTCGCCGACGCGGGCGGCGCTCACCGCCGCGACGGCCGAGGCGCCCCGCGCGGGGGAAGGCGTACCGAAGCCGCCGGCCGGCGCGGCCGGGACAGCGAGGATGCCGGCGGCGGTGGTGGCGCGTGGACGCATGTGTCCCCCTGCGTGCGTGGCGATGGCTGAAGTCCGGTGACTTCGGTGGGTCAGACTCGGCACACAGGGGAACGGTTGTACGGAAGTTGAAGAAGTTGTGAGAGATTTCCGGAGGCGGTCGCCGGGGCGCCGTCAGTCGAACCAGCGGTCCCGGGCCAGCTCCTCCGTCCGTGACGGGTCCTCCAGCAGGGCCGCCACCTCGAAACGCCGGGGCCACTGTCCCGCCGCCCACGCCAGCCCGGCCGCGACCCCCTCCAGGGTGGCCGCGTGCAGCACGCCGTCGTCGGTGAGCCGCCAGTCGATCTCCACACCGTCCACGACGAGTTCGTCGTGCTCCACGTACGTCTCGGGCATGCGCGGGCCGAGCAGCACCCGCACCGGCTCCGGCACCTCGTGCTCGGTCCCCTCGGAGTGCACCTCGCCGGTGACGGACTCGCTCAGCCGCCGCACCTGGAACAGCTCCGCCAGCTCGGCCGCGCGGGACGGCCGTACCGGCAGCAGCGGGACGCCCGCGGTGAACGGCAGCAGGTCGGGCGAGTCGACCACGACCGCCTCCGCCGCGTCCACGACCTCCACCCGGCCGTCGACCACGGCCCGCAGCTCCTCCGGCAGGGTCACCTGCTCGGGGTCCATCTCCGCCAGCGCCCCGTACAGGCCGTGCAGTTGGGCGGGCGTCACGGTGCGCGCGGGGTCGGCGAGCCGGTCCAGCAGCTCGGCGGCGCCGCCGGGCTCGTCCAGCAGGGCCGCGACCGAGGTGCGCACGCCCAGGGCGCGCAGCACCTGCTCGTCCTCGAACCCGGTGGCGTCGGCCTCGTCGTACAGCCCGCGCAGCAGCGGGTCCCCGCCGGCGGTGAGCAGCCCGGCCGGGCGGCGCCCGTCGAGCACCGGGTGCCCGCGCAGCCACCAGGCGGTGTACGGCCGTACGGTGTCGTGGGTGCCGTCGTGCAGCAGGATGCGGACCGGCTGGGTGAGCGCGTCCCGCAGCGGGGGCTGCGCGAGCAGCGCGAGGGCCTCGGGCCAGCGGTCGTCGTCCACCAGGTCCAGGTCGCGCACGGCGACCAGCTCGGTGGCGACCGGCGGCACCGGGCTGTCCGGGAAGCGGTCGAGGACGTCCTCGCACCACACGTCGACGGCGTCCAGCAGCCCGGCGTCGTCGGGCTCGGCGAAGTCGCTCTCCCTGGGCTCCAGTTCGTCCGGGTCCAGGACCACGTCGGTGGCGCGGACCAGCGCGAAGTTCGCGAGCACGCCGCAGGCGGCCAGCGGCTGCTCGCCCCACTTGTCGGCCAGCTCCTGGTCCACGGCGGCCAGTTCGCCCTCGCGGATCACCCGGGCGAAGGGGCTGCCGGGGAAGACGAGTTCGCCGGCGGGGGCCGGTTCCCCGTCCTCGTCGGGCAGGGCGAGCGCGCCCAGCCAGGGCTCGTCGCCGGGCTCGAGGCCCGCGTCCCGGACCAACGCGAGGACGGTGTCGGCCAGTTCCTCCGCGTCCGGGGCGTCCTCCTCCCAGCCCCCGATGCCGCCCTCGTCGTCCAGCGAGGCGGCGACGGCGGCGCGCACCTGCGGGGTGGTGAGCACCGCGCGCGGGGTGGCGGGCAGCGCGCCCAGCTTCTCCAGCAGCGGGTGCGCGGCTTCCTCGTGGGCCACCTTCAGGCCGAGCCGCCCGAGGACGTCCGCGTCGATCCGGGCGGCGTCGGGGGTGGGCAGCAGGACCTGCCGGGGGCCGATGGTGGTCCGCCCGTCGGCGAGCGGCACCGGGAGTCCGGACAGCCGGTCGGGGTCGACCCCGGCGAGGCTGTCGTAGAGCCGCCACCACCAGCCGGGGTCCTTCTCCAGGCCGGCGAGCCGGTCGACGGCGTCGGCGAGCCGCAGCCGGGCCACCCCGAGGGTGCGCAGCTCGACGCGCCGCTCCAGTCCGGCGGGCAGCAGGGTGGGCAGCACCTCGGCGAGCACCCGCACGGTGTCGGCACCGGCGCCCTCCACGACCTCGGCGTCCCGGGGCCGCAGCGCCTGCGGCAGCTCGTGGTCGTCGCCCTGCGCGAGGACGGCCGGGGGCAGGAAGGCGGTGCGCGGCAGCCGCTCCAGCACGGCCTGCCGCAGCGCGCCGTCCAGCTCGCCCTTGCCGAGCGGTCCCGGCACCAGGTCGATGATGCCGTCGGTCACCGGCCGCCAGTCGGCGAGCAGTTCGGCGTAGGCGTCGGCGGCGCGCTGCACCAGGAAGTCGGTGAGCGGGCCGGGAGCGGTGTGCCGGCGGGTGGTGTCGAGCGGGAAGGAGGCGATGAGCAGGGCGGGCACGCCGAGCGGCTCGTCGCTGGGGGTCGGCGCGTGCACGACGGGCGTGGTCCGGGGCCGCACCGGCCGCCCGTCCGCGTCCTCGGGCACGGCCCAGGTCACCGACCAGTGGGGGCGCAGCCGCTCCTCCACGGGCCGGTCGGCGAGCAGGTCGGGGGTGAGCGGGCCGTGCGCGGAGGCGGTGCGCCACCGGGTGGTGCCGGCGCGGGAGTCCTCCACCACGACGACGGCGCCCTCGTCGCGGCGGCGCAGGGTGCGCTCGGCGCCGCCGGCCTCGATGACGACCTCGGTCAGGCCCGGCAGGGCGAGGAGCAGCGCGTCGTCGACGGCGTTCAGCAGCCGCTCGGCGAGATCGGCGGCGGCCGCGTCCCGCAGGGGCAGGATGACGGCGGTGTCGTACGGGTCCGGGGCGGTGCCCTCGGCGGCGAACGGCAGCCGGAGCAGCGGCACATGGCCGTCCCGCCGCCGCACCTCGTCGCCCAGGCCAGGGCTGTGCCGGGCGGTCTCGGCGGCCAGCTCCCGCGCCTCGCCGAGCGACCAGCGGACACCGCCGTGCCGGCCCACGATCGCGGGTTCGTCGGTCACCGCGAGCACGGCGGCGAACCCGACCCCGAACCGGCCGACGGCGCCCTGAGTGACCTCCGTGTCCCGCTTGGCGGAGGCGCGCAGCGTGGACAGCGACTCGACACCGGCCGCGTCCAGCGGGGCGCCGGTGTTGGCGGCGACGAGGACGCCGCCGTGGAGGGTGAGCCGCAGCCGGCCGGGCACCCGCGCCCGGGCGGCGGCGTCGGCGGCGTTCTGGGCCAGCTCGACGACGAGCCGGTCCCGGTAGCCGCCGAGGACCAGGTCCTCCTCGGCGTTGGCGTCCTCCCGGAACCGGGCGGGGCTGGTGGCCCAGGCGTCGAGGACACCACGGCGCAGCCGGGCCGTCCCGAACGGATCGGCACCCTCGGCCGCCGGCCGCACGTACTTGCTGCTCACGTTCACACTCCTCATCACGCGTGAGGACGAAGGTACAGCGCGGCGCGGACGGATCCGCCGGTGAGCGGGCGGCCCCGCCCGGAGGGCGGGCGGCGGGAGGCCGACGACAGGGCCCGGAGCGGCTTCGCCGGCCGGCGGGCGGGGGTCGCCGCGGCTCGTACCCTCACCCGGTCGCGCCCGGCTTCCGGACGGTGAGAGCCCGGGTCAGGAATGCCCCAGTTCCGCCGTGTCCTCGTCGCCCGTCTCCGGGACCGAGCCCGAGTCGCGGGCGGGGCGCAGCGGGAAGGGGTCGACGCGGGTCTCGTCGATGACCGGCGGGGCCGGCTGGGGCGGCTTCGGCATGACGGCCGCCTCGGAGTGGCCGCCGCAGCCGTAGCCCAGGGAGACCACATGCCCGTCGGCGGGCGAGAACTCGTTGGCGCACACCCCGAACGCCTGCCCCAGGGAGCCGCCGATGGGTGCCAGGAAGCCGCACGTCATGCAGGTCGCGGGGGCCGCCTGGGCCATCGCGGTCTTGGCGCCGTACGACTCCTCCCAGCGGTCGGCGGCAACGTGCAGGCCGTAGCGGGACAGCACCCGGGCCCGGCGCATGCCCAGCTCCTCGGCGACGGCCGCGATCGAGCCCCGGGACGGGGCGGTGGGCTGGACGGCGGGGGCGCCGGGGGCGACGTCGGCGTCCTCGGCCTCCGCCAGCTCCGCCATCTCCTGGGAGACGGCCGAGTTCGGCGGCGGCTCCTCCTCACCCGTGTAACCGGGCTCCAGACGCAGGTCGTCCTGGTCGGTGGGGAGCAGATCGCCGGGGCCGAGGTCGCCGGGCCGCAGCCGCTCGCTCCACGGCACCCACTCGGGGGCGAGCAGGGCGTCGGGGCCGGGCAGCAGGACCACCTCGTCGAGCGTGACGATCCGGGCGCGGGAGGCGCGGGCCACGGTCGCCGCCCAGCGCCAGCCGCGGTAACCGGGCTCCTTGCACTCGAAGAAGTGCGTGACGACTCGGTCGCCCTCGGAGACGAGGCCCACGTGCTCCCCGACCACACCGGGAGCGGCGGCCTCCTCGGCGGCGGCGCGGGCGAGATCGACCGCCTCGGCGCACAGACGGTCGGGGGTGCGGCTTCGCGTGGTCGCTGCGCTCACAGGTATCGCTTCTCTCCTACGCCGTCTCGTCGAGGGCGGCTGCCTGAAGGCGGGCCTGCCGACGGAGCGGACCAGGGGACCGCATCGACGTCATGCATCCGCGCGCTCGGGCGCACCTCTGCCATCCATTCTGCGTTATGGCTGAGATAGGCACGCTACACCGAACAAGATTCCTCGCCGCCACGCGGGATTCCTTCCCGTCCGCCCGCCCCTCGGCCTCATCCGCGCGGGACCGCACTATCCACCCGCTTCTCAGGGCACTATGAACCACGTGGCGACCGCGGACAGGCGTGGTGTTCGAGGTGGCGGTGCGAGCCGGGCCGGTGGCGCCGTCCGTTCCGTCGGGCGTGCCCTGCACGTCCCCGTGACCGGGGCGGCGCGCGGGATCCGCAGAGCCACGCACGCGCACGGGGCGGGCGAGTCCGGCCTCGGCAAGCTGATCGAGCTGCACGCCGTCAACGGCGCGGGCGACGTGATGGTCACCGTCGCACTGGCGTCCACGGTGTTCTTCTCCGTGCCGACCGACGAGGCGCGCGGCCGGGTCGCCCTGTACCTCGCCATCACCATGGCGCCCTTCACCGTCCTCGCCCCGGTCATCGGCCCGCTCCTGGACCGGCTGCCGCACGGCCGGCGCGCCGCCATGGCCGGGGCCATGCTCGCCCGCGCCCTGCTGGCACTGGTCGTCTCGGGCGCCGTGGCGAGCGGCAGCCTGGAGCTGTATCCGGCCGCGCTCGGGGTGCTGGTCGCGTCGAAGGCGTACGGCGTGGTGCGCAGCGCGGTCGTGCCGCGGCTGCTGCCGCCCCGGTTCTCCCTGGTGCGGGCCAACTCCCGGGTGACCCTCGCGGGGCTGCTGGCCACCGGTGTGGCCGCGCCGGTCGCGGCCGGGCTGCACCGGGTCGGCGATCCCTGGCCGCTGTACGGCGCCTTCCTGATCTTCGTCGGCGGGACGTTCCTGTCGTTCTCCCTGCCGCCCAAGGTGGACTCCGCCAAGGGCGAGGACGTGGCGCTGCTCGCTGCCGACGAGCAGCATCTGCACGGCACGCAGCGCCGGAAGGAGCGCGACAAGGAGGGGATCAAGCGGCCGGGGCTGCGGACCGTGGGCCCCGCCGTCACGCACGCGCTCGGCGCCAACGCGGCCCTGCGCTGCCTGTCCGGCTTCCTGATCTTCTTCCTCGCGTTCCTGCTGCGCGAGCACCCGCTGACCGGGGAGAGCGCGGCGGTCTCGCTCGGGATCGTGGGGGTCGCCGCCGGCGCGGGCAACGCGCTGGGCACGGCCGTCGGCTCCTGGCTCAGGTCACGCGCCCCGGAGATCATCATCGTGGCCGTCGTCGCGGTGGTGCTCGGCACGGCGATCGTGGCCGCCCTGTTCTTCGGGGCGTTCCTGGTGGCCTGTCTCGCGGCCGTCGCCGGATTCGGGCAGGCGCTGGCCAAGCTGGCCCTGGACGCGCTGATCCAGCGGGACGTTCCGGAGCTGGTGCGCACCTCGGCGTTCGCCCGCTCGGAGACGCTGCTGCAGATGGCGTGGGTGTTCGGCGGCGCCGTCGGCATCGTGCTGCCGCTGGACGGCACCGTCGGCCTGCTGATCGGCGCGGTGTTCGTCGCCGCCGGCTGGCTCACCACCCTCAGGGGCCTGCTCGCCTCGGCCCGGCACGGCGGCCGGCCGCACTCCCGGGTCGCCTGAGCTGCCGGGGGACGGCGAACCGGCGGCGGCGCTCCGGTCAGGGGCACGGCTGGCGTAACGAACCGGGCACGCCGCACCCCACGTGGGCGGACGGATCGGGGCGCCCGATAGCCTTCGGCCATGACCATGCTGCCCCGCGGCGAAGCCGCTGATGTACACCGGGCTGTGCGCCGCCGCCGCGTCGTCGTCGCCGCCGGCCTCGTCTCCGCCGGACTGCTCGCTCTGTCGGCCTGCGAGAAGCCGACGCCCGTCGCGACGGTGACCGTCGGCGACAGCTCGGTCAGCTCCGAGGCCATCTGCTACAACGACGGCAACGCGCTGGACGCCAAGACGCTGGCGAAGTGCGTCAAGAACGTCGGGAACGCCAAGTCGATCAAGGTCGACCAGGACGAGACGGTCCGCATCGGCGTCGACCCGAAGATCGCGGACTCCGGCTGGGTCCTCCTGGTCAACGGCCAGCAGTTCACCGACGTCAGCAACAAGACGTACCGCACCATCCCGGGCAGCGCGTTCTTCAACCAGCAGTACGGCACCCAGGGCGACACCAACACCGTCACGGTCCGGATGGGCTCGAAGTCCAACCAGGGCATGTGGTCGTTCAAGCTGAAGAAGGCCTGATCACGGCCTCGGCACGCATCCTCGTGGCCACCGCGGTCCCCGCCGAGCGGGACGCGGTGGCACGGGCGCTGCCCGGGGAGGCGGCCGAGGTACGGCTTCCCGGCGCGCTGCTGTGCCGCGCCGCGGGCGGCTGGGACCTGCTGGCCGCCGGCGTCGGCCCGGCCCTCGCCGCCGCGTCCACCGCCGGCGCCCTGACCGCCGCCGTCCTCGACGGCGCCCCGTACGACCTGGTCGTCTGCGCCGGGATCGGCGGCGGCTTCCCGCCCGAGGCGTCCGTCGGCTCGCTCGTCGTCGCCGACGCGATCACCGTGGCCGACCTGGGCGCAGAAACCACCGAAGGCTTCCTCCCGGTCACCGAGCTGGGCTTCGGCACCGTCACCCACCGGCCGCCGCGGGCCGCCGTGCGCCTGGTGTCCGAGGCCACCGGCGCCCGCACCGGCACCGTCCTCACCGTCTCCACCGTCACCGGGACCGCCGCCCGCGCCGCCGCCCTGCGCGCGCGGCACCCGGGCGCGCTCGCCGAGGGCATGGAGGGCTTCGGGGTCGCCGAGGCCGCCGCCGCGCACGGGCTGCCGGTGCTGGAGATCCGCGCGGTGTCCAACCCGGTCGGCCCGCGCGACCGCGCCGCCTGGCGCATCGGCGACGCGCTCACCGCCCTCACCGAGGCATTCGGGAAGCTCGCCCCCGCACTGGAGAGTTGGAAAACCGTATGACCGCTGAGCCCTTGCAGATCGCGTACTCCCCCTGCCCGAACGACACCTTCGTCTTCGACGCCCTCGCCCACGGCCGGGTCCCCGGCGGCCCCGCGCTGGACGTGACGTTCGCCGACATCGACATCACCAACGGCATGGCCGAGCGCGGCGAGTTCGACGTGCTGAAGGTGTCGTACGCCGTCCTGCCGTACGTCCTCGGCGACTACGCGCTGCTGCCGTGCGGCGGGGCGCTGGGCCGGGGCTGCGGGCCGCTGGTGCTCACCCGGGAGGCGGACGTCGACCTCACGGGCCGTACGGTCGCGGTGCCCAGCGAGAAGTCGACGGCGTACCTGCTCTTCCGCCTGTGGGCGGCGGACACCCTGCCCGGAGGGGTCGGCGAGATCGTCGTCATGCCCTTCCACGAGATCATGCCGGCCGTGCGGGACGGCAAGGTGGACGCCGGGCTCGTCATTCACGAGGCGCGGTTCACCTACCAGAACTACGGTCTGCACAAGCTCGCCGACATGGGCGAGCACTGGGAGCGGACCACCGGGCTGCCGATCCCGCTCGGCGCGATCATCGCCAGGCGCTCGCTGGGCGCGGAGCGGCTGAACCGGCTCGCCGACGCCGTCCGCGCCTCCGTGCGGGCCGCCTGGGACGACCCCGAGGCGTCCCGCCCGTACGTCATGGCGCACGCCCAGGAGATGGACCCGGCCGTGGCCGACCAGCACATCGGGCTGTACGTGAACGAGTTCACCGCCGACCTCGGCGAGGACGGCTACGCGGCGGTGCGCGGGCTGCTCACACGTGCGGCGGCCGAGGGGCTGGTGCCGCCCCTCGGCCCGGATGCGCTCGCTTTTCCGTAGTACGGCCTGGTGGTGCGGCCGGCTGACTCCCGTACGGCGGCTAGACGTCCAGCTGGTCGGCGACCGCGCGGAGCAGGCCGGCGATCTTCTTGCCGGAGGCCTTGTCCGGGTAGCGGCCCTTCTCGAGCATCGGGGTGATGTTCTCGAGGAGGGTCGTCAGGTCCTGCACGATCGAGGCCAGCTCGTCCGGCTTCTTGCGGGTGGCGGCGGCCACCGACGGGGTCGGCTCCAGGACGGTCACCGACAGGGCCTGGTCACCGCGCTGACCGGCGACGACGCCGAACTCGACGCGCTGTCCCGGCTTGAGTGCGTCGACTCCGGCGGGGAGAACAGAGGAATGGACGAAGACGTCACCGCCGTCGTCGCGGGAGAGAAAGCCGAAGCCCTTCTCACTGTTGAACCATTTGACACGCCCGGTCGGCACCGTCTGTCCTCGTCCTCGTACTAGTTGGGGAGACTGCTTCGAAAGTGCTCTTGATAGCACTAGAGCGGGTCGTCCATGACCCGCCGCTACCAAGGCTAATGGTCTCGGGGCGGGTGACAAGACGTCCCCCGGTTGTTCCCTCGCGCTGGGAACTACCCTGGTCCGGTGCGTGACAAAACCCAAACGAATTCCGCCGCACCCGGTGACGGGCTGATCCGCGCCGGTGCGATCGTCTTCTTCGCCGGGGCGCTGGCCACCGTGGTCACGGTGGTTCCGCTGTTCCTCGGCACGAAGCCGTTTCCCACCTACATGTACGGCCTGAGCATGCTCATGGCCGTCGGTTTCCTCCTCGCCGGCGCGGGCGTCCTGCGGACGGTCGCCGCGGGCCGCCGTCAGGCGCGCGAGGCCTCGGCCTCCCGGTAACCGGCCAGCCACGCCGGGAAGGCGGACAGATCGTCGAGGACGACGTCCGCCCCGGCGGCGCGCAGTTCCTCGGCCGGGCAGGGTCCGGTCGCCACGCCGACCGACAGGGCTCCCGCCGTGCGGGCGCCGCGCACGTCCCCGACGTGATCGCCGACGTACACGCCGGCGGCGTACTCGCGCAGCGCCTCCGCCTTGCGCTCGGCCCACAGGTCGCCCACGACGACGTCCGGGTCGATGCCCAGGTGGCTCAGGTGCAGCTTGGCGTTGGGCTCGTACTTCGCCGTGACCACCATCGTGCGTCCGCCTGCCGCCCGCACCGCGGCCATCGCCTCGCGGGCGCCGGCCATCGCGGGCGTCGCGGCGATGGCGTACACCGGGTACATCTCCCGGTACAGGTCGGCCATCTCCGGCACCCGCTCCGCGGGGAACCAGTTGATCAGCTCCTCGGCGAGCGGCGGCCCCAGCCGTGTCACCGCCAGATCGGCATCGATGAACGTCCCGGTCCGCTCGGCCAGCGCCGTGTAGCAGGCGTGAATGCCGGGCCGGGAGTCGATCAGGGTCATGTCGAGGTCGAAGCCGACGGTGAATGTCATATGGGTCATTGTGTCAGTGGGGTGCCCAGGCGGACGCCGCCGGTCGGCGGGCCTCTTCGGGCGGTGGGTCAGCGGGTCTCCGGGCGCCCGCCACCTCCGGCTCCCCGGCGACCGGGCGCCTCAGCAGGCCCCCGGGCGCACGTGGCCCGGACAGCGACCCGCCGCTCGGGCTGCCCCCATGGCTGTTCAAGCGGAGCCGCGGATCACCAGCGCGCTCCGGTCGGCGCCCACAGGGAAGTCCGGGCGCCTGCCACCCGGATGGCGACCCGCTCCCTCCGGCTCCCCCAGCGGGTGTCCAAGCGGTGCCGCCGGTCGGCGGCCCGTTTCCATCGGTGGGTCAGCGGGTGCGTTGGGAGCGCCAGAGGAGGAACAGTGCCGAGGCGATCGCCGCTCCCCGTACCACCCACGGCCATGTCCCGGCGACCGCCTCGTTCATGTGGCCCTGCGCGATCGGGGCGCCCCAGCGGCCGTTGACCCGTCCCCACAGCCAGACCAGCCCGGCGGCGACGGCCGTGCCGGGCAGGACCATCACGGCCACCTTGGTCTCCGCGGCGGTCAGCCGCCGGGAGCCGTAGGCGATCACCCAGCCGAGCAGCAGGGCGAACCAGTTGCCGAGCACCGCGCCGGCGATCAGCGCGGCGGCGGCCAGCAGCAGAAGGGGGTTGGTCCAGCCGGCGGCCGGCCGGGGCACCAGGCGCCGGCGCGCGGTGGGCCCGGCCTCCGCTTCGGGCTCGGGCGCGGCGGCCTCTTCCGGCTCGGCGCGCTCCACCGGCGCCTTCTCCTTCGGCGGGCGCCTGAGCAGCTCCGGGATCTCCACCCCGCCCACGAACCCCGGCACCGAGTCCGTCTCCGCCGAGACCCCGAACGGATTCCCGCCCAGACGCCACCAGTCGGGCTGTGCGGCGCTGTCCCCCAGTTCGTGCGCGGGGGCCAGGTGCGGCGGGGACGCGGCGTCGCGCGGGGCGGAGGGCGCGGACTGGCGCGGTACGGCCCGGCGCAGCCCCTTGCGGCGCTCCCCGGCCCCGCCCTTGTCACCGTCACCGGCCGCCGACTCCCACGCCTGCTTCCGCCGGCGCTTCGGCTCGGCCGGCACGGGCTGTACGGGCACGGCGGCGGACGCCGGCTGCGGAACCCGGCCGGCGCCGGACCCGCCGCCCGCGGCGGCCACCACCTCGTCGGGGCTGCCCAGCCGGTCCAGGATGCGGCGGACCGCCGCGGGGCTGTCGACCGTCGCCCCGGCCCGGTGCCGCTCGATCTCGCCGCGCAGCTCGGAGACGAGCCGCATCCGCGTGGCCGACGGCAGCTGGCGCTGCTGAGCGATGTCTCCGACACGGCTCAGGTACTCGTAGACGACCTGGTCGCTCTCGATCCCCAACGCAAGCCCCTCCGGGGTGGCGGCGATGAAACCCCGTGAGGACGGTAGCGCAGAGAGGTGTCCGACGGCCCGTACCGGGTCCCGGGGCGCCCCCCTCGGGGGTGGCAGCCGCTACCGTGGGTCAGATGAGCCAAGCGGCCCACCCAGCACCCCGTTCCCTCGCGGAAGCGCTCCGCGCGCGGGACGACGCCTCCCTGGCCGCGCTGCTGCGCAGCCGCCCCGACCTCATCACGCCCGTCCCCACCGACCTCACCCAGCTGGCCACCCGGGCCGGCACCCGGGCCTCGGTGCTGCGGGCGCTGGAGCGGCTCGACCGGTTCGCGCTGCAGACGGCGGAGGCGCTGGCCGTGGCCCCGGACCCGGCGTCGTACGACACGCTGCTGGGCCTGATGGCCGGGGACGCCGGGGACGAGACGGTCGCCGCCGCGCTGCCGCACGCCCTCGGCACCCTGCGCGAACAGGCGCTGGTGTGGGGCGACGACGACCGGCTGCGGCTGGTCCGCACCGCCCGCGAACTGCTCGCGCCGTCCCCGCAGCACCCCTCCCCGACCGGGCTCGGGCCCACCGTGCAGGAGGCCACCTCCGGCATGTCGCCGGGCCGGATCCAGGAGATCGTCACGGCGGCCGGGCTGCCCTCGACCCATGACTCGGTGTCCGCCGTGGCCGCGCTCACCGCGCTGTTCTCGGACCGGAAGAAGATGGCGAAGCTGCTCGCCGACGCCCCCGAGCCCGCCGTGGAGGTGCTGTCGCGGCTGGTGTGGGGGCCGCCGTACGGGCAGGTCACCCCGGAGCCGGCCGCGCATCTGCGCTGGCTGCTGGACCGTGGTCTGCTGCTGCCGACCGCGCCCGGCACGGTCGTGCTGCCCCGCGAGGTGGCCCTGCACCTGCGTCAGGGGCGGGCCCACCGCGCCCCCGAGCCGCTGCCGCCCGCCGTCGAACCGGCCGCCACCCACAGCCCGCAGGTGGTGGACGCGACGGCGGCCGGACAGGCGTACACCGCGCTCGCCACGGTCGAGGAGCTGCTGAAGGACTGGGACGAGGGCGGTCCGGCCGTCCTGCGGGCCGGCGGTCTCAGCGTCCGCGACCTGAAACGGACCGCCGTGGCCCTGGACGTGTCCGAGCCGGTCGCCGCGTTCTGGGTGGAACTCGCCTACGCCGCCGGTCTGATCGCCTCCGACGGCGAGGCCGACGAGCGGTACGCGGCCACCCCCGCCTACGACGAGTGGCTGGAGCGGCCCGCCGCCGAACGCTGGGCCCGTCTCGCCGAGGCCTGGCTCGCGGCCACCCGCACGCCAGGGCTGGTCGGCGGCCGGGACGCCAAGGACCGTACCCTCTCCGCGCTCGGCCCGGGCCTGGACCGCTCGGCCGCGCCCGAGGTACGGCACCGGGTGCTGACCCTGCTGGCCGGTCTGCCGGCCGGCGCGGCGCCCGGCGCCGACGCGGTGCTGGCCCGCCTGCGCTGGGAACGCCCGCTGCGCGGCCCCCAGCAGCGGGGCGCCGATGAGGACCTGCGCTCCCGGCTCGCCCGCTGGACCCTGTCCGAGGCGGAACTGCTGGGCATCACCGGCCGCGGCGCTCTGTCGGCACACGGCCGCGCCCTGCTCGGCGCCCCGGCCCCGGGTGCGGGCTCCCGCACCGGCTCCGACGCCCCGGACACGTCCCGCGCGACCGCCGGCACCGCGCCCGCTCAGGCCGCCGCCCACGGTTCCTCGGCCGGCACCGGCACCCCCCGGCCCGCCGAGCCCTCTTCTCCCGAGTCCTCCGGCCCGGGGGACAAGCTGCCCGTGCACCATCACCACCGGCCCGCGCACGTCCTCGCTCCGCTCTCTCCCGCCGAGCAGGCCGTGGCGACGGCCGCCGCCGCGCGGTTGCTCGCGCCGCTGCTCCCCGAGCCGCTGGACCACGTCCTGCTCCAGGCCGACCTGACGGCGGTTGCGCCGGGGCCGCTGCAGCGTCCGCTGGCCGATGTGCTGGACGTGCTCGCGGACGTCGAGTCCAAGGGCGGCGCGACCGTGTACCGCTTCACCCCGGCCTCGGTGCGACGCGCGCTGGACGCCGGCCACACCGCCGCCGACCTGCACGCCTTCCTCGCCCAGCACTCCCGCACCCCGGTGCCGCAGCCGCTCGCCTATCTGATCGACGACGTGGCCCGCAAACACGGCCACCTCCGGGTCGGCGCGGCCTCGGCGTACGTGCGCTGCGACGACGACAGCCTGCTGAACGAGATCCTGGCCGACAAGCGCGCCGCCGCCCTGCGTCTGCGCCGCCTCGCCCCGACCGTGCTGGCCACCCAGTCCGACCCGGCCGCGCTGCTGGAGGGCCTGCGCGCGATGGGCTACGCACCGGCCGCCGAGTCCGCCGAGGGCGACGTGCTGATCGCCCGGGCCCACGCCCACCGCACCCCGCCGCGCACCGCGCCCGAGCCGGTCCCGGACGGCCCGCCGCCGCCCGACGCCACGCTGCTCTCGGCGGCGATCCGCGCGATCCGGGCCGGCGACCTGGCCGCCACCGCCCCGCGCAAGCCCGCCGGCGAGGCCCCCTCCGGCGGTGAACCGCCCCGTACCTCCTCCGCCGAGACCCTGGCCACCGTGCAGGCCGCCGTGCTGACCGGGGCGAGCCTGTGGATCGGCTACGTCAACGCCGACGGCGCCGCCAGCCAGCGCGTCATCGCCCCGGTCAAGGTGGAGGGCGGCTTCGTCACGGCGTACGACCACACCGCGGACGAGGTCCGCACCTACCCCCTGCACCGGATCACCGGAGTGGCGGAGCTGGCGGAGGACTGAGGGTGATCGCCGCCGGGTGCGGCACACTGGATGTTTGGCCCCGTCCAGCCGTTCGGAAAGGCAGCCCGCGTGAACGGTCCCCTCATCGTCCAGTCCGACAAGACCCTGCTCCTGGAAGTCGACCACGAGCGGGCCGACGACTGCCGTCGGGCCATCGCGCCGTTCGCCGAGCTGGAGCGGGCCCCCGAGCACATCCACACCTACCGGGTCACTCCGCTGGGGCTGTGGAACGCGCGTGCCGCCGGGCACGACGCCGAGCAGGTCGTGGACGCGCTGGTGCAGTACAGCCGGTACCCGGTGCCGCACGCGCTGCTCGTGGACATCGCCGAGACGATGGACCGCTACGGGCGGCTCACGCTCTCCAAGCACCCCGCGCACGGACTCGTGCTGACCACCACCGACCGGCCGGTGCTGGAGGAGGTGCTGAAGTCCAAGCGGATCACCCCGCTGGTCGGAGCGCGGATCGACCCGGACACGGTCGTCGTGCACCCCTCCGAGCGCGGGCAGATCAAGCAGACACTGCTGAAGCTGGGCTGGCCGGCCGAGGACCTCGCCGGGTACGTCGACGGCGAGGCGCACCCGATCGAGCTGCTGGAGGACGGCTGGGCGCTCAGGCCGTACCAGAAGCAGGCCGTGGAGAACTTCTGGCACGGCGGCAGCGGTGTCGTCGTGCTGCCCTGCGGCGCCGGCAAGACGCTGGTGGGGGCCGGGTCGATGGCACAGGCCAAGTCCACCACCCTGATCCTGGTCACCAACACCGTCTCCGCCCGGCAGTGGAAGCACGAGCTGGTGAAGCGGACCTCGCTGACCGAGGACGAGATCGGCGAGTACAGCGGCACGAAGAAGGAGATCCGCCCGGTCACCATCGCCACCTACCAGGTGCTGACCACCAGGCGGAAGGGCGTCTACCCCCACCTGGAACTCTTCGACTCCCGGGACTGGGGTCTGATCGTCTACGACGAGGTGCATCTGCTGCCCGCTCCTGTCTTCAAGTTCACCGCGGATCTGCAGGCCCGCCGCCGGCTGGGCCTCACCGCGACGCTGGTGCGGGAGGACGGCCGGGAGTCGGACGTGTTCTCGCTCATCGGGCCGAAGCGGTTCGACGCGCCCTGGAAGGAGATCGAGGCGCAGGGCTACATCGCGCCCGCCGACTGTGTCGAGGTCCGGGTGAACCTCACGGACTCCGAACGGCTGGCGTACGCCACGGCCGAGACCGAGGAGAAGTACCGCTTCTGTGCGACGACGGACACCAAGCGGAAGGTGACCGAGGCCATCGTGCGCCGGTTCGCCGGGCAGCAGATCCTCGTCATCGGCCAGTACATCGACCAACTCGACGAGTTGGGCGAGCACTTGAACGCCCCGGTGATCAAGGGCGAGACGTCCAACGCCCAGCGCGAGAAGCTCTTCGACGCCTTCCGTGAGGGCGAGATCAGCGTGCTGGTGGTGTCGAAGGTCGCCAACTTCTCCATCGACCTGCCCGAGGCGACGGTCGCCATCCAGGTGTCCGGCACCTTCGGCTCCCGCCAGGAGGAGGCCCAGCGCCTCGGCCGGGTCCTGCGCCCCAAGGCCGACGGCCACCAGGCGCACTTCTACTCGGTCGTCGCCCGCGACACCATCGACCAGGACTTCGCCGCCCACCGGCAGCGCTTCCTGGCCGAACAGGGCTACGCCTACCGGATCATGGACGCCGACGAGATCCTGGCGGAGGACAGCACGGGCTGAGCCGGCGGAGGACGGCACGCGCTGAGGGGTGTGCTGCCGGGGCCGGCACGGGGGTGCTGCCGGGGGCCGGTGCCGCCGTCACCGGCGGCGTATGCCCGCTTCCTCGCCGTACTCGCCGAGGATGATCACGCCGAAGGCGGCCTCCGCGAACACCTTGACGGCACGCAGGGCGTTGCCGAGCCAGTGGTGGTGGGGGCCGTCCACGGCCGTGGCCCCGGACGGCGGCCGGGCGGGGCCTGGGGAGATGGTTGCTGCGCTCATGTCTCCATGGTGGATCGCCGGACATGCCGGAGGCATCGGTCTCCGGGTCCAGTTCCGGACAGCCCCGCGTAGATCTTCGGGTGGAGCCGGGCCCCTACTTCCCGGGCGCGCGTCCCCTAGGGGGCGGCCGGGCGGCCGGAACCGACGCGCGCACCGGGCGCCCCGGGCGGAAATCCATTGGCCCCGCCCCCGCCCGCTCCCCTAAAATCTCCGCTCTTGCCCGCCTCCCCTCCGCGGAGTGCCGTCGCCCGGTCGGAAACCGGGCGGCATCGTCGTAGCCACCCAGCAGGTCCACCGGAGGCATCCCCGTGCTCACGTCCCCGCCCGACGACGATCCCCTCACCCGAGAGTGCTCCCACCTCGCCGCCTCCCGCGCCGCGCTGCGCGCCATGCGCGAGGACGTGGAGGCGCTGGACATCCGGGACGTCACCGCGAACTGGGTCAACGCCGAAGTGCTGTCCCGCCAGATCGACGAGCGGATCAAGGCGCTGGCCGACCTCAGCGACACCCCGCTGTTCTTCGGCCGGCTGGACTATCTGCACGCGCCGGGCGCCGACCAGGCGGAGGGGGCGTACGGGGAGAGGTTCTACATCGGGCGGCGGCACGTCCACGACGCCGACGGCGACCCCATGGTCATCGACTGGCGTGCCCCGGTCTCGCAGCCGTTCTACCGGGCGTCCAAGAAGGACCCGATGGACATCGCGCTGCGCCGCCGCTTCGGCTACACGGGCGGCGAGCTGACCGCGTACGAGGACGAGCACCTGTCCGACCCGGCCGAGGCGGCCACCGCGAGCAAGCTGCTCCAGCAGGAGATCGAGCGGCCGCGCGTCGGCCCCATGCGGGACATCGTCGCCACCATCCAGCCCGAGCAGGACGAGATCGTCCGCGCCGGCCTGTCCGGCACGGTCTGCGTCCAGGGTGGCCCCGGCACCGGAAAGACCGCCGTCGGCCTGCACAGGGTCGCGTATCTGCTCTACGCCCACCGGGAGCGGCTGGCCCGCACCGGCACCCTCGTCATCGGGCCGAACAAGTCCTTCCTGCACTACATCGAGCAGGTCCTGCCCGCCCTGGGCGAGCTGACGGTGCAGCAGGCCACCGTGGACGACCTGGTCGCCCACGTCGAGGTGCGCGGCACGGACGACGCGGCGGCGGCCGTGATCAAGGGCGACGCGCGGATGGCCGAGGTGCTGCGCCGGGCCCTGTACTCCCACGTGACGATGCCGGCGGAACCGGTCGTGGTGGTGCGCGGCTCACGCCGCTGGCGGGTCCCGGCGTACGAACTGGAGGAGATCGTCCGGGAGTTGCTGCAGCGGGACATCCGCTACGGCGCCGCCCGCGAGGCCCTGCCGCAGCGGATCGCGCACGCGGTGCTGGTGCAGATGGAGCGGTCCGGGGAGGCGCCCGACGACCGGGTGCAGGACGCGGTGGCCCGCAACAGCGCGGTGAAGGCGGTGGTGAAGACGGTCTGGCCGCAGGTGGACCCCGCCAAACTCGTCCTGCGGCTGCTGACGGACGCGGACTTCCTCGCCGAGCACGCGGCCGGGATCCTGGACGAGGACGAGCAGAAGACGATCCTGTGGGCCAAGCCGGTGCGCAGCGTGAAGTCGGCCAGGTGGTCACCGGCGGACGCGGTGCTGGTCGACGAGGCCGCCGACCTGATCCAGCGCACCCACTCGCTGGGCCATGTCGTCCTGGACGAGGCGCAGGACCTGTCCCCCATGCAGTACCGGGCGGTCGGGCGCCGCTGCACCACGGGCAGCGCGACCGTCCTCGGCGACCTCGCGCAGGGCACGACCCCGTGGGCGACCCGCAGCTGGGAGGAGGCGCTGGCCCACCTCGGCAAGCGCGAGGGGGTCATCGAGGAACTGACGGCCGGTTTCCGCGTCCCGACCGACGTCATCGCCTACGCCTCACGCCTGCTGCCGCACATCGCCCCGGGCCTCACCCCGGTCGCCTCCGTCCGTGAGAACCCCGGCTTCTTCGAGATCCGTGACGCCGGCGGGGCGTCCGACGTCGTCGCCGCCTGCGAGGAGTTGCTGCGCAACGAGGGCTCGACCGGCCTGATCGCCGCCGACGCCCGCGTCCCGGCGCTGGCCGAGGCGCTGACGGACGCGGGGATCAGCTACCTCGCCCCCGGCGAGGAGACCACCCGTCAGACCCGGCTCACCCTGGTCCCGGCCTCCCTGGCCAAGGGCCTGGAGTACGACTACGTGGTCCTGGACGAGCCCCAGGCGGTGGTGGACGGCGAACCGGACGAGCGGACGGGGCTGCGGCGGCTGTACGTGGCGCTCACCCGAGCGGTGTCGGGTCTGATCGTGACCCATTCCGCGCCGCTGCCGGAGCAGTTGGCCTGACGGCGCACGGCTAGGGTGTCGTGCCGTTCCGGCATGTCCCCACGGAAAGGTCTCCGTTGACCACTCCACCGCCCCCGCACCCGGCGTACCAGCAGCCTCCGGGGCCGTACCGGCCCGGTCCTGGGCCGTACGAGCAGTCCCCCGGGCCGTACCCGCCCGGTCCTGGGCCGTACCAGGCGGGTCCCGGGCCGTACCAGGCCGCTCCTGGACCGCACCAACCGGCTCCGGGGCCGTACGCCCAGGGGCCTGGTGCGTACCCACCCGCCCTTGCCACGGTGCCGCAGTACGGTGGCGCGCCACTGCCGCCGGGTGCTCCGGCCGCCGTGTGCGAGGTCTGCGGGGCGGCGCCCGCCGCGCCGGTGACGGTACGTGGCCACCAGGGCATGCTGGTCGTGATGCGGTTCCTGCGGCGGCGGGGCGTCCTGTGCCACACCTGCGGCCTGGCCGTCTTCCGGCAGATGCAGGCCGACACCCTGTTGCAGGGCTGGTGGGGTCCGATGTCGGTGCTCATCACGCCCGTCACCCTGCTGATCAATCTCGGCGCCCGGTCCGCGATACGGCGCATCCCCGCCACGGTCACGACCGGATGGCGGCCGCCGCTGGATCCGGGCAAGCCGGTGTTCAAGCGGCCGGCCGGGGTGCTGGCCCTGATCCCGCTGTGCCTGCTCGGCCTGGTGGTGCTGGCCGTTTCTGCCCTCATGGTCATCGGACTGGTGGTCGGCCCCAGCGGCAGTGAGCACCCGGCCCTGACGGTCGGCTCCTGCGCCCGGAACGACGGCGACTGGTCTCACCAGGATCTGCGGCCCGTCGACTGCGGCTCGTCGGAGGCCGAGTTCCGGGTCCTCTCCCCGGACAGCGGCTCCTGTCCGTCCGGGGACTATCTCGCCGATCCGGAATACAGCAAGGACGGCGACCTGTCGCTGTGCCTGCGGCCGCTGAACGGCTAGCCGGACACCCGAGGAACCAGAGCCCGCCCGCCGGCACCCGCCCGAGGCGCTAGGGGACCACCTGCCGGGCGACTCCCCCGTCCAGCACCCTGCGCCACTCGGCCACGGCCTGCTCGGAGACCGCCCCGTCCCACCCCGCGGAGCGCGCCGCGCCGCCGATGTGGAAGGCGTCGATCCCGGCGGCCCGCAGCCGGGGCACGTGCTCCAGGCGCAGGCCGCCGCCGACCAGGAGTTCCTGGCCGTACCCCGGCTCGCCGCGCCGCCCCGCCTCCGCGACCAGCGTCGGCAGCCCCTCGTCCACCCCGGCGGGGGAACCGGCGGTGAGGTAGGTGTCGAGGCCGGGCAGGCCGTCGAGCTGCTTGCGCAGGGCGTCGCGGTCGGCGGCGCGGTCGATCGCCCGGTGGAAGGTCCACGCACAGCCGTCCAGCACGTCGGCCAGGCGTTCCACCGCGGCGAGGTCCACCCCGCCGTCCCCGTCGAGGAACCCGAGCACGAACTGGTCGGCGCCGGCCTCTCGCAGCTCCCCGGCCACGCCCACCAGCCGTGCGACGTCACCGGCCGCGAACCCGTCCGTGAGGCGGAGCATCACGCGCAGGTCGATGTCGACGGCGGCCCGGATCCCGGCGAAGACGGACGCCGGCGGGGTGAGCCCGTCGGCCGCCATGTCGGTGACGAGTTCCAGGCGGTCCGCGCCTCCGGCCTGGGCGGCGACCGCGTCCTCGACGTCGAGGGCGATCACCTCCAGGACTGCACGCTTGCTCATGGCACCCCATTCGTCTTCATCGGCGTTCGTCGGCTCCGCGGCGGGTACGGCCGACGCGACCGACGGCTCTACAGGTCTAGTCCAATTCCAAGACTACGCCTGTGCCGGGCGGGGTTCCCTCGCCACCCGAGGGAACCCCCGTCAGCCGAAGATGTTGAGGTCCCCCTCCCGGGCGCCGGCCAGCTCGTACCCGTCCCCGTTCACCCGCCGCCCGGCGTACAGCCGTACCAGCGTGGCCGCGTCGCCGATGTACCGGGCGGGCGGCGCCGCCGCCACCGGCGCGCCGAACCGCAGCGGCTCGTCGACGTCGTCCAGGTCGGCGTGCAGCGGCAGGTGATCCCTCTCCCGGGTGATCCGGGCGAGCAGCGTCAGGGCGTCGGGCAGCCCGGCCCCCGCGTACGCCCCCGGCGCGCCGAGCACGTCGCGCACGTCACCGGCGTGCACCCACTCCCCCA
Source organism: Streptomyces sp. NPDC048192 (assembly GCF_043202415.1). Classification (NCBI taxonomy): domain Bacteria; kingdom Bacillati; phylum Actinomycetota; class Actinomycetes; order Kitasatosporales; family Streptomycetaceae; genus Streptomyces; species Streptomyces sp. NPDC048192. Next base: position 381,677 of record NZ_JBIDAL010000005.1, read on the forward strand.
GCGCGATCATGTCGAGCGCCCCGCCCGCCTCGGCGATCACCGGTCCGGCCTCGGTCATCCCGCGCTCCAGCTCGTCCACGACCTGCGCGTTCGACCACTCGGCACGCTCGGCGATGTCCCGGTCGTTGGACTCGGGCGAGAACACGCCCCGCTCGAACCGGCCCTCCACCACCCTGATCAACGCGGCCGAACAGTGCGCCAGCACATCCCGCACCGACCACCCCGGACACGCGGTGGTCGGCAGCGCGAAGTCCGCGTCCGGACGCGAGCGCAGCAGCGGTATCAGGGCGTCCCGCTCGAGGCCGAGCAGCCGTCCGGGCAGTTCGGGGTCCCTTGCTTCCAGTACGTCAGTCATGGGGGCCACGCTAGGGGCGCCGACGGCGTGCGTCACGGAACAATGGGCACATGGCCGACCTCGACGCCCTGCGCCTCCGCTTCACCCGCGCGCTGGAAGCAGCCCGCGCCCCCGGTGGCGGCCCCGACCCGACGCCGTACGCCGACAACCTGCTCGCCCGCTGGCAGGAGCCGCAGCGCCGGTACCACACCGTCACGCATCTCACGGCGGTCCTCGACCACATCGACGTCCTGGAGAAGTACGCCGCCGACCCGGACGTCGTACGCCTGGCCGCCTGGTTCCACGACGCCGTCTACCTTCCCGAGCGCTCCGAGAACGAGGAACGCTCGGCCCGGCTGGCCGAGCGCGCCCTGCCGGAAGCGGGCGTCCCGGAGGCGAAGACGGCGGAGGTGGCCCGCCTGGTCCGCCTCACCCTGACCCACGACCCGTCCGCCGACGACCCCGACGGCCAGGTCCTCTGCGACGCCGACCTCGCCATCCTGGCCGCACCCCCGTCCGCGTACGCCGCCTACACCGCCGAGGTCCGCGAGGAGTACCACTTCGTCCCGAACGACGCCTTCCGCGAGGGCCGCGCGGCAGTCCTCCGCCAACTCCTCGCCCTCCCCCGCCTGTTCCACACGCCGTACGGCCGTGAGCACTGGGAGGCGACGGCGCGCTACAACCTCACGTCGGAGCTGGAGATGCTGTCGGCCTGACACGGTCGGGCGGTTCCGAGCGGGACGGTCACCGCTCCCTCTCCCCCGCCCGTCATCCGAGCGCAATGCTCCACACTTCACCATGTCCAGGCCATTCACTGGGCTCGGTACCGTCGCAACACATCCCGCTTCGGCAACGCGCCACCGCCGCTCGAAGCTCCGTGGCGGTCAGGTCCCCGGGCTCCGCCAATTCCCCCCGCAGCCCGGCAGTCGGCCGTGATACGGCGGCCCAAGGCGGTGCCCATTTGTGTCCCCACAGCTATGGGAGTTGTTTCCTTGCCTCGCAGCCACGGAGAAGCGAAGGTCATGCCAAGGCCCAACGGAGCGGCGACGGCCGCTCCTCTGTGCCCAGAATCGGTCCCAAATGAATACTTGGAGCCCTCCGAACGACACCTTCCGCGAGGACCACACGGCGATCCTGCGTCAACTCTTCGCCTGAGGAGCGACGGGAGGCGGACGCCGTGGTGCCACGGAACCGTTGTTACTCAGGGCTTCGGCATGTGACGCTCCTGCGCGTTTACGCACTCTCGCCACTCATCGGGCGGTTCCGGGGGCAGGCCGGCCCGTTTCAGCAGAGCGAGGCTGATCACCAGTACGCCCTCGGTCAGACGACGCAGTGTGGGATTGCTGGTGCGTTCGTACTCGGTGAGCAGTGTCGTGACGAACGACGTGAACGCCCTGCCGTCGATGCCACACTGGTCCTCGATGACATCGCCGACACCGCTGTCCAGGCGGAAGGCGTCAGCAGTGGCCCTGGCCTGGCCGATGAAGAGTTTCGCGACCTGGTTCGCCGGATTCCAGACATCATTTCCGTCTATGTCGACAAAACAGCTCAATCGGCCCACCTGATTCGCACGTCGACCCCTGGATGAGTCGCCCGCCAGTTATCAATCGCGGACTCTACCGCAGAACGGAACGCAGGTGTCGCTCCCGGCTCAGTAAAGCTCATTCCGATGGGAGCATCGGTGTAACCGGGCATGTATTGACGGGCCCGAAGGTAAGCGTCGAGCTTACCGTGGACATTCTTCGCAATCCATTTCTCGTAGTTCATGTTGGGATGTGCACCGGTGGCTGTCTTCTCTTCCCACAGCACGCCATCCTCAATCCGGTCGATATCGGTTATGGTGTCCGACAGGTCGTTCGGGTTGTCGACCTGGTAGTTCGTGTCCCCTTCGACAGGAGGCCGTTCCCGGTTCGAGGCGCCGTCACGTGGGCATGGAGTCAAACCAAGCGGATCGATCCACCCGTGCGGGTTGCTGACGTACGCGACTGGGTTGGGAGCCGGGCCAAGCCCCAGGGGGTCCGGGGTGGCATAACGGCCGGCAACAGGTTCGTAGTAGCGGCGCACATTATAGTGAAGTCCGCTCTCGGGGTCGTAGTACTGGCCGGGAAAACGCAACGGCGTGTAGGCGGTGGCGTCCGCATTCCAGGTCGTCGAACCCCATAGCGTCGCACGTGTGCGCCAGGTGACGGTGCCGCCGTCGTCGACCAGTTCCCTCGGAGTACCGATCAGATCGGTGACAATGGCGAAGAAACGGGAGTCGATATTTTCCCGCGCCACATTGTCGACAGCTCTTCGCTCCGTCTGGAGGAGCGGCCGCACGCCTCTATGGTTCCAGGTGAGCGTGACCGGATTGGGGTTGGTGTCGGAACTGGTGGCCTGCTCGCAGAGGGTGGCACCGTCCCAGGTGAAGTCCACCTGCTCCACGACCGTTCGCCCATCCTCGGCGAGACGCTGCTTGTCGATGCGGCGAGCCAACGGGTCGTAGTGGTACCGCCACAGGGTGCCGTCCGGGGTGATGACGGAAATGAGGCGGTCCTCCGCGTCCCAGGTGTAGCGCCAGGTGTCTGGTTTGCGGGAGAGGCGGATCTTCTGACGGAGCGTGATGCGGCCGGCGGCGTCGTATTCGTAGCGGATTGCGCCGGCCCGTGTGATCCGGGTGCCCTCGTACCTACGCAATCCCCTTGCTTCAGCTCCCGGGTGAGCGTCCGGCCAGTGGGCCTGAGTCTGATTGCCTGCCGCGTCGTAGGCGTAGGACTCCGACCAGCTGGCGGCGCGGACGGTGGCGACCCGGCCGACAGCGTCGAGGCCGTAGCGGCGGGTCCCACCGAGGTGGTCGTCGATGCGGGTGACGTAGCCGTCGGGGCGGTAGGTGTAGGCGCGGTGCTGGACCAGTCTGTCGGCGGGGCCAGTTACAGTCTGGGCGCTGAGGCGGCCTGCGGTGTCGTAAGTGTTGGTGAGGTTCACCTGGCCCAGTCGGCGGGACGTTTCCCGGCCGGCTGCATCGTGAGTGAACGTGAGGGTGTGGCCGTGGGTGGTGAGGGCCGTGGGATTGCCGATCGCGTCGTACGCCCACGTACTTTCCGTTCCGGTGGGAGTCGTCCGGCCTGTGCGTCGGCCAAGCTCGTCGTACCTGTGCGTCATCGTGCGGCCGTTGACCGTCTCCGAGACGAGCTGGCCGTACCGGTCGCGCAGCAGCGTCAGCGTCGAGTCGTCGTTGGTGGCTTGTGCCAACTGGTCGGTGAAGTCGTAGGCGTACGTCGTCACCTTGCCGGCGGCGTCCTTGCGGACGACCTGGCCGAGTTCGTTGCGTTCGAAGGTGATGGTCTGACCGAGGGGGTTGCTCCGGGAGAGCAGACGGCCTGCCGCGTCGTACTCGTACGTCAGTACGCGGTCGTCGAAGTCGGTCTCGCGGGTCAGGCGGCCTGCCGCGTCGTACTCGTACGTCCACGTCAGGCCCTGGGGGTTGGTGACGCGGGTCAGGCGCAGGGTGGCGTCGTGCTCGAACTCGTAGCGGACGCCGTCGGGGCCCGTGCGGGCGGTCAGCAGGTCGAAGTGGGTGTGTTCGAAGCGGGTGACGCCGCCGATCTGGTCGGTGTGGGTGGTGCAGTTGCCCTCGCCGTCGTAGGTCCAGCGTTCTTCGGTGCCGTCGGGGTCGATGCGCCGGGTGAGTTTGCCCTCGACCGACCATTCCAGGCGGGTGACCGCACCCAGCGGGTCGGTGATGGCGGTCGTGCGGCCGAAGGCGTCGTACGTGTAGCGGGTGACGGCACCGAGGGGGTCGGTGATTGAGATGGGTTGTCCGGCTGCGTTGCAACGGATCAGGGTGGTGTTGCCCAGGGGGTCGGTGATTGAGGTGGGCTGACCGGCTTCGTCGTAGGTGTAGCGGGTGGTGCGGCCCGCGGGGTCGGTGACCGACGTGCGGTTGCCCCGGGCGTCGTACTCGTAGCGGGTCACACCACCGTCAGTGCCCGTGATCTTCGTGGGCAGGCCGAGGCTGTTGTACGTGGCTGTCGTGCGCCGGCCGTCGGGGCGGACGATCTCGGTCAGGTTGCCGGACTCGTCGTAGCTGAAGGCAGTGGTGTGGCCGAGGGGGTCGGTGCGGGACAGCAGGCGGTTGTAGCGGTCACGGACGTAGTGCGTCGTGGCGCCGAGGGGGTCGGTTTCGGCTATGACCTGGGAGCGTTCGTTGATCAGGAAGTTCGTCTGGTGGCCGTGGGAGTCGGTCCGGGTGGTGACGTGCGTGCCGGAGGCCGGGTCGGGGTCGCTGTAGGTGAAGCGGCTGTGGACGTGACCGGCCTCGCCCCACTGCTCGATGCAGCGGTGCTGGTCGTCGTAGAGGTAGGTGAAGCGGCTGTTGTTGGTGTCGATCCAGGCGGTGATGCGGCCGAGTTCGTCGTTCTCGAACCGGAGCGGGATGCCCGAGGAGTTGATCACCTCGGTGAGGTGGCCGTCGGTGTAGCCGTACCGCATGACCGTCTCGGCCTCGGCCTGGTCACCGCGTACCAGGTGGAGGCCGGTGATGCGGCCGTCCCGCGTCGACAGGTTCACGCGGTAGCCGCAGCTGTGCTCTACGGCAAGAGGGGTTCCCTCCGCGTCGTGGTCGATGGCGATCCAGTTTCCGTTGCGGTCGTCCATTTGCCGCAGCAGGGCCAGGGATTCGCTCTGGTCCTCGAAGTGCCAGGTGCGGCCGGTCTCCGGTGCCATCACCGTGTAGCCGCCGGCGACCCGGTCGAGCGGCCAGCGGGGGCCGCGCTCCGGCATGACCGGCAGGCCGGGCGCCGGGTGGGGATAGGTCAGCAGAAGCCCGTCCTCGGCGACGAACACCACGCCCTCGGCGTCGATCTCCAGCCGCTGGTCCAGCGTGCTCGACCACTTCGGGCCGAACCAGCGCCCGGACCGATAGGACGAGTTGAAGTACCGCCGGACAACCAGAGGCAGGGCTCCGGGCAGAGTCAGGTCCGTCTGCGGAAGCACCATGTAGCCCGACGCCGCATCCACCGGGTCGTCGAGGCACTCCTTGTCCTGGTGCTGCTGCGCACTGGACTCGGGGTTCTCGTTCGCGTTGCCCCTGGCGTCCCCTCCGGATTCCGCGACGCTGCCCTCACCGGCTGCCGCTTCCTCCGCGCCTTGTGCGCCTTTCACCCCGTCTTCGGCGGCCCGGGCGCCGTCGACCGCCGCTCCTTCCGCGCCGGCTTCCGGAATGAGGAACTGGGGAGCGAGTTCGCCGCCGACCCCGCCGGGGTCCTTGAGGAAGGAGTTCCACAGCTTGTCGCCGGTCTCGGTCGGGTGGGTGAGCATGTGGACCGCACCGCCCAGCAACTCCACCTTGGCCTGGAGGGCTTCGTAGGGGTGGGTGAGGGCGTAGGGGTCGAGGGGGTTGGCGTTGCGCAGCAGGTTGTTCAGGTCGCCGACCCCGCGGACGAAGCCGCCGAAGAACCGCATGTCCTCCGTCTTGGCGGCATCCAGCACATCGGCGCCGTCCAGCTTCAGCTGGTTCAACGCCGACGGCTCGTGCGGGGCGTGTTCCAGGGCGGCCTTGACACGGTCGGCGGCCTCCGCGGCCAGTTGGTTGCGCTGGCGCCGGGCGGCGGCAAGGATCTGCTCGGCCGCACCCCTGGCCGCATCCCCCGGATCCTGCTCCGGCGGCTTGGGCCCGGGGTGTTTGCTGCCCTGCTCCACCGCATCTTTGTAGGCCTGCACCTGCTGGTGGTGGGCCTTGGAAGCGGCGGTGCCCTCCCGGTACTTCGCCACCGCCTCGCGCGCCTGGGCCTGGGCCCACTCCACCGTGTGCGCGAAGCCCTCCAACGCCGAGGCGGCCTGACCGCACGCCTCAGCGGCCTGACGCCACTTGACCTGGTGCGCGGCGAACTTCCTGCGGAAGGTGTCGGCCGCCTCACCCCGGAAATCGGAGGAGTCCAGCTTCTGCATCCCTCCCGCCACCGCGCCGAAGGCGGCGGCGAAGTTCTTCAAGTGCCCCGCCGTCTCGCGCAGCTTCGACGGATCGCCGTGGATGAGTTCCTTCGGGTCCTCACTCTCGCCGAGCTGCTGCTCGTCCACGTGCGCGCCCAGCCTGGAGGCGACGTTGTCACCCCAGCCGTCGACCTTGTCCGCCGTCCCGTGCGCACCGACGTAGTCCAGCGCATCACCCAGATGGTGCGCGCCTTCGTCGACCAGGTGGCCGGTCTCCCGTTTCGCCGAGTCGTAGCCCGACTTCAGCGAACCCACCACATGATTGAACTTGCTGCCGAACGACATCAGCTACCGCCAGCCACATCACCCAGGACCGAGGTGACCGGGTCGCCCGGCAGGCCCTCGCTGGTCTCGACGTCGTGCAGCATGCCCGTGCCGGTCTTCTGCACCGACTGCACCAGGCTCTCGCGGTCCTTCGCCCCGTACCCGGTCGTCATGCCCGCATGGTTGATCTGGTCCCAGCTCTCCTTGGCCACCTGGTCGTTGGAGGCGAAGGGGTCGCCGACAGCGGAGTTGTAGGCGACCTTGAACGAACCCTTCACGTACTCGTCCGTCTGATGGAAGGTGCCCGCCGCCAGCCCCATCCCCTGCGCCAGCGCGTTGCCCTCCTCCACCAGCGCACGCACCCCCCACTGCCACCGCTCACAAAAAGCGTGCAGCACCGCACCGAGACGGTCGTCCCCGGCGTCCTTGCCGTCCATCTCCAACGACGTGAAACCCCGGCCCGCATCGGCCCAGCCCTTCATCGCGCCCAGAGCATCCAGCTCGTCCAGGGCCTTGTTGATGCCCTCCGCCATCAGGGCCAGCCCCTGCACCCGCAGATCCGGCTGCCCGCCCCCGCCCGGCGTCGTCACAACCCTCCCCCTTCTCCTCGCAACTCCGCTTCTACGTGCTGCCGGTCCACGGCGACCGCCTCCGGCACGATCCCCGTCACCGGCGGCAGCACCAGCCCCCGCTCACCATCACCGGCATCCACCAACACCCCACACGGCAACCCGGTCGCCCCGGCCACCGCAGGCACACCCGCATCCAGCACCGCCGCACCCCACACCCTCCGGTAGCGCCAGGACCGGCCGCCCTCACCCCGCGCCCTGGCAAACCGCGCCAGCGCAGCCTCGCCGGTGAACGCCAGCAGCCACCGCATCCCGTGCAGCTCCACCGTCAACGCGGCCCCGCTCTCCCCGCACGGCACCACGACACGACCACGCCGGAACGCGCCCAGCACAGCAGCGAACTCACGCCGCCCACGCCGGACCTCGTCCACTCCCGGGCCGGTGTCCCGGACGCCACCCGGAGTAAAGGAAAGTGAATGCTCTGGCAAAGAAGGAGTGTTCGGGCCGCCCGGTACGGGAGCCGGTCCGTCGCCGCGTCCCGCCATCTCCGCGTACTCCGCCAGCCTTGACCTGCGTATACCTGCGGCCGGGCCGGCGTCACCCCCGTGTTCGGCCATACGCCGGATCATCACATTCAGGTGTTGCCGAGAGCAACGCGGCAGGGCGATCCGCGCACGGGTTGGCGGGAATCCGACCCCGCCCGGGCAGCCGCGGCAGGCCTCCGACGCCCCGCACAACCGGCCAAGCCGAAGTCGACTCGTCGTCCATGGCAGGGCAGCCGGCATTCGTAATGCTGTCGCCCCCACCCACCCCCGCCCCCTAGGGTTCGCCCCATGCGACCGATAAGCGGGGACGATGTGACCGAGGCCGTGGCGGGTGCTACGGCGGTGCTGCGGGCGGCGGTGGGCCGGGACTGGAAGGGCGTACCGGCCGGGCCGCTGGAGTGGGACTGCCACGCCACCGCGGTGCATGTCGCCGACGACCTCATCGCCTACGCCGCCAACCTGGCCGGACGCGCGCAGGACGCCTACGTGCCCTTCGAGTTGACCCTGGACGAGGGCACCGACAACGCCGGCCTGCTGCACGTCATCGAGACCACCGGCGCGCTGCTCGCCGCCGCCGTCCGCACCGCGCCGCCCGGCGTCCGCGGCTTCCACCCCTATCCCTTCCGCAGCGCCGACGCCGAGGGCTTCGCGGCGATGGGCATCGCCGAGGTGCTGCTGCACACGCACGACATGGCTCTTGGCCTGGGCCTGCCCTACGAACCGCCGGCCGGTCTCGTCGAGGCGCTCCTGGCCTGCCTCTTCCCGCACGTCCAGCCCGGTCCGGCTCCCTGGCCGACCCTGCTGTGGGCCACCGGGCGCGGCGAGCTGCCCGGTCGCGCCCGGGTCACCGAGTGGCGCTGGAACAACAACCTCGTCATCCCGGCCGAGCGCGTCACCCTGACCGGGGTCCGCCCGGCCGCCGCGCGGGACCTGTGCCTGGGCGGCGACGGCGGTTTCGGCTGGCTCGACGGCGGTCCGTACGAGGGCACCCGGGAGGCCGCCGGGATGCTGGTGAAGGCGTACGAAGCGGGCCTGCATCGGCCCGAGTTCGGGGTCTTCGTGCTCGTCCGGCACCAGGACGGGCGGGCGATCGGCGGCATCGGCTTCCACGGGGTCCCGGACGAGGACGGCCGGGTGGAGATCGGCTACGACCTGGTCGAGGGCGCCCGCGGCCAGGGCTACGCCACCGAGGCCCTGCGCGCGCTCGCGGACTGGGCGCTGGCCCGCGACGACGTCGACTCCGTGTTCGCGACCGTCGACCGGGACAACACCGCCTCCCAGGCGGTGGTCGGCCGGGCCGGGTTCACGCGGGTCAGCGACGAAGGCGAGGAGGGTGAGGAGTTCGCCTACGAACTGCGCGGTTGAGCGGGTCCGCTGCGCGCCGGTCCGCCGCCGTCGCGCCGACGCCTACGAACCGCCCCGCCCCGCCGTCCCCTTGCGTCTGCGCAGGCCCGACTCCCACAGCAGCCGTACGACTTCGCGGCTGCTGACCTCCACCGCGCCGGCCGCCACCGCGTCGGCGTACCGGTGGGAGGGGAGGTCGTAGTGGTCGCGTTCGAAGGCGCGCCTCGGCACGCCCAGCGTCTCGGCGAAGGTGTGCAGTTCGTCGTAGGACGTGTCGCTGACCAGGTGCGACCACATGCGGCCGTGGCCGGGCCAGGCGGGTGGGTCGATGTAGAGGGTCACGGGCGCCTCATCGCGTCACGAGGACGCCGTGCCGCCCGTGGCGGAGCCCAGCGCGCCGACGGCCGCGACCTTCACGCCCGCCTTGTGGCACACCCAGTGCGGGTCGGGGCCCAGTTCGGGCTCCACGTCCAGGGCGTGCGGGTCGCCGGAGACGCACACCGGGCACAGCGGCCAGCGGCCGTACCGCTCCAGCAGCGCGTCCTGGACGTCCTGGGCGACCAGTCCGGCGACGTAGGCCCTGCCGTCCGGCCACTGTTCGAGCCACCAGCGGCGCTGGGCCACGGAGTCCTCCACCAGGGAGACCACGTCCGCCTCCGCCACCTCGCGCGCGACCAGGTCCGCGAGGACGAGGGCGCGGGCCGCGTGCAACGCCTGTTCCAGAGGACTCAAGGGACTGATGGGCTCCATACAACCCATTGTGCGCACTCTTGACCGGGACGCCGAACCGAAAATATCTTTCATTCGTGACCCAGGACGTGAAGGAAATTTTCGGCAGCCCGGGCGGCTCCCTCGCCGCGAAGGTGCGCACCCTGACGCCGTCCATGACCCGGTCCATGCAGCGCGTCGCCGAGGCGGTCGCGAGCGACCCGGCCGGCTGCGCCGCCCTCACGGTCACCGGCCTCGCCGAGCTCACCGGCACCAGTGAGGCCACGGTCGTCCGCACCGCCCGGCTGCTCGGCTACCCCGGCTACCGCGATCTGCGCCTGGCACTCGCGGGCCTCGCCGCGCAGCAGCAGTCCGGCCGGGCGCCGGCGATCACGACCGACATCGCGGTGGACGACCCCATCGCCGACGTCGTCGCCAAACTCGCCTACGAGGAGCAGCAGACCCTCGCCGACACGGCCGCCGGACTGGACACCGTCCAGCTCGGCGCGGCCGTCGGCGCGCTGGCCGCCGCCCGGCGCACCGACGTGTACGGCATAGGGGCCTCCGGGCTCGTCGCCCAGGACCTCACCCAGAAACTGCTCCGCATAGGGCTCATAGCCCACGCCCACAGCGATCCGCATCTCGCCGTGACCAACGCGGTGCAGCTCCGTTCGGGTGACGTGGCGATCGCCATCACCCACTCCGGCTCGACGGGGGACGTCATCGAGCCGCTGCGGGTCGCCTTCGAGCACGGGGCCACGACCGTGGCCATCACCGGCCGGCCGGACTCGCCGGTCACCCAGTACGCCGACCACGTACTGACCACGTCCACCTCACGGGAGAGCGAGCTGCGACCGGCCGCGATGTCCTCGCGGACCAGTCAACTGCTCGTGGTGGACTGCCTGTTCGTGGGAGTGGCGCAGCGCACGTACGAATCGGCCGCGCCTGCTCTGGCCGCGTCGTACGAGGCGCTGGCCCATCGGCACCGTACGTCTTCGCGATAGACCGCAGGGCCGGCCGCCTGTGGGCGTCTGCGGGTCGTGTGCGGCTGGTTCCCCGGGTTCGCGGCTTCGGCCCGGCCCCGGGGAGACCCCCAGCGCGGCGGGGCCGCGCCGGGACACCGCCCCGCCCCCAGGGAGGCCACCCGCCCGAACCAGATTGCCACCGGAGAGAGCCGCCCCCCTCATGAACTCGCCCGACCTGCACGCCCAACTGGCCTCCCTGACCACCGAGGCCTTCCGCCCCGAGCTGGCCGACATCGACCGGCTGCCCACCCTCGACATCGCCCGCCTGATGAACGGCGAGGACGCCACCGTCCCCGCCGCCGTCGCGGCACAGCTTCCCCGGATCGCCGCCGCCATCGACGCCGTGGCCGCGCGCATGGAGCGCGGCGGGCGGCTGATCTACGCCGGCGCGGGCACCGCGGGCCGGCTCGGGGTGCTGGACGCCTCCGAGTGCCCGCCCACCTTCAACACCGATCCCGCGCAGGTCGTCGGCCTGATCGCGGGCGGACCCGAGGCGATGGTCACCTCCGTGGAGGGCGCCGAGGACTCGGGGGAGCTGGCCCGCCGGGACCTGGACGCGCTGCGGCTCACCCCGGACGACACCGTCGTCGGCGTCTCCGCCTCCGGCCGCACCCCCTACGCGGTCGGCGCGGTCCGGCACGCCCGTGCGCTGGGCGCGCTGACCATCGGGCTGGCCTGCAACGAGCACAGCGCGCTCGCGGCCGCCGCCGAGCACGGCATCGAGGTGGTGGTCGGTCCCGAGCTGATCACCGGCTCCACCCGGCTGAAGGCGGGCACGGCGCAGAAGCTGGTGCTCAACATGCTGTCGACGATCACGATGATCCGGCTGGGCAAGACCTACGGGAACCTGATGGTCGACGTCCGCGCCTCGAACGAGAAACTCCGGGCCCGCTCGCGGCGGATCGTGTCCCTCGCCACGGGCGCGTCCGACGACGAGATCGAGAAGGCCCTCACCGAGTCGGGCGGCGAGGTCAAGAACGCGATCCTCTCCCTCCTCACCGGCGTCGACGCCCCGACCGCCGCGCGCCTGCTCCAGGAGTCGGACGGCCACCTGCGCGCGGCCCTGGGAGAGGCGACCGGCTGAGCCGTCCAGGCCGGCCGCAGCGTGGGGGCGTCCCCGGTGACCGTTCCGGGTGGCCGTACGGCGTGACGCGGGGCGGTGGCCGGTCGTTCCCCCGGCATGACGAAGATGCAGAAGCTGCTGGCCGCCGCCGCCCTCACGGCCGGTTCCGCCGCCGCCCTCGCCGCCCCCGCACACGCCGACGCCCTCACCGCCCGCCCGCACCCGGGCGCCCCCGCCGCCCAGGCACACCCCGGCACCCCCGCCGCCCGGGCGCACACCGGCGCCCAGGGTCACTGGACCGCCACCGGCACCGCCGCCTGCGCCGACGAGCTGATCGTGGAGCCGGTGGTCAAGACCGTGTCCCCGCTGCCCCTGGGCAAGGCCGCGCCCGCCTGCCCCGCGGACAGCCTGATCCAGGGCCGCCGCTGAGCCCTCACGGCGCACGCCACACCAGCGTGTAACGCCAGAACAGACGTCGCCGGAACCGCGCCCCCGGAAGCACCCGACGGGCCGCCCGCTCCACCTCGTCACAGGTCATCCCGGGCTCCCGGGTGGGCGCGGTCATGGACACGGGCCGCCCGGTCACCGGCCGCCCGCGGGTCTTGACCCACCCGGTCAGCGCGTTGAGCGGTACGGCGGCCAGCCCCAGCGCGTGGTCGACCGGACCGGCGGCCCGTGCGCAGCCGACGACGAGCAGCGTTCCGCCGGGGGCCAGCTCGCTCCGCAGCCGGGTGAGGGTCTCGGCGAAGGGGAGGTGATGGAGTACGGCGACACAGGTGATGACGTCGTAGGGACCGGCGGGAAGGCCGTCCGGGGCGGCGGCGAGGACGTAGGAGACGGGGACTCCCGGGTCCGTCAGCTCCCGCGCCCGGTCCAGGATCCGGGGCTCCGCGTCCACCGCGACGACCGACTCCGCCCGGCGGGCCAGCAGCCTCGCCAGATCGCCGCTCCCGCACCCCACGTCCAGCGCGGCGCGCAGACGGCGGCGGGGCAACTGCCGCAATAGCCAGGGGTGATAGTGCGCGTTGTGGTCCCAGGGATGGGCGGCGTTGAAGCGATGCAAAGCGTCCTCGACGCGGCTCGGCAGCACGCTGCCACCCTAGGCCGGGCGGGGCTGGCCTACCCTTGAGATTCCCGGTGTCGGGGGCACTGGACGTCGAGGGACTCGAGGACTGCGCGGACTGTTATGAATCACGGCCAGCTCGCCGCTCTGGGCAGGGCGCTTCGGGTGCTCGGGGAGCACGGGGAGGCGTTGAGCGCCGACACCCCGGATGCCCGGCTGCACGAGATCAAGGCGGATCTGCGGCGGGCGCTCGATCTGCTGGACGAGAGTGTCGCCGGCGGCGCGCCCGCCACCCGGTGCCCGGAGCATCCGCACGGGCCCGTGGACGAGAGCGCGCCCGATCTGTGTCTGCTGTGCGAGACACGGCGGCGGGCCGCCCGGCGGTCGGAGTACCAGGGCCGGCCGGGCACCGCCGGGCCCGCCCCCACCGCGCCCTCCCGGTACGGCGTGCGCGGCGACCGGCCGCAGCCGCAGCAGCGCTGGCTGCCGGAGGCGTGGAACGGCCGCGAGTGGCAGCTGTGCGGGACACCGCGGAGGGACCGGCGGGAGGCCGAGGCCTATCTCGCCGCGCAGCGGCGTTCGTCGCGGCCCGCCATGGCGTACCGGCTCGTGCACGAGTTCACCGACTACGAGGTGCTGCGGGTGTGGGGCACGCCCGTGCACGTCGACATCGAGCCCATGGGCAACCTGTAGGGTCCGTCAGGCCGGCGGCGCCGGCAGGGGCAGCGGCGGGAAGCCGTGTCCCTCCCAGATGCGTCTGCTGCGCTCCTCCGGGTACGGCGCCACGGACGGCTCGGCGTCCAGGATCTGCACCAGGCGGGTGTGCGGGTCGTGGGCCGGCCAGCCGGGATCGCCCGTCCGGGCGAAGGCCGTCCACGCGCCGCGCATGAAGACGGACAGCCGCTCCGCCTCCGGTGTGGGCCTGCCGCCGGGGAAGAGCAGACCGCCCAGGTCCGCGCCGTACGTGCCGAAGAGCAGCGGGATGTCCAGGGCGTGGCAGGCGCCCATCAGGCCGCCGCTCTCGGGGGCCGGCCAGGTCAGTTCGTAGACGTGGGCCCGGCCGCCGCCGGTGTGCTGGGCCTCGGCGAGCCGCAGGGTGGGGATCGCGAACAGCCAGTCGGTCTGGACGCGTTCGAAGAGCTGCTCGGCGGAGGCTTCGGGGTAGGCCGCGCGGTAGGCCTTCTCGCCCGCCTCGCCGCCCGGGGCGTACAGCCGCAGGGTCGCCGCCGCCAGGTCGCCCGTGATCCTGCCGTAGCGGCCCGACATGATGTGGAACAGGCGGTACTCGTCGCGGTTGTGGCCGACGAGGAGGTCCACCTCGCGCGCCGTGCCCGCCGCCAGCGCCTCCCAGGGGGTGGTGGGGAGGATCTCGCCGTCGACGACCGGGGCGAACGGCACGGTGGTCGGGGCGACCTGCCCCCAGCGGTCGGTGTACTGGGCCATCTTGGCGCCGAGCGCCGCGCCCGCCTCGGTGAGGCGCTGGGGCTCGACCGCCGCCAGGTCGGCGGCCGCGGGACCGCGGCCCGCCTCGGCCGCCAGTGCCGCGGCCAGGTCGCGGGCCAGCCCGGCGGAGAGGAACGTGCCGGGCACGGACTGGGCCACCGCGCGCCGGAACAGGCCTCGCGCTCTGGGCATCGCCAGCAGGGAGGCGATGGAGCCCGCGCCCGCCGACTCGCCGAAGACCGTGACCTGGGCCGGGTCGCCACCGAAGGCCGTGATGTTCTGCTGGACCCACTCCAGGGCCGCCACCTGGTCCAGCAGGCCGCGGTTGGCGGGGGCGCCGTCCCAGTGGGCGAAACCCTCCATCCCCACGCGGTAGTTGAAGGTGACGACCACCACATCGCCCTCGTGGACGAGGTGCCGCGGGTCGTAGCCCGGCTGGCCGCCGTGGCCCAGTTTGAACGCGCCGCCGTAGATCCACACCATCACCGGGCGGGCGGCGGCCGGGTCGGGGTCGGGCGTCCAGACGTTGACCGTGAGCCAGTCGTCCGTCTGCGGGGCGGGTAGCTGGGCCGTACGCCCCAGGAAGCCGGTCTCCTGCGGGGGCGGCGGGCCGAACGCGTACGCCTCGCGGACCCCGTCCCAGGGGCGGGGCGGGCGCGGGGCCTGGAAGCGGGCCGCGCCGACCGGCGGGGCGGCGAACGGTATGCCCCGGAACACCGACAGCCCCTGCTCGCGCCGGCCGCGCACCGCGCCGGACGCGGTGCGCACCACGGGGCCGGGGCCGTCGGTGTCCGGGACGCCGCCGCGCGGGGCGCCGCTCTCCGGGGACGGGGACTCGCTCGTCGTCATGCTCGCTCCTCGCTCCTCGCTGGTCATCAGAAGAACGCCCGGCGGCGATCACGAGTGCCCGTCGAAAGCACCGGAAAGAAGGAGTTTCAGCTGAGCGTCTTCACGGAAGCCGCGTCGTACGGCTTCAGCTCCTCGAAGCGGTCGGCGAGCACCTTGGCCGCCCACTCGGGGTCCTGGAGCAGCGCGCGGCCCACGGCGACCATGTCGAACTCCTCGGCCTCCAGCCGGTCGAGGAGGTTGTCGATGCCCTTGACCGGGGAGCCCTCGCCCTGGAAGGCGTTGATGAAGTCGCCGTCGAGGCCGACCGAGCCGACGGTGATGGTCTGCTTGCCGGTGAGCTTCTTCGTCCAGCCGGCCAGGTTCAGGTCCGAGCCGTCGAACTCCGGCAGCCAGTAGCGGCGGGTCGAGGCGTGGAATACGTCGACGCCGGCCGCGGCCAGCGGGGTGAGGATCGCCTCCAGCTCCTCCGGGGTCTCGGCGAGCCGGGCGGTGTAGTCCTGCTGCTTCCACTGCGAGTAGCGGAAGATGACCGGGAACTGGGCGGAGACCCGCTCGCGGACCGCCGCGACGATCTCCGCGGCGAACTTGGTACGGGCCACCGGGTCGCCGCCGTAGGCGTCGGTACGGCGGTTGGTGCCCTCCCACAGGAACTGGTCGACCAGGTAGCCGTGGGCGCCGTGGATCTCCACGCCGTCGAAGCCGATGCGCTCGGCGTCGGCGGCGGCCTGGGCGAACGCGGCGACGACGTCGTCGATGTCCTTCTGCGTCATGGCCTTGCCGGTGGGCTCGGCGCCGGCGGTGACCAGGCCGGAGGGGCCCATCGCGGGAGCGTCCGGGAAGGGGTTCTGGCCCTGCTCGCGGACCATGCCGATGTGCCAGAGCTGGGGCACGATGGTGCCGCCCGCCGCGTGCACGTCCTCGGCGACCTTCGCCCATCCGGCGAGCTGCTCCTCACCGTGGAACCGGGGCACGCGCGAGCTGTTGCCGGCCGACTCGTGGCCGACGTAGGTGCCCTCGGTCACGATCAGGCCGACACCGGCGGCGGCGCGGCGGGCATAGTAGGAGCGCACGTCCTCGCCGGGGACGCCGCCCGGGGAGAACATCCGGGTCATCGGCGCCATCGCGATGCGGTTCGGCACGGTCAGGCCGTTCAGCGTGATCGGGCGGGACAGGATCTGGGCCGCGCGTGAGGCGGGCGTGGTGACGGTCACGTGGGGGCTCCTGGTGAATGACTCTGCTGACCGGACGGTATGTGTGTGCGCATTGTTGCAGCTTCTGAAGTAACCGCCTATGCGCCGGGCCACATTCCCGGCCCCGCCGGGCCCTCAGGTGACGCCGCTCACACTGGCCCGGTTCAACTGCCGCACCCGCTCCCGCAGCACCGCGTCCGGCGGCGCCGGCTCGACCGACTCCGGCGGGCAGTCCCACTCCCGCCCGCCGCCGAGGGGACGCAGCTGCACCCGGCCGCCCACGCGCCCCATCACCTCACCGACCCGACCGCTGCGCACGTCGACGGCGTACTCGCACGCACGGTTCAGAGCGGCCGCCAGCCGCGAGGCGACACCGATGTTGCAGCGCCCCAGATCGACCAGGGCGTACGGATCCTCCCCCGAGGCGCTCAACGGGTCGACCCGCAGCGAGGGCAGGACGACGCCGACCCGGCACAGGGCCGCGCGCAACCGCTCGACGGCTTCCTCGGCCGTCCGGGCGGGCCTGTCCCCGGCGTTCGTTTCCTTCACTTCCATTGCGCCATTTCCTCCACGCTGAGTGTTCCCTTTCACCACACAGCGTGGCCGTCGGCGGCCTAACCTGGCCAGATACGGCGTCCCAACAACGTTGCCCGTCGGATGAGGAGTTGCCATGCCCGGACCGAAGGACCTCGACCCGTCCTCATCACCACGCGCTCTGCTGGGCGCGGAGTTACGGCACGCCCGCGAGAGGAAGGGCCTGAGCCAGGAGCATCTGGGGCAGCGGCTGTTCGTCAGCGGGTCGTTCATCGGGCAACTGGAGGCGGGGACGCGGCGGATGCAGCCGGAGTACGCGCGGATGCTGGACGAGGTGCTGGGCACCGGGGGCTTCTTCACGCGCAACTGCGGGGCTTCGGCCGACTCCAAGTATCCGGAGCACTTCGCCGAGGCGGCGGAGGCCGAAGCTCAAGCGACGGCAATCAGGCAGTACGCACCCCAGTTGATCCCTGGACTGCTCCAGACCCCGGCGTACGCGCGGGCCGTGTGCCAGGCCTACGACCCGACGGCACCCGAGGAGAGGATCGACCAGTTGGTGAGGGACCGCATAGAGCGGGCCCGCATTCTCGACGATCCAACAAACCCTCTGTTGTGGGCCGTGCTCGACGAGGCCGCACTGCGTCGCGTGACGGGTGGGCGCGAGGTGATGGCGGAGGCCCTGCGGCACATCGCCGACCTGATTCACCGAGGCCGGGTCATCGTGCAGGTGCTGCCGTTCGAAGCGGGGGCCCACGCGGGAATGGAGGGCGCCATCAAGTTGATGGACTTCGAAGACGCCCCTCCGCTTGTCTACTTCGAGGGCCCCGGTACCGGACGGCTGGAGGACGACCCGGCGACGGTCAGGCACCGGAGGTTCACTTACGAACTCCTCACGGCCTGCGCACTCGCCCCCGAGAAGTCCCTGGCCCTCATCGAGACGATGGCGCAGGATTACGCCCATGAGGAACCTCCCTGACCATCGCCTGGGCGCGGCCACCTGGTTCAAGTCCACCTACAGCGGCGGCAGCGGCGGTGACTGTCTGGAAGTCACCCGTGACGTCCCCGCCCTCGTCCCCGTCCGCGACTCCAAGTCCCCCGGCGGACCGAAGCTGGTGTTCTCGGCCGAGGCCTGGTCGGCGTTCGTCTCGGGGCTCAAGCCCTGATCCCCGAGCCCTCTTTTCAAGGAACGGGCGGAGGGCCCAACCCGCCCTCCCGCCCTTCGAGTTGACCTCACGCGTTCGACTTGCCACGGACAGTCACGAGGCTCTAGCGTGCCCGCATAACGAACAGCCCCCGTCAGGTGCTACCAACACCTGCGGGGGCTTGACCGACGAGACCGGACGGACCCCGATCCCGTGGCTGACACCCACTTTAGCCCTGCCTCCCTGCCCGCGCACGCGACCCCGCACCCGATGGCCAATCCGGGCTACGGCAAGCGCTCGGCGCCGGACCAACACCCGTGCACGAACCACGACTTCTCGCACCTCCCGCCCCGCGAGGCGGCCGTCGCCGGGTACCTCGACCGCCTCCCCGAAGGCGCCGACATCTCGGTGAAGACCCTGGCCAAGCAACTCCCCTACGGCCAGTGCGCGCTGCGTACCGCCCTCAACCGCATCCAGGCGGCAGGCCACTTGCGGCGGGGCAGGGAACGGCTGGAGACGGAAGACGGCGGCACCCGCTGGATCACCCGATCGTGGTGGTCCCGTACCGCGCGCGACGACGCCTGGTGGGCGGCGTTCACGCGGGGCGACGTACCGGAGGTGCCGGCCGGACCCTCGCCCCGCCCCACCCGGTCCCGCGCCCACATCCTGCTCGCCGCCCTGGGCCGTACGGCGCCCGTGCTGGCGCTGTCCGCCGCCGACTGCGCCGTACTCGCGCCGCTGCTCACGGAGTGGTTCGCGCGCGGGGCGAGCGACGAAGAGGTGGTCCACGCCCTGACGGCGGGCCTGCCGACGCCGGTCCACAACCCGGCCGCGCTGGTCCGCCGCCGTCTGGTCGACAAGGTGCCACCGGAACCGGTCCCCCGTCCGGCGCCCCGGCGGCTGCTGGAGTGCGCGGAGTGCGGGGTGCCGGGGCGGCCGGAGGCGCTGCCGGGGGGCGTGTGTGCGGGCTGCCGGGGCGGGCGCGGACCGACGCGCTCCCACGCGCCCCTGGCTCCTTCGGTGGTCCAAGGCCGCGCGGCCGGGATTCGCGCTGCTATGGCGTCCACGCGACGAGAAAGGACACCCGTATGACCGCTCCTACGGTCCGACCACATCGGTCCGGGGCACGATGGAGGGGAGGAGGCAATGCCATGACCCCCAGCACCGCCCAGCGCCCGCAGATGTCCGCCGAGGACTTCGAGGAACTTGCCCGCAGGGCACCGGAGAACGTGCGGTTGGAGTTCATCAACGGCCGCGTGTACGTGAAGGGCGACCGCATCTCGGTCGAGGACTTCGAGGAGCTGGCCCACAAGGCTCCGGAGGGCGTGAAGCTCGAACTCATTGACGGAAAGCTAGAGGTCAAGCCGTTGCCGGACCAGCGTCACCGGGGCATCATCGTGTGGCTCATGCGGCTGTTCATGCAGCTGCGCCCCGAACTGGCCATCTACCCCGAGCAGCAGCTCAAGATCGGCGCTTACCGCAAGGGCCACGCCTGTGCGGACGGTGCGCTGGCGCCGTTCAACCACTTCATCGCCCAGGAAGGCGACTGGGCAGACCCCGACGGCGTCCTCATGGTCGTGGAAGTCATCTCTCGCGATCGTGACACCGACCGGCGGGACCGCGTCGACAAGGTCCGCGGTTACGCCGAGGCCGGTATCCCCGTCTACCTGCTGATCGACCGGGACGACGACACGATCGTCGTGCACAGCGACCCCAAGGACGGCCGTTACCAGCAGTCGCCCTCCTACTCCTGGGGCGCGACGGTCCAGCTCCCGCCTCCGGTCGGCATCACCCTGAACACGGAGGACCTCAAGGACTACGCCGACTGAACCGAACCCGGAAAACGCCCGAGGGCGGCACCCCCAGCCGGAAGCTGGACGTGCCGCCCTCGGTCCGTGAGGACAGGCGATCAACCCTAGGGTCGATCAGAAGTCCATGTCACCGCCCGGCATGCCGCCGCCGGCCGGCGCGGCGGCCTTCTCCGGCTTGTCGGCGATGACGGCCTCGGTGGTGAGGAACAGCGCGGCGATGGAGGCGGCGTTCTGCAGCGCGGAACGGGTCACCTTCGCCGGGTCGATGATGCCCTCGGCGACCAGGTCGACGTACTCGCCGGTCGCGGCGTTCAGGCCGTGGCCCGGGGTGAGGTTGCGGACCTTCTCCACCACGACGCCGCCCTCGAGGCCGGCGTTGACGGCGATCTGCTTCAGCGGGGCCTCGAGCGCGATGCGGACGGCGTTGGCGCCGGTCGCCTCGTCACCCTCGAGCTCCAGCTTCTCGAAGACCTGGGAGGCCTGGAGCAGGGCCACGCCACCACCGGCGACGATGCCCTCCTCGACGGCGGCCTTCGCGTTGCGGACGGCGTCCTCGATGCGGTGCTTGCGCTCCTTGAGCTCCACCTCGGTGGCCGCGCCGGCCTTGATGACCGCGACACCGCCGGCGAGCTTCGCCAGGCGCTCCTGCAGCTTCTCGCGGTCGTAGTCCGAGTCGCTGTTCTCGATCTCGGCGCGGATCTGGTTCACGCGGCCCGCGACCTGGTCCGAGGAGCCGGCGCCGTCGACGATGGTGGTCTCGTCCTTGGTGATGACGACCTTGCGGGCGCGGCCCAGGAGGTCCAGGGTCGCGTTCTCCAGCTTGAGGCCGACCTCCTCGGAGATGACCTCGCCACCGGTGAGGATGGCGATGTCGCCGAGCATGGCCTTGCGGCGGTCGCCGAAGCCCGGGGCCTTGACGGCGACGGACTTGAAGGTGCCGCGGATCTTGTTGACGACCAGGGTCGACAGGGCCTCGCCCTCGACGTCCTCGGCGATGATCAGCAGCGGCTTGCCCGACTGCATGACCTTCTCCAGCAGCGGGAGCAGGTCCTTGACCGAGGAGATCTTGGAGTTGGCGATGAGGATGTACGGGTCCTCGAGCACCGCCTCCATGCGCTCCATGTCGGTCGCGAAGTAGGCGGAGATGTAGCCCTTGTCGAAGCGCATGCCCTCGGTGAGCTCCAGCTCCAGACCGAAGGTGTTGCTCTCCTCGACGGTGATGACGCCTTCCTTGCCGACCTTGTCCATGGCCTCGGCGATCAGCTCGCCGATCTGGGTGTCGGCGGCGGAGATGGACGCGGTGGAGGCGATCTGCTCCTTGGTCTCGACGTCCTTCGCCTGCTCCAGCAGGGCGGCGGAGACGGCCTCCACGGCCTTCTCGATACCGCGCTTCAGCGCCATCGGGTTGGCGCCGGCGGCGACGTTGCGCAGGCCCTCCTTGACCAGGGCCTGGGCGAGCACGGTCGCCGTGGTCGTACCGTCACCGGCGACGTCGTCCGTCTTCTTGGCGACTTCCTTGACCAGCTCGGCGCCGATCTTCTCGTACGGGTCCTCGAGCTCGATCTCCTTGGCGATGGAGACACCGTCGTTGGTGATCGTGGGGGCGCCCCACTTCTTCTCGAGGACGACGTTGCGGCCCTTGGGGCCGAGCGTCACCTTCACGGCGTCCGCGAGCTGGTTCATGCCGCGCTCGAGGCCGCGCCGCGCCTCCTCGTCGAACGCGATGATCTTGGCCATGTGAAGTGGTCCCTCCAGGACTGGGGGTGATTCCTTCGGACCGCGCCCGCGCCCGCGACGGACGGCTCGCCGGCCTCGTGGTTCCTTGCCCCACCCAGCCCGCGGGCCTCACCGACCCGGTCCTTCACTGTCACTCTCACCTTCAGAGTGCTAACGCCAATGATTAGCACTCGGGCATGCCGAGTGCAAGCGCCTACGGGGGTACGGCGGCCCGGTCAGCCGCGCGCGAACACGGGTGATCGCCCGGCGGGACCCGGGCACGGCGAAGGGCCCGCACCCTGTGCGAGGTGCGGGCCCTTCGGCGGAAACATTCAGGCGGTGACGCGAACCATGTCGGCCTGCGGACCCTTCTGGCCCTGCGAGATCTCGAACTCGACCCGCTGGCCCTCTTCCAGGGTGCGGTAGCCGTCCATCTGAATCGCGCTGTAGTGGACGAAGACGTCCGCACCACCGTCGACCGCGATGAAGCCGTACCCCTTCTCCGCGTTGAACCACTTGACGGTGCCCTGAGCCATGCCTAACTCCCCTATTACTGGCCCTTGCACAGATCCACACTTCGCGGACCCGGGTCAGACCTCACCCCCCATTGGTCGGGGGCGTGCGCCGGAACGCGTCGACCGCGGCTGAATGTATCTGTCCAACTGCCGTCTGCAACAGGTCAATCGGACGAGAAATCTGGATGGCAACGGTCCGGAATGTGGTGAGAATTCGCCCGACTTCAGGGCAAGTCGGGCTCCATAAACCATCACAAAAGCCGCATAAAGCCCACATAGTTTGGCTGTTTCTTGTCGGGCCTGCGGCATGAATGCGGGGTTCCCGGCCTGTCCGACCGGGAGCGCGTTCCCCAACTCTACCGCGCTCAATCACACAGAATTGCCCCCTCCGCTTCTCTCACGGAGGGGGCAATCCGATGAACAACGGGTAACAGCGGTTACCCAAGGTAATGATCAGCCGCCGGCGACCGCCGGAATGATGGAGACGCCGGCGCCGTCCGGGGTGGCCGTCTCCAGGCCCTGCTCGAAGCGGACGTCGTCGTCGTTGACGTACACGTTGACGAACCGGCGCAGCTTGCCCTGGTCGTCCAGGACGCGCGCGGCGATGCCGGTGTGGTTCTTCTCCAGGTCCTCGATGACCTCGGCGAGGGTGGCGCCCTCGGCGGTCACCTCGGCCTGGCCGCCGGTGTAAGTGCGCAGGATGGTGGGGATGCGAACGGTCACGCTCATGCGAGGCCAGCCTCTCGGAAGGAGTCCAGGGTCGGACGGATGGTGGCGGTGAGCCCCGTGCCGGCCACCGCGTCCAGTGTCTTGAGGCCGTCGCCGGTGTTGAGGACCACCGTGGTCTTCGTCGGGTCCAGGACGCCGTCCTTGAGCAGCTTGCGGGTGACGCCGACGGTCACACCGCCCGCCGTCTCCGCGAAGATGCCCTCGGTGCGGGCCAGCAGCTTGATGGCGTCGACGACTTCCTCGTCCGTGACGTCCTCCACCGCGCCGCCGGTGCGGCGGGCGATGTCCAGGACGTACGGCCCGTCGGCCGGGTTGCCGATGGCGAGCGACTTGGCGATGGTGTCCGGCTTCTGCGGCCGTACCACGTCGTGCCCGGCCTTGAAGGCCGTCGACACCGGCGAGCAGCCCTCGGCCTGCGCACCGAAGATCTTGTACGGCTTGTCCTCGACCAGACCGAGCTTGATCAGCTCCTGCAGACCCTTGTCGATCTTGGTGAGCTGGGAGCCGGAGGCGATCGGGACGACGATCTGGTCGGGCAGCCGCCAGCCGAGCTGCTCGCAGATCTCGTACGCCAGCGTCTTGGAGCCCTCGGCGTAGTACGGCCGCAGGTTGACGTTGACGAAGCCCCAGCCCTCGCCGGCCGGGTCGCCGATCAGCTCGGAGCAGAAGCGGTTCACGTCGTCGTAGTTGCCCTCGATGCCGACGAGGTCGCCGCCGTAGATCGCGGCCATGACGACCTTGCCCTGCTCCAGGTCGTGCGGGATGAACACGCAGGAGCGGAAGCCGGCCCGGGCGGCGGCGGCGCCGACCGCGCCGGCGAGGTTGCCGGTGGAGGAGCAGGACAGGGTGGTGAAGCCGAAGGCGCGCGCGGCCTCCAGGGCCTGGGCGACCACCCGGTCCTTGAAGGAGTGGGTCGGGTTGCCGGAGTCGTCCTTGACGAACAGGCCGCCGGTGACGCCGAGTTCGCGGGCGAGGTTGTCGGCCCTGACGAGCTTGGTCCAGCCCGGGTTCAGGTTCGGCTTGTCGGCCACGTCCGCCGGGACGGGCAGCAGCGGGGCGTAGCGCCAGATGTTCGCCGGGCCGGACTCGATGCGGCGGCGCAGTTCCTCGGTGTCGTAGGCGGAGAAGTCGTAGGCGATCTCCAGCGGGCCGAAACACTCCTCGCAGGCGAAGACCGGGCCGAGCGGGACGCGGTGACCGCACTCGCGACAGCTCAGGGCCGCGGCGGGGCCGAGATCGACGGTGGAACTGCTGGAGCTTGCAACTGTCTGCACAGCCATGTGAGGCGAGGCCCTTTCTCCTCATCTTCCTCACGACGCATCTCGCCGTGAGACGGATTTGGCACCTTCCCTAGCCGGGAGCCTCGCGGAGCGATCAGCAGTGATCTACGAGAACCGACTGGAGGGTTGCCGGGGCTTCATCGGGCCGTGTCCCTCTGCCCCTCTGGATGAGCGGTATGCGGTTGTCGACGCACGCTGACCCCCGACATGCGATGGTCATCGGCGTTGTTCAAGACTGTAACCGAAGGCCAGGACAGTTGAGATAGTCGTCCGAACCGCGAGATGGATCACACGGTGCAGCCCGTGCGATCACGAACAGTGAGGAGCCGCAGACCGTGCTGGAAGAAGTCGAGCGCTGGCTGGCCACCCGCTCCTGGTCCGTGGCCGATCGCCCGCTCCACCGGATCCTCGCCGCCAAGCAGCGCACGGGCCAGACGATCAGCGTCGTGCTGCCCGCGCTCAACGAGGAGGAGACGGTCGGCGACATCGTCGCGGTCATCCGCCGCGACCTCGTGGAACGGGTCCCGCTCGTCGACGAGGTCGTCGTCGTCGACTCCGGCTCCACCGACCGCACCTCCCAGGTCGCCGCCGCCGCGGGCGCCCGGGTCGTTCACCGCGACGAGATCCTGCCGCGCATTCCGGCCGTCCCCGGAAAGGGCGAGGTGCTGTGGCGCTCCCTGCTGGTGACCAGCGGCGACATCATCTGCTTCATCGACGCGGACCTGAGGGACTTCTCCGCCGACTTCGTCTCCGGGATCGTCGGCCCGCTGCTCACCGACCCCGGGGTGGCCCTGGTAAAGGGCATGTACGACCGTCCGCTCGCCGGGAGCGCGGGGCAGGGCGGCCGGGTCACCGAGCTGATGGCCCGCCCGCTGCTGAACATGCACTGGCCGCAGCTCGCCGGGTTCGTGCAGCCCCTCGGCGGCGAGTACGCGGCCCGGCGCGGCCTGCTGGAGCAACTGCCGTTCCCCGTCGGGTACGGCGTGGAGCTGGGCATGCTCGTGGACGCCCTGCACCTGGTCGGCCTCGACGCGCTGGCCCAGGTGGACGTGGGCGTGCGCAAGCACCGCCACCAGGACGGCCAGGCGCTCGGCCGGATGGCCGCCGCGATCTACCGCACGGCCCAGCTCCGGCTGGCGCGCGGCCACCTCGTGCGGCCCTGCCTCACCCAGTTCGAGCGGGGCGAGGACGGCTTCGAACCGCGCACCTACTCGGTGGACACCGAGGAGCGGCCGCCGATGCTGGAGATCGCGGAGTACGCGGAACGCAAGGTGGCGTGAACGTTCGTATACGGCGGCGCGCCGGGCACGGCCGTACGTTTGAGCGTTTCCGGGCGGGGCTAGGTTGAGGACCATGGCTTCCACGGATGCTGCTGCCAAGAATGCTCAGGTGCTGGTCGCGTCCAACCGCGGCCCGGTTTCGTACGCGGTGGACGACAGCGGTGCGCTGCGCGCCAAGCGGGGCGGCGGCGGGCTGGTCTCGGGCCTGTCCGCCATCGGCTCGGACGCGGACTCCCTGTGGGTGTGCGCGGCGCTCGGCGACGGCGACCGCGAGGCCGTACGGCGGGCCGGCGGCGGGCTGCTGCCGGCCGAGGACAGCGGCGGGCAGCGGGTGCGGATGCTGGACATCGACGCGCGCGTGCACGCGGACGCCTACAACGGCATCGCCAACTCGGTGCTGTGGTTCGTGCACCACATGCTGTACCAGACCCCGCTGGAGCCGGTCTTCGACGCGGAGTTCCGCCGGCAGTGGGCGTCGTACGAGACCTACAACCGCGCGTTCGCCGAGGCGCTGGCCGAGGCGGCGGCCGACGGCGCCGCCGTCCTCGTCCAGGACTACCACCTGTGCCTGGTCCCCGGCATGCTCCGCGAACTGCGCCCGGACCTGCGGATCGGGCACTTCTCGCACACGCCGTGGGCGCCGCCCGAGTACTTCCGGCTGCTCCCCGGCGACATCCGCGAGCAGCTGATGGCGGGCATGCTCGGCGCCGACCGGGTGGCGTTCCTGACCCGGCGCTGGGCGGACGCGTTCCGGGACTGCGCGCAGGCCTTCCTGGGGTCCGGGATGCCCGCGGGCACGCGGATCGGCGTGCACGGGCTGGGCGCGGACGGGGACTTCCTGCGCAAGCGGGCGCACGAGCCGGACGTCGAGGAGCGGATGGCGGCGCTGCGCGAGGAGATCGGCGCGGGCCGCCGGACGATCGTCCGCGTCGACCGCACCGAGCTGTCCAAGAACATCGTGCGCGGCCTGCTGGCCTACCGGCAGCTGCTCGAGGACCACCCCGAGTGGCGGGAGCGGGTGGTGCACGTCGCGTTCGCGTATCCGTCGCGGCAGGACCTCGCCGTGTACCGGGACTACACCGCCGCCGTGCAGCGGGTGGCCGAGGAGATCAACTCCGCGTACGGCACGCCCGGCTGGACGCCGGTGGTGCTGCACGTCAAGGACGACTTCGCGCGCTCGCTGGCCGCCTACCGGCTCGCCGACGTGGCCCTGGTCAACCCCATCCGGGACGGCATGAACCTGGTCGCCAAGGAGGTGCCGGTCGTCTCCGACGAGGGCTGCGCACTGGTGCTGTCCCGGGAGGCGGGCGCGTACGAGGAGCTGGGCCCGCACGCGTTCGCGGTCAACCCCTACGACGTGCTGGAGACCGCGCGGGCGCTGCACGAGGCGCTGAGCCTGCCGGACGCGGAGCGGGCGGAGCGGTCGAAACGGCTGGCCGACGCGGCCACCGCGCTGCCGCCCGCCCGCTGGTTCCTGGACCAGCTGCGGGCACTCCAGGAACTTCAGCCGAGCTGAGCCCTTCAGCCGAGCTGAGCCGCGAGCGTCCGCAGCAGGTGTACGACACCGGCCGGGCCGTCGACCACCATGTCGGCCCGCTCCGCCAGTTCCGTGACCTCCGTGCTGCCGCTGCACACCAGCAGGCCGGGGACGCCGTCGGAGCGGAGCTTGTCGACGGCGGCGAAGGCGGGCAGGTCGCCGAGGTCGTCACCGGCGTAGACGACGCACTCGGCGCCGGTCCTGCGGACGTGGTCGGCGAGCGCCACGCCCTTGTCCATGCCCGGCGGGCGCAGCTCCAGCACCATGCGGCCGGGCTCGACGATCAGTCCGTGCCGGGCGGCGAGGTCGGTGAGGGGGCCGCGCAGCGCCTCGAACGCGGCCTGCGGGTCTGCGGCGCGGCGGGTGTGCACCGCGACCGCCCGGCCCTTCTCCTCGATCCACGTGCCGGGCCAGGCGCCGGCGCGGTCCAGCACGCCCGGCAGTTCGGCGCGGGCCGCCGCGACGCCGGGGTGCGGGGCCGGGGCGGTGACGGTGCCGGTGACCGCGTCCCAGCGTTCGGCGCCGTAGTGGCCGAGGACGGTCAGATGCTCCAGGCCGGGGACGCCGGCGAAGCCGCCGTAGCGGACGGCGACGCCGGCCGGGCGGCCGGTGATCACCGTGACGGACGCGACCTTCGGGGCGAGGGCCGCGAGTGCGGGGACGGCTTCGGGGTGGGCGCGGGCCTGCTCGGGGTCGGCGACGATGGGGGCCAGCGTGCCGTCGAAGTCCAGGCCGACCAGCGCTGCGCCGGGCTTGGCGAGCAAGGCAGCGAGTCCGGCCTGGCCGGGGTGGGTCTGCGGGGTGGGCAGAGCGTCCATACAGCGACACTATCCAAGCTCGGGCGCGCTCACTCCTGGGGCTCCGCGGAGGGCTCCGCCACCGGGCCCTGTTTCGCCCACCCGCCGAGCCACGCGGGGCCGTGCGCGCGTGCAGGTACGCCGTGGCTGGTCGCGCAGTTCCCCGCGCCCCTTCGGGCCCCGCACCGGCTCAGCGTTCTGCTCTGCGGGACTCCCTCACCCTCCGCAGGCGGTTCACCGTCACCGGGTCCGCCGCGAGGGCTCGCTCGTCGTCCAGGAGGGCGTTGAGGAGCTGGTAGTAGCGGACCGGGGACAGGCCGAGCTGCTCGCGTATCGCGCGCTCCTTCGCGCCGGGGCCGGGGAAGCCGCGGCGCTCCAGGGCGAGGATGGCGTGTTCGCGCGGGCCGAGTTCCATGGCAGCCACCGTAGCGCCGGGCACTGACAGCGGCGGTCAGCTGCTGGCGCCGCTGTCCGCCGCCGTGGCCGTGGCCTGGAGGCGGCTGAGGACGCCGGCGGGGTCGCCGCCGGGGGCGACGGCCTGGCCGACGTTCTGCTTCACGGCCGCGCTGACCGTCGCCCACGAGGTCTTGCCGACGGGGTACAGCTCGGAGGTGGGCAGCTGGTCGAGGAAGGGGTGCAGGGGCTTGTCGGAGGCGGCGTCCGACTCGCTCATCGCCGTCGAGGCGGAGCCGGTGACCGGCAGCAGGCCGTACTCGCGGGAGAAGGCGAGGACGTTCTTCTCGCTGTAGACGAAGTCGAGGAAGTCGCCGATCTGGTCGCGGTGGCCGTTCTGCCGGAAGGCCATCATCCAGTCGGTGACGCCCATGGAGGCGCGGGCCGGGCCGGTGCGTCCCGGTGTCGGCACCATGCCGAACTTCACGCCCTTCTTCTCGGCCTGCCGGATCAGCGTGGGGTGCCCGTTGAGCATGCCGACCTGGCCGTCGGCGAACGCGGCGAAGGCGTCCGCGCGGTTCAGCCTGCCGGGTGCGACCGGCCCGGTCAGGCCCTTGCCGACCAGGTCGTCCTTGAGCCAGGTGAAGGTCTGGACGTTCGGCGCGGAGTCGATGGTGTAGGTGCCGATGCCGTCGGTGTAGCCGTCGCCGTCGTTGTCGGAGCCGGCGCCGCTGAGCATCCACTGCATGGTCTCGGCCTGGGCCTCCTCGGGGCCGAGGGGGAGCGCGAAGGGGTACTTCACGCCCTTGGCCTTGAGGGCCCCGGCGTCGGCGGCCAGTTCGTCCCAGGTGGTGGGCGGGGTGATGCCGGCCTTGGCGAACAGGGTCTTGTTGTAGAAGAGCACGCGCGTGGAGGCGGCGAACGGGATGCCGTACTGCGTGTGGTTCCACTGCCCGGCCTCGGAGAGCTGGGAGAGGAAGTCGGCCTGGGTGCGTATGGAGAGCAGGTCGGAGGCCGGGTAGAGCTTGCCGGCGGCCGCGTAGTCGGCGTAGGCGCCGATCTGGGCCAGGTCGGGGGCGTGGCCGGCGGCGACCATGTCCTTCACCTTGGCGTCGACGTCGTTCCAGGAGTAGACGCTGACGTCGATCTTCACGCCGGGGTGCTTCGACTCGTACTCCTCGGCCAGGGAGTCCCAGTACTTCTTGGAGCTGTCGGCCGGGGAGTCGCCGTAGTCGGCGGCGACGAGTCTGAGGGTGACGCCGGAGGAGCCCGTGCTCCCGCAGCCGCCGAGAACCGCCGTCATGCCCAGTGCGGACACCACCGCGATCGTTCCTGCCGTACGCCGACGCACCCTCAAAACCCCAACCTTGCCGTCTGACCGTTCAACATGTGGACACATAAGGTCTACACCACGTGAGTGGACTAGACCTCTCATGGGTGGGAGGGCCACACTAGGGACCGTGGTGAGACATGTCATCGCCCTCGACGTGGGCGGTACCGGGATGAAGGCCGCCCTCGTCGGCGACGACGGCGGGCTGCTCCACCGCGCCCGCCGCGCCACCGGACGCGAGCGCGGACCGGACGCGGTGGTCGCGGAGATCCTCGACTTCGCCGCCGAGCTGCACGCGTACGGCCTCGCGCACCACGGCGAGGCCGCCGCAGCTGCCGGCATCGCGGTCCCCGGCATCGTGGACGAGGAGCGGGGCATCGCCGCCTACGCGGCCAACCTCGGCTGGCGGGACGTACCGCTGCGCGCCCTGCTCGCCGAGCGGCTCGGCATCCCGGTCGCCCTCGGCCACGACGTGCGCACCGGCGGGCTCGCCGAGGGCCGGATCGGCGCGGGCCGGGGCGCCGACCGGTTCCTGTTCGTGCCGCTCGGCACCGGCATCGCCGGCGCCATCGGCATCGACGGGCGGGTGGAGGCGGGCGCGCACGGCTTCGCGGGCGAGATCGGCCATGTCGTCGTACGGCCCGGCGGGCTGCGCTGCCCCTGCGGGCAGCGCGGCTGCCTGGAGCGGTACGCCTCCGGGTCCGCCGTGAGCGAGGCGTGGGCCGCGGCCTGCGGGGACCCGGAAGCGGACGCCGCCGACTGTGCCAAGGCCGTCGCGTCCGGCGACCCGAACGCCGTCCGGGTGTGGCAGGAGGCGGTCGAGGCGCTCGCCGACGGCCTGGTCACCGCGCTCACCCTGCTGGACCCGCGCACCCTGATCATCGGCGGCGGGCTCGCCGAGGCCGGCGACGTGCTGTTCCGGCCGCTGCGGGACGCCGTCCGGCGGCGGGTCACCTTCCAGAAACTCCCGGGCATCGTCCCGGCGGCGCTGGGGGACACGGCCGGCTGCCTCGGCGCGGGTCTGCTGGCCCGCGATCTCCTCGACCCCACCGACCCCTCGGAGGTAACCGCCTGATGGCTCCCAGCTTGGTTCTCACAGGTGCTCGGGTGGTGCTGCCCAGCGGAGTGGTGGACGACGGGCGTGTGTCCGTCGAGGGGACGCGGATCGTGGCCCGGACCGCCGACAGCGCCCCGGTGATCGACGTGTCCGGGCACTGGCTGATTCCCGGCTTCGTCGACATCCACAACCACGGCGGCGGCGGAGCCTCCTTCTCCGGCACCGCCGACGACGTCCTCACGGCCGTCCGCACGCACCGCGCGCACGGCACCACCACCCTGGTCGCCTCCACCGTCACCGACGAGATGGACCTGCTGGTGCGGCAGGCCGGGAAGCTGAGCGAACTGGCCGAGCAGGGAGAGATCGCCGGCATCCACTTCGAGGGGCCGTTCATCTCGCCGTGCCGCAAGGGCGCGCACTCCGAGGCGCTGCTGCGCGACCCGGACCCGGCCGAGGTCCGCAAGCTGATCGACGCGGCGCGCGGCCGGGCGGCGATGGTCACGCTCGCCACCGAGCTGCCCGGCGGCGTCGACTCGGTACGGCTGCTCGCCGAGCACGGCGTGATCGCGGCGATCGGGCACACGGACGCCACGTACGAGCAGACGGTGGAGGCGATCGACGCGGGCGCGACGGTCGCCACCCACCTGTTCAACGCGATGCCCGCGCTGGGCCACCGCGCCCCCGGGCCCATCGCGGCGCTGCTGGAGGACGAGCGAGTCACGGTCGAGCTGATCAACGACGGCACGCATCTGCACCCGGCCGCGCTCCAGCTGGCCTTCCACCACGCGGGTGCGGACCGGGTCGCGTTCATCACGGACGCCATGGACGCGGCCGGCACCGGCGACGGCCGCTACATGCTCGGCCCGCTGGAGGTCGAGGTCAGCGACGGCGTGGCCCGGCTGGTGGAGGGCGGCTCGATCGCGGGCTCCACGCTCACCCTGGACCGCGCGTTCCAGCGGGCGGTGACCGTGGACGGGCTGCCGGTGCAGGACGCCGTCACCGCCCTGTCCGCCAACCCGGCCCGGCTGCTGGGACTGTTCGACCGCATCGGCTCCCTGGAGCCCGGCAAGGACGCCGACCTGCTGCTGGTGGACGCGGACTTCGGCCTCAAGGGCGTCATGCGGCGGGGCGAGTGGGTGGTCACCCCGCCCCAACTGGCCTGATCCGCCCGCATTCTCCCCGGGCGGCGGCCTGCTCACGACTGGGCGGGCCGCCGTCTGTTTGGCATGATCGTGGACCCGGAAACCGATGGCAGGCGCGGGTGACGTGCCGCAGGGACTTCGAGGGAGGCCGGCCCGGGTGATCCTCACGGTCACGCTGAACACCGCTCTCGACCTCACCTACCGCGTGCGGTCGCTGCGCCCGCACGCCTCGCACCGGGTGTCGGAGGTCGTCGAGCGGGCCGGCGGCAAGGGAGTGAACGTGGCCCGGGTGCTGGCGGCGCTCGGGCACGAGGTGACGGTCACCGGGTTCGCGGGCGGCGGCACCGGGCGGGAGATACGCGACCGGCTGGCCGGCGTGCCCGGCCTGACCGACGCCCTCGTCCCCGTCTCCGGCCCGACCCGGCGCACGATCGCGGTCGTCGACGAACTGTCCGGCGACACCACCCAGTTGAACGAGCCCGGCCCGCAGATCGCACCCGCCGAGTGGGGCGCCTTCCTCGACCGCTACGACGAACTCCTGCCGTCCGCCTCGGCGGTGGCCCTGTGCGGCAGCCTGCCCCCGGGCGTGCCGGTGGGGGCGTACGCGAACCTCGTCCGGGTCGCCCGCGCCCACCGGGTCCCCGTCCTGCTGGACACCAGCGGCGAACCGCTGCGCCGCGGCGTGGCCGCCCGCCCCGACCTGGTCAAACCCAACGCCGGGGAACTGGCCGAACTCACCGGCTCGCACGAGCCGCTGCGCGCCACCCAGGACGCGCGCCGGCGCGGCGCCCACGCGGTCGTGGCCTCCCTCGGCCCGCAGGGCCTGCTGGCGGTCACCCCGGAGGGCCGCTGGCGCGCCGCCCCGCCGGCCGCGGTGCGCGGCAACCCGACCGGCGCGGGCGACTCGGCGGTGGCGGGCCTGCTGTCCGGGCTCGTCCAGCAGCTCCCCTGGCCGGACCGCCTGGCCCGCGCGGCCGCCCTGTCGGCGGCGACCGTACGAGCGCCCGCGGCGGGCGAGTTCGACCGGCCGGTGTACGAGGAGCTGCTGGCGCGGGTGACGGTGACCGGGGTGGTCAGCGCGGCCTAGGCCCTGCCGTCAGGACCTAGCCGTGCAGCGTGTGCTCGCCCTGCTGGAGCCAGAGCTGGTCGATCAGGGCGTTGCACTGGTCGCCGGGCTGGCAGGAGATGGAGATCGTGTTCGAGCCCTTGTTGAGGGTGGGGTACACGTAGGTCGTCGTCCAGCCGTTGGCGTAGTCGCCGTCCTTGGCGTGGGTGTAGTTCTTCAGCGGCAGTCCGGTGGCGAACGGCTTGCCGTTGATGCTGACCGTCATCTTCTGGTCCGGGCCGGCCACGCTGAAGTGCGTGAACAGGGTGTACTCGCCCTGCGCGGGGACGTTGTCGACGCTCCAGGTGATCGAGGCGCCGACCTGGTTCAGGCCGCCCACGTAGGAGCCGTCGGAGCTCTGCGCGCCCTTGACGTCCGAGGCCTTCGCCGCGCCGCCCGCCAGCTGGACGCCGTCGGCGGCCGCGTCGGTCTTCAGCTCGTCGTTCGCCGGCGTGGCGTTGTTCGACGGGCTCGGGCTGTGGCTCTGGGACTGGCTGGCGGCCGTGCTGGGCTGGGACTCGTTCTTCTTGTCGTCCGGGTTGCCGTTGAGCATGGCGACGCCGATGCCGATGACGACCGCGGCGACCACCGCGACCGCGCCGATCAGCAGGCCCTTGGTGTTCGGGCCGCGGCGGCCCGGCGCGGGGGGCGCGGAGCGGGGGGCGCTCGGCGGGGCGCCGCCGGGGAGGGTCTCCGGGGCCTGGTAGTAGGCGTTCGGCTGGCCGTAACCGGCCTGCTGCTGCGGCATCGTCGGCTGGCCGTACGCCGGCTGCTGCTGGCCGTACTGCCGCTCGCCCACCGTGCGCACTCTGCTGACCGAGTTCGGGTAGCCGTAACCGCCGGACGGCGGCTGAGCCCCTCTGGCCTGACCGTCGGCGTACAGGTAGCCGAACGGGTCGTCGTCCTCGGGCGTGCTCGGGCCGTTTTCGCCGGGCGTCATCCCTAGGTCTCCTCAGCGGGTGCGGGTGGATGCGGTACAGGTCTGGAAGTGCGAGCCTACCCGCTCTCGCTGGCCCAAACGGGTGACTCAGACCGCATCAGCACGCTGACCTGGGGATCACCCGGCACGTCGGTGCTGTTTGGGACGAGATCGTTTCTCTACGTACATCCGCTCGTCGGCGGACTTCAACACTTCGTCCGCCGTCATGCCGCAGTGCGCCCATCCGATGCCGAAGCTGGCGCCCACCCGGACCGCCCGGCCCTCGGCCCGGATGGGCTGGATGATCTCGTTGCGCAGCCGTACGGCGAGGTCCTGGGCGTCGGCCCGGCCGAGCCCGTCGGCGAGGATCACGAACTCGTCGCCGCCGAGCCGGGCGACCGTGTCGCCGTCCCGGACCCCGCGCGAGAGCCGGCGCGCGACCTCGATGAGGACCGCGTCGCCCGCGTTGTGCCCGAACCGGTCGTTGATCGACTTGAAGCCGTCGAGGTCGCAGAAGAGCACCGCGAGCCCCTTGGTGCCGTCGTCGCGGCCGTCCTCCGGGGCGACGGTGTGCACATGGTGGTCGTACGCGTCGTAGCCGTCCGTGCCCGGCCGGAAGTCGAAGCCGTGGCCCGCGGGCATGTCGAAGGCGGGGTGGCTGTAGGCCGCGTCCAGGGACTCCAGCTCGGCGTGGGCCGGGCGCCGGCACAGCCGGGCCGCGAGGCGCGAGCGCAGCTCGGCGGAGTTCGGCAGGCCGGTGAGGGAGTCGTGGGAGGCGCGGTGGGCGAGCTGCAGCTCGCGGCGCTTGCGCTCCTCTATGTCCTCGACGTGGGTCAGCAGGAAGCGGGGGCCGTCGGCGGCGTCCGCGACGACGGAGTTGCGCAGCGACACCCAGACGTACGTGCCGTCCCGGCGGCCCAGGCGCAGCTCGGCGCGGCCGCCCTCCGCCGAGGTCCGCAGCAGGGTGCCGATGTCCTCGGGGTGGACCAGGTCGGAGAAGGAGTAGCGGCGCATCGCGGAGGCGGGGCGGCCCAGCAGGCGGCACAGGGCGTCGTTGGTGCGCAGGATGCGGCCGTGCTGCTCGCCGCCCATCTCGGCGATCGCCATGCCGGAGGGCGCGTACTCGAATGCCTGCCTGAAGCTTTCCTCGCTCGCCCGCAGGGCCTGCTGCTCGCGCTCCAGGCGGACGAGGGCGCGCTGCATGTTGGCGCGCAGACGCGCGTTGCTGATCGCGATGGCGGCCTGGAAGGCGTACATCTGCAGGGCCTCGCGGCCCCAGGCGCCGGGCCGCCGGCCGTTGCGCGGCCGGTCGACGGATATGACGCCGAGCAGCTCACCGGAGCCGCCGCCCTGCACGCCCGGCGCGTACATGGGGGCGAAGAGGCGGTCGGAGGGGTGCCACTCGTCCTCGAAGCGCGGCGCGGGCCCGTCGGTGAACCACTGCGGTACGTCGTCGTCGTCCAGCACCCAGCCCTCGGTGTGCGGGATGAAGACCAGGTCTCCCCAGCGCTCGCCCATGGTCAGCCGCCGCTCCCAGGACTCGCGGGAGCCGACCCGGCCGGTGATCAGGGCCTCGGCGGCGGAGTTCCCGGCGAACGCGGCGACGACGAGGTCGCCGTCGGGACGGACCAGGTTCACGCACGCCATCTCGTACCCGAGGGCGTGCACGGCGCCGTCGGCGACGGTCTGCAGTGTGTCGGCCAGGCTGCGTGCCGTGTTCATGTCGGCCATGACCTGGTGCAGCTGTCGCAGGGACGCAAGGCGGACATACGGCTCCGACTCGGTCTCCATGCTCGCCCTCCCCCCGAGACCTCGCAGCGAATCAAGGGTTGTCTTCGGCGCTACTTAAGGGTTGCCTCTTACGGTGCTTTGCAGTTCCCCGCCACTGAATCACAGCGCGCTGCCCACTCGGTACACAGGGTCAACAATTCCTGCCCCTTGTGACTCAAGTCACAGGTGAACGTGAACAATTGGGTGGAGTTTCCGCGTTTCTCCCGTGCCTTTCCTGAACGCATGCTTTGTACGTGCGTTCACATCATGCACACACGGGTCGTCCGCTGGACCTAGGACCAGGCTCGGGCGGAGGCCCGATGCGGCCCGCGAACGGCGCAGACTAGCGTTTCCGGTGTGCTGAACAGTCCTTACCCCACCGCCCTCGCCGCTTCCGGGCATGCTGAGGGGGTGAGCAACGACGAGTTCCGGGCCGCGATGTCCCGACTGGCCGCCGGGGTGGTCCTGGTGACCGCCCAGGAGCCGCCGCTGGACCCCGACGACCCGGACGCGCCGGGCACGGAGGACGTCGGCATGACCGCCACCGCCTTCATGTCCGTCTCCCTCGACCCGCCGCTGGTCCTGGTGAGCCTGCGCACGGGCGCCCGCATGGACGACCTGCTCGACGAGCAGCCCCTGTGGGCGGTGTCGGTCCTCGCCGAGAGCCAGCGGCACATCGCCGGCCGCTTCGCCATGAAGGGCCGCATCAGCGACCGGCTGCTCTTCGAGGACATCCCCTACGTCCGCGGCGAGGTCACCAACGCCCCGCTGGTCGGCGGGGCGCTCGCCACGCTGGAGTGCCGCACCGAGCAGCGGGTGACGGCCGGCGACCACACCCTGGTCATCGGCCGCGTCCTGACCGCCCGGGTACCGAGCGCGGAGGGCGGCCCCCTGCTGTACTTCCGGGGCCGCTACCGGCAGTTGAGCTGAGCGCCGGCGGGCTGGTTGCGGCCGCTACCGGTAGTGGGGCCGAGCCCCGGCAGGCTGGTTGCGGCCGCTATAGCGGTAGTGGGGCCGAGCACTCGCATCCCGGTCCCCCGCCGCTATCAGCTCGGGCGAGCACCCGTAACCCGTTTCCCCCACCGCTACCGGCTCGGGCCGAGCACCCGCAGCCCAGTCACCGGCCGCTGGCGGCAGTGGGGCCGAGCACCCGTAACCCGGTCCTCGTCGTTACCGGTAGTGGGCCGGCCCCGTCACCCGGTTTCCCACTGCTACCGGCAGACGGGCCGAACACCCGTAACCCGACCCCCGCTACCGGCAAACGGGCCAAGCAACCGCAGCCCGGTCCCCCACCGCTACCGGTAGGGGCCGAACCCATAACCCGGTTTCCGACCGCCACCGGCAAACGGGCCGAACCCCCGCAGCCCGGTCCCCCACCGCTACCGGCAGTGGGCCTGGCCCGTAACCCGGTTTCCCACCGCTACCGGCAGACGGGCGAACACCCAAACCCCGGCCCTCCACCGCCACCGGCAAACGGGCCGAACCCCCGCGCCCGGCCGGTGCGGGGTGGGCGGGTTACACCGGCTCGACTGTCAGCTCGGCGAGCTCCTCGGGGTCCGTCACGGCGTCGATGGACGTGATGCGGTCGGCGACGAAGGTGAACGTCAGCACCCGCTCCAGGCGGCCCTGTACGAACACCGCGAGTCCCGTCGCGCCGTCGACCAGCGCCGGCCGCGCCACCCGCGCCACGTGCGCGTAGCGCTTCGCGCCGGCGGCGACCTGCGCCGCGCCGACGGTCACGCCCGCCTCGCCGCGCGCCACCACGTCCGGGTCGAGCACCTCCAGCAGCCCGTCGAAGTCGCCCTCGCGCGCCGCCGCCAGGAAGGCCTCGACCACCTCCCGCTGCCGTACGAGATCGGTCTCGGGCGCGCCCGCGCCCCGCACCCGCCGCCGCGCCCGGCTCGCCAGCTGCCGCGCCGCGGCCGGGGTGCGGCCGAGCTGGTCGGCGATCTCCTCGAACGGCACCCCGAACAGGTCGTGCAGCACGAACGCCAGCCGCTCGGCCGGCGACAGCGTGTCCAGGACGACCAGGAGGGCCAGCCCGACCGAGTCCGCGAGCACGGCGTCCTGCGCCGGGTCCGGCTCGGCGGAGGGCCCCGGCCGCCAGGTGTCCAACGGCTCCTCGCCCCGCGACCGGCGGGAGCGGAGCATGTCGAGGCAGACCCGACCGACGACGGTCGTCAGCCAGCCGCCGAGGTTGCCGACCTCGCTCGTGTCGCTCCGGCTCAGCCGGAACCACGCCTCCTGCACCGCGTCCTCGGCCTCCGCGGCCGAGCCCAGCATCCGGTAGGCGACGCCCCGCAGATGCGCCCGGTACGCCTCGAACCGCTCGGCGAGAAACGCGTCGTCACGGTGGTGCTGCTCATGGTCGCTCATCGGGCTGCCCGGCCTCTTCCGTCCGTCGTCGTGGGGTCTTCCACCTCACTGACGAACCGCGGAGCACGGATGTGACGCCGGAGGTGCCTTCCGTCATGGCGGGCACGCCCTGGAAGGCGGACCCGCGCGGGGATCACCCCCAGTCGCGGCCCGTGCGGCCGCGCTTGGTCTCCGAGCGCTGCTTCTTCTCCCGCAGTCTGCGTTCGTTGATGCCGCGCGGGATCCGGGTGGGTCTGCGCGGCTTCGGCGGGGGCGCGCTCGCCTCCGCGAGGAGGGCCGCGAGGCGTACGGCGGCGGCCTCGCGGTTGCGCCACTGCGAGCGGTGCTCGGAGGCCCGTACGGACACCACGCCGTCGACGAGCCGGCCCGCGAGCCGCTTCAGCGCCCGGTCCTTCCACACCGGGGGCAGCGCCTCGGTGCGGGCGAGGTCGAAGCGCAGCTCCACGGCCGAGTCACTGGTGTTGACGTGCTGTCCGCCGGGCCCGGACGACCTGGAGAAACGCCACATCAGCTCGGCCTCGGGGAGCGAGACGGAGCCGCGGATGACGTAAGGACCGGACATGCGTCCCATGTTCCCGGTCCCGGCCGGTCCGCGTCACCTGGATTTCCCGGCCGCGTCCTGCCACCCGGCGGGAGGGACGCTCGGTAAAAAAGGTAAAGGGATCCGGAACCGCGGGGACCCCCCTCGACGTTCTTCGTGGTGACGGTAGCTTCAACGGCACTGCACCACACATATCCAAGGAAGGGACTCCCAACATGGCTGTAAGCCTGTCCAAGGGTGGCAACGTCTCGCTCACCAAGGAGGCTCCGGGCCTGACCGCCGTCACCGTGGGCCTCGGCTGGGACGTCCGCACCACCACCGGCACGGACTTCGACCTGGACGCCTCCGCCATCGCGGTGAACGCCCAGGGCAAGGTCTACTCGGACGCGCACTTCGTCTTCTTCAACAACAAGCAGACCCCGGACAACACCATCGTCCACACCGGCGACAACCGCACGGGCGAGGGCGCGGGCGACGACGAGGCGATCAACGTCAACCTGGCCGCGCTCCCGGCCGACATCGACAAGGTCGTCTTCCCGGTCTCCATCTACGACGCCGAGAACCGCGGCCAGAACTTCGGCCAGGTCCGCAACGCCTACATCCGCATCGTCAACCAGGCCGGCGGCGCCGAGATCGCCCGCTACGACCTCTCCGAGGACGCCGCCACCGAGACGGCCATGGTCTTCGGCGAGCTGTACCGCAACGGCGCGGAGTGGAAGTTCCGCGCGGTGGGCCAGGGTTACGCCTCGGGCCTGGTCGGCATCGCCCAGGACTTCGGCGTCAACGTCTGACGCACGCGGGACGCTGCGCTGAGCTTCGACTGTTTACGCAAGGGTGCCCGGACTGAACCCCCGGTGTGGTGCCTCTGGTCGCGGAAAGCGGCGGTCTCCGGCCGCCGTCGGCCGCGACCGGGGGCCCGGCGCCGCTGTGGATCCGCCTGCGGGCCGGGCCGTGCGCGGGTTCCCGGCGGAGGAAAACCGGGAGTGGGCGGTGCCCCGTCGGGGTTAGCGTGCCCCCGTGATCCTGGAATCCCTGCCCGCCGACCGGGAGTTGCCGCCCGCGCTGCTGGCCGAGCTGACCGCGCTGTACGCCTCCAACCGCGAGTTCCACCGGCTCAGCGGCGACTTTCCCGACCCGGACGGCATACGCCCCGAGCAGGTCGCGACCGCGCTGGCCGGGGAGCTGGCCGTGCCGGGCGCCGAGGTGCTGCTCGCCCGCACGGAGGACGGGCGCCTCGTCGGCCTCGCCTGCACGCTCGCCCACCACCCGGACCCCGCCGACCCGGATCCGTGGATCGGGCTGCTGATGGTGCACGCGGCCGAGCACGGCAAGGGTCACGGCCGGGCCGTCGCCCGCCTCGTCGAGGACCGCTTCCGCGCCCGGGGCCGGCGCAGCGCCGTGCGGCTCGCCGTGCTCGAGAACAACCCCAAGGCCCTCGCCTTCTGGACCGCCCTCGGCTACGAGGTCGTCGGCCACCGCCCCGACCGCGCCCTCGGCCGCCCCTGCGCCGTGCTGCGCAAGGTGCTGGGCGACCCGCAGCGCACGCCGCGGAAGGCCGCCCGGACCGCCGTGGTGGCCCCGGACGGCGCGGTGCTGCTTCTCCGGTACGACAACGTGGAGGTCGGCGTCCACTGGGCGCTGCCCGGCGGTGGCCTGGAGCCCGGCGAGTCCCCGCGCGAGGCCGCCCTGCGGGAGCTGGCCGAGGAGACCGGCTGGACGGACCTGGAGCCGGGCCCGCTGCTGTGCACGTGGGAACACGACTTCACCCACTCGGGCACGCGCGTCCGCCAGCACGAGCACGTCTACGTCACCCGTGGTCCGCGCCGGGACCCGGCCGGCCCCCACCTCGCCGCCGCGCACACCGCCGACGGCATCCTCACCTGGCGCTGGTGGACCCGGCGGGAACTGGCCGAGCAGGCCGAACCGGTGTGGCCGCCGGGCCTCGCCGGGCTGCTGGACGCGTGGGAGCGCTGAGCGGCGGTGGAGTGGACGACACTGGCCGCCACGGGACTCGGCGCCGTCGTCGGGGTCGGCTCGACGCTGCTCGCCGACCGGGTGCGCTGGCGGCGCGAGACCGGTGAGCGGGACCGGCGCGAGCGGCGGGACCTCTACGTCTCCTGCCTGACCCGGTACCGGCTGGCGTACGAGGACATGCACACGGCCGCCCTGGCCCACCGGGACGGCCCCGCCGGCCGCCGGGACGCCGCCGTACGGGACGCCTTCCGCGGCTCGGGCTGCGACGAGGTCCGGGAGACCGTGCTGCTCTGCGCCCCGGAGGGGATGTCGGCCGTCATGGAGGACGTGTACACCACCCTGCGCGAGCTGCTGGAGGTGTACGCGGCGGGCGATCCGGCGCCGGACACACCGGAGTTCCAGGAGCACCGGCTCCGGCACGCGCGGGCCGTCTGGGCGGCCCGTGCCGCGATGCGGGCCGCCCTGGAGCGGGACGCCTAGAGGACACCGCCTCCTGTCACGGACGGGCCGGCTTGCCGTCTCCGTACAGCCAGTCCTTCCAGATCTCGGTGAAGTCCTGGTGCGGTGCCTTCTTCTGCACGTACGCCGTGAAGTCCGCGGTGCTCGCGCTGCCGTGGCGGTGGGCGGCGGCCCAGCCCCGGATGATGGCGTGGAAGGTGTCGTCACCCACCTTCTGCCGGATCTTCTGCAGCACCATCGCGCCGCGCTGGTAGACGGGGGCGTCGGAGATGTGCGCGGCGCTCGACGGCTTCGCGGGCGGGAAGGCCCAGATGGACGTGTCCTTGCCGTTGTAGTAGTCCATGAAGGTCTGCCGGCAGCTCTCGCCGCCGTGGTCCTCCCACCACAGCCACTCCGCGTAGGTGGCGAAGCCCTCGTTGAGCCACATGTCCTGCCAGGACTTCGGGGTGACCGAGTCGCCGTACCACTGGTGGGCGAGTTCGTGCACGAGGGTGCCGGTGTCCGGGGCGCCGGGGAAGACGGGCCGGTTCTGGGTCTCCAGGGCATAGCCGGAGTCGTCGGGGCGGTCGACGATCGCGCCGGTGGAGGAGAAGGGGTACGGGCCGAAGTTGGTCTCTTCCCACCCGATGACGGCGGGGAGCTGCGCGAGCACCTTCTCGCTCGCCTTGGCCTGGGTGGGGTCGACGGCGGTGAGGACCGGCAGCCCGTGCGGGCCGGTGCCGCGGGTGAGGCGGAAGCGGCCGACGGCGACGGTGGCGAGGTAGGTCGCCATGGGCTGGGCGACGTGCCAGTGGAACGTCGTACGGCCGCCCCGGGTGGACTGCTGCGCCAGCTCGCCGTTGGACACGGCCTGCAGGCCCTCGGGAACGGTGACCGTGATGTCGTAGGACGCCTTGTCCCCGGGGTGGTCGTCGCTCGGGAACCAGGCCATGGAGCCGACGGGTTCGCCGAGGCCGAGGGCGCCGTCGGCGGTGGGCAGCCAGCCCTCCTTCGAGCCGTCGGGGTCGGTGAGGGTGTGCGGGACGCCCGAGTAGCGGACG
Organism: Streptomyces sp. NPDC048192; assembly: GCF_043202415.1. Lineage (NCBI taxonomy): Bacteria > Bacillati > Actinomycetota > Actinomycetes > Kitasatosporales > Streptomycetaceae > Streptomyces > Streptomyces sp. NPDC048192. The sequence continues at coordinate 423,491 of NZ_JBIDAL010000005.1, forward strand.
GTGGTGCTGAAGGTCTCGCCCTTGCGGAGGTCGTCGTGCGGGCGGACGGTGAGTTCCTGCCCTGCCCGGTTGAAGCGGGCCTTCCTGCCTTCCACGGTGACCGAGTCGACGTGCAGCCCGGCGAGGTCCAGGTCGAAGGCGGACAGGTCCTGGGTGGCGCGGGCGGTGATGACGGCCGTGCCGGTGAGACGGCGGGTGGCGGGGGTGTAGTCGAGGGCGAGGTCGTAGTGCCCGACGTCGTAGCCGCCGTTGCCGGCCTTCGGGAAGTACGGGTCGTGTACGCCGGATCCGCCGGGGGTGCCGTGGACGCCGCCGTCGCAGGCGGCGGCGGTGAGGGCGAGGAGCACCGCGGCGGCCGGGACGAGGCGTACCGATCTGGGCATGCCAGTGATCCTAAGTGCCGCGGTTTCCGGTGATCGCCGGGTCTGGTCCTCGGGTCCGGGGCCGCCCCTGGGGCGTGACACCATCTCTTGCGTGCTCGACATCGGCTACGCCCTCTCCAACCGGTTCCCGGACCCCCCGCAGACCGACTACCGCCGCGCGGACGTCCACGCGCTGCGGCACGACCTGTTCTGCGGTGACGTGTATCTCGCGGACACCGAGACGGACCGGGAGCTGTCCACAGCCTGGGGATGGGTGCCGGTGCTGGACTTCGCGTGGGCACTGTGCGACATCGTGGAGCGGCTGGACCGGGATCCGATGGGTTCCCGCGCCGCCCGGCCGCAGCGGGCGGAGCTGGACTTCACCGAGTCCACCGACCGGATGCTGTTCGAGCGCCGCTTCGGCTGGGTGGACATCAGCGCCGACTGGGTGCGGGCCGAGGAGTCCCCGCTGACCTTCTCCCACGCCGAACTGCGCCGCGAGGCCCGCGACTTCCTGCACGATCTGATCGCCGACCTGACCGACCTCCACGAGGACCTGGCGGAGAACCCGGCGATCTGGACCCTCCAGGCCCGCTTCCCCAGGACGCCCTGAGCCGGCCCCCTACTCCACCCGGATCCCCATCTCCGCCGCCAGCACCGGTGCCAGATCCAGCAGTTGGGCGGTGCTGATCACCGACCCCGCCAGCCGGTCCAGGCCCCGGACGATCTCCAGCGGCGCGGCCCCGCGCAGATCCACGTCCTTCAGGGTCGCGCTGCCGAAGTCGGCCTCTCTCAGCGCGCAGTCGACGAACTCCACCCGCTCCAGGGTGGCGCCCGCGAAGTCCGGCTCCACCAGCACGCAGGACTCGAAGACGACGTCCTTCAGGCGGGCCTCGCGCAGGTTCAGATAGTCGATCTTGCCGCCGCGGACCACGACCCGCTCCAGGACCGCGCCGTGCAACTGGGCGCCGCCGAGGCGGGCGTCGATCAGCTCGACGTCCCGGAACGTGGACTCGGCGAGATGCGTGCCCACCCCGCGCAGCCCGCTGAGCACCGAGTCCAGCACTCTGGCCCGGCCCAGCGCCGTACCGTCCACCAGGCAGCCCGTCAGCGCGCAGTCCATGAAGCGGGCGCCCACGCCGTCCTGCCCCGTCAGGTCGGCGCCCTGGAACTCCAGCCCGTCATAGTCCCCGTCCGGCGCCAGCCCGTCGCCGGACCACGGCTCCAGCGGCGGCAGCCGCAGCTCCGGCCGGCGCGCGCCCTTCACCCCTGCCCGGCCCGCCGCACGGCCGTCCGTCGCTCTCCTCGCCATGCCCCCCATGCTGCACCCCGCCACTGACAATCCCTCTGACCTGCGCAGACGCGAGTGATGTCACATTCCGGCCGGGCGGAACGTCGTATGCGTGAAACGAGGTGACGAGCCGAGGGGGGAGAGTCCGTCCCATGCACCGCAGCACCGGTCCGCGCTTGACCTCAAGCGGACTTGAGGTCGGAGGGTGGGCGCGATGAGCCGGTCGTCCGCCAGGGGGTTCGCCATGCACGCCGTCCGTCTGTACGCCTTCGGGGCCGCCGAGAACCTGACCTACGAGCAGGTCGAGGACCCGGTCCCCGGTCCGGGCCAGGTGCGGATCGCGGTCGCCGCGGCCGGGGTGCACCTGCTCGACGCCGCGCTGCGGGCCGGCCACCGGGGCCCGCTGCCCGAGCCGCCCGCCCTGCCGACCGTGCCCGGCCGGGAGGTCGCCGGAGTGGTGGACGCGCTCGGCGACGGCGCCGACGAGCTGTGGCTCGGCAGGCGGGTCGTCGCCCACCTCGGCTTCGCGCCCGGAGGGTACGCCGAACGCGCCGTCGTCTCCGTCGACCGGGTCCACGAGATCCCGGCCAACCTGGACTTCGCGGCGGCCGTCGCCATGATCGGCACGGGCCGCACGGCGCTCGGGATCGTGGGGTCCGCCGAGCCCGGACCGGATGACGTGGTGGTCGTACCGGCCGCCGCGGGAGGCATCGGCACCCTGCTCGTGCAGTACGCCCGCAACGCCGGCGCCACCGTGATCGGGCTCGCGGGCGGCCCCGCCAAGACCGCCCTCGTGCGCGCGAACGGCGCCGACCTCGCCGTCGACTACACCGACGGCTCCTGGCCCGGGAAGGTCCGCGCCCACCTCGGGGGCAGGCCGGCCACGCTCGTCTACGACGGCGTCGGCGGCGAGGCGGCCCGGCAGGCCGTCGCCCTGCTCGGACCCGGCGGGCGGCACCTGGTCTTCGGCTGGTCCGCCGAAGGGATCGGCGAGGGCCGGGGGTACGCCGTCGAGGGCGTGTCCGAGTCCGTCCTCGGCCCGGAGATGCTCCGCAGGGCCGGCGGCCTGCGCGCGCTCGAACTGCGCGCGCTCGCCGAGGCCGCCCACGGCCGGCTGCGTCCGGCCGTCACCCGCTTCCCGCTCGCGGAGGCGGCCGCCGCACACCGCGCGCTCGAGAACCGCGGCACGACCGGAAAGGTGGTACTGGAACCGTGACAAACAAGGCGAACAATCCGATAACCGACCGAGGTGCACTACGCCCCGATTCATGGTCTTCTGGCCAGATGAGTACCGGCCGAACGGATGACGCCGGCATCCCCGCAGACGCCGCCGGACACACCCCCGAGGGAACGGATCCGCACCGCTGGTGGGCCCTGGTCGTCATCGCGCTCGCCCAGCTCATGGTCGTCCTCGACGCGACCATCGTGAACATCGCCCTCCCCTCCGCCCAGCACGCCCTGCACATGTCCGACGGCAACCGGCAGTGGGTGATCACCGCCTACACCCTCGCCTTCGGCGGCCTGCTGCTGCTCGGCGGCCGCATCGCCGACCTCGTCGGACGCAAACGCACCTTCGTCTTCGGGCTCGTCGGCTTCGCCGTCGCCTCCGCCCTCGGCGGCGCCGCCACCAGCTCCGGGATGCTCTTCGGCGCCCGCGCCCTCCAGGGCGTCTTCGCCGCCGTCCTCGCGCCGTCCGCGCTCTCCCTGCTCACCACGACCTTCACCGACCCGCGCGAACGCGGCAAGGCCTTCGGCATCTACGGCGCCCTCGCCGGCAGCGGCTCGGCGATCGGCTTCATCGTCGGCGGACTGCTCACCGAGTACCTGAACTGGCGCTGGTGCCTCTACGTCAACGTGCCCATCGCCGTCCTCGCCGTCGTAGGCGCCTTCGCCCTGCTCCACGACCGGCCCGGCCACCGCGAGGCCCGCCTCGACGTCCCCGGCACCGTACTCGGCTGCGGCGGCCTGGTCTCCCTCGTGTACGGCTTCAGCGAGGCCCAGCCACGCGGCTGGAGCGACCCGCTGGTGCTCGCCCTCTTCGCCGCCGGCATCGCCCTGCTCGCCGCGTTCGTGTGGTGGCAGAACCGCGCCCCGGGCCCCCTGCTGCCGCTGCACGTCCTCAAGGACCGCAACCGCGCAGGCTGCTTCCTGACGATGATGCTCGCCACGATCGGCATGTTCGGCCTGTTCCTGTTCATGACCTACTACCTGCAGGTCATCCTCGGCTACTCCCCGGTCAGGACCGGACTCGCCTATCTGCCGCTGACCGCAGCGATCATCACCGGCTCCACCCAGATCTCCGCCCGGCTGCTGCACCACGTGGCCCCGCGCATGCTCATGGCCCCCGGCATGGCCCTCGCCGCGGGCGGGATGCTGCTCCTGACCCGCATGACGGTCCACTCCGCCTACACCACCGAGATCCTGCCCGCCCTGCTCCTGATGGGCCTCGGCATGGGCCTGACCTTCATGCCCGTCTTCGCCACCGCCACCGCCGGCGTCGCCCCACGCGACTCCGGCGTGACCTCCGCGACCGTCAACACCTCCCAGCAGGTGGGCGGTTCCATCGGTACGGCGCTGCTCAACACCATCGCCACCACCAGCAGCACCGCCTACATCACCGCCCACCTGCACAGCCCCGCCCGGAAGGCCACCGTGATCCCGGCGGGCGTGGTGCACGGCTACACGGTCGCGATCGGCTGGGCGGCCGCCGTGATGCTGCTGGCCGGCCTGGTCGCCGCCGTCATGGTGACGGCCAGGGCGCCGAAGCACGGGACGGCCGCGAAACCGCCGGTCGCGGAGTCAGTGGGCTGAGCCCAGCGCCGCCAGCGCCCCGTCCGTCAGCCGGTACACCGTCCACTCGTCCTGCGGACGGGCCCCCAGCGCCTCGTAGAAACCGATCGCGGGCCGGTTCCAGTCCAGCACCGACCACTCCAGCCGGCCGTACCCGCGCTCCACGCAGATCCGCGCCAGCTCGGTCAGCAGCGCCCGCCCGTGCCCGCCACCGCGCGCGGCCGGGCGGACGTACAGGTCCTCCAGGTAGATGCCGTGCACACCGCGCCAGGTGGAGAAGTTCAGGAACCACAGCGCGAACCCGACCGGCTCACCGCTCGCGTCGTCCACCGCCATGTGCGCGAACGCCGCCGGCCGTGCGCCGAACAGCGCCTCGGCGAGCTGCTCCTCGCTCGCCCTCGCCTCCTCCAGCGCCTTCTCGTACTCGGCCAGCTCACGGATCATGGCGTGGATGGCGGGGATGTCGTCTGCGGTCGCGGCACGGATCATGCCGGGAGGCTAACCCGGCCCGCCCCGGCCCGTCAGTGCCGTCCCGCCACCCGGTCCGCCACCCTCGCCAGCCGGGACGACTCCGTGCCCGGCCGGAGCCGTTCCCGCTGGTCGGCCGCGCGATAGGTGGCGTACATGCCGTGCACGCCCAGCCAGCGGAAGGGTTCCGGCTCCCACCTGCGCACCTTGTGGTTCACCCAGGGCAGCTCGGTCAGCTCGGTCCGGCCGCCCTGGCCGGAGTCCCGCTGCACCAGGTCGCGCAGGGTACGGGCGGCCAGATTGGCGGTGGCGACACCGGAGCCGACATAGCCGCCGGCCCAGCCGAGCCCGGTGGAGCGGTCCAGGGTCACCGTGGCGCACCAGTCGCGCGGCACGCCCAGCACGCCCGACCAGGCGTGCGCCACCCTGACGCCGGCCAGGGAGGGGAAGAAACGGGTCAGGATCTCGTGCAGGGCCTCGATCGTCGCCGGCTGCGTGCGGCCGTCGTTGTCGGTACGGGACCCGAAGCGGTACGGCACACCCCGGCCGCCGAGCGCGATCCGGCCGTCGGCGGTGCGCTGCGCGTACATGTAGGCGTGCGCCATGTCGCCGAGGGTCTCCCGGCCCTCCCAGCCGATGGACGCCCACTGCTCCTCGGTCAGCGGCTCGGTGGCGATCATGGAGGAGTTCATGGGCAACCAGGTCCGCCGCTGCCCCTTCAGGGAGGCGGTGAAGCCCTCCGTGCAGCGCAGGACGTAGGGGGCGCGGACGGTGCCGTACGGGGTGACGGCGTGCTTGGGGCGGATCTCGGTCACCGGGGTCGCCTCGTGGATGGTGACGCCGGCGGCCTCCACGGCCGCCGCCAGGCCCTTGACCAGCTTGGCGGGGTGCAGACGGGCGCCGTGCGGGGTCCAGGTGGAGCCGACCGCGTCCGCGACCCGGACCCGCTCGGCGGTCTCCCGGGCGCCGTACAGCTCCCGGTCCTTCTCGCCGTACGACAGCTCGTGCTCGTGGAAGGCCTTCAGCCGGGCCAACTGGGCCGGGGTGGTGGCCACTTCGAGGACACCGCCGCGGTGCACGCCGGCGTCGATGCCCTCGGCCTCGGTGACCGCGACGACCTCGGCGACGGTGTCGTTCATCGCCTTCTGCAGCCGTACCGCGGCCTCGTGGCCGTGCAGCCGGGCGTAGCGGTCGCGGCCCGCGATGCCGTTGTAGAGCCAGCCGCCGTTGCGGCCGGAGGCGCCGTAGCCGCAGAACTTCTGCTCCAGCACGATGATGCGCAGGAAAGGCGCGGCCTTCTTCAGGTAATACGCCGTCCACAGGCCGGTGTAGCCACCGCCGACGATCACGACGTCGGCGGTCGCGTCCCCGGGCAGCGGCTCCCGCACCGCCGGAAGACCGTCGTCCGCGTACCAGAAGGAGATCCCGCCGTTGACGGCGCCGCTTGCCGAGCTGCTCATGGCCGGGACGTTAACCCCTGAGGGCGTCCACTGTCTCCTTCGGATTCCATGCTTTTCCGCGGCCCTTCGTCAGCGGATGACAGGCCAGCCCGATCAGCACGGAGACGAAGTGGCCCAGTTCGGTGAAGGTGCGGCCCTGGGCCAGAGGCAGCCCGAAGACGACGAGGACCACCAGCAGATACACATACCGCCAGGGCGCCGCGATCCGGTAGGTGAGCACGCCGACCACCCCGGCCAGCGCGTAACTCACCCCGATGTCCAGCGTGTTGACCGCCGAATGCGGGGCCATGCCGTCCCGGATCGCCTTCAGCAGGGCGCCCTCGCTGATCAGCGTGGCGAGGACGTGCGCACAGGCGCACACGCAGAGCCAGCGGGCGGTGCCGAGCCAGCGCTCGGCTGGCGCGTGGAACACCGTGTACAGCACGACGTACGGCAGCCAGCGCCCGCTGTCGATCCACATCGCACTGGAGATGAGCACCCGCACCGGATGGTGGGACAACTCGTGGATGTTGGTGGACCGCTGCCGCAGGAAGTGCTGCTCGAACTCCGGTGACATCTGGTGCAGCGCGACAGTCGTGACGAACAGCACCAGGAGCCACACATAGGTGCCCGGGGCACTGCGGATGTACGCCCATACGCCGCCGAGATCCCGGTCAACCCGCATGAGCCGACGCATCGGGAACCTCCGGGCGTGCACCAGCCTTCGGCCGGGGAGGGATGGGGATCCTGCGGAGCAGCGCAGGGAAAGCGGCATCGCCGTCAGGACGATTCACCGGCCGCCTCCGCAGTGGCGCGCTCGCCCTCCAAGCGGTAGACGATCTCCGAGTTGAGGGACCGGCGCGAGGACTTGGCCTGAGCGACCAGCCACGCATGAAGGCCTGCGGGCAGTCTGAGCGTGATACGCACTTCGTGATCCATGTCCGACATGGTAGTGCTAGCTTGGTGTCATGGTGACACCAAAGTCGATGGAGGGAACCGGATACGCCCGGTACACCTATCGGCTGCTTGTGTCGGCCACGGCCCACACCGCACTGATGGCGGAGTGGGACCGCTGCCGATGGGTCTGGAACGAGTGCTTGGCCCAGTCGAAGAAAGCCCGTGCCGAGGGCGTGGAGTGCGGCCCGGCACGGCTGGACAAGATGCTGACCGAGGCTCGTGCCAGAACCCCATGGCTGGCTGAGGGCTCGTCGGTGCCTCAGCAGCAGCTCATCCGGGACTTCGGCAAGTCCCGCGCCAAGGCGCTGAAGGACATCAGGGAACGCCTGCCTCAGCGGCAGCGGGCAGGGATGCCCAAGTGGAAGAAGAAGCGCGAGGCGCTGCCCACGCTGAACTACACAGAGCGCGGATTCCGCTTGAAGGACGATCGGCTGCACTTGGCAGGCGGGATCGAGCTGACTGTGGTGTGGTCGCGGCACCTGCCCGCAGAACCCTCCTCGGTGCGCGTGTACGAAGACTGCGCCGGGCACTGGTACTGCTCGTTCGTAGTCCCGGCCGAGACACAGCCGCTGCCCACCACGGGTGTGGTGCTCGGCGTGGACTGGGGCGTGAAGGAGATAGCCACCACCACCAGTGACGTCCACGACCTGCCCCACGCCGGGCACGGCCGCAAGGCTGCTGGGAAAGTGACCCGGTACGACCGGATGATGGCCCGCCGCAGGCCGAAGAAGGGCCAGGCCGCGTCCAGGGGCTACAGGGAGGCGAAGAGGCAGCGGGCGAAGACCTGCCAGAAGATCGCCCGGCAGCGGCAGGACACCGCCCGTAAGCGGGCCAAGAAGGTCGTTCGGGACCATGACGCCATCGCCGTCGAGGACTTCCGCCCGAAGTTCCTCGCCGGAACGACCATGGCCCGCAAGGCGGCGGACGCCGCCATCGGCGCCACCAAGAGAGCCTTGCTCGAAACGGCCCGCAAGCACGGGCGGAACGTACACCTTGTGCATCCCGCGTTCACCACCATGGACTGCGGACGCTGCGGAGCGAGAACCAAGCACGCACTTCCTCTTTCCGAACGCACATACACCTGCACCGCATGCGGATCCGTGTCCCCCAGGGACAAGAACTCCGCACGCGTGATGCTCGTCCGGGCTGGTCTGAACCCGGTTGGTGTCGAGGGCGTAAGACCTCCCGGAGCGCAGCTCCAGAAGGCGGCCTGAGCCAGAAATCCCTTCCCGCAGGGAGGGGAGCAGTCAAGCATGCCAGTATCGTCCGGTCCGTGATCGACATCCCCGGCGAGCTGGCCGAAGCCCAGGAGAGGTACAACGGCGCGGCGGGGCGGGCGTTCGTCGCGGCCCTGCCGGACCTCGCCGCCGCCTTCCTGGGCCGCTGGCGGCTGCGGCTCGACGGGCCGTCCATGAACGGGGTGAGCGCGCTCGTCCTGCCGGTCGTCCGCGCCGACGGCACGCCCGCCGTCCTCAAGCTGCAGCTGCCGGACGAGGAGAGCGAGGGGGAACCGGTCGCGCTGCGGGTCTGGGACGGCGACGGAGCGGTACGGCTCCTGGACCACGACCCGGCGACCGGCACCATGCTGCTGGAACGCCTGGACGAGACGCGGATGCTGTCCGCCCTGGCCGACACCCGCGAGGCGGTCGTCGTCATCGCGCGGCTCCTGGCCCACCTGACGTCCTTCCCGGCGCCGCCGGGGATGCGCCGGCTCGGTGACATCGCCGGGACCATGCTGGAGCGGACGCCGTGGGCGCTCCCGCGCATACCCGACCCGGCGACCCGCCGCCTGATCGCCGACTGCGCGGCCGCCGTCCGCGAGGTCGCCGGCGAACCCGGCGACCGGCTCCTGCACTGGGACCTGCACTACGAGAACGTGCTGGCCGCCGACCGCGCCGACTGGCTGGCCATCGACCCCAAGCCGCTCGCGGGCGACCCCGCGTTCGAACTGTGGCCGGCGCTGGACAACCGGTTCGAGGCGGCCGAGGTGCGCCGGCGGTTCGACGCGATGACCGAGGTCCTCGGCCTGGACCGGGACCGGGCGCTGGCGTGGACGCTGGGCCGGCTGCTGCAGAACGCCCTGTGGGACGTGAAGGACGGCCGGCCCGTCACGGAACGCGGGCTGGAAATCGCCCGCCGCCTCCGCACCGGATTCTGATCAAGCCCTTACCCCCTTCTCATTGTCCCTGGTCGGCGGCGTCGGCAGCATTCGTCTGTCATGGCGGACCTTCCTCGGTCACAGACCGGTCGGCCGGCCCGCCAACACCACCCATCAGAAGGACACTTCCTTGCTTCCAGGGAGACATCGGGCGGCGTCCGCCGCCCTGCTGTCCACCACGGCACTCCTCGCCACCGGCCTGTCCACCGGCTGGCTCACCGCGACCGCCCAGGCCGCGCCGCCGGCCCACGCGGCCGCCCACATCAAGCACCTGTGCGCCCGCGCCACCGCACCCGGCCGGATGGCGTGCCTCGCCGAGGCCCGCACCGACGTCGTCCAGCACCTGACCGTCGGCCCGGACGCCACCCCGGCCGGCTACGGCCCCTCGGACCTGCAGAACGCCTACAACCTGCCGTCCGCGAGCGCCGGTTCGGGCCGGACCGTCGCCGTCGTCGACGCCATGGACGACCCGAACGCCGAGTCCGACCTCGCCGCATACCGGTCCCAGTACGGCCTGCCCGCCTGCACCACCGCCAACGGCTGCTTCCACAAGGTGAACCAGACCGGCGGCACCGCCTACCCGAGCGCCGACCCGGGCTGGGCCGGGGAGATATCCCTCGACCTGGACATGGTCAGCGCCGTCTGCCCGCAGTGCCACATCACGCTCGTCGAGGCCTCCTCCACCAGCGTGGCCGACCTCGGCGCCGCCGAGAACGAAGCCGTCCGGCTCGGCGCGAAGTACGTCTCCAACTCCTTCGGCGGCCCCGAGGACCCCTCCGAGACCACCGCCGACGTCCAGTACTTCAACCACCCCGGCGTCGCCATCACGGTCAGCGCGGGCGACGGCGGGTACGGCGCGCAGTTCCCGGCCTCCTCCCCCTACGTCACCGCGGTCGGCGGCACCTCCCTCAGCCGCGCGGGCAACACGCGCGGCTGGAGCGAGTCGGTGTGGTCCAACGACCCGACCGACGGCACCGGGTCCGGCTGCTCCGCCGACGAGGCCAAGCCCACCTGGCAGACCGACTCCGGCTGCTCCCGCCGTACCGTCGCGGACGTCTCCGCGGTCGCCGACCCGAACACCGGCGTCGCCGTCTACGACACCTACGGCGCCTCCGGCTGGGACGTCTACGGCGGCACCAGCGCCTCCTCGCCGATCATCGCGGCCACCTACGCCCTCGCCGGCGCCCCGGCCGCGGGCAGCTACCCGTCCTCCTACCCCTACGGCCACGCGTCGGCACTGAACGACGTCACCACGGGCAGCGACGGCACCTGCTCCCCGGGCTACCTGTGCACCGCGGGCACCGGCTACGACGGCCCCACCGGCCTCGGCACCCCCGACGGCACCGCCGCCTTCACCGCCGGTGCGAACACCGTCAACTCGCTTCAGCCCGGCCGGAAGCTGACCTCCGGCCACCGGCTGAGCAGCGCGAACATCACCCTGACCATGGGCAGCGACGGCAACCTGGTCGCCTACCTCAAGACCAGCGGCACCAGCGGCAGCGGCCCGGCTATCTGGTCCAGCCACACCTCCGGGCACTCGGGCGCGTACGCGCTGATGCAGACCGACGGCAACCTCGTCGTCTACACCAGCGGCGGCACCGCCCTGTGGTCCACCCACACCAACGGCCACACCGGCGCGTACCTCCTGGTGCAGGACGACGGCAACCTGGTGGTGTACGGCGCCGGCGGCGGCCCGAGCACCGGCGGCTCGCTGTGGGCGGACGGCACCAACGCGCACTCGGCGACCATCGGCTCCGGACAGAAAATCCCGGGCGGCTGGTGGGCGCAGACCCAGTACACCCGCCTGGCGATGCAGCCCGACGGCAACCTCGTGATGTACCGCAAGCGCGACGGCAAGGCCATCTGGTCCACCGGCACCTCGGGCCACTCCGGCGCCTACGCGTCCATGCAGTCCGACGGCAACCTCGTGGTCTACACGAGCGGCGGCACGGCCCTGTGGTCGACGCACACCAACGGCCACACCGGCGCGTACGCCCTGCTGCAGAGCGACGGCAACTTCGTCGTCTACACGTCCTCCGGCGGCCCGGGCAAGGGCGGCGCCCTGTGGGCCAGCAACACCCGGTCCTACGTGCCCTGACCCGTACACCCCCGAACAGATACCGATGCCCCGGGCGCCCGCCCGGGGCATCGGCGTTCTCGCAGGCCGGCGCAGGCGCGGGCACTACAGGCGGACCACGATCAGCGCGATGTCGTCGTGCCCGCCGCTGCTGACGCCGAGACGGGAGAGCAGCACGTCGGCCAGGTGGTCCGGGCCGAGCCGCGCGTTGCCGGCGAGGGCGGCGGTGAGCCGGTCCAGCCCCGCGTCGATGTCCTCGTCACGGCGTTCGACGAGCCCGTCGGTGTACAGGACAAGCGTGTCGCCGGGCGCGTAGGCGACGGCGCCCTGCGGGCGCGTGACGTGCAGCGGACGGGCACCCAGCGGCGGGTCGGTGGCCTGGTCGAGCAGGACGAACGTGCCGTCGGGATGGACCAGCACGGGCGGCAGGTGACCGGCGCTGCTGTACGTGATGTTCCGGCCGCGCGGAGACACGACCGCCTTGACGGCCGTGGTGGCCAGGGCCCCCTCGACCGAGCGGGCGTACAGGCCCAGCACCTCCATGGCCCTGGCCGGCTCGCACAGGGCGCGTACGGCGGCGGACAGGGCGCTGCGCAGCATGCCCATGGCGGCGGCCGCCTCCAGGCCGTGACCGACCACGTCGCCCACCGCGACCGCGTAGGCGTCGTCGGGCAGGTCCACCACGTCGTACCAGTCGCCGCACACGTTGAGCCCCTTGGCCGCGGGCAGGTAGCGCACGGCGATGTTCGGGTGCTGGGCCAGGTCCGGCGACTGCATCATCGCCTCCTGGAGGGTGACGGCGACCTTCCGTTCCCGGGCGTGGGCCTGCCGCAGCTGCTCGTTCATGATCTGCAGCTCCCGGGCGCGCGCGTACAGCTCGGCCTCCATGGCCTCGCGCTCGTTCAGCGTGTGGCCCCGCCGGGTGCGGGCGGTGTGGGACAGCACGAAGTCGGTGACGTCCTCGACCCGGTGGATGATCCAGGCCACCTCACCGCCGGGCCCGAGCACCGGGGTGTTGACCGGGGACCACCAGCGCTCCTCGAACTCCCCGGGGCGGCCGGGCACGGGGATGTCGTACTTCTGCACCGCCATGGTGTCCGGCTCCTTCGAGCGCAGCACCCGGTGCAGCGAGGCGCTGAGATTCCGCACCCCGTCGGCGTGCGGATCATCCGGATTGTCCGGAAACGCGTCGAAGAGGTAGCGCCCGATCAGGTCCTGGGTCGTGCAGCCGGTCGCCCGGCAGTAGGCCGCGTTCACGTCGAGGATCTCGAGATCGGGGCCCAGGACCAGGTACGGGCTGGGAGTGGCGGCGAACAGCGCGTGGTAGTCGATCGGCGGCGTGGTCACAGACGCTCTCCCGTCCCTCCGGCGGTGCCCCCTCTCCGGTGTCCCACCAAGCGGGACTGATCACCACACGAGACACGCCGGCCCAGCCGCCCACGAAGACGGCCCCGGACGGGAAGTCCGGGGCCGTTGCCTGTGGAGCCCCCTGTCGGATTCGAACCGACGACCTTCGCTTTACAAGAGCGGCGCTCTGACCAGCTGAGCTAAGGAGGCGTGCACCGGGGTGCTCGTGCAGTGTACCCAGGTCCGCGGCGGGGCCCGCCGAGAATTTCCGCGAAGTTCACAGTCGTCCAGGTGCTGACAGATCGCGTGAACGCCAGGTACCGTCCTGACCCAGTTCACTCGTGTGGACTACACCAACCACCTTCCTACAACGGATCGTCCGGCACGTTCCTGCCGGTAGAAGGGGGCCCATTCACCATGGCCACAGTCACGTTCGACAAGGCGACCCGGATCTACCCGGGTTCCACGAAGCCCGCCGTCGACTCGCTCGACATCGCGATCGAGGACGGCGAGTTCCTCGTCCTGGTCGGCCCGTCGGGTTGCGGAAAGTCCACCTCGCTGCGGATGCTCGCGGGCCTGGAGGACGTCAACGCCGGCGCGATCCGCATCGGTGACCGCGACGTCACGCACCTGCCGCCCAAGGACCGGGACATCGCCATGGTGTTCCAGAACTACGCCCTCTACCCGCACATGACGGTCGCCGACAACATGGGCTTCGCGCTCAAGATCGCCGGCGTCAACAAGGCGGAGATCCGGCAGAAGGTCGAGGAGGCCGCGAAGATCCTCGACCTCACCGAGTACCTGGACCGCAAGCCGAAGGCGCTGTCGGGTGGTCAGCGGCAGCGTGTGGCCATGGGCCGCGCGATCGTGCGTGAGCCGCAGGTGTTCCTCATGGACGAGCCGCTGTCCAACCTGGACGCCAAGCTCCGCGTCTCCACCCGTACGCAGATCGCCTCGCTGCAGCGCCGTCTCGGCATCACCACCGTCTACGTCACCCACGACCAGGTCGAGGCCATGACGATGGGCGACCGGGTGGCCGTGCTCAAGGACGGCATCCTGCAGCAGGTCGACTCGCCGCGGAACATGTACGACAGGCCCGCGAACCTCTTCGTCGCCGGCTTCATCGGCTCCCCGGCGATGAACCTGGTCGAGGTCCCGATCACCGACGGCGGCGTGAAGTTCGGCAACAGCGTGGTGCCGGTCAACCGGGACGCGCTGAAGGCCGCCTCCGACAAGGGCGACCGCACGGTCACCGTCGGTGTCCGGCCCGAGCACTTCGACGTGGTCGAGCACAACGGCGGTGCGGCCGCGTCCCTCACGAAGGACAGCGCGGACGCGCCGGCCGGTCTCGCCGTGTCCGTGAACGTCGTCGAGGAGCTGGGCGCCGACGGCTACGTCTACGGCACCGCCGAGGTCGGCGGCGAGGTCAAGGACCTGGTCGTCCGGGTGAACGGCCGCCAGGTCCCGGAGAAGGGCTCCACGCTGCACGTCGTGCCGCGGCCGGGCGAGACCCACGTCTTCTCCACCTCCACCGGTGAGCGGCTGTCCGACTGACCGCGTTCACGCGACTGAGCTGCCGTTTCGCGGCGAGGTTGACGAAAAGGGGCCCCGCGGAGTGCCGCGGGGCCCCTTTCGTGCCGTACACGCAGGGGAAATACCCCGGCACAGCGATCAATTCGGGCGGGGGGCGTCAACCCCTTACCCAGAAATCAGCGCCTCTTCATCCCCCGAAGGGGTGACTAAATGTCGCCAAATCATTACCCCGCGCTACCCTCACACGCGTGAAGCACTCCACCACCCCTCAGACGCGACGCGGCCACCGGGGCGGCCCTGCCCGCCGGATCGGCCGCACTCTCGCCCTCGTCCTGCCCGTCGTCCTGGTGCTCTCCGGGACCCTCGCGGTCACCCGGGTCAACTGGACGGGCAGCCCCTCCAGCTCGGTGCTGGCCGCCTCCGACGTCTCCTCGGCGGAGGTCGCCACCAAGACGGTCTCCCGGGCCCCGCAGGACGTGCTCCGCGACCGCCTGATGAGCGAGTTGCAGGACAAGAACCCGGGCGTCGTCCTGACCCACCTCCAGCAGGCGGTCAACGGACACCCCTCGCTGGCCCGGCACTGCTCCGCCATCGCCCGCGCCCTGGGCCAGGCCGCCGTGCGCATCTACGGCGCCCCCCGCGCCCAGTCCTACGCCCGCCCGGTGTGCGACACGGCGTTCGCCTCGGGCGTGCTCGCGGCGCACAGCTGACGGCCGCCGACGGCGCTCCTTCGGGTAACGGCACCCCAAGGAGCGCGCCGTCGTCGGCCGGGCCTGGTAGGGCGCCGCGTACAGTGCGGTCATGACCCATCCCAACGCCGCGTCGCGTCCCACCCAGGCCGTGATCCTGGCCGGGGGCCAGGGCTCCCGGCTGCGTCCCTACACCGACGACCGGCCCAAGCCGATGGTCGAGATCCCCGGCACGGGCATCCCGATCATCGGCCACCAGCTGGCCTGGCTCGCCGAGGAAGGCGTGACCGACGTGGTGGTCTCCTGCGGCCACCTCGCCGAGGTCCTGCAGAAGTGGCTGGACTCCGCCGACCTGCCCGTCTCCGTCACCACCGTCGTGGAGACCGAGCCCCTCGGCCGCGGCGGCGGCCTCAAGTACGCCGCCGCGCATCTCCCCCGCCCCGACCGGCCGTGGTACGCCACCAACGGCGACATCTGGACCCGTTTCTCCCTGCGGGACATGGCCGACTTCCACACCGAGCGGGATGCCACGGCGACCCTGGCGCTCGCCCGGCCGCGCATTCCCTGGGGCGCGGTGAAGACCGACGGGTTCGGGCACATCACCGACTTCATCGAAGCCCCGCCGTCCACGTTCGAGATCAACGCGGGCGTGTACGTCTTCGCGCCGGAGTTCGCCTCGCTGCTGCCGGAGCGGGGGGACCACGAGCGGACCACGTTCCCCGGACTGGCCCGCGAGCGGAGGCTGTTCGGCTTCCCCATTCCGCAGGGGGCGTACTGGCGGGCCATCGACACCGCGAAGGACCTGACGGAGGCGGCGAAGGAGCTTGCCGCGCTGGGGCGGTAGCGGGGCGGGTGCGCCTTCGCCGCTCGGACGGTCGGGGCCGCGGTCCGGGCAGGAGCCTCAAGGGAACGAAAGGGCCCCGTACCTTCTCGGGTACGGGGCCCTTCGGTGTCCGGGAACCGCCGGCTAGCCGAGCAATCCGCCCACCAGGCCCGGCTGGCCCGAGGACGAGGAGCCGCCGGAGCCGCTCGTGCCGCCCGAGGACGAGCCGCCGCCGGACGTGCCGCCGGTGCTGGTCGGGCCGGCCGTCGTGCTGGGAGCGCCGCCCGTCGGGGAGGACTGACGGGGCGGGACCTGGCCCGTGGTGCCCTGGGTCTGGGTGGGCGTCGTGGTCGTACCGCCGGCGGTGTGCGTGGCGCCCGGGGTCGTCGCCGCGCCGGACGGGCTGGCGCCGGCCGTGGCGCCGCCCGTGGGCGAGGTGGAGGCCGCCGGGCTTTTGCTGTGCCGTGTGCCGGGGTCCTGCGGGAGCGGGGAGCCCGGCAGGTTGTTGCGGGGGGCCTCGCCGGGACCGGGGACGACGACGCGGCTGGAGTCGCGTACGGCGCCGCCGAGCAGCGAGCCGACGAGCAGGGTGACGCCGGCGGTGACGGCCGTGAGGAGCGCGCCGCGGCGCAGGACGTAGCGGCGCAGGTCCCAGATGTCGGCGCGGGGGCCGAGGCGGCGCCAGGCGCCGGCGGCGAGACGCCCGTCCACGGAGTAGACGGGGGCGCCCGCGATGATCAGCGGCGACCAGGCGGCGAGGTAGATGATGTCGGGCGCGTCGTACGCGGGGACCGTCTTCCAGCTGACGGTGACGATCAGGGCCGCGGACAGCAGCGCGCCGACGACCGCGGCCACGCGCTGCCAGCAGCCGAGGATGGTCAGCACGCCGACCACCACCTGGAGGAAGGCGATGACGAGGCCGGAGCCGACCGGGTGGTGCAGGGCGAACTGGCGCAGCGGCTCGGCGACGTCCCAGGGGTGCAGGGTGTTGAGCCACTTGACCATGGAGCCGCGTTTGCCGCCGTCGAAGTAGACGGGGTCGCACAGCTTGCCCATGCCGGCGTAGATGGAGATGAAGCCGAGGAAGATGCGGAGCGGGAGGAGGACGACGCCGAGGTTCATCCGGCGACCGGGGTAGTAGGCGTGCCGGGCCGGGTCGTCCGCGTGGCGGCGGGCGGGGCGCGGGGCGTCGGGGTCGGCGGCGTCCGCGTACGGGTCGTAGCCCTGGGGTTCGTCGTCCAGGTAGGGGGGTTCGTCGTAGGCGCCGCCGGCCGGGCGCATGGAGGGCAGCAGCCGCGTGCCGCCGGTGTCGTGGGGGGCGGT
This sequence comes from Streptomyces sp. NPDC048192, assembly GCF_043202415.1. Classification (NCBI taxonomy): domain Bacteria; kingdom Bacillati; phylum Actinomycetota; class Actinomycetes; order Kitasatosporales; family Streptomycetaceae; genus Streptomyces; species Streptomyces sp. NPDC048192. The sequence continues at coordinate 440,748 of NZ_JBIDAL010000005.1, forward strand.
GCGCTGGTGGCCGACGACCGGGGACTCGACCGTCTGTTCCAGCTCGTCGTAGGTGCGGTCGTAGGTGTCGGCGTAGCCGGTGTCCACGCGCGGGATGACCTGGGTGGCGCCGGCCTCGGGCTCCTCGGTGTGGCGGACGCTGCTGCCCCGCACGGCCTGGAGGAGCCGGTGGGCGCCGGTGTCGTCGGGAGCGGACCTGCCGCTCCACACGACGGGGCGGCGGCGGCCGGCGGCGGCGCCCGCCCGGCCCGCCGTGCCCACGACGGGCATCCGGGCGGAGTCCTGGACGGCGCTCGGATACCGGGCGATCCGCGGGGATCGGGTGCGCGTGGCCGACGCGCCCAGCTGCACGCGGAAGCTGGCGTGATTGACGATGACCTGCGCCGGATCGCTCGGCACCTTCACCATGCTCAGCGCGGGAGCGTCGTCGGGTCCGGACTGGAATCCCGACGAGCGTTCCCCCGTGGGTGTGCGGGGTGTTCTGGTGTCCACACTCATCTAACCGAGTGACGTGGAGTTAGGACACTGCTCTGACCGGGCGGATGTGTCCGGACCCCGTCAAAGTCGGCCCCAGCGCCATATGGACGCCGAAAACACCCCGTACGGGTGAGGTGTCGGACGGGTGTTCAGCTCCGCCGGCGGGACGCTTCGTAGAGCACGACGCCCGCCGCGACACCGGCGTTGAGGGACTCCGCGCCGCCCGGCATCGGGATGCGCACCCGGAAGTCGCAGGTCTCGCCGACCAGGCGGGACAGGCCCTTGCCCTCGCTGCCGACCACGATGACGACCGGGCCGTCGAGGGCTTCCAGATCGCCGAGTTCGACCTCGCCGTCGGCGGCGAGCCCGACGACCGTCAGGCCCGCCTTCTTGTACGACTCCAGGGCGCGCGTGAGGTTGGTGGCGCGGGCCACCGGGGTGCGGGCGGCGGTGCCGGCGGAGGTCTTCCAGGCGCCGGCGGTCATGCCGGCCGAGCGGCGCTCGGGCACGACGACGCCGTGGCCCCCGAAGGCGGACACGGAGCGGACGACCGCGCCGAGGTTGCGCGGGTCGGTGACGCCGTCGAGGGCGACGATCAGCGGGTCCTCGCCCTCGTCGGCCGCCGCGTCGAGCAGGTCCTCGGGGTGCGCGTACTCGTACGGCGGGACCTGGAGGACCAGGCCCTGGTGGTTGAGGCCGTTGGTCATGCGGTCCAGCTCGGGGCGCGGCGCCTCCATCAGGTTGATGTTGCCGCGCTCGGCGGCGAGCTGGAGGGCCTCGCGGACCCGCTCGTCGTTGTCGATGAACTGCTGGACGTAGAGCGTGGAGGCGGGGACGCCCTCGCGCAGCGCCTCCACCACCGGGTTGCGGCCGACGACCAGCTCGGACGTCGACTTGCCGCCGCCGCGGCGCTGCTGCGGGCGGCCCCCCTGGGCGCGGCGGGCCTTGGCAGCGGCGGCGCGCTGCTTGACGTGGCCCTTGCGCATCTCGGCGGGCGGGGTCGGGCCCTTGCCCTCGAGGCCCCGGCGCCGCTTGCCGCCGCTGCCGACCTGCGCGCCCTTCTTGCCGGACATGCGGCGGTTGTTCGCGGCCATGACCTACCTGTTCTCTACGGAAATCTGTACGGAAACGAGTGTGCGTGCGTCTGTCGCGTCTATGCAGTGTGCCGCCCGGGGGGCCGGGCGGCACAATCGATCAAGGCTCGGGCTACCGGGCCCCGAGGGTCCAGCGGGGGCCCTGCGGGCCGTCCTCGATCATCAGGCCGGACTGGTTGAGCTGGTCGCGGATGGCGTCGGCGGTGGCCCAGTCCTTGCGGGCGCGGGCGGACTCGCGCTGGTCCAGGACCAGCCTGACCAGGCTGTCGACCACGCCGTGCAGGTCCTCGCCCTGCTCCTGCGCGCCCGCCCAGTGCTCGTCGAGCGGGTCGAGACCGAGGACGCCGAGCATGGCCCGCACCTCGGCCAGGCGGGCCACGGCGGCCTCCTTGTCGTCGGCGGCCAGTGCGCTGTTGCCCTGCCGGACGGTGGTGTGCACGACCGCGAGGGCCTGCGGCACGCCCAGGTCGTCGTCCATCGCCTCGGCGAACGCGGGCGGCACCTCGGCGGCGGGCTCGACGGTCTTGCCGGCCAGCTCGGTGACCCGCTGCACGAAGCCCTCGATCCGCGCGAAGGCCGCCTCCGCCTCGCGCAGGGACTCCTCGCTGTACTCGATCATCGAGCGGTAGTGCGGGGTGCCCAGGTAGTAGCGCAGCACGATGGGGCGCCACTGCTTGACCATCTCGGACACGAGGACGCTGTTGCCGAGCGACTTGGACATCTTGTCGCCGGCCATGGTGACCCAGGCGTTGTGCACCCAGTAGCGGGCGAAGTCGTCGCCGTAGGCCTTGGCCTGGGCGATCTCGTTCTCGTGGTGCGGGAAGATCAGGTCCAGGCCGCCGCCGTGGATGTCGAACGCGGAGCCCAGGTACTTGTGCGCCATCGCCGAGCACTCCAGGTGCCAGCCCGGGCGGCCCTCGCCCCACGGCGTCGGCCAGGTCGGCTCGCCGGGCTTGGCCGCCTTCCACATCGCGAAGTCCCGCGGGTCCCGCTTGCCCGTCTCGCCCTCGCCGGAGGGCTGGAGCAGGTTGTCCAGCTCCTGCCGGGACAGCCCGAGGTACTGCGGGAAGGACCGCACGTCGAAGTACACGTTGCCGTCGGCCGCGTAGGCGTGCCCGCGCTCGATCAGGCGCTGCATCATCTCGACCATCTCGGTGATGTGGCCGGTGGCCCGCGGCTCGTAGGTCGGCGGCAGGCAGCCCAGAGCGGTGTAGCCCTCGTTGAAGGCGCGCTCGTTGGCGTACCCGATCGACCACCACGGGCGGCCCTGCTCGTGGGCCTTCGCGATGATCTTGTCGTCGATGTCGGTGACGTTCCTGACGAACGTCACCTCGTAGCCGCGGTACTCGAACCACCGGCGCATGATGTCGAAGTTCAGCCCCGACCGGATGTGCCCGATGTGCGGTGCCGCCTGCACGGTGGCGCCACACAGGTAGATCGAGACACAGCCCGGCTTGAGCGGGGTGAAGTCACGGATCTGCCGGGCACTGGTGTCGTACAGGCGAATAGTCACCACTCCAGGGTAGTGGGCGCGACAGGGTGCCTCACGCCCCTTCCCCGCAATGTCGGGCTCAGAGCCGCCCGACGACCTTCCGCGGCTTGATGCGGACGACCACCCGCTGGGCGTCCTTGGCGGCCTCGGGGTTGAACTCCGCGTACTTCTTGCCGGTGTACTTCAGGCTCAGTTCGTCGATGAGCTGCGGCCCGCCGTCGGTCGTCATCTCGGCGGTGCCGCGGATCTCGGCGTACTCGTACGGCTGCTCGGGGTTGAGGACGGCGACGGTGACGCGCGGGTCGCGGTCCAGGTTGAGGTACTTGCGGCGGTCGACCGTGGTGGAGAACAGGAGGTCGTCGCCGTCGCGCTTCACCCAGACCGGGGACAGCTGGGGGCTGCCGTCGGGCTGGAGGGTGCCGACGACGATGAACACCTTGCCGTCGAGCACGGACTTGAGCTGGTCGGACAGTACGGCGGACATGGGCACCCTCCGGAGTCCAGGGATCACTGATGGTCGTGAGGGTACCCTCGCACGCCCCCGCCTCACCCGCACCACGACAGCCGCCCCCGCTGTCACCGGCACACCACGACCGTCCAGTTCTGACCGGCACGACGGCGGCTGCCGCCCCGCTCCCACCGGCACCGCGGCGGCTGCCGTCCCGCTCAGCCGCACCACAGCGACCGTCGCCCGCACCGCACAACGGCGGCCGTCCCGCCATCACCAGCACCACGGTGGCCGCCCTACTCAACAGCACCACGCGACCGTCTCCCCCACGCGCCGGGTGATGTGAGCCCGCGGGCGCCGCCGATCTCAGCCCGTACGCACCACGACGACCGTCGCCCGCAACGCACTACGGCGGCCGTCTCGCCGTCACCGGCGCCACGGTGGCCGCCCTGCTCAACCGCACCAGGGCGACCGTCTTCCCCACGCGCCGGGTGATGTGAGCCCGCGGGCGCCGCCGACCTCAGCCCGTACGCACCGGCCGTCCTCAGCCCAAGCGCTCCGGCATCCTCAGCCCGAGCGCGGCGCCGTCCTCAGCCCGCGGGCGCCGCCGGTGTCAGCCCACGCGCCGGGCGATGTGGGTCCGTGCTCGCCAGCCGTCCTCAGCCCAGGCGCCCGGCGACGTGAGCCCGCAGGCGCCGCCGACATCAGCCCGTACACACCAGCCGTCTTCAGTCCAGGCGCCCGGCGACGTGAGCCCGCGGGCGCCGCCGATCTCAGCCCGCACGCCGGGCGATCTCAACCCGCGCACCGAGCGATGTGGGCCCGCGCGCACCAGCCGTCCTCAGCCCGTACGCGCCGGCCCATCTCATCCCGCGCGCCGGGCAACGTGAGCCCGTGCTCGCCAGCCGTCCTCAGCCCGTACGCACCAGCCGTCCTCAGCCCGCACGCACCGGCCGTCCTCAACCCGTACGCACCGGCCGTCCCTCAGCCCGTACGCACCACCAGCGCCGTGGCGATCGCCATCAGGCCCTCCTCGCGGCCCGGGAAGCCGAGGCCGTCCGTCGTGGCGCCGGAGACGGAGACGGGCGCGCCGGCGGCCTCGGAGAGGATCTTCTGGGCCTCCTCCCGGCGCTTGCCGATCTTGGGGCGGGGGCCGACCACCTGGACGGCGATGTTGCCGACGGTGAAGCCGGCCTCGCGGACGATCCGGGCGGCCTCGGTCAGCAGGGTCACCCCGGAGGCGCCGGACCATTCGGGGCGGCCGGTGCCGAAGTGCTGCCCCAGGTCACCGAGCCCGGCGGCGGAGAAGAGGGCGTTGCAGGCGGCGTGGGCGACGACGTCCGCGTCGGAGTGCCCGGCGAGGCCGGGACCCTCGCCCTCCCACTTCAGGCCCGCGCACCACAGCTCACGGCCCTCCTCGAAGGCGTGGATGTCGGTGCCGATGCCGACCTGCGGCAACAGCGGCTCAGAAGCCATCGTTGAGCCTCCTGCGGGCCAGGACCGCCTCGGCGAGGACCAGGTCGAGGGGGCGGGTGACCTTGAAGGCCTCCTCGTGCCCGGGTACGGCCACGACGGTCAGCCCCAGCTGTTCGACCATGCTCGCGTCGTCCGTGACGTTGTCGGTGACCGTCTCGTGGGCGCGGACCAGGGTGGCCCGGTCGAAGCCCTGCGGTGTCTGGACGGCACGCAGGCGGGCGCGCTCCGGGGTGGCGACGACCGGCTCGGGGGCGCCGGCCTCGGCGGCTGGCTCCACCTCCTTGACGGTGTCGGCGAGGGGCAGCGCGGGGACGACCGCGGGGGCGCCGTCGCGCACGGCCTCGATGACCGCGTCGACCGTGTCGACCGGGACCAGCGGGCGGGCCGCGTCGTGGACGAGGACGATGCCGTACTCGGGGGGCAGGGCGTCCAGGCCGAGCTTCACCGATTCCTGGCGGCTGTCCCCGCCGGGCACGACCAGGAAGTCGGTCCTGCCCAGGCTGCCGCTCGGGCCGCTGCCGGGCAGGGCGTGCGCGTCGAGCAGGGACTTGACCTCGGCGGCACCGTCAGGCGGGGCCACGACGATCACCAGGGAGACGTGCCGGGACGCGGCGAGCGCGCGGGCGGCGTGGATCAGCATGGGCGTGCCGTTCAGCGCGCGCAGCGCCTTGGGGGCGCCCGGACCGAGGCGGACGCCCCGGCCGGCGGCGGGAATCACGGCGGCGACGGGGGTCTGCGCGGGCGAAGGGCGCGATTCGTCAGACATCGGTTCCTGTCAGGTTTGTGTGCTCGACCTAGGTGGGTATGGCCTTCAGGAGTGCCGGGCGCGACGCCTTGACCGGACCCTTTCCGTGACCCTGGTCGAGCCATCCGCCCGGGCCCGGCACATCAAGTATCGGGGGGCCGGTCCACTGGTTTCACGAAGAACATCACGAGGAACACCCGTGCGCGGGCACGGACATGCCGCAGCGCCCGGCGACAGGGTCAGTGTCAGCGGGCACCGCGGCATCTCACTGTGTTCGTACTGAGCTTGACGGAGGCGAAGGGTCGCCGCCGTGACGCGTCAGGAGGCGAGCACCTCGTCGAGCAGGGCCTCGGCCTTGTCCTCGTTCGTGTTCTCCGCGAGAGCGAGCTCGCTCACCAGGATCTGGCGGGCCTTGGCGAGCATGCGCTTCTCACCGGCCGAGAGCCCTCGCTCGCGCTCGCGGCGCCACAGGTCACGCACGACCTCCGCGACCTTGATGACATCGCCCGAGGCGAGCTTCTCCAGGTTTGCCTTGTAGCGACGGGACCAGTTCGTGGGCTCCTCGGCGTACGGCGCGCGCAGCACCTCGAAGACCCGGTCCAGCCCGTCCTGACCGACCACATCACGCACGCCCACGAACTCAGCATTGTCCGCTGGCACACGTACCGTCAGGTCACCCTGGGCGACCTTCAGCACCAAGTAGGTCTTGTCCACGCCTTTGATCTGGCGAGTTTCGATGGCCTCGATCAGCGCGGCCCCGTGATGGGGATAGACCACGGTGTCGCCAACCTTGAACGTCATGTGACAGGTACCCCTTCCGTGGCTATCCAGGGTAACACGGATACGCCGTCTTCTGAATGGCGTTTTCGCAGGTCAGGGCATATCTCGGGGCTTGACAACTGCGACAGGAACGTGCTGCGAGGGGCCTGGCGAACCGGGAATTCGCAGGTCGGAGGGGCTCTGCGGGCGAGGTGAAACGCGTACGTTACACACTCCGCGAGCCGTCTCCAAGTGGATGAACATCCCGTTTTGTCCGCTTCCAAGCGTACGACTTCCGCTACTCCGTTCGGTGACGGCAGACGGATCCGGGCCGTTTCCGGAATTGATCAACGGCCACCCGGAGGGCGGAGCGTGATCAATTCCGGCCGCGATCAGCGAGGGCTCACGCATTCCTTCACGGAAATTTTGCGCCCGGTTATGTGAATGCCGGACGAACGCTCGGCAAAGTGACTGGAGGGTCACTTGTGACCGGAGTGACGCAGGGTTCGCGCTACCCCAGCCGGAGGGATGCGGGGCGCTTGGGGAGGGTCGGGTGCGGCGGCCCGGGAACGGCTCGGTAACCTAAGGCCGCTGACAGATCCTTAGGGCGGCTTTATAAGGGGAGCCGCCCGCGCGTTCAAGGAGTTGCCGCCGCCGTGAGCAGCAGCCTTCGACGCGGCGCCCTCGCCGCCTCCGCCATCGTCTTCTCGATCGCCTCGCTCGCCGCCTGTGGCGCCGGCAACAACTCGCAGACCCTGGAGATCAAGCCGGACAACGCCGCGACCACGGTCGGCAACATCAAGGTGCAGAACGCCCTGGTCATCACCCAGCCCGACCTGAAGTCGACGGGCCCGGCGGTGATCTCCGCGACCCTCTTCAACACGGGCAGCACGAACGAGACCCTGCAGTCCGTCTCCATCGCCGGCAGCAGCGACACCGTCAAGCTGACCCCGGCCAAGGGCGGCAGCCTGACCGTCCCGGCGCACGGCTCGCTGATCCTCGGCGGCAAGGGGAACGCCTCCGCCGAGCTGCCGAGCGGACGCGAGTCGGTCCAGGACGGCAACGCCCAGAAGATCACCTTCACGTTCAGCAAGACCGGCGCGGTGAGCCTGCGCGCCTACGTGGTGCCGGCCACCAGCTACTTCGACAAGTGGGGCCCGAGCCAGATCCCCTCCGGCCCGGCGACGGCCTCCCCGGCCCCGGGCGCCACCGCCTCCGGCAGCACCACCAAGCCGGCCAAGCACGGCAAGGGCAAGGCCACCCCGTCGGCGACCGCGAGCGACACCGCGACGGCGGGCGCCGGCGCGACCCCCAGCGACTCCGCGTCCCAGTCGGCCGCCGGCCAGTGAGCGGCCGTACGGCCCGCTGAGCACGCCGTACGCACGAGGGCGGCACCCCACCAGGGGTGCCGCCCTTCGTCGTGGCGCCGTGTCCGGTTTACGGCTCGAACTTGTACCCCAGCCCCCGGACCGTGACCAGGTACCGCGGCGCGCCCGGGTCGGGCTCGATCTTGGCGCGGAGGCGCTTGACGTGGACGTCCAGGGTCTTGGTGTCGCCCACGTAGTCGGCGCCCCAGACGCGGTCGATCAGCTGCATGCGGGTCAGCACGCGGCCGGCGTTGCGCAGGAGCATCTCCAGCAGGTCGAACTCCTTCAGCGGGAGGTCGACCTTGGAGCCGCCGACCGTCACCACGTGGCGGTCGACGTCCATGCGGACCGGGCCGGCCTCCAGCGCGGCCGGGGCGACCTCCTCCGGCTCGCCGCGGCGGCGCAGCACGGCGCGGATGCGGGCGACCAGCTCACGGGAGGAGAAGGGCTTGGTGACGTAGTCGTCGGCCCCTATCTCCAGGCCGACGACCTTGTCGATCTCGCTGTCCTTGGCCGTCACCATGATCACGGGGACGTTGGAGCGGCCGCGCAGCTGGCGGCACACCTCCGTGCCGGGCAGGCCCGGCAGCATCAGGTCGAGGAGGACGAGGTCGGCGCCGTTGCGCTCGAACTCGTCGAGTCCGTCGGGGCCCGTGGCCGCCACGGCGACCTCGAAGCCCTCCTTGCGGAGCATGTACGACAGGGCGTCGGAGAAGGACTCCTCGTCCTCGACGACGAGCACTCGGGTCACGGAAGGACCTCCGGGGCGGGAAGCGGTTCGTACGGGGATGGGTCGGGGGCGCCGCCGGCCTCGTCATCGTCGTCGAGGTCGGGGTGCTGCTGTGCGCGGTCGCGGGCCGCACCCGCCTCCGGCAGCCTGAGGGTGAACGTGGAGCCCTGGCCTTCGGCGCTCCAGACCGTGACCTCCCCGCCGTGCGAGGCGACCACGTGCTTGACGATCGCGAGTCCCAGCCCGGTGCCTCCGGTCTGCCGGGAGCGGGCGGGGTCGACGCGGTAGAAGCGCTCGAAGATGCGCTCCTTGTCCTTGTCGGAGATGCCGATGCCCTGGTCCGTCACGGCGAGCTCGATCATGTCGCCGCCGGGCGCGCCGACCCTGCGGGCGGCGATGCCGACGCGGGTGCGGGCCGGGGAGTAGTTCACGGCGTTCTCCACCAGGTTGCCGAGGGCGGCGGCGAGCTGGCCGCGGTTGCCCCAGACGTGCAGGTCGGCCGTGCCTCCGGCGGCGATGGTGATCTGCTTGGTGCCGGCCTGGTGGCGGCAGCGGTCGATGGCCTCGGCGACCAGCTCGTCCACGCGGACGGGCTCGGCGTCCTCCAGCGGGTCGTCGTTCTGCACCCGGGAGAGGTCGATCAGCTCCTGGACCAGGTTGGTCAGGCGGGTCGCCTCGATCTGCATGCGGCCCGCGAAGCGCTGTACGGCCTCGGGGTCGTCGGAGGCGTCCATGACGGCCTCGGAGAGGAGGGAGAGCGCGCCGACGGGCGTCTTCAGCTCATGGCTGACGTTCGCCACGAAGTCGCGTCGTACGGCCTCGATCCTCCTGGCCTCGGTCAGGTCCTCGACCAGCAGCAGGACCAGGCGGGAGCCGAGCGGGGCCACGCGCGCGGAGACCGCGAGGGCCTCTCCGCGTCCGGTGCCGCGCCGGGGAAGGTCCAGCTCGACCTGCCGTATCTCGCCGTCGCGTCTGGTGTCCCTGGCCATCTGGAGCATGGGCTCCACGGCGAGCTTGCCTCCGCGGACCAGCCCGAGGGCGTAGGCGGCGGAGCTGGCCTTGACGACGGCGTCGGCCTCGTCGAGGACGACGGCCGAGGAACGGAGCACGGACAGCACGGTGTCCACGCCCGGCGGGAGTACGGGGTCGGTGTGCAAGGAAGTCCTGGTCGGTCGCTTCTGGTCGCGTTCGCTCCAACGGAACGCCAGCATGGCGATGACGCCGGTGAGCACCCCGGCGATCGCTGCCGCTGCGGCGACCGCCGCGTTCACGTCCATGCCTCAAGGTTAAGCAGGCCCTATGACATCCCCCCAGCCTCCGAGGTGGGACCTCGGACACTCGTCGCCCAGAGTTCACCTTGGGGCCAGTAATGGTTCATTTGGGGTGGCGGAAACGGACGCGTGCGGGGCAGAACGTGGGAGCGTGGGGACCAAGCACACCTATGAGAGGGAACCCTGATGCGGGACGCGTACCACGAGGAACTGGACTCGATCGGCGACGGTCTGGTGGAGATGGCCCGGCTGGTCGGGTCGGCGATCGGGCGCGCCACCACCGCTATCCTGGACGCCGACCTGAAGCTGGCCGAGAGCGTGATCGAGGCGGACCAGAAGGTCGACGAACTCCAGCACGACCTGGAGGCCCGGGCCATAGCCCTGCTCGCCCGGCAGCAGCCGGTGGCGACCGACCTGCGGATCGTCGTCACCTCGCTGCGCATGTCCGCCGACCTGGAGCGGTCCGGCGACCTCGCCCAGCACGTGGCGAAGCTGGCCCGGCTGCGCTTCCCCGAGCGCGCGGTGCCGCAGGACCTGCACGCCACGATCCTGGAGATGGGCCAGCTCGCCCAGCGCCTGATGGCCAAGGCCGCCGAGGTCATCATCACCAAGGACGTCGACCTCGCGCTGCAGCTGGAGCAGGACGACGACGAGATGGACCTGCTGCACCGCACGCTGTTCCAGCACCTGATCGACGAGCGCTGGAAGCACGGCATCGAGACCGCGGTGGACGTCACCCTGCTGGGCCGCTACTACGAGCGGTACGCCGACCACGCCGTGGCCGTCGCCAAGCGGGTCGTCTACCTGGTCACGGGCGAACACGCGGACGAGCTCCAGTCCGACATCCAGCCGGTGACGGGCGTCGAGGGCGCGTAGGCCCGCAGGGCGCGGGCGGGGGGCCGGGTGCTTGTGACCAGGGGCCGGGCTGCCTGTCGCCGAGGGGGCTGCTGTCGCCGGGGGCGGAGCGCATGCCACCGAGGCGGGACGCCTGTGACTGAGGGGGCTGCTGTCGCCGAGGCTGGGTGACTGCCACCGAGGGGGCGCCCATGGCCGAAGGTGGGGCGCGCCTGCGACCGGGGGCGGGCGCCCGACGCCGAGGCGGGGCCCTGCGACCGAACGCAGGGCGCCCGACGCCGAGGCGGGACCCCTGTGACCGGGCGTGGGGCGCCTTCCCGGCGCGGGGGTTGGGGGTTGGGGCGCGGGGGCGCCTCCGTGCGCCGTTGATGCGCCCAGGGAAACGGGCATGCAATGGGCGAGGGCATCCCTGCCCCAGTGTTTAGGAGGGACCCATGGCCGAATCCCCCGGTACCACGCCCGACCCCACGCGGGAGCGCGAGACCGATCAGCCCGCCGAGACCAGGAGCCTTCCGCTGATAGCCGCCTGCGGCTGCGGCTCGGGCTGCGGGTGCGGGTGCCAGTCGGGTGCCCCCTGCCAGTGCGGCTGAGGGGCGGTACGACGTCGTAGGGCCGGAGTGAACTCGTTCACACCGGCCCTACGCGGATACGCCTCGCCGGCCGTCAGCTCACGGCGTAGGCGTTGTACACCGTGGTCGTCGCGCTGTCGCCGTGGGTGTCCGTGACCGTGGAGCGCAGGCCGACGCGCCCGGAGGCCGGATTGTGGACGGCCATGGTCCACTTGCCGCCGGACAGCTTCGCGGTGGCGGCATGCCAGGTGGTGCCGTTGTCGGTGGTGTACCAGGCCTGCACCGACTTCACCGCGTCGGGCAGCTGCTGCACCGTGCTGTCGTCCGTACCGTTGCGCTGCATGCCGAGGACGACGGACGTGGTGGATCCGGGGGCCGCCTGGTTCCTGCTGTTGAGCGCGCCGGGCGAGAAGCGGGTGATGTAGTCCCGGATCTGCTGGTTCTTGGCGGGGTCCGCGTAGAAGTGCAGGCTGAGGCTGGACGTGGTCGACAGCGAGCCGGACGGCAGGCTGCGGTGGCCGGTCTGGGTGAGCGTGTACCAGCCCGCACCGGGGATCACCGGGTGCGCGTCGATCTCCTGCGAGGGGCTGTAGGTGTGCGAGTACAGCGTCCTGCCCGCGTGGGTCAGCTTGACGGAGCCGGTGGCCAGCACCCCGCCCGCGGTGAGGGTCGGGTCGGCGAACGGGTTGATGGACCCGAAGTACAGCTGCTTGTACCAGGTGTTGGGCAGCCGCCCGCCGGGTCCCCAGACCGCGCGGCCGAGGGTCAGCGAGGTCGTCTTGCCGGCCGCGTAGGTGTGGAACCCGTCGTAGACGAAGTCGTGACCGTGCTGGCTGATGCCCCACTGTCCGGGTGGGAGGTGGGCGCTGAAGGAGTTGGGCAGGTCACGCTGGAACATCAGCGTGTTCGGGCCCCACGAGCAGCTGTCGCCGTCCGACGAGTAGTCGAACGAGAACATCGCCTGTCCGCTGTCGGGGCCCGAACGGGCGGACACCTTCAGGGTGGTGAGCCCGGACTGCTTGAGCGTCGCGGACACCCCGGACGGCACGCCGCCCTTGTGCGTGGCGGACGCCAGCCAGAAGTCCCCGCCGGTGGCCGAGCGGGGCTGGTAGGTGGTGCCGTACGACAGCTCGTACGCCTTGCTGCTGGTCGGGATGACGTACAGGTCGCCGGCTTCCGCGGAAATCCCCATGCTGGCGGGTCCGTTGTCGGCTGCGCAGACGTACGCGCTGACCGTGTGGTCGTACCCGCTGCCCGGACCCGGGCTGAGCGAGACGTTGACCGGGCGGCCCTGGCGGGCGTCGAACGTGCTCTTCGTGGCCCCGGAGACCGTCACGCTGTGCCCCCCGACGGTGGCATCCTCGCCCGTGGCACCGGTGAAGGTCGTGACGAGTTCGTAGCTGCCGTCGGGCAGCGAGGCCGCCTTGTTGCTCTCGATGTAGCGGAAGTCGTTCGTCTTCGTGTTGTAGACGGCCACTTGGGCGTACACCGGCTTGCCACCGCGGTCCAGCGTCGTGACGGTGAGCGAGCCCTTGCCCGCGGCGGACGCGGCCGGGGCTCCGGCCAGCAGAAGCGGTATGAGTACGGTGACGGCACTCGCCACTGTCGTGGTTCGTCGCATCAGACCCCCCTAGGTACGCGACAAAAGCGAGCCACGGTAGCGCACGGCCGACACGCCCTTTCCGCCGGGCCCTCTTCTTGAAGACGCCCAGAGCCGGACCGCACCGGCGACGATCCGGAGCAAGCGGAAGCCCCCGGCCCTGCCGGGAACAGCAGGCCGAGGGCTGACCGGCGTCCGCACCGCCGCTGCACCACCGGCAAAGGCGGTGACAGGCGCAGTGCCTGGTTCAGTGCTTGAAGGAGTCCTTGGTCCCTTCTTTCGCTCCCCGCATCCTGCCCCGCGCTTCGAGGGCGGCGCCCTTCACCGCGAGATCGTCCTTGTGTACCGCGTGGGCCAGCGTTCGCACGGCCTTCCCCACGACCTGTTCGGCCTTCGCCTTGGCCTTCTCTCCAGCGCTCATCTCAGCACCTCCACGCTCACTGACCGAGTGCCCTCGGGGCAGCGGCGGCATGCCCCGCCGTGCGCCGTCGGCCCGGACCCGCGGGGAGGGACCTACCTCGTGGCCGTCACCCGCAGCGGTGCGAGGTCCGGGCTCGGAGCGGACCCGGTGGTGCCGGCGGACAGCGTCCGGGCGGACGTCGTCTGCGGAGCCACGCCCTTGTAGTACGGCGTGTAGGCGTAGTGGGTGCCCACGCCGATGGCCGCACCGATCTTCGGAATGACCGACGCGTCGACCGAACCGGTGCCGCCGAAGACGGCCACGTGGTACATGCTCGCCGACATCCGCATCAGGTACCGCTTGGTGTCGTACGACAGCGAGGTGGTGTCGGTCCACAGCAGCGGACCGTACGTGGTCATCGCCGACGACGCGGAGACACCGCCTCGCCAGCTCCCCACGGAGGCCAGCGCGGCGTTCGACGGCAGCGACCACCACAGGTCGGCGAGCCGCATGGCGTTCGACTGCGGCGTTGCGCCGGCGACCCGGTAGTAGTGGTACGAGCTGGGCCACTTCGGCATCTTGCCGGCCTTGTACGCCCTGGTCAGCGCCGACTCGGCGTCGGTGCCCACCGTGATGATCCTCGTCGTGCCCGGGCTGTACTTGTTGAGGTATCCGTAGACCGACGCGGTCATGGTCGTGCCGTCGGTCAGCACGACGGTCGCGGTTCCGGAACCGCCCATGGAACCGGCGGCGGAGCTCGCCGCGAGGGCGTTGTGGTAGTCGGTGCCCGTCGCCACGAAGATGTACTTCGGCGTGCTGGTGACGGTGTTGGCCACGGCCACCGAGGTGGAGTAGCGCGAGGTGCCGGACAGCCGCTTGGCCACGTATCCGAGCGAGGTCACCTTGGACGCGACCGTGCTGTTGAGGATCGTGCTGCCGCCGACCAGGTAGACGGTCCTGCCCTTCGGCAGCATGCGCTTGAGCTCCGTCTGCACCGCGGAGTCCAGGCCCGTGCCGGACGTCATCAGCACCGGCCCGCGCTTCTTGCCGGCCAGCGATGTCGCAGTGGTGGCGTACGCCGAGTCGGACTTGCTGATGAGCACGGCCGCGCCCGCGTTCTTCAGGCCGGGCGTGCTCGTACCGACCGTGTTCCAGGTCCACTTGGACGCGGCGATGTTCGTGTCGTACGAGTCCGAGCCCCACACGCGGGAGATCGCGTTGTCGCGGAGCGGCTGCCAGGCCACGTTCGTGCCCTGGGCCTGGGGCACCTGCGTCTGCGCACCCGTGCCGATCGTGTGGAGCCATACCTGGGGGCTCTGGCCGTAGACGTCGATGTCGTACGCGATGCGGTCGCCCTGCGGGGACCAGGCGGGACGGTTGTGGTCGGCCGCGTCCGTGGTGAGCTGGGTCAGCCCGGTGCCGTCGGTCCTGACCGTGAAGAGCTGCTTGTGACCGCCGACCGACCGGGTGAAGACCACCGACTGCCCGTCGGCGGAGATGCTCGGCTCGCGCGCGTCGTCGGCCAGCTTGGTGAACGCGCCGGAACGGCCGTCGTAGACCCAGACGGCCGGGGTGCCGGCGGTGGCGCAGCTCGTCCCGGTGCGTACGAAGGCGAGCATGCCGTTGGCGGCGCCGCTCGGCTGGGAGTCGCACCCGTCGACGTCGGTGCCGAAGAGGGCCGTCGGCGTGCGGGTGCCATCGGCCGCGGTCAGCCGCAGTCGGCCACCCGCGCTGAAGACGATGTCGCCGCCGCCGTACCAGAAGGTCGGATCGGCCGGATGCCAGCCGCTGCCCGACGGCATGGCCATGTCGATGCTCTGCGACCCGTCGGACAACGCCGTGGCGATGTGGTCGTCGTACGGGTTCACGAAGACGATCTGACTGCCGTCTGCGGACCAGGCACCCTGGTTTCCGGTCGGATAGAACTGGGACAACCGCGACCCGTCAGGGTTGATGTAGTTCATCGAGCCGCCGACGTCCGTGTACAGCAGCTGCCCGTCGGTCGCGGGCCAGCCGCCGGCGACGGCCGCCGCGGGTCCCGGAAGCGCGGCGAGGAGCCCCGCCCCGAGCGCGGCGGCGCTGATGAGCGCCGCGAGTCCGCGGCGCATGCGCATGTTCAATGTGCCCCCACAAGCAAATGGTTGACCGCCGCGCCCCTCCCCCAAGGTGAACGGACGGCGTCATGCGCATCCACACGGCAGCGACCGAACACTAGTGCCAGGCCCCGGCAACCGGGAAGAGGCAGATGATCAAGACCCCGACAATCCCTCGCCACCCGAGGTCCCGGAGTGACCCCAGCACATTGTTGAGCGGTCTCGGACGGCCCAGGGACGGCCCAGCTTCGGCGCGCCCAGTCGCACCATTCACCTGCGCGGATGGTCCGCAGGTGTCCGCACGCGCCCGCCTTTTTACGACGGCGTTGTCACGCAGTTAGACACTCACGGGTGCCGTGCCCGCCGACATGCCCGTGACGGTGGCTACCGTGGTTCGTACGCGGTTGTCACCTGGATCGCTCCCAGCAACTGAGAGCTACACGTCTTCGCTCCGGCCATGACAGTCCCGGGGTAGAAGCCCCGTGTGGCGCCGGAGGGGTAGTCGACGGTCATCTCCATCCTGCGGGTGGTGTTGCCGGGAAGGTTGCCGAGGACAGCGTCACCGCCAACCCATTGCGCGGTAGACGCCTTGGTCGCCGGGTACCAGGTCATGGTCAAGTGATGCCACGACCCGCCGTTGAACTTCCACCAGACGGTTGGCGCCGCGCCCTTGCGGTTGCTGGGCGCGGCCATCTCGTAGTCGAAGAACACTCCCGACAGCGGCGCCGACTTGGCGTTACGCACGGTGGTGTATGTGACCAGGTTCTGCCCGGCCTTCGTGGAGATCGGTTCACCGGACCCGTTGCCCGAACCGGTGATCTCGCCGAAGGAACAGGTCGGCTTGGCGCTGGCGGACGTTGTGGGCGCGGCCTGAGCTGTGCCAGGCAACATGGCCAGAACACTCATGCCCGTTGCCACAGCCGCGACTCCCCACTTGAAGGGCCCCATGAATCCACTCCTCCTCGCGCCGTGCCGTCACGAGCGCGAGCAGAGCTTACGATCAATCGGAGTCGCGCCGGGAGGCAGCGGGCCCGTTGCCACAGCCGCGACTCCCCGTGACGGCCAGCGGGGGGCGCTGACGGTTGCTGGGGTTGCTGTACTTCGCTGTTGTACCGCAGCTCCCTGCCGCCGTCCCGCTGTCAGCCCTTCCTGCTGGCTTGTGGCCTCTCCGTCACGCGGGGCTGAGGTGCTTGACGACTGCCTCGGCCACAGCTCTGGCACTGCCCGGATTCTGACCCGTAATCAGGCGCCCGTCCTCGACTACATACGTGGCGAACGGCTCGTCGGCCGTGCTGTAGTTGGCGCCGATCTTCTTCAGCTCCTCTTGCAGGTTGTAGGGAACCGCTTGTGCCCTGTTCGCCAGTTCCTCTTCTGGCCAGGAGAACCCGGTGACCCTCTTGCCCTTGACCAAGGGTTCCCCGTTGCTCAGAGTCACGTTGAGCAGGCCGGTGGCGCCGTGGCAGACGGTCGACACGACTCGGCCGGTCTCGTAGAACCTGGCCATCAGGTCTTCCAACTCTTGGCTCTGCGGGAAGTCGAACATGACCCCATGGCCACCGGTGAGGTATATGGCGTCGTAGTCCTCGCTGTTGACCTCTGAGATTTTCTTGGTGTCCTCAAGGAGGTCCATGAACTTTCTGTCCGCGTAGCGCTTTTCAGTCCCTAGCTCCGCTAGCACCTCGTGCGACAAGCTCTCCGGATCGATGGGAACCTTGCCGCCCGATGGGCTTGCGATGTCCATGGTGAATCCGTGCTGCTCGGCGACATCCCAGAAGTGAGTCAGCTCCCCGAGCCAGAGCCCTGTCCGCATGCCGGCCTTCTGATATTCGTCGACGTTGGTGACGATGACTAGGATCTTGTTTTTGGTTGCGGGCATGGTGACTCACCTCCGGCTACTCCCCCTCTTTTCGACCGTAAGCCTGGGGGGTACGGCCGGCAACGCCGCTGTGGCGAACAGCTCTGTAAAGTCGGGAACCCGAGGACGCGTCGGGCAGTCTGTGGCCTGCCCGGTAAAGCACGACGTTGAGGCCGTGATCTTCGAGGCTCGCGGCAAAGTGGCTGCCCAAAATCGCGGAGCCGACCGCCCCAGCCACGACGTACCCCTTCTCTGGCATCAGGTGGCTGATTGCTCTGCGCGGCACGGGCGCCGGCCGGGCTGGAGCGGGGCGGAGACAGGAGCGCAGGCTCGGCCAGGGGCCGGGGCCCGCGCGGGGAGCGGAACGTCGGCTGCCCCCGCGAGATGGATGTGATCCGAGCAGTGCGCAAGGTGACCGGGCTGAGCTTGTGGCACAGCCGGGTCCTGGCGCGGCAAGCGCCCGTCACCCTCCTAAAGGGGCTGTCTGCGTACAGGGCCCAGTCCGCTGTCGCTGTGCTCCAGAGCGCCGGCGCCAGAGCGGAGTGGAGGCAGGAAGCGGAGCCCGGCGAGCGCGCGGCCCCATCGCCCTGACGGCCCAGAGACGGCCCAGAGGCGGCGAAAAGCCCCCTGCAGCGGGGAAACCGCAGGCAGGGGGCTTACTCGTGGGCGATTACTTCTTCTTGCCCTGGTTCTTGACCGCCTCGATCGCCGCCGCGGCCGCCTCGGGGTCGAGGTACTTGCCGCCGGGGGTGGTCGGCTTGAAGTCGGCGTCGAGTTCGTAGTAGAGCGGGATGCCGGTCGGGATGTTCAGGCCCGCGATGTCGGCGTCGGAGATGCCGTCCAGGTGCTTGACCAGGGCGCGCAGCGAGTTGCCGTGGGCGGCGATCAGGACGGTGCGGCCGGTCAGGAGGTCCGGGACGACGGCGTCGAACCAGTACGGCAGCATCCGCTGGACGACGTCCTTCAGGCACTCCGTCCTCGGGCGCAGCTCCGGCGGGAGCGTGGCGTAGCGCGGGTCGTCGAACTGGGAGAACTCCGAGTCCTCGGCGAGCGGCGGCGGCGGGGTGTCGTAGGAGCGGCGCCAGAGCATGAACTGCTCCTCGCCGAACTCGGCCAGCGTGGCCGCCTTGTCCTTGCCCTGGAGGGCGCCGTAGTGGCGCTCGTTCAGGCGCCAGCTGCGGTGGACCGGGATCCAGTGGCGGTCCGCGGCCTCGAGGGCCAGCTGGGCCGTGCGGATCGCGCGCTTCTGGAGGGACGTGTGGACCACGTCCGGGAGAAGGTCGGCGTCCTTCAGGAGCTCGCCACCGCGGACCGCCTCCTTCTCGCCCTTCTCGTTCAGGTTGACGTCCACCCAGCCGGTGAACAGGTTCTTCGCGTTCCACTCGCTCTCGCCGTGGCGGAGGAGGATCAGCTTGTACGGTGCGTCGGCCATGGGTCAGAGCGTAATCCACGCGTTCGGGGCATCGTCCCGGCCGACCGGTGGGTGGACCGCCGGCGGCGTCTGTTAATCGGGTGGCCGGCGAACGATCACGTATGTAAGTTGTGCTTACCGCTTGAGCCGCTTACTGCCCGACCTGCTTACGGCGCCCGGACCGGGTGTCCGCCGATCCATGGGGGGTCTTGTCATGTCCGCCGTCGTCCGCCTGAGACGTGCCGCCCGGGAGACCGTCTCCGGACTCCCCCGCGAGTTCTGGTGGCTGTGGACCAGCACCCTGATCAACCGGCTCGGCGCCTTCGTGGCCACCTTCATGGCCCTCTACCTCACGCTCGACCGCGGCTACTCGGCGTCGTACGCCGGTCTCGTCGCCTCGCTGCACGGGCTCGGCGGCGTCGTCTCCTCCCTCGCCGGCGGTGTGATGGCCGACCGGCTGGGACGGCGGCCCACGCTGCTCGTCGCCCAGTCCGCCACCGCCGCGTCGGTCGCGCTCCTCGGGTTCATGACCGACCCGGTGGCCATCGCCGCCGTCGCCTTCCTGGTCGGCATGGCCTCCAACGCCTCCCGGCCCGCCGTGCAGGCGATGATGGCCGACATCGTCCGGCCCGAGGACCGGGTCCGCGCCTTCTCCCTCAACTACTGGGCCATCAACCTCGGTTTCGCCGTCTCCTCCATGGCCGCCGGGTTCATCGCCGAGTTCAGCTATCTCGCCGGGTTCCTGATCGAGGCGGGGATGACCGCCGTCTGCGCGGTCGTCGTCTTCCTCAGGCTGCCCGAGTCCCGGCCCACGGCCACGGCCCGGCAGGCGGAGGCCCGCATCGGGCTCGGCACCGTGCTGCGCGACGGGCGGTACATGGCCGTCGTCGGGCTGTCCTTCCTGGTCGCGCTGGTCTTCCAGCAGGGGTCGGTCGGGCTTCCCGTGGCCATGGGCCGGGCCGGGTTCTCGCCCGCCGACTACGGCCTCGCCATCGCCGTCAACGGCATCCTGATCGTCGTCCTGCAGATCCCGGTCACCCGGTTCATCGAGCACCGCGACCCGCGCACCCTGCTGGTCGTCTCGTCACTGCTCGCCGGGTACGGCTTCGGGCTCACCGCGTTCGCCGGCTCGGTCGGCGTCTTCATGGTCACCGTCTGCGTGTGGACCCTCGCCGAGATCGTCAACGCCCCGACCCAGACCGGCCTCGTCGTCCGGCTCTCCCCGGTCCACGGACGCGGCCGCTACCAGGGCGTGTACACGCTCTCCTGGTCCGTCGCCGCGCTGGTCGCCCCGCTGATGTCCGGCGCCGTCATCGACCGCTGGGGCGCGCGGTGGCTGTGGGGCATGTGCGCGCTGATCGGGACCATCGCCGGGCTGGGGTACGGGCTGCTCATGCGAGGCCTGGCGAAGGAGACCCCGGCCGCGGCGAGCCGGCGGACGGCCGCCGAGGGCGCCGCCGGCGTCGATGGCACAGAGACCGAGGTCAGCCCGGCGTGAGGGACGGGGCGGGGCGGGGGCGAGGGCCTGATGCGCTCATGCGGGGATGGGGGGCAGGCGTCGGCTTGCGGGAGGGGGGGCTGGGGTGCGGGGCTGTGGGCGGGAGTGTTGAGAGTGCGGGCTCGTGCAGGTCAGGGGTTGGGGCATACGGACGGGGACGCGTGAGCAGTCGGGGGCTGCGGGCCCGGACGCGCGAGCGGGCTGCAGGCCTGGGCGCCCGAAGCGCTGGGAGGCGGGCAGAGATCCCCCCTCACCGCCCAGTCCCCAGCCCCCACCCCAGACACAGCCCCGCCCCCCACCGGAATCCCGGCAGGGGGCGGGGATGGTGGGATCAGAACGCGAGGTTGATGCCGATCTGGTGGGGCTGGCTGAGGGCGCCCAGGACCTCGCCCTGGACGGCGCCGAGCTGGGACAGGGCGTCGGCGGTGCTCAGGGTCGTGGAGTCGGCGGTGATGCCGGCCTGGGGGGCCAGGCCGCCGGAGACGGCGTCGAGCTCGGCGTCGGCGATCTCGGTGGTCTGGATCTGGTGAGCGGCGTTCATGAGGAAACTGCCCTTCGCATGGATGGTCCACAGGGTCCAAGGGGAAGCGGCCCGCCGGGGACTGAGGTGGGGGCCGCGACCGCAGGCACGCACCGTCCTTTCCGGACACCTGGCGCGATCCCGGCGGTGCGAGCGATCAAACCACGGAGCGTGCCGGGCATCCACCCAACCAGCGCTCCCACCGGCCCAGTTGGCGCCGCCGGATGACGCATCCGTGCACGTACGGTCACGCGTTGGGGCCAGATCCTCCACACCCCGCGCCGCACAGGCGGCCGACAGCTCTTGCCACCGTCGCGCCGACCGGGACAACTCCCCACCAACCGAACCCGCCCACCCCGGGGTTGCGTACGCACTGTGCAGATTCCGTTCACGGGGCGATCGGCGCGGCAGCGGGCGTCGGCGGGCAGTGGTCCAGGTCACACACCGGCCCCGTCACATCCGTCCGCAGCGGTCCGTCAGGGAGGTGTAGCCATCGGAAAGCACCAGGGAAAGCACACAAGGAGCACACCATGGACGCTCGGCTGAACCTCTTCGGCAACCCGGTCGCCGGCAAGTTCCTCAGGTACATCAACTCGGCGGGCAAGGCCGTCTCGGACTCCTCCCTGCCGGCCGCGACGCAGGAGCTGGTGAAGATCCGGGCCAGCCAGATCAACGGCTGCGGGTTCTGCACCGACATGCACACCAAGGACGCGGCCGCCGCCGGGGAGACGGCCCAGCGGTTGCACCTGGTCGCCGCCTGGCGGGAGGCCAAGGTGTTCAGCGACGCCGAGCGGGCCGCGCTGGAGCTGACGGAGCAGGGCACCCGGATCGCCGACGCGGCCGGCGGCGTCCCGGACGAGGTGTGGGCGAACGCCGCCAAGCACTACGACGAGGATCAGCTCGCCGCGCTGGTCGCGCTGATCGCCCTGATCAACGCCTACAACCGCCTCAACGTGATCGTCCAGCAGCCCGCCGGCGACTACCAGCCCGGCATGTTCGACTGAGACGGAAGAGGCCTCAGGGATCTCAGGGGCCTCATCGGCCTCAGGGGTGCATCCGCGCTCCCTTCAGTGTCTTGTCCACCCCGCCCCGCGGGCCGTACACCGCGAGGCCCACCAGGTCCAGCTCCGCGGTCGGTACGGCCCGCACGGCCGCGCGGTTGGCGCCGTCGTGGCCCGTGGCGAACAGGTCGGCCGTGAACACCGCCCGGGGCAGGCCGCGGCGCAGCGCCCGCTCGTGGGCCGCCTTCAGGGTCTCCTTGGAGCCCTCCAGGACCAGCACCGGCTGGCGGAACATGGGCAGGTAGCCGACGCCGTCCGCGTCCTCGTACGGCTCGCCGATCACCTCGGGGACCTGGGTGCCGAGGCCGCTGACCAGGAACGCGGTGACGTTGAGCCGCTGCCAGGGTTCCAGGTCCTCGCGCAGCAGCACGGCGATCTTCGTGTCGAAACGGATGGGTTCAGCGCTCATGGAATGAGACTGCCGGGCGTCGTACGGCCCGGTCTTGTACGTTCTTTGCGTGGCCGCCCGGCAGGAAGTCAGCGCGTGGCGCCCCCGTGTTCCGGGCGTCACCGAGGTCTTCCACGCCCGCTTCACCGAGTACGCCTATCCGATGCACGTCCACGACGCCTGGACGCTGCTGATCGTGGACGACGGCGCCGTACGGTACGACCTGGACCGGCACGAGCACGGCACGCCGCACGACACCGTCACGCTGCTGCCGCCGCACGTGCCGCACAACGGCTCCCCGGCCACCCCGGACGGCTTCCGCAAGCGGGTCGTGTACCTGGACGGCAGCCGGCTCGGCGACGATCTGATCGGGCCCGCCGTCGACACACCGGATCTGCCGGACCCGGTGCTGCGGCGGCGCGTGGGGCAGCTGCACGCGGCGCTGGCCCGGTCCGGGGACGAGCTGGAGGCGGAGAGCCGGCTGACGCTGGTCGGGGAGCGGCTGCGGGACCATCTGCGGCGCCGCACGGATCCGCCCCGGCACCGTCCGGACCCGGTTCTCGGCCGGCGGCTGCGGGAGCTGCTGGACGCCCGGGTGGTCGAGGGCGTGTCGCTCCAGGAGGCGGCGCGGGTGCTGCACGCCCACCCCGCCCATCTGGTGCGGGCGTTCAGCGGCGCCTACGGCATCGCCCCGCACCAGTACCTGATGTCCCGCAGGGTCGGGCGCGCCCGGCGTCTGCTGCTGGACGGGCTGGCGCCGGGCGAGGTGGCCGCGGCCGCCGGGTTCTACGACCAGGCCCATCTCACCCGGCACTTCAAGAGGCTGGTCGGGGTGACGCCGGGCCGCTATCGCGTCAGTTCCCGCTGAGCCTCGTACAGGTTGCGCGGGCGTACGGCGTCCGTGGTGCCGTACAGCTCCAGCCGGGAGTGCAGGTCGCCGGTGAAGTCGGGGACGTCGGTCTGGTCGAACTCGGTGACGGTGTTGAGGCCGACGGTGGCGGAGCGGGGCGCCAGGCCGTCGATCTTCATCAGGCCGGCGCGGCCGTTGGTGACCCTGATGTTCCAGTGGGCGAAGCGGGCGCCGAAGAGGGGGCCGGCGCTTGCGTCCCCGCCGTGCCGGCCGTTGTTGTTCACGGTGATGTCGGTGCGGACGTTCGCGAAGGGCAGGCCGCGGTGGCTGTCGAAGGTGCCCATCTCCATCCGGCCGCGCGACCAGACGTTGTGCGAGGACAGTCCCTCGACGTTGATGCCGTGCAGCTGGGTGCCGGGCGGGGCGGGGACGGTGCGCTGCTCGATGGTGAAGTCCTCGACCAGGTTGTCGTGGGAGCCCTCGCGGCAGAAGTACGGGTGGTGCGAGCCCCGGCCGGCCACCCGGGTGCGGCGCAGGGTGCAGGCGGAGGCGGCGACCAGGCCGAAGCCGTTGTCGACGTCGGTCACCGTGACGTCGTCCACCCAGCAGTCGTAGGCGCACTGCAGGACGACCCCGTTGTAGCCCTTGTCGAGCAGGTGCGGGGACTGCGGGGTGAGCACCGCCCGCAGGGTGAGGCCCTCGACGCCCGATCCGGTCAGTTCGGGGACGTGGGTGGTGAACTGCGGTTTCCACTCGGGCCGGACGTCGAGCGGGAGGGGGCGTTCGAGGGTGACCTTCCGGCCCTGGACGCGGGTGATGCGGACCGGCCACTCGTAGGGGACGTAGGACAGGAGCTTCGTCTTGTCGTCCCAGGTGTACGCCGCCGGGCCGGGGCCGCCGCCCGCCATGTGCTGCAGGAGGGTGTGGGCCGGGTCGTCGGCGAGCCGGAGGAGGACGAGCCGGCCGGGGTGCAATCCCTCGGGATCGGCGACGGTGACCGTCCACGAGCCCCGGGTGGCCGGTTCCACCGCCGTCAGCGCCGTCCACTCGTCCCGCCGGTTGCCGGTCCAGCCCTCGAAGGGCCAGGTCCGGGACCGGATCGCGGCCACCAGCGAGTCCCAGCGGGCCCTGGGCGCCAGCCAGATCAGGCCGCCCGCCCAGGACCAGGACGACTTGTCGCCGCCGTAGCGGGAGCCGTAGACGCCGATCAGCTCGGTGAGGTTCCTGGTCGCGTACAGGGTGGTGCGGCCGCTGCCGGCGCCGCGCAGGACGACGCCCGAGTCGGCGATGCGGATCAGGTCGTCGATGCGGAAGGTGCCGGGCGGGAGGGTGACCGTGCCCCCGCCGGCCCTTCCGGCGGCGGCGAGGGCACGGTTGATCGCGGGCGCGGAGTCGGTGGTGCCGTCGGGGACGGCGCCGTACTCGGTGGCGTCGGCGAAGTGGCGGGGGCGGGGCAGGCCGAGGGCTCCGCCGCGGCAGCCGGCGCGGCCGACGTAGGGGATCTGCGGGTGGGTGAAGGGCGTGCGGCTGAACTCACCCCAGATCTCAGGGACTTGGGGCCGGTCGGCGGCCGCCGCCCGGGCCGTGGCGGTCGCGCCGAGCGCCACGGCCGTGGCCGCGGTCAGCAGGGTCCGTCTCGTGAGGTGTGTGCCGCTCATGTCCACCCGCCCCTTCGTATTCATGAATATGAACGACGTTCAGGAATGCGTTGGCCGTGAGCATGCCACTCCGCACGAGGAGTGGGAAGGGGTCGTGCGGTACGTCAGTCGGTCGGGCGCCCGATCAGGTGCTTGAACGCGTCCAGGTTGCGCGTCGACTCCCCGCGGGACACCCGCCAGGCGTACTCCTTGCGGATGGAGGAGGCGAAGCCCAGTTCCAGGAGCGTGTTGAAGGCGCCGTCGGCCGCTTCGAGGACCTGCCCGAGGAGGCGGTCGATCTCGTCGGGGGTGACGGAGGCGAGCGGCAGGCGCGCGGTGACGTAGACGTCGCCGAGGCGGTCGACGGCGTAACTGACGCCGTACAGCTTGAGGTTGCGCTCCAGGAGCCAGCGGTGGACGCCCGCCTCGTTCTCGTCGGGGTGCCGGATGACGAACGCGTTCAGCGACAGGGAGTGGCGGCCGACGAGGAGGGAGACCGTCGTGGACAGCTTGCGGGTGCCCGGGAGCTTGACCACGTAGTTTCCGGGCTCGGGGCTCTCCCATTCCAGCTCGGCGTCCTTCAGGACGCCTTCCAGGACCTGTCCGGCCTTCTCGACATCACCCATGGTGGGAGCGTACGCGACGGCGGTGCGCCTGAGTCGCGGCCGTGTAGACGTCCGCGGTCTCGGCGGCGGCCCGGTCCCAGCCGAAGCACTGCGCGTGCCGGGCGGCGGCGCGGCCCATCCGGGCGGCCAGGTCCGGCTCGTCGGCGAAACGGCGCAGCACGCGCGCGTAGTCGGCGGGATCGTGGCCGCGGACCAGGAACCCGGTGTCGCCGTCGCGCACCGCCACCGGCAGGCCGCCGACCGAGGCGGCGAGCACCGGCGTGCCGGTGGCCTGCGCCTCTATCGCCACCAGCCCGAAGGACTCGCTGTAGGAGGGCATGACCAGCACGGAGGCGGCCCGGAACCAGTCCGCGAGCTGCTCCTGGCCGACCGGCGGGCGGAACCGCACGACGTCGGCGATGCCGAGCCGGGCGGCGAGCTTCTGCAGCCCCTCCGGCCTGGCGAGCCCGCTGCCGCTCGGGCCCCCGACGACGGGGACGAGGATGCGGGAGCGGAGCTGCGGACGCTCGTCCAGCAGGACCGCCACCGCACGCAGCAGGATGTCCGGGGCCTTCAGGGGCTGTATGCGGCCCGCGAAGAGCGGGATCAGGGCGTCCTGGGGCAGGCCGAGGCGGGCGCGGGCCGCGGCGCGGCCGTCGGCGGGGCGGAAGCGGTCGAGGTTGACGCCCGGGTGGACGACGGCGACCTTCGCGGGGTCGGCGGCGTAGTGCCGCACCAGCTCGCCGGCCTCCTCGTCCGTGTTGGCGATGAGCCGGTCGGCGGCGGCCACGACCTGGGTCTCGCCGATGACGCGGGCGGCGGGCTCGGGGGTGTCGCCGTCGGCCAGGTTGGCGTTCTTGACCTTGGCCATGGTGTGCATGGCGTGCACCAGCGGCACGCCCCAGCGCTGGGCGGCGAGCCAGCCGACGTGGCCGGAGAGCCAGTAGTGGGAGTGGACGAGGTCGTAGTAGCCGGGGCGGTGGCCGGCCCAGGCCTGCATCACGCCGTGCGTGAAGGCGCACAGCTGGGCCGGCAGGTCCTCCTTGGCCAGGCCCTCGTAGGGGCCGGCGTCGACGTGCCGGACCAGCACACCGGGGGCCAGGTCGACGGCGGGGGGCAGTCCGCCGGCCGTGGCACGGGTGAAGATCTCCACCTCGATGCCGTGCGCGGCCAGCCGCTGGGCCAGCTCCACGATGTAGACGTTCATGCCGCCGGCGTCACCGGTGCCGGGCTGGTGGAGCGGGGAGGTGTGCACGGAGAGCATGGCGACTCTGCGGGGCCTGCGGTGCAGCCGGAGCCGTGGCGCGGCCGACGGGGAGCGTCGCCCGAGCCTGCTGACGTACTGGCTCACGTGGCGGTCCTCTCCTTGCTGCGGGCATGCCGGACGGAGGACCGACCTCGCCCTCCGCACAGGTGCAACAGTCCCGGGGGGCCGGGCCATTTCCCGATCACGGCGCTTTACCCAATCATTACCCTCGGTCGAGCAACCGTTCGACGCGCCGGGCCGCCTACCCTCGTACGTATGACAGCCCGCGCCTCCCGCCGGCCCGTGGGAACCATCACGCGCGGGACGACCAACCCCAACCGGCTCCGCCGCATGGACCGCTGGATCGCGGCGACCCACGGCGCCGAACTGCGCCGCGCCCCGGCGCCCCTGGCCGTCGACCTCGGCTACGGCGCCGCCCCCTGGACCGCCGTGGAACTGCTCGGGCGGCTGCGGACGGCCGCGCCCCGCACCCGCGTGACCGGCATCGAGATCGAACCGGCACGGGTCGCGGCGGCCAAGGCGTACGAACGGGAGGGGCTGACCTTCCGGCACGGCGGCTTCGAGGTGCCCGTGCCGGGGCGACCGGTGCTCATCCGGGCCGCCAACGTGCTGCGCCAGTACGACGAGGCCGAGGTCGCCGACGTGTGGGCGCGGCTGTGCGCGCGGCTCGCCCCGGCCGGCGACGGCTCGCGCGGCGGGCTGCTGGTCGAGGGCACCTGCGACGAGATCGGCCGGCGGCACGTGTGGGTCGCGCTCGGCCCGGAGGGGCCGCGGACCGTCACCTTCGCCACCCGGCTCGGCTCGCTCCAGCGGCCCTCGGACCTCGCCGAGCGGCTGCCGAAGGCGCTGATCCACCGCAACGTCCCCGGCGAGCCGGTGCACGCCTTCCTGCGGGACTTCGACCGCGCCTGGGCCGCCGCCGCGCCCTTCGCCTCCTACGGCGCCCGCCAGCGCTGGCTGCGCGCGGTGCGGGACCTGACGGCCGACTGGCCGGTGGCGGACTCCCCCGCCCGCTGGCGGCAGGGCGAAGTGACCGTGGCCTGGCAGGCGTTGGCGCCCCGGAGCTGAATCACCCGTCCGGGGAAGGCGGGACGGAACGAACCTCGCGCGCCGTTCGTCACATCGACGGGGAGATCGTCGGACCGGGGCGGCCACCAGGGGGAGGAGCACATCCGACCCCTGTCGTTTTGCGGCGCAACGTGACACCATCCCCACGGAGTCGTGAAGTTACTGACGGTAAATCAGCTTTGGGGGCATGTGCGATGGGCTGGGGCAAGCGCAGCATCCTCTCGGCCGCCGTGACGGTGGTCTGCGCCGTGACCGTGCTGGGAGTGCCCGGCACGGCCTTCGCCGCCCCGGCGCCCCGCCCGAGCACCTCGCCGACTCCCCCGCCGGGCAAGGACCTCGAGAAGGTCCGCGAGGAGCTCGACCGGCTCTACCACGACGCGGCCGTCGCCACCGACGCCTACAACGCGGCCGAGGAGAAGGCCGAGCAGCAGTCCGCCCGGATCGACGCGCTGACGCAGAAGATCCAGCAGGGGCAGCGGCGGCTCGCCGGGCTCAAGGACCGCGCGGGCGCGGCCGCCCGCGAGCAGTACCGCACCGGGGGCATCCCGCCCACCGCCCAGTTCCTGCTCAGCGACGACCCCGGGCAGGTCCTGGACGGTGCCGGACTGGTCCTGCAGGGCCAGCGGGCCACGAAGACGCTGATGGGCGAACTGGCCGGCACGCAGAAGCAGTTGCGGTCGTACGCCGCCGACGCCGCCGACCGGTGGCGGAAACTGGACGCCGAACGCCGGGCCAAGGCCGCCGCGAAGAAGCGGATCCAGCGGCAGATCGCCGCCGCCGAGAAGCTCGAGTCCCAGCTGGAGAAGAAGGACCGGGAGCGGCTCGCCGAGCTGGAGAAGCAGGCCGCGCTGAAGGCGCAGACGCGCTGGCTGGACACCGGCATCCTCCAGCGGATCCACGGCAAGGCCTCCGCGCAGGGCGAGAAGGCCGTCGCGTTCGCCACCGCCCAGCTCGGCAAGCCGTACGTCTGGGGCGCCGAGGGCCCGAAGGCCTACGACTGCTCCGGCCTGACCTCCCAGGCCTGGGCGGCGGCCGGCCGGCCCATCCCGCGCACCTCGCAGGAGCAGTGGAAGCAGCTCAAGCACATCGACATCACGGACATGCGCCCCGGCGACCTCGTCATCTACTTCGACGACGCCAGCCATGTCGCCCTCTACATCGGCGACGGCACGATCATCCAGGCCCCGCGCCCGGGACGGGACGTGACGATCGCGGGCGCCGGCTCGATGCCGATCCTGGGTGTCGTACGGCCGGACGCGTAGGCCCCGCGGCCGGGCGCCGGG
The DNA here is from genome assembly GCF_043202415.1 of Streptomyces sp. NPDC048192. Lineage (NCBI taxonomy): Bacteria > Bacillati > Actinomycetota > Actinomycetes > Kitasatosporales > Streptomycetaceae > Streptomyces > Streptomyces sp. NPDC048192. Next base: position 469,567 of record NZ_JBIDAL010000005.1, read on the forward strand.
CAAGCCGCGTGACGTACGCCATGTGACCCGCCCCACCGCCAAACCCCGGCCAAACCCCGGCCGGACGTGAGCTTCGTCATTCCCGCCCCTCCGGCGGCCTGTCCAACTGCGGTACGGAACGCGGCATATGACAACGGCCTGCGCGCGAGCGACGCGGCTCACACCATTCCATCGGGGCGCGACCACCCGCTATGGTCCCCGTCGGTGGCATCGAGACCCTCGGCGCCGCCCGTGCCCTCGGGGGGAGGGAAGGAACCCAAGACGATGCCCGTACCCGTACCGCGGCAGAGAGCGATCCCGGCCGTGGAGAGTGGTCAGGCTGAGGCCGCCTCCGCAGTCGGCGGCCCCCTCAAGGAAGAGGCCCACCGCGACGCCGCGCCCACGAGTGGCGGCGGCGCCACTCTCACCCTGCTGCTGATCGAGGACGATCCGGCCGGCTCGCCGATCGTCCCCGACCTGCTGGACTCGGCCGGCAAGCCGATCCGTGTGCGCACCGCCCGCAACCTCACCGAGGCCGAGCGGCTGCTCACCGACGACGTCCACTGCATCCTGCTCGACCTGGCGCTCCCGGCGCCGGGCCGCGGCGACAGCGACGACGAGCTGGCCGTGCTCAGGCACGTGCTCCGGCTCGCGCCCCGGCACGCCGTGCTCGCCCTGACCGCCTCCGGCGACGCCGAGCGCGGCGCCGAGGCCGTACGCGTCGGCGCCCAGGACTACCTCTTCAGGGACGAGCTGGACGGCCGGCTGCTCAGCCGCGCCATCCGGTACGCGGTGGAGCGCAAGCGCTCCGACACCGCCGAGCGGCGGCTGGCGGAGGGCCGGCTGCGCGCCCAGGAGAACCGCCGGCTGGAGCGCGGCCTGCTGCCCACGCCCCTGCTGGAGGGCTCCTCGCTGCGCTTCGCCGCCCGCTACCGCCCCGGCCGCTCCCGGGCGCTGCTCGGCGGCGACTTCTACGACGCCGTGCGCACCCCCGACGGCACCGTGCACGCCATGATCGGCGACGTCTGCGGCCACGGCCCGGACGAGGCCGCGCTCGGCGTGGAGCTGCGCATCGCCTGGCGGGCGCTGACCCTGGCCGGCCTGTGCGGCGACGAACTGCTCGGCACGCTGCAGCAGGTGCTGGAGCACGAGCGGGCCGACGAGGAGATCTTCGCGACCCTGTGCACGGTGGACATCGCGCCCGACGGCCGCCGCGCGGGCCTGTGCCTGGCCGGACACCCGGCGCCGCTGCTCGCCCGCCCCGGCCGGCAGGCCTGCCTGCTGCCCTACGACAACAACGGCCCCGCCCTCGGGCTGCTGCCCGGCGCCCGCTGGCCGCGGATGCAGGTGGAGCTGGGTTCGGAGTGGAGCCTGATGCTCTACACCGACGGTCTGATCGAGGGCCGGGTCGGCGAGGGCGGGGAGCGGCTGGGTCAGGACGGCATGGTCGCGATGATCCGCCGGCAGCTGGCCGAGGGGCTGCGGGGCGAGGAGCTGCTGCGGGCCGCCGTCAGCGAGGTGCGCGAGCTCAACGGGGGCGAGCTGACGGACGACGTGGCCGTGGTGCTGCTGGACCGCGCGCCGTGAGCGGGGTCTCGCCGTAGGGCGTCGCCCGCCGGGCGGCGCAACGGCGGAGAGTCCCTAGCGGCCGCCGTTGTACGGCCCGTAGGGACCGTCGCTGCTGCTGCCGCGCCCGCGGCGGCGGAACCCCTTGCCGCCGGACACCTGCTGGAGCGCCGGGCGGACGTCCACGAAGAAGACGATCGTGGCGACCAGGCCCGCGAGCTGCAGGAACAGCATCGGGACGAAGAGGTTCACGGCGACCGCGATGCCCAGGATGATCAGCCAGAAGCCCTTGTTCTGCTTGTCCGCGGCGCGGTACGCGTCCTCGCGGAAGACGGCCGCCATCACGAACGCCACGATGGCGAGCGCCAGCATGGCGGTGAAGATCAGCCACATCACTCCGCCGACTGCCGTCATCAGCACAATGCCCACCACCCGAGTCGAGTCCGTACAGCCACCGTACCCGTACAACGGGCCGGACACCCCGAAGGTGCCCGGCCCGTTGTGACCTCGCCGTCGCCGGTCACTTCTCCGACGGCGTCGTCTTCTTCGCGGGGGTCGCCTTGCGCGCGGCCGGAGCCTTCTTCGCCGCCGGCTTCGTGTCGGCCTCGGCCTCGGCCGGCTTCGGCTCGTGCTTGATCTCGCCCGGCTCGGGCTTGCCCTCGACGGCGACCGCGATGTCCTCGATCTCCTCGGCGGCCTCGCCGCGCCAGTGCTTCACGGCCTGCTCGCCCTGCTCGGCGACCTTCTCGTAGGCCTCACGGGCCTTGACGGCGTACTCGGCCGCGACGCCGACGCCGCGCAGCGCGAGGTCCTGGGCCTGCTCGCCGAGCTTCTTCAGGTCGACGTCGAGGGTGCCGAGGAACTCGTTGACCTTGCTCTGCAGGGTCTCCTGTGCCTCCTTGGCCCGGGCGGCGGCCTTCTCCTGCACGGCCTTGGGGTCGGTGTTGCGCACGGCCTCGATGCGGGCCGGCGCCTCGGCGCGCAGCTGCTCGACCAGGGCGGGCACCTTCCTGGCCTGCTTCAGGGCGAGGTCGGCGGTGCCGGCGGCGAAGTAGAGCGGAGTCGGGTCGCTGAGGGTCTTGCGCAGGTCGTCGGTGATGGCCATGGTGATCAGGTCCTCCCGGATTCGCGTTCGGCTGAGGTGGTGTGGTCCGCGGTGGTACGGCCGGCGCCCTGGTCCGGTTATCCGGCCGTACGCCGCGGGTCCGCGTCGGCACCGTGTCCGCCGGCCGCGCCGGAGTCCACGCCCGTGTCCTGGGCCGGGTAGCCGGCCTCCTCGCCCGCGACGGGCTCGCCGACCCCGAATCCGTTCTCTTTCCGGAAGGACTCGTAGATCTGGAGCAGCACCTGCTTCTGCCGCTCGTTCAGCGAGGGATCGGCGAGGATGACGGCGCGCGTCTCCACCTCGTCCCGGTCCCGCTCGGCGTCGAGGATCCCGGCGCGGACGTACAGCGTCTCGGCGGAGATGCGCAGGGCCTTGGCGACCTGCTGGAGCACCTCCGCGCTCGGCTTGCGCAGCCCGCGCTCGATCTGGCTCAGGTAGGGATTGGACACACCGGCGGCGTCGGCGAGCTGCCGCAGCGACAGCTGGGCGTTTCGCCGCTGCTCGCGCAGGTACTCGCCGAGATTGCCGACGTTCAGTGATGCCATGCCTCCACCTTGCCCCACCCCCGCTAACAATTGCAAGCATCCGCTTGCAAAAGTCTGTCGCAGTGTCCGGACTCCGCGGCCCGACCCCGGCGGTCAGGACGGCTGGACTTCGTCGAAGAGGGCGAGGGCTTCGGCCGGGTCCGGGCTGACGAGGCGTTCCAGGCCGGCCGTCGTGATCTCGGCCCACCGGCCGGCCCGCGCCCACATCCGTTCCTCGAAGGCGCGGACGGCCTCGTCCAGGTCTCCGGGAGCGGCGGCGACGGACTCGGCGAGTTCGGCGCCTTCCAGCAACGCGAGGTTCGCGCCCGCGCCCAAGGGGGGCATCAAGTGGGCGGCGTCGCCCAGGAGCGTCACCCCGGGGACGTGGGTCCAGGTGTGGGACACGGGCAGGACGTACAGGGGGCGGTGGACGAAGGCGGTGCCGTGGCGCAGGAGGTCCAGGACGGGAGCGGCCCAGCCGTCGAACAGGGCCAGCAGGCTGGAGCGCACGGCATCGGCGTCGGACAGGTCCAGGCCGGCGTGCCAGTCCAGCGGCGCACGGAACTGGACGTGCACCTTGACGTGGCCGCCGCTGTTGCGCTGGGCGACCAGGGAACGGTTCGCGCCGTACACGGCCACGCAACCGTCGCCGATCAGCTCGGCGAGGCCGGGATGGCGGGTGTCGACGTCGTCGAGGGAGGTCTCGAGCGAGGTGACGCCGGTGTAGTGCGGCGCCACCGGCGAGAGCGCCGGGCGGGTCCGGGACCACGCGCCGTCCGCGCCGACCACGAGGTCGTACGCCTCCTGCCGCCCGTCCGCGAACCGGACCAGCGCGCCGCCCCCGGTCTCCGGCACCACCTGCGTCACGCTCCGGCCCCACTGGACGTCGAGTCCGCCGAGCAGCAGGTCACGCAGTTGCCCGCGGTCGATCTCGGGATTGGCCCGGTCGTCCGGACCCGGCCGCCAGTCGCGCAGGACGGTCCCGTCCGTGTCCAGGATGCGCATGGCCTGCCCCTCGGGACGGGACAGCGCCCGGAACCCCGCCAGCAGCCCCGCCTTGTCCAGCGCGAGCTGGCCCATCCCTTCGTGCAGGTCCAGCGTGCCGCCCGGGGGGCGGGCGTCGGGGGCGGGATCCCGTTCGAGGACGGCGACGGGGTGGCCGTGGCGGTGCAGGACACGGGCGAAGGCGAGGCCGCCGGGGCCAGCCCCGACCACGGCGATACGATGTCTCATGCCGATACACTGTATTTCGCCAATACGCTGTATCGCAACGGAAACGGTGCAACCCATGACTGTCTGGGACCGGCCCGAGCCACCGGCTCGCCCCGTGCCGCTCGACCGGGAGCGGATCGTCGCCGCCGCCGTGGCGCTGGCCGACGAGGGCGGACTGGAAGCGGTGTCGCTGCGCAAGGTCGCCGCCCGGCTGAACGCCGGCCCGATGCGGCTGTACGGCCACATCTCCACCAAGCAGGAACTGTTCGACCTCATGGTGGACGAGGTCCAGGCCGAGATCCTCCCCGAGGAGCGGCCCGGTGACTGGCGGGAGTCACTGCGCCTCCTCGCCCACCGCACCCGGCAGGCCGCTCTGCGCCACGAATGGCTGGCCGACCTGCTCGGCGGCCGCCCGGCCCTGGGCCCGAACGGCCTCGCCGTGACGGAGGCCAAGCTGGCCGCCCTCGACGGCCTTGCCGACGTCGACACCGTCATGCGTGCCGTGGAGACCGTCAGCGCCTACGTCATCGGCGCGGTCAGGCGTGAGATCGCGGGCCTGCGGGCCGAGCGCGCCACGGGCCTGTCCGAGCGCGACTGGCAGCGCGCCTCCGGCCCGCACGTGGCCAGGATGCTGGCCACCGGCCGCTTCCCGGCGCTGGCCAAGGCCGTGCACGACGGCACGGACGTGGACGCCGGGACGTCCTTCGCGACGGGCCTGGACTGGGTCCTGGACGCCGTGGCCACCAGACTCACCCGGCCCCCGGCGTGACGCCCGGCTCGTGACACCACCCGGGAAGCGGAGCCGTCGGTCGCGGCCCGCCATGGTTCGCCTCACCGGAGACGGGGCAATCCCTCACCCATGCGCCCCGACGACTGGCACCTCACCGAAGACGTCGACGACTTCCTCGCCCGCGCGGGGGACTTCCTGCGCTCACGGCCCGGTGCGCACGTCATGGCGCTGACCTGGGCGGAGAGGGTGCGCAGGCGAGGGGCGGAGGCGTTGTGCGCCCGTAAACCCGTCTTCGGCGTGCTGGAGCCGGCGGGCGAGGTGCAGGCCGCCTGCTACCGGCTCCCGCCGCGAGGGCTGGGCCTGACCCCGCTCACCCCCGAGCAGGCCGACGCCCTCGCCGCCCGGCTGGCCGGCCTCGGGCACCGGCTGCCCTCCGTCGGCGCGGACCACGCCGGCGCCACCGCGTTCGCCGAGGCCTGGCGGCGGCACACCGGCGCGACGGCGAGCCCGCGCGGCCCGCGGCTGCGGCTGTACCGGCTCGGCACGCTGACCCCGCCAGAGCCGATGCCTGCCGGGCGGGCCCGGATCCTGGGCGAGGAGGACCTCGAAGAAGCCGCCTTCTGGTGCGGCGCGTTCGCCGAGGCCGTCGGGGAGGACGTGTCCGTCGACGCCGGCACGTGGGCCGGCACCCGCTTCGCCGACAAGCGCTACACGCTCTGGGAGACCCCGGACGGCGTCCCCGTCTCGGTGGCGGGCATGAACCCGCTGATCGGCGGCCAGATCCAGGTGGACGTCGTCTACACCCCGGCCCACCTGCGCGGCCGCGGCTACGCGGAGGCCGTGACGGCGGAGGTGAGCCGGGCGGCGCTGGCCGCGGGCGCACGGGACGTCGTGCTGTTCGCCGATCTGTCCAACCCCGCCAGCAACGCCCTCTACCAGCGCCTCGGCTATCGCACGCTCGCCGACTGGGCGGTGTACGACTTCACCTGACGGCAGTGCCGACCGGTCGGGCGCGAGCACGGCGCCGGATGCGCGCGTGGGAGACCGCCCGGGAAAACGTCAGAATCGGAGAAGCGCCGGCCGCACCGGCCCGGTTACGGTGACCGCCATGGACGACGCCATCGCACCGCACGCCGCCGACCGACACGACCTGATCCGGGTGCACGGCGCCCGGGAGAACAACCTCAAGGACGTCAGCGTCGAGATCCCCAAGCGCCGGCTGACCGTGTTCACCGGTGTGTCCGGCTCGGGCAAGAGCTCCCTGGTGTTCGACACCATCGCCGCGGAGTCGCAGCGGCTGATCAACGAGACGTACAGCGCGTTCGTGCAGGGGTTCATGCCGACGCTGAACCGGCCCGAGGTCGACGTGCTCGACGGGCTGACGACCGCGATCATCGTGGACCAGCAGCGGATGGGCGCCGATCCCCGCTCCACCGTCGGCACCGCCACCGACGCCAACGCGATGCTGCGCATCCTGTTCAGCCGGCTCGGCAGGCCCCACATCGGCTCACCGAAGGCGTTCTCCTTCAACGTGGCCTCGATCAGCGGCGCCGGCGCGGTCACCGTGGAGCGCGGCGGTCAGCAGATCAAGGAGCGGCGCAGCTTCAGCATCACCGGCGGCATGTGCCCGCGCTGCGAGGGCCGCGGCACGGTCACCGACCTCGACCTCACCCAGCTCTACGACGACTCCCTCTCCCTCAACGAGGGGGCGCTGATGATCCCCGGCTACAAGACGGGCGGCTGGAACTACCGGCTCTACACGGAGTCCGGCCTCTACGACCCGGACAAGCCGATCCGGAAGTTCACCAAGCGGGAGCTGCAGGACTTCCTGTACAAGGAACCGACCCGGATGAAGATCGCGGGCATCAACATGACCTACGAGGGTCTGATCCCGCGGATCCAGAAGTCGATGCTCGCCAAGGACAAGGAGGGCATGCAGCCGCACATCCGGGCGTTCGTGGACCGTGCGGTCACCTTCACCGTCTGCCCCGACTGCGAGGGCACCCGGCTCACCGCGGCGGCCCGGTCCTCCAAGATCGAGGGCGTCAGCATCGCGGACGCGTGCGCGATGCAGATCAGCGATCTCGCCGAGTGGGTGCGGTCGCTGTCCGAGCCGGCGGTCGCGCCGCTCCTGGCGTCCCTGCGGCACACCCTCGACTCGTTCGTCGAGATCGGCCTCGGCTATCTCTCCCTGGACCGCCCGGCGGGCACCCTGTCGGGCGGCGAGGCGCAGCGCGTGAAGATGATCCGCCACCTCGGCTCGTCCCTCACCGATGTCACGTACGTCTTCGACGAGCCGACGATCGGCCTGCACCCGCACGACATCCAGCGGATGAACGAGCTGCTGCTGCGGCTGCGCGACAAGGGCAACACCGTGCTGGTCGTGGAGCACAAGCCGGAGGCGATCGCGATCGCCGACCACGTCGTCGACCTCGGTCCGGGCGCCGGTACGGCGGGCGGCACCGTCTGCTTCGAGGGCACCGTGGAGGGGCTGCGGGCCAGTGGCACCCTGACGGGGCGTCACCTCGACGACCGGGCCGCGGTCAAGGACACGGTCCGCAAGCCGACGGGCGCCCTGGAGATCCGCGGCGCGAGCACGCACAACCTGCGAAGCGTCGACGTCGACATCCCGCTGGGCGTGCTCTGCGTGGTCACCGGTGTGGCCGGCTCCGGCAAGAGCTCGCTGGTGCACGGCTCGATGCCGGCCGGCGCGGACGTCGTGTCGATCGACCAGACCCCGATCCGCGGCTCGCGGCGCAGCAACCCGGCGACGTACACCGGTCTGCTGGAGCCCGTCCGCAAGGCGTTCGCCAAGGCCAACGGGGTCAAGCCGGCGCTGTTCAGCGCGAACTCCGAGGGCGCCTGCCCGAACTGCAACGGCGCCGGGGTCGTCTACACCGACCTGGCGATGATGGCGGGGGTCGCGACGACCTGCGAGGAGTGCGAGGGCAAGCGGTTCCAGGCCTCGGTGCTGGAGTACACGCTGGGCGGGCGGGACATCGCCGAGGTGCTGGGGATGCCGGTGACCGAGGCGGAGGAGTTCTTCGCCGCCGGCGAGGCACGGGTCCCGGCGGCCCACAGGATCCTGGAGCGCATGTCCGACGTCGGCCTCGGCTACCTCACCCTGGGCCAGCCGCTCACCACGCTCTCCGGCGGCGAGCGGCAGCGGCTGAAGCTGGCCACGCACATGGCCGACAAGGGCGGCGTGTACGTCCTCGACGAGCCGACGACCGGCCTCCACCTGGCCGACGTCGAACAGCTCCTCGCCCTCCTCGACCGCCTGGTCGACTCCGGCAAGTCGGTCGTCGTGGTCGAGCACCACCAGGCCGTCATGGCCCATGCCGACTGGATCATCGACCTCGGCCCCGGCGCCGGCCACGACGGCGGTCGCGTCGTCTTCGAGGGCACCCCGGCCGACCTGATCGCCGCCCGGTCGACCCTGACGGGGCAGCACCTGGCGGCGTACGTGGGGGCGTGAGGGGCGCCGCCGAGCCGCCCGGGTCAGAACGGCAGCGGGCGGGAGTGGACCACGTCCAGGCGGGAGACCGCGCGGGTGAGGACCACGTACAGGCGGTGGGCGCCGCGGGGCTCCGCCTCCGCCACCGCCGCCGGTTCCACGGCGACGACGTGGTCGTACTCCAGGCCCTTCACGAGGCTCGCGGCGACCACGGTCACGCGGGCGCCGAGCGCGTCCGGGCCGGCCGGGTCGAGGCCGGCCGCCGTGAGCGCGTGCCGCACGGCCTCCACGTCCGCGTCGGCGGCCACGACGCCCACCGAACCCTCGTGGGCCAGTGCCTCGCGCACCGCGGTCACGGTCGTGCCCGGCACGTCGCCGGTCGGCCGGATGCGCACCTCGCCGTCGCCGCGCAGGGAGGTGGCGGCTGGGACGCGGACGTCCAAGCGGGGCAGGAGCCGGTTGGCCAGGGCCACGACCGCCGCCGGCACCCGGAAACCGGTGGTCAGCGGGACCACCGCCGCGTCCGGCCGGCCCAGGTGGCGCAGCTGCACCGACCAGTCGCGGGCGGCCCACGCGGTGGTGCCCTGGGCGAGGTCGCCCAGCACGGTCAGCGAGCCGAAGGCGGCACGGCGGGCGATGGCCCGGCACTCCATGGGGGACAGGTCCTGCGCCTCGTCGACGACGATGTGGCCGTAGCCCTCCGGGTGCTCGATCAGGCCGGAGAGTTCGTCCAGGAGGACCAGGTCGGCGGGCGACCAGCGGGCCGACTTGTACGAGCGGGGCGCGCGGGGCCACAGCAGGGCCGCCTGCTCGTCCGGGTCCAGCAGGCCGTCGGCGGAGCGTGCCAGCTCGCCGGCGTCCGTCAGGAGCCGCGCGAGCACCTCTTCGGGGCGGACCTTCGGCCAGACCCGGTCGAGCTGCTCGGTGAGCGGCCGTGCCCGTTCGACGCGGCGCACCCAGGCGGCGGGCAGCACCCCGGCACGGCGTTCGGCGCGCTCGCGCAGCCGCCGTACCACCCGGGTGCGCACCCGCTCGCGGCCGACGGCGTACGGCGGTTCCTCGGCCCGCACCTCGGCCACGATCCCGGCGAGTTCGGCGGCGGACACCCGCCACCGGTAGGAGCCGTCCGGTACGGCGAGGTCGGTGACGCCGTCGGTGGTCACGCGCGCGTACAGCGCCCGGCGCAGCACCTCGGCCATCCGGGCGTCGTGTTTGACCATCGCGGCGGCCGGAGAGTCACCACCGGTGGCCGGGTGGCGGGCGATCTCCTCCAGCAGGGTCGACTGGCGTACGCCGGTCTCGCCGAGCGCGGGCAGCACCTCGGCGATGTAGCGCAGGAAGGTGCGGTTGGGGCCGAGAATCAGCAGCCCGGCGCGCTGGAGCCGCTTGGGGTGGGTGTAGAGCAGGTAGGCCGCGCGGTGCAGGCCCACCGCGGTCTTGCCGGTGCCGGGTGCGCCCTGGACGCAGACCGAGTCGGTGAGGGCGGCGCGGACCAGGTCGTCCTGTTCGGGCTGGATGGTGGCGGCGATGTCCCGCATGGGTCCGACGCGCGGCCGCTCGATCTCGCGGGCCACGATGTCGCTGGTCCGCGACTCGCCCCGGCCCAGGTGCTCGTCCTCCAGGCCGGTGAGGTCGGCGGAGTCGCCGGTGCCGCCGGGCGCCCAGCCGAACCGGCGCCGTACCTCGACGCCGCGCGGGTCGCGGGCGCTCGCCTGGTAGAAGGCGCGGGAGACGGGGGCCCGCCAGTCGACGACGAGGGGCGGGGCGGCCGGGTCCTCGGTGATCCTGAGCCGGCCCAGATGGTAGTGCTGCCCGCCGTGCTCGGGGTCGCTGCCGGCGAAGTCCAGCCGGCCGAAGAACAGCGGGCCGGGCGGGAGTTCGCGCAGCGCCTTGGCCTGGCTGCGCAGCCGGTAGCCGAGCACCTCGGCGTCGGCGCCCGAGGCGGAGACGTCCTCGCCGATGACGACCTGCTCGGCGGCGCCCTCGACCATCGCGGCGAGGGCGGCACGGCAGGCGTCGTGGTGGGCGCGCTCGGCGTGCAGGGTCTCGGTGAGACGGGGGTCGAGTGACGTCATGGCGCCAGGGTACCCTTGAAACGTTACCGAGTTACATTTTTAACCATGTCTCATTAGCCAAGTCTCATTCACTCCGCCCCAGCTGCGGCAGCCCCGCCGCCAGCCGCCGGAACGCCCGCTCCGCGGCCCGTACGGCATCGGGTTCCACGTCCTCGACCCGCTCCCCCGCCGCGATCCGGCGCCAGTTGTCCTGGGCGAGGATCCGCTGCACGGCGACGATCTGCCCGGCGGCCAGCCGCGCGTCCAGGCCGCCGCCGAGCGCCTCGGCGAGCGCCGCCTCCGACCGCTCCAGATGGGCGTACGCCCGCGCCACGAGGGCGGGGGTGCCGTAGAGCAGGGTGTGGAAGGCGAGCACCTGGGGGTGGGCGTTCAGCCCGGTCACCGGGTCGCGCCGCTCCAGCCCGGCGAGGAAGTGCCGGCGCAGCGCGTCGACCGGGTCCGCCGCCCCGGCCACCACCCGCGCGGCCTCCGTCTCGTGGTCGGCGATCCGGTGCAGGACCAGGTCCTCCTTGGCCGGGAAGTACCGGAAGAGCGTCGGCTTGGAGATGCCGGCCGCCGCCGCCACCTCGGCCACGGACACCGCGTCGAACCCCCGCTCCAGGAAGAGCCGTACGGCGGTGTCCGACACGTCCTGGTACATCCGCCGCTTCTTGCGCTCCCGCAGCCCGATCTCCTCACCCATACCGCCGAGCCTACGCACCGCCGCGGGCACGGAGCCCCGGGCGGGGGCCCTGCCTCAGGCCGGCACTCCGCGACGCCGGCCGGGCCGCCTGGCCGGCGCCCACAGACAGTCGAAGTGCGACCACACGTTCAGATCGGTCCGGTTCCGAGCAGCAGCAGCCGGGTGACCAGCGGCTGCCCGAGCGGAGTCAAGTACCTCCCGCCGGACCGGAGTCCGGTCCCGACATGGTCTCCCTAGGCCAGGGCGCGGGCAAGATAGGGGTTTGCCGTGGGGCGGACGGGCAGGCCCAGGGAGCCCTTGGCCGCGGCCAGGGTCATGGCGTAGGAGTCCACGGCGCGGCGGACGTTGGGGGCGTCCAGGCTCGCGCCGGTGACCAGGCGGTCGAGGTCGACGTAGGCCGAACGGACGATCTCGATCCACCGGTAGACCCGCCAGTCCTGCTGCCAGTCGCGGGTGTACTCGGGGGGCATCAGGGCCTCCCAGCGGCGGAACATCCGGTCCCGGATCTCCGGCCGGGTCGGCGTCAGATGCATGTGCCGGACCAGGTCGTACAGGGGGTCGCCGACGGTCGCCAGCTCCCAGTCGATGAGGGTGAGCGCCAGGGCGTCGTCGCGGCGCACCAGGTTCCAGGGATTCAGGTCGCCGTGCAGCAGGGTCGGCTTGCGCGGGCTGACGCCGTGCCGGCACAGCATCTGCCGCAGCCGGTCCGCCTCGGGCAGGCCGAGGAGGCGGGCCAGCTGCTGCGACTCCTTGGGCAGATCCCTGACCAGCGCGACGAGCTGGTCGGCCAGCCAGCCGTAGAAACCGAAGTCCCGCTCGGCGGCGGGGTCGAGCTTGGTGTAGTCCACGGCCCTCAGCGCACAGAGCTGGTCGACCAGCCGGTCCGCCTCGTGCGGGAGCAGGCCGTGCACCGGGTGCTCGGGCGGCCGGTTCGTGTCGAGCGGGCCCTCGTAGGTGTGGATGGCGAAGCTGTCCTTGCGGAACTTCCCGGGATAGCTCTCGCCCAGAGCGAGAACCCGCGGCGCCGCCACCGCGACCCCGGAGTCCTCGATGGCCCGCAGCACCGCGTGCTCGCTGAGAAAGCTCCGCTCCCGCCGGCAGACGTTCGCCACTTTGCGGCGCACCACCACGGGGAACCCGATTCCGGGCACCCGGACCACGGAGTTCAGGTGCGCCGTTCCCTTGAACACCCGTCCGGCCGGTGCGGCGCCCTCCGCGTGCAGTGCCGCGTGGACGGCCGCGTAGGGGAAGTCCCGGTGTTCGGGCACCCGCTTGTCCGGCGTCCAGGAGGGCGTGACGAAAGCGGAGAACAGACCCGTGCGCGCCTTCCCCCGCGAAATGCGCCAGCGGAACAGGACCCGCTCGATCTCCGCCGCACTGGGCAGGCTGCGCAGGTTCAGCGGTTCCTGGGCCGCCTCCAGGGCGCGGCGCACCTCCCCCGTGGCATGGTCCAGCCCCTTCTGGTCGAACGCCTCGTCCAGGGAGATCGCGGCGCGCATGACGTCCGGGTACACCGACTGGGCCCGCTCGAAGGCGATGTAGTGCCGCAGGTCCTTGGCCAGTCCGTTGACCGCCCCCGGGCGGATCACCTGGATGGCCTCGGCCCAGGCGTCGATCACCTCGGACCACTGGTGTCTCGGATACCGCATCCGCACCAGATGGGTCGCCAGGTCGTGCAGCGGGTCGCCGTACGTCGCCAGCTCCCAGTCGACGCAGATCAGGGGCGGGTCCCCGGCGTACGTCACGATCAGGTTGTCGCTGTGCAGGTCGGCGTGGAGCAGGCTGTACGGCCGGCGCGCCATCGGCGGCACCCGTTCGGCCAGGCGGAGCAGCGCGTCCTCCGGGATGCCCAGCGCCGCGAACAGCCCGCCGAACGCCCGCCAGTTGGGCCGGCGGATCTGCTGGTCGGCGAGGCGCGCCAGCGTCTGCAGAAAGCCCTGGCTGTCCTGGTCGTTGCTGGGCCAGGCGGCCGGCAGCGGCGGCAGCGCGCCCCGGCGCACCTGGGCCATCCGGGCGAGCAGCCCGGCCAGCGCCTTGATTAGCAGCGTGTCGACGGGCTTGCCGTCGGCGCAGACGCTGGACAGCGGCACGCCCTCCATGTAGCGGTGGATGGCGAACCCGTCCCCCTCGGCGAGGCACTCGGGCACATGCGGCAGGACGCTCTTGACGGCCCGTACGATCTCCGCCTCGTTCGCCCACGTCCTGATCACCACCGGCAGTGCCTCGGCGCGCCGGATCCGTACGAGCACCGACGTCCCGGGCTCCAGTCCGAGGAGCTGCGCCATACGGGCGGTGGGCGCGATCCGGTAGTTCAGGTTGTGGTGGCCGCTGCTCATCTCGCCCTCTCGTGTGGCGAGATGCACGAATCTCTCGTACAGCGCGGGCACTGTGCCCGGTCCGGCGCGTTCCCCACGGAAGAGGTGGGGAACGGGAGGTGCGCCCACTGGCCGCTCCGAGATGCTCGCGCTGGTGGAAAGTATGGCAAACGATAAACGCGGGGGTCTTTCCCCACGACCGGAACCGTGGCCGAGTAGCCACAACGGGTGTGTCTGGCGCTCGTCGCGTATCAGGCCGCACCGGGTCGGCTCGATTGCCGTCCCGTACGTAAGAACGGAAGCGATTGCTCACGCGGTGCGCGCATGCTACAGCACCGCACTCGACGCTCTCTCGAACGGCGTGGCCTACTGCGGCGCGGACGTGGCGGCCTCGTCCGTCAGCAGCTCCCAGGTGGCCTCGAACCAGGTCGTCATGCTGTCCACGAAGGTGGTTCCCGGCGAGTCCGGCCGGCCGTCGCGGACGTGGTGGGTGAGGGTGGCGCCGAGCCCGAGGACGTCCACCGCGGCGACCTCCTCGCCGGTGTCGAGCAACACCGGGCGGACGATCGGGATGTACGGGCCGTGCAGCACCTCGGAGCGGTTGATCACGTACAGCTTGAACAGCGGCGCGACGGGGGCGTGGCGGAACTCGTACTCCACCGAGGTGACGAGCCCCTCGCGCCGTAGCTCGCCGAGGACCTTGCCGAGCGAGGCGACGTGGGTCTCGGCGATGCCGCGCAGCCGGGTCCGCAGGCGTGCGTCGTCCTTGCCGTCCACCGCCCGCGGGTACGGCAGGGCGTCGATCGCGGACGGCAGGATCAGGCGCAGCGCGATCCGCCGGGGCGCGATGACGCCGGCGCGGATGCGCTCGGCCTGCAGATGGATATGGGTGTCCAGGCTCTCCGACGTCAGGGTGTAGATGTCCATGGTGACCTCGGGCTGCTCGAACGCCTCGGCGATCAGCGGCCCGAGGGTCAGCTGGCGCCGGGACCTGCTCGCCCGGGGCGTCGGGGAGTGGACGCGCTGGTTCCTGACCACGCGTGAGCCCTTGCCCTGCCGGGACTCGATCCAGCCCTCGCTGCGCAGCACCCGCAGGGCCCGCTGCACGGTGTCCCGGGAGACCTCGAACTCCTTGGCCAGCACCGACTGGGTGGGCAGATACCCGTCCACCGGATAGAAGCCGTCGGCCAGCCGCGCCCGCAGTTCCTCCGTGATCTGGAGGAATCTGCGGCCGTCGGTCTCGTCGTGCCGCTCCGCCGCCACACCGGGTACGTACCTCCGGCGCACCGGCGGCAAACCCGTGCGGGCAGTCAACCAGACAAGTCAACTCGCCCGTTACTGGATCTAGTTGGCCGGGCATGCTGCCACAAGCAGTCAAGTTGGGCAGTCAACCGTGCAAGGCCGGGCGGTTGACCGGTTGCCGGGACCCGCGGGGGAGGAAGCCGTGACGATCCATGTGCTCGGGTTCGACGTGCAGATCGACGACCTGACACAGGTCCTGCTCTGGGCCGCGGGCGCGGTGGCGCCGCTGGCGGCGTGGATACGCGGGCGGGTGCGGCGCCGTACGGCAGCCCGGGTGCCGGACGCCGGGCGCCCGGCGGTCACCGGCTCCACAGCACGCGCAGCAGCGGCTCCAGCGACCGGACCACGTGCGCGGCTCCGGCCTCCCGCAAAAGCTTCCCCTTCTCTGCGTTACGCGCGTAGCCGAGAAAGCGCACGCCGGCGCCGCGCGCGGCGGCGAGGTCGGACGGCGAGTCGCCGATCATCAGGGCCGCCGAGGGGGCGGCGCCCATCGCGACGAGTGCCCGGTTGAGGCAGTGCGGGTCGGGCTTGAGCAGGTGCAGATCGGCGGTGCGGCCGTAGATGTGGGGGGCGAAGCAGGCGGTGAGGCCGCGGTCGTCCAGATAGGCGGTGACCACCTTCGGGGAGTTGTTGGTGGTGATGGCCAGCCGGGCGCCCACCGCGGACCAGGTGCGGATCAGGGGGTCGGCGTAGGCGGTGGGGTGCGCGGATCCCGCGGCCCGCAGCTCCTCCTGGGTGAGACGTTCCTCCAGCTCGGTCACCAGGTCGCTGCCCGGGTGCCGCAGGTCCACGGCACGCAGCACCTCGTGCGGGTCCAGCGAGCCGCGTTCGGAGTCGCTGAGCAGATTGTGCAGCCCGCGCCCGGCCAGCCACTCCACCAGCCCGGTCGCCACCCGCTCGGCCTTGTGCCGCGCGAACAGCCGGCAGATCGGTCCGTCGAAGTCCCACAGCACCACGCGGGCGTTTTCGATCAGACCTCGGAGCATCTCGGTCTCGTTCGCGCTCTGTTCGGTCTGCGTCGTCTCAGTCTGCGTCGCATCAGAAGTCACTAGGAGAGTGTCAGGTCCGTCGTGATGGTTTCCCAGAGGGCGTCGAACCACTTCTGCGATTGCTCCACGAACGCCGCGTCCCGCTCACCTGCCCGCTGCTCGAAGGAGAACAGCAGCGACTCCGAGCCCAGCGTGTCGTACATCTGCAGCGTCTCCCCGCTGTCGGTGGACTCCTCGCGGCGCGTGACCATGTAGTGCGCGAACAGGGCCTCCATCCCGTTGAGCAGATACAGCTTGACCGGCGGGGTGAACGGCAGCGCGCGGAAGGTGACCTGGACGTCGATGTCATGGGTGGCGCGCAGCGCCTGGAGGTTGTACTGCAGCACCTGGCCCTGGGCGTTGCGCATGGCCAGCCAGCGCTGGTGCACGGCGTCGTCCTCCTCGCTCCCGGCGTCGACCGAGACCGGGAAGGCGAGGTTGATGTCGCGGGACGGCAGCAGGATGCGGGCGTCGATCCGCTCCGGGCGCAGCCGGCCCTCGTGGATCAGGCGCAGCGGCTCGCCGAGGGCGGGGATCAGGCTCTGCGCGGTCAGGCAGACGGCGTCGATGCGCACGTGCGGCGCGGAGAACGCCTCGGTCAGCCGGGGCGCGAGCGCCACCATGGTGGGCTGCGGCTCCCCGCGCGGCGCCGGCGGCTCGGCGACCCGGGGCGGGCTGCCCTTGCTGACGTCGGCGAGCAGCCCCTCCTCCTGAAGGGCCCGCAGCGCCTGGCGTACGGCGCCCCGCTCGACGCCGAACTCCCCGGCCAGCTCGGCCTGGGTGGGCAGGCGCTCGCCGGGGCGCAGCTCCCCGGTGCGGATGCGCCGGCGCAGGGCGTCGGCGATCTCCTGGGGGGTGAGCCTCCTGCTGCCGTTCACTGCCGCATGCTCCTGAGTCACGACCAAACGCTACAACTCTAATCCATCTTTGGTGAGTTGCCGAGAAGTTGTTTATGAACCATGACCAAGTGGGGACAACTTAGATGGAGTTGGTTGCCAACTTTCGCGAGTTGGCCAATCTTCGGAATGGGGGAACCGCCGTGCCTGCCCTCGCTCTCCTCGTCGAACAACTCGTCCAGTGGAAGTACGGTGTCGCCGGCGCCACCGGACTGCTCCTGATCTCCGTCGGCATCGAGACCAGGAGTCACAAGGCCCTCTCGGCCGGCGCCGTCCTGCTCGCCGTGCTCCTGGCGGGCCCGGCGCTGTAACTCCCGCGCGCCGCGCCCTAGGAACCGAAGCGCAGTTCCGAACTGATCGTCTGCCACAGCGCCTCGAACCACCGCCGCGACTGCTCCACGAACGCGTCGTCCCGGCGCCCGGCACGCCGCTCGAAGGCGAACAGCATCGAGCGCGTGCCGTCGGCGTCGTACAGCTCCAGATGCTCGTGCTCGATCTCCCGCTCGCGGCGCCTCAGCGTGTAGTACGCGAACAGTGCCTCGGACCCGTTGAGCAGATACAGCTTGACCGGCGGGGTGAACGGCAGCGCGCGGAAGGACACGCGCACGTCGATGCCGTGCGTGGCGGACAGGGCCAGCAGATTCTGCCGCAGCACCAGGCCCTGGGCGTTGCGCTGCACCAGCCAGCGCCGGTGCAGCAGGCCGTGGTCGTCGGCGGCCACCGGCGCCGGGAAGGCGAGGTCGATGTCCCGGCTGGGCAGCAGCACCCGCACATCGATCTTGGCCGGTTTCAGCCGCCCCGCGTGGATCTGCCGCAGCGGCTCGCCGATGGCCAGCGTGAGCGAGACCGAGGTCAGGCAGAGCGCGTCGATCCGCACGTGGGGGGCGGCGAAGGCCTGCGCGATCCGGGGCGCGAGAGCGACCATGGTGGGCTGCGGCGGCGCCGCGGGACCGGCCGGCGGCCGGACCGGCCCCGGCACGCCCGCCACCGTGGCCGGGCTGCCCTTGGAGACGTTGGTGAGCAGGCGCTCCGACTGCAGGATGCGCAGGGCCTGGCGCACCGCGCCGCGCTCGACGCCGAACTCGTCGGCCAGCTCGGCCTGCGTGGGCATGCGCTGGCCCGCCCGCAGCACACCGGTCCTGATCCGGGTGCGCAGTTCGTCGGCGATGTCGCGGTGGGACGGGTGAGGCCGCTGCGGCCTCGTCCGTCCACTGGCGGAGGCGTGCTCCGGGTCCACGGACAAACACTACAACTTCCCGCCAAGTTGCGGCAGTTCCGGGATAGCTGGTTATGAGCCGCTTCCCAACGGACATAAGTCAGGTGAAGTTGGCTGCCAACTTGTACAACATGGTCAAGCTTCCCAGTGGTTGGCCGACCGGGCTCCCTTCCGGAGGGGAGCCGGGAGCCCGGACAGGGGACGGCCACCGAAGCGCACAGTCACAACTGAACACGACATCGCACAGCCACAACTGAACACCGCAGCACAGCCACAACTGAACAGCTCGCTACGGATGCACAGTCAGCGCCACCGGGAGAAGGGAGCGGTCAGAACAGGTCCGGGCACCAGGGTCGCCCGGGCGAGCGGAACAGGGCGTCGGCCTTCCGGGCGGCGCCCTCTCGTTCTTCCCGCACCCGGCCGAGCCGCGCGAGCCGCAGCGCCGACTCGTCGCCGAGCCAGAGCGAGGCCAGGTCACCGGCGTCCAGCGTGAGATCGGCGCGCTCACCGGTGGGCGCGCAGGAGGCGCCCTCCGGCGCGGCGTCCAGCCGGAACCGTCCCGCGGCCAGGCCGTCGCCGTCCACGACCTCCAGCACCAGCGTGCCCGCCACGTCGTACGTCCGCGCCTCGAGGGCGCGCACGACGTCCAGGACGCGCACCCACAGCCAGTCCGCGTGGTCGGTGATCCGGGCCGCGCGCCGGTCGGGGAGGTGGTACGGCAGCAGGTCGTCGGGGCCGCGGGAGCCGCTCTTGACCTTCGTGATCCAGTCGATGGAGCACACGTAGAGCCACAGGGCGCGCTCGGCGGCCGGGGTGGTCGCGATCAGCTCCTGCACGGTGGCGGTCTGCTCCGGCTGCATGCCGTTCCACGTCTCGTCGGACCGGTACGTCACCAGGCCCTGGACCTCGCCGTCGGCCGCGCGGTGGACGGCGTGGAACGGCTCGGTCCAGTCGGCGTGCAGCCGGACGGCCCCGGTGTGCGCCTGCCACCACAGCTCGGTCCGGCTGACCGCGCCCGGCTGCGCCCGGCGGAACCGCTCGTGCAGCTCGGGGCCGAGCTTGCGCACCTCCTCGCCGTCCACGAGGTCGATGCGGCCGCCGTCGCCGGGCCCGGACCAGCGCGGGTCGAGACCGGCCCGGGGCACCTCTATGGTCCACTCGCTCGTCCAGGTCGCCGGGCCGAAGCCGTACCGGCCGTAGATCGGGTACTCGGCGGCGATCAGCGTGGCGACCACGTCACCGCGCTCCTTCGCCGCCGCCAGGTCCCGGCTCATCATGCGGGTGAGCAGGCCGCGGCGGCGGTGGGTGGGGCTGACGGTGACACCGGATATCGCGTTCGCGGGGACGGCGGCGCCGCCGACCGCGGTCACCTCCTGCGCGAAGGAGCGGAAAGTGGCCACGCACCGGCCGCCGTCGAACGCGCCGAGCAGCCGGCCCGGCACGAACTGGGCCCGGCGCGCCTCGAGTTGCTCGGCGGGCAGCACCGGCGGCCGCAGGAAACCGGTGCACAGGGCGCGCTGCCAGTCGTCGAACTCGGCCTCGGTGACGGTGCGGACGTCGGTCATGGGGTCACCGTAGGCGCGCCGCGCGCGTGTGTCGCGTCCTTTTCGCCGCGCTCACATCAGCAGGTCGTCCACCTGCGCCTCACCCACCCGGTAGCGGCGGGCGATCTCCGCGCTGCACTCGTCGGTCGTCTGCTGCAGGCGCTGGCGGCGCCCGGAGACCTCCTGCTCGTAGCGGACCAGGCGCCCCATGGCCGCGGTCAGCTCCAGATCCGTGCGCGCCTGCAGATCGCTCAGCTCGACCTCGGCGAGCATCTGGGCGGCCAGCTGCCGGTACTCCTCGCTCCGCGGGGTGCCGACCGTGACGTGGCGGGCCGAGGAGCGGTGCCGGGCCGGGGCGTCCTTGAGGATCTCCGGGAGCCGGTCGACCATCGAACCGTCCGCGGGCGCCGGCACGGACGCCCGGCCGCGCCGGCACAGCTCCGCGCGCAGGATGTCGATCCGGCCCTGCAGCAGCCGCCGCACATAGCTGAGGTCCGCCTCGTCGCGCTGGGCGTCGCGGCGCAGCGTGCGCAGCTCCGGCAGGGTCAGCCGGGCCGGCTCCGGCTCGGGCCGCGCGGACGGCGTGAGGCCCGCCGCATGCACGGGACCCGCCTGATGCCCGGGACCCGCCTGATGCACGGCGCCCGCCGCGGGCACGGGCCCTTCCGGCTCGTCGGCGCGCTGGACGGGCGGCCGGTACGTCCCCTGCGCCCCCAGCTGCCCGCTGGTACTCGGTGTGCTCATCGTGCGTGTGACCGTCCCCTCGACCGGCGTGTGACAGCATCGTGCCACCCCAACCGGCCCCTATGTGACCGAGTGCCCCCGAACAGCCCCAGATGGGGGGTAAGGGATCGATATTGGACCCCCTGTGACCGCGTACCGGGCACCCGGCATGATGGTCCGCATGCGTGCGGTGGTGCAGAGAGTGGACGGCGCGAGCGTCGTCGTGGACGGGGAGACGGTCGGCGCGATCGAGGGCGAGGGGCTGTGCGTCCTGGTCGGGGTGACCCACGAGGACACCAAGGAGAAGGCGGCGCAGCTGGCCCGCAAGCTGTGGTCGATCCGGATGCTGCACGACGAGCGGTCGTGCAGCGACATCGACGCCCCCCTGCTGGTCGTCAGCCAGTTCACCCTGTACGGGGACGCCAGGAAGGGCCGCCGGCCCACATGGAACGCGGCGGCCCCCGGTGACGTCGCCGAGCCCCTGGTCGACGAGGTGGTGTCCCAGCTGAGGGCGCTGGGCGCGACGGTGGCGACGGGCCGGTTCGGCGCGCGGATGAGGGTGTCCCTGACGAACGACGGGCCGTTCACGGTGCTGCTGGAGATCTAGCCCGCGGGCCGCGCGCGTGCGCGGCCGGGCGGCTACGGCTCGACCACGACCTCCTGCGCGGCCGCCGTCTCGCCGGCCAGGAGCCGCGCGTCGACCGGCACGTTGCGCTTGACCAGGGCCAGCGCCACCGGCCCCAGCTCGTGGTGGCGTACCGACGTCGTCACGAAACCGATCTTGCGGCCGTCCGGGCCCTCGTCGGCGAGCCGGATCTCGGTGCCCGGCACCGGCAGGTGGACGTCGCTGCCGTCGAGATGGAGGAAGACCAGCCGGCGCGGCGGCTTGCCCAGGTTCTGGACGCGGGCGACCGTCTCCTGCCCCCGGTAGCAGCCCTTCTGCAGATGGACCGCCGTGCCGATCCAGCCCAGCTCGTGCGGGATCGTCCGGTGGTCGGTCTCGAAGCCGAGCCGGGGCCGGTGCTGCTCGACGCGCAGCGCCTCGTAGGCGAGCAGGCCGGCGGCCGGTCCGTGCGCGGCGGCGAAGGACTCCAGGTCCTCGCGCGGCAGGAACAGATCACGGCCGTACGGCGTCTCGCGGACGACCACGCCCTCGGGCGCCTCGGCGATGGACCCGGCGGGCAGGTGGACGACCGCGAAGTCGGCCGTCCGGTCGGCGACCTCGACCCGGTAGAAGAACTTCATCGACTCCAGGTACGCGAGCAGCGCGTCCTGGGTGCCGGGCTCGACGTGCGCCCAGACGGTGCTGCCGTCGTCCACCAGGTACAGCGCGTGCTCGATGTGCCCGTGCGCGGAGAGGATCAGCGCCTCGGTGGCCTCGCCGGCCGGCAGCTCGCTGACGTGCTGGGTGAGCAGCAGGTGCAGCCAGCTCAGCCGGTCCTCACCGCTGACGGTGACGACACCGCGGTGGGACAGGTCGACGAAACCGGCGCCGTCGGCGAGTGCGCGCTGCTCGCGGAACAGGTCGCCGTAGTGCGCGGCGACGCCTTCGTCCACGCCCTCGGCGGGGACGGCGCCGGGCAGGGACAGCAGGGGGCTCTTCATACCGCCAGCCTACGACGTGGTAGTTGAACTCTTCAGGGAACAGTCCTTGCAGCGGCCGAAGATCGCGAAGTGCTTCATGTCGGTGTCGAACCCGAACTGCTGCCGCAGCTTCGCGGTGAACTCGGCGGCCACGTCCACATCGGCCTCGATCACGTTCTCGCAGTCGCGGCACACCAGGTGCAGGTGGTGGTGCCGGTCGGCGAGGTGGTAGGTGGGCGCACCGTGCCCGAGGTGGGCGTGGCTGACCAGGCCCAGCTCCTCCAGCAGCTCCAGCGTCCGGTAGACGGTGGAGATGTTGACCCCCGACGCCGTCTTCTTCACTTCCGTGAGGATGTCGTCGGGGGTCGCGTGCTCAAGGGTGTCCACGGCTTCCAGGACAAGCTGCCGCTGCGGCGTCAGCCGGTAGCCGCGCTGCCTGAGGTCGCTCTTCCAGTCGGTGTTCACCACACCGGAAAGTCTAGGGCTACGGCGTGCGAAGGCTCACTTGAAGAAGGCGATGCCGTCGTCCGGGAGGTCGTCCGGCAGGGCCTTGGCCCAGCGCTCGACGTCCTCGGGGGTGACGACCTTCTTGAGGTGGGCCGACATGTAGGGGCGGAGCTGGACCTCGGGGGTCTGCTTCTCGCCGACCCACATCAGGTCGCTCTTGACGTAGCCGTACAGGCGCTTGCCGCCGCTGTAGGCGCGCGAGCCGGGCGTGCGGGCCACGGCGTCCGTGACCAGGTCGATCTGCGGCTTCTTGTCGGCCATCTCGCCGTACCAGATCTCGATGACGCCGTCGTCGCGGGTCATCGTCACCTCGACCT
The DNA here is from genome assembly GCF_043202415.1 of Streptomyces sp. NPDC048192. Taxonomy (NCBI): domain Bacteria; kingdom Bacillati; phylum Actinomycetota; class Actinomycetes; order Kitasatosporales; family Streptomycetaceae; genus Streptomyces; species Streptomyces sp. NPDC048192. The sequence continues at coordinate 492,329 of NZ_JBIDAL010000005.1, forward strand.
TGCGGTCGGCGTCGATCCGCCAGAAGCCGGACTCCGACTCCAGCGGGCGGACCTTGTTGCCGTCCTTGTCCAGCACCCACGTGTGCGAGTGGTACTCCAGGAAGTCGCGGCCGTCGTGCGTGAAGCTGACCTCCTGGCCGAAGTTGCACTTCTCGGAGCCGGGGAAGTCGTGCACGCCCGCGCCGGCCCAGTTGCCGAGCAGGAAGGCGAGCGGGACCAGGCTCTTGTGCAGGTCGGACGGGATCTCGATCATGAGCGGCGGCTTTCCTGGATCTTTGCCGGGTACGGGGTCAGCGCTGGCCCTGGTACAGCTTCTTCACGGTCAGGTACGCGAAGGCGAGCACGCCGACGCAGACCAGGACCAGCAGGGTTTCGAAGAAAGTCTCCACGGGTGCTCCTCGGGTGAGCGGGCAGTACGCGATACGGCAGGGCCGCCCCCAGCTTACGCGTCCCGGGCCGGGCGCTCTCGGCCAGGTCAGCCGTCGTCCGCCCCGGCGCGTGTCCGCCGTTTCGCGTAGGGTCTCGTGCCGTTGTGACAAGGGCCGTCACTCCCGGCGCGGGAGGGACGGTCCTTTCGCTGCCCCCTGGGGGGCGGCGTCGACGAAGGGGGACTTTTGACCAGCGGTACCGGGCTGGAGCACAAACTCGCGCAGCGTCTCTACGAGATCGCCGTCCAGGACGCCGCCTGGACACCGGCCGCCGTCTGCCGGCGGCTCGCCTGGAGCAGCGAGGAGTACACGGCGGCCATTCAGGTGCTGTCCGAACTCGGCCTGCTGGTGCGGACCACCGCCACGCCCAGCGGCTGGGCCTGCGTGTCGTCCGAATCGGCGCTTCATCACCTTCTCGCCGCCGACGCGCGCCGCGTCGCCGAGCTGATCGACCAGACCACCCGCACCCGCGAGGCGATGGTGCGGATGCTCACCGACTTCCACCCCATCCACGCCATGCGTCTGTCCGGCACCCAGGCCCAGCTGGTGGAGGGCACCACCAACATCGCGGCCGCCCTGGAGGACGCCGCGCAGCAGGCGTACGAAGAGGTGGTCTCGCTGCACCCGCGCGGGGTGCCCGAGCACATGGTGGAGGAGGGCCTCACCCGGGACCGGCGGGCACTGCGGCGCGGGGTCGCCATGCGCACCGTCCATCTCGCCTCGTCCGCCGCACTGCCCCATATGACCGGCTATCTGCGCGAGGTGCAGAAGGCGGGCGGACAGGTGCGCACCGCGGTCACGCTGCCGCATCGGCTCATCGTCGTCGACCGGCACCTGGCGATCGTGCCCGCCACCGGCAGCGACGGGCAGCAGGCGGCCGTCGTCGTCTACGACCCCTCGCTGGTGGAGGTGTTCCGCAGCCAGTTCGAGCACGCGTGGGCGCAGGCCGCCGCCTTCGGCACGGGGGTGCGTGCCGTCAGGGACGAGCTCGCGGAGGGCCGGCCGGACCGGCGGCAGCAGGCGGTCCTGCGGTTACTCGCGGAGGGGCTGACCGACGAGGCGGTCGCCCGGCGGCTCGGCGTCTCCGCCCGCACCGTCCGCCGGATGGTCGGCGAGCTGACCTCGGCGCTCGGCGCCGCCAGCCGCTTCCAGGTGGCGGTCCTCGCCGAGCGCGCCGGCTGGCTGGTCCCGGCGGCTGCCGAGCAGGACGTGCGCGACGACCCCGGCGAGCAGGCCCCAGAAGGGTGAGCCGATGCCGGCGACCGTCACTCCGGAGGCGGTCGCGAGGAAGGTGATCACGGAGGCGTCGCGGTGGCGTTCGTCGGCGACCGTGCGGGCCAGGCTTCCGCTGAGCGCGCCGAGCAGCGCCACCCCGGCCAGCGTCGCCACGAGCGGCTTGGGCAATCCGGTGAACAGGGCGACCAGCGTCGAGCCGAAGCAGCCCACGACCAGGTAGCCGATGCCGCAGCTCACTCCGGCGACCCACCGCCTGGCCGGATCGCGGTGCGCCTCGGGTCCGGTGCAGATCGCGGCGGTGATGGCCGCCGGGTTCACGGCGTGGGAGCCGAAGGGGGCGAGCAGCGTGGACACCGCGCCGGTCGTCGCGCACACCAGACGCTCGTCGGGCCGGTAGCCGTCCGCGCGCAGCACCGCCATCCCCGGCGCGTACTGCCCGGCGAGCGTGGCCACGAGCAGCGGCACGCCGATGCCGAGCAGGGCCCCGGCCGAGAAGTGCGGCACCGTCAGGTGCGGCACGGCCAGGCCGGGCCCCGCGAGGTGCAGCCGCAGGCCGCCGCCGGCCGCGGCGACGGCGAGCCCGACGCCGAGCGCGCACATCACCGCGTAGGTCGGCCACAGGCGCTTGGCGAGCAGATAGCCGACCACCATGGCGCCGGCCAGCAGCGGGGCCGAGCGCAGCGAGGTGAAGATCGCCGTGCCGAACGAGAAGAGGATTCCGGCGAGCATCGCCGAGACGACGCCCTCCGGAATCCGGGCGAGAACCCGGGCGAACACCCCCGTCGCGGTCAGCACCGTGGCCGCCACGCCCGCGCAGAGGAAGGCGCCGACGGCCTCGGCGTAGTCGTGCTGTGCGAGGGCCGTGACCAGGATGGCGGCGCCCGGCGTCGAGAACGCCGTGATCACCGGGGTGCGGGTCCACCAGCTCAGTCCGGCACAGGTCAGGCCCGCGCCGATGGAGATCGCCCACACCCACGACGAACGCTGCGCCGCGCTCAGACCGGCCTTGTCGGCGGCGGCCAGGACGAGGGCGAGCGGTCCCGCGTAGGACACCGCCATCGCCACCACGCCGGCGTTGACCGCCGAGAAGGACACCGACCGCATCGCTCGCACCGACTCAGCCCCAGATGAAGGAGAACAAAGAGACTTCGGACATCGCGACACCTCCCCCGAAGTGTTTGCCGCGCCGCCCCACATGCTGCCGCACCGCACACGCCGGGTGGCACGCCAGGAGGCGTCCGCTTCAGGTCGCGTCCCCTACCGGACAGGTCCGTGCTGTGACCGGTGCGGGTCATGGACGTTTCCGGACGGTCGGCTTCCCTGGTCGGGGCGGGTGCCGGGCCAACAGGATCTCCGGCATGACGACTTACGCGGAACCCCGTGCCGATCTCGCCGCGCTCACCCTGGAGCCGGCCGAGGCCGCCCTTCTCGACGAACTGCTGCGCGACGCGGCCCGGCTGCCGGGCCCCCTGGAACAGACGATCCAGACCGAGGTGTTCGCCTCGTACGCCGGGCGTCTGCCGGCCCGGCTGCGCGCGGGCGTGGAGTCCTTCCGTGACACGCCGCCGGACCACGGCCTGCTCGTGGTGCGGGGGCTGCCCGTCGGCGACATCCCGGCGACCCCGGCGGCGTACGGCGCCAACGTCCTCGGCGAGCGGCACGCGTCGAGCCTGCTCGTCGCCCTGGTCGCACACCCGCTGGGCGGGCTGATCGGCTACGAGGACGAGAAGTCCGGGGCTCTCGTGCACGACGTGTACCCGGTCGCCGGCGACGCGGCGAAGCCGCTGAACTCGGGCTCCACGCTCTTCGACTTCCACACCGAGAACGTCCACCACCCGGTCCGCCCCTCCCATCTGGGCCTGCTGTGCCTGCGGCCCGACCACGACCGGCAGGCGGCCACCCTGGTCGCCTCGGTCCGCGAGGCGGAGCCGCTGCTCACCGACGCCGACCGGGAGCTGCTGCGCACCGACCGCTACCGCAGCCGCTTCCCGCTCTCCTTCACGCGGGGCCTCGCCGAGGACGAGCGGCCGGTGACCGCGCCGCACCCGGTCCTCATGGACGGCCCGGCCGGCGCCCCCGGCACCCGGGTCCGGTTCAACATGCACAACACCTTCGGCACGGACCCCGAGGCGCAGGCCGCTCTGGAGCGGCTCAACCGGGCCATGCACACGGTGCACCGCGCGGTGCGGGCCGAGCGGGGCGACCTGCTCCTGGTCGACAACCGGATGGTGGTGCACGGCCGCAGCGACTTCACACCGCGCTACGACGGCAACGACCGCTGGCTGCGCCGGTTCTACCCCTACCCCGGTGAGCTGCGCGCCGACGTCCTGGTGCGGGCCGGCGGCCGGGTGCTCGGCAAGGACAGCTATGCCCGTGCATGAGCTGACCCCGGCCGCGGCGGCGCTGCTCTGCGTCGCCGCCGCGTTCGCGGGCTGGGTGGACGCGGTGGTCGGCGGCGGCGGGCTCCTTCAGGTGCCCGCCCTGCTGATCGCCTTCCCGCACCTGGCCCCCGCCTACGCCCTGGGCACCAACAAGGCGGTCGGTGTCGTCGGCACCTCGGCGGCCGCGGTGACCTACGCCCGCAGGGCCCCCGTCGACGTCCGGCTCGCGGCCCGCCTCGGTTCCGTGGCGGCCCTCGCGGCGGTGGGCGGGGCGTTCTTCGCCGCCGACGTCAGGAGCGAGGTCCTGCGCCCGGTGATCATGGTGCTGCTGGTCGCCGTCGCCGCCTTCGTCGTCCTCCGGCCGCAGTTCGGGCAGCGGCCCGGCGCCGCGGTGACCCGGCGGCGGGTGCTGGCCGCCGTGGGGTTCGTCGGCGCGGGCATCGGCTTCTACGACGGCCTGCTGGGACCCGGCACCGGCACCTTCCTGGTGATCGGCCTGGTCGCGGTCCTGTCCATGGACATGGTCACGGCGTCGGCGACCGCGAAGGCCGTCAACGTGGGGACGAACCTGGGCGCCCTCGCGATGTTCGCGTACCAGGGCACGGTGCTGTGGGCACTCGCTCCCTTCCTGGCGCTGTTCAACCTGGCGGGCGCCTCCGTCGGCGCCCGCATGGCACTCAAGCGCGGCAGCGGCTTCGTGCGGGCCGTGCTGCTCGTCGTCGTGTTCGTGCTGGTCGGCAAACTCGCACTCGACCAATGGGGGACCTGAGATGACCATCGGAATCCTGGGCGGCATGGGCCCGTTGGCCACGGTCGACTTCTACCGGAAGGTGATCGACGCCACCCCGGCCGGCGCCGACCAGGACCACCTGCCGGTCGTGGTGTGGGCCGACCCCTCGGTCCCGGACCGCTCCGCGGCGCTCGTCGGGGGCGGCCCCGACCCGACGCCCTGGCTCGTGCGCGGTGCGCACCGGCTCGAGGCGATGGGGGCACGGGTCATCGCGACCCCCTGCAACACCGCGCACGCCTTCCTCGACGAGGTGCGGAACAGTGTGCGCGCACCGATGCTCGACATGATCGCGGAGACGGCCGGTGAGATCCGCGCCCACCACCCCGAGGTGAGGTCGGTCGGGCTCCTGGCCACGACCGGCACGGTGCGCGCCGGACTGTACCAACGCGCCCTGGAGGCGGCGGGGCTGCGGGTCGTGGTGCCGGGCGAACTCACCCAGGGCGAGGCCGTGACGGGCGCCATCCGCCGGGTCAAGGCGGGCGACACCGGTCCCGCCGCGGTGTGCCTGGTCGAGCGCGCGGCCGAGGAGCTGGCGGCGCGGGGCGCGCACCTGCTGGTGGCGGGCTGCACGGAACTGCCTCTGCTCCTCGGCGAGCTGAGCGCCGGCCTCCCGGTCGTCGACCCCACGGCCGCGCTGGCCCGCGCGGCGGTACGGGAGGCCATGGCTCCGGCCGCCTGAGGCGCAGCCGGCGCCCTCCCCCGCCGACCGCGCGGCCGGGCTCGTCGCGACGGCCGTCCTCACGGCTACGCTTCCGTCATGACCAAGAAGCTCGTGATCAAGGTGACGGCCGGGACCGACGCGCCCGAGCGCTGCTCACAGGCGTTCACCGTGGCGGGGGTCGCCGTGGCCAGCGGGGTCGACGTCTCGCTGTGGCTGACCGGGGAGTCGTCCTGGTTCGCGCTGCCGGGGCGGGCCGCCGAGTTCGAGCTGCCGCACGCCGCCCCGCTGCCGGATCTGATCGAGTCCGTCCTGGCGGCCGGCCGCATCACGCTGTGCACCCAGTGCGCGGCCCGCCGGGAGATCACCGAGAAGGACGTCATCGAGGGCGTACGGATCGCGGGCGCGCAGGTCTTCGTCCAGGAGGCGCTGGCCGACGACACCCAGGCGCTCGTCTACTGACCGCTCAGGTACGCGGGGGCTTCTTGCCGTCCAGCTCGTCCCACCACTCGTCGGACTGGGGATCGCCGGAGGGGTCGTCCCACCAGCGGTCCTCCGGGCCCCGCCGGTTGGCGATCATCGCGGCGACCGGCGGGATGACCATGGCCACGACGCACATGCCGACGGCCGCCGGAACCGACCAGATCCGCACGACTCCCCAGGCCAGGACGAAGAGCCCGATGCAGATCCCCATCATGGCGAAGTAGATGTGACGCCGCCGCGCGTACATAAGTACAGGGTAGGCCGGGTCGTACCTGTCACAACTGATCGACAATGGCCGCCCCGCCGGCGCCCGCAGGGTTACGGTGACGTACCGAAGACCGCTTCCGTCCCCGGGGGAACTCCACATGCGCGCCCTGCGAATAATCCTGGTCCTTGTCGTGATCCTGGGCGGGCTGTTCGTGATCGCGGACCGGGTGGCCGTGCACTTCGCGGAGGGCGAGGCCGCGGACAAGCTGAAGTCGTCGGAGAACCTGGCCTCGACGCCGGACGTGAACATCAAGGGCTTCCCGTTCCTCACCCAGGTCGCGGGCGGGACGCTCGACGACGTCGAGGTCGGGATCAAGGACTACGAGGCCGCCACCGGCACCGCCGGCAAGACGATCCGGATCGACGATCTGCGCGCGGACATGAAGGGCGTCTCCTTCTCCGGCGACTACAGCTCCGCCACCGCGGCCAGCGCCACCGGCACCGCGACGATCTCCTACGCCGAGCTGCTGAGGACCGCCAAGTCCCAGCCGACCGAGGTGGCCCCGGACCTCACGGCCGAGGTCGTGGGCCTCTCCGACGGCGGCAACGGCAAGATCAAGGTCGCCGTGCACGTGTCGGGCAAGCTCCTGACCGTCCCGGTCGACCGGACGGTGTCCGTGCTCAGCTCCGTGACCGTGGCGGACAACAAGGTCGAGGTGCACGCCGACTCCCTGCCCAAGCTGGCCGCCCTCTCCCTCGCCGAGAGCCGCGTGCGCAACATCACCGACTTCCAGCAGGTCATCGACCACCTCCCCGGCGGGATCGAGCTGGACTCGGTGCGGGCGGCGAAGGACGGCGTACAGGTCACCGTGAAGGGTTCGGACGTCAGGCTGGCGGGGTAGGACCAGAGCTGGTGGACGCACAGCGTCCGACTGGCGAGACGATCGGGTCCGTAGCGTAGATACGGGGACCTCCCGGGCGCCCGGCGGCCGTGCGGCGGCTGTCGCGGCGCCCTTTCCATCCCGCCATACGGACGATCGTGTCTCGACATGCGACACACCGGTGACACGCCCGCCCGGACGTCCCTACGATCGAGCCCATGAAGCGACAGGCGGATCTCACGAAGCGGCGGGCAGTGGACCTGTGCCGCGTTGCCGCCATGCTCTGTCGCCCCTTCTGAGCGAAAGTCCCCGACTTCCGCGTCTCACCCCTGCCCTGCTGGAAGGGCACCCGTGCGCCGCCCGGACTTCTCGGGCGCGCCCCCTGTCTACTCGCACGCCCCGCCGCAACTGCCCCGGAGGAGAAAGAGCATGAGCCGCACCGACGTCCTGGTCGACGCCGACTGGCTGCAGGAGCACCTGGACGACCCGGCCATCGCCGTCGTCGAGGTGGACGAGGACACGTCCGCCTACGACAAGAACCACATCAGGAACGCGATCCGCATCGACTGGACCAAGGACCTCCAGGACCCGGTCCGCCGCGACTTCATCGACCAGGAGGGCTTCGAGAAGCTCCTGTCGGAGAAGGGCATCGCCAACGACCACACGGTGGTCCTCTACGGCGGCAACAACAACTGGTTCGCCTCCTACGCCTACTGGTACTTCAAGCTGTACGGCCACGAGAACGTCAAGCTCCTCGACGGCGGCCGCAAGAAGTGGGAGCTGGACGCCCGCGAGCTGGTCCCGGGCGACGAGGTCCCGGAGCGCCCGAAGACCGAGTACAAGGCCAAGCCGCAGGACACCTCGATCCGCGCCTTCCGCGACGACGTGGTCAAGGCCATCGGCGCGCAGAACCTGGTCGACGTGCGCTCGCCCGACGAGTTCTCCGGCAAGCTGCTCGCCCCGGCCCACCTGCCGCAGGAGCAGTCGCAGCGCCCGGGTCACGTCCCGAGCGCGAAGAACATCCCGTGGTCGAAGAACGCCAACGACGACGGCACCTTCAAGTCGGACGAGGAGCTGAAGGCCCTCTACGCCGAGGAGAACGTGGACCTCGCCAAGGACACGATCGCCTACTGCCGCATCGGTGAGCGCTCGGCCCTGACCTGGTTCGTGCTGCACGAGCTGCTCGGCGTCGAGAACGTCAAGAACTACGACGGCTCCTGGACCGAGTACGGCTCCCTCGTCGGCGTGCCGATCGAGCTCGGCGCCGGTAAGTAAGACACCCCTTCTTCAGGAGAGACAGCATGTGCGGAGCGAAGGCCGGCGGCCCGGACGCCTCGACGATCAAGCCCGGTGAGACCACGATCCAGGGTCAGGTGACCCGCGACGGCGAGCCGGTGACGGGCTACGTCCGTCTGCTCGACTCGACCGGCGAGTTCACGGCCGAGGTGCCGACCTCGGCGACCGGCCAGTTCCGGTTCTACGCGGCCGAGGGCACGTGGACCGTGCGCGCCCTGGTGCCGGGCGCGACGGCGGACCGTACGGTCGTCGTGGCGGAGAAGGGCGCGCTGGCCGAGGTCGCCATCGCGGTCTGAAGCGGTCCGCGCGCAGCAGCGGCACAGTGACGGTCGAAGGGCCGCACCCCGGGGTTGGACGCCGGGGGGTGCGGCCCTTCGGCATGCCCGGACGGCCGCTCCTAGCGCGTCTCGGCCCCGCGCGCCAGCATCGACACGCTCTCTTGCGGGGTAGCGATTTGTCATAAGATCATCCAAAGAGTCTAGTGGTGCGTCAATTCCCCTGTATGGATACGGAGTTGATGACCCCTCGGTGATCGACATGTGAGGAACATAAGCGGCAAATCCCTCGATCAGCCTACAAAAACCCAGTCTCGCGACTTTCCCGACATGACAGCCCTGGAGATCGCCGAATACGTTCCAAGCGACCGGCCAACGTGTCGGTGTCTCAGAGACTGGAGAAGCACCATGAAGATCTCTCGTTCCACCGCCCTCACAGCCGCCGCGGCGGCAGCCGCGGCTCTGGCCGCGACGGGCGTCACCTACGCGTCGGCCGCCTCGGCGCCGGAGGCGGCCCCTGCCGCCCCGGCCGCCGTCGCCGCGCCGGCGGCTCCTGCCGCCGCCGCACCGATGGGCGGCGCCGGCACGGGCAACAACGACAACAACGGCAAGGGCAACGAGGGCCGCGAGGGCGGCCGCGGCGAGCGCGGCTTCTTCGAGGGCCGGGTCCAGATCAACGAGCGGTCCTACTCGGCCCACCCGGGTGACTGCATCACCGTGGTCAGCGGGCTCGGCGCCCGGACGCTGAACATCCGCAACGACACCCACCGGGTCGTCGAGGTGTTCCGCGGTGCGGTCTGCGACAACGGCGCTCCCGTCGCGGTCGTCGGCCCCTTCAGCCAGAGCGACGGCGTGCGCGTCCACTGCACGCCGGGCGTCCACGTCCGCAACGGCGTGATCGGCAGCTTCCGCGTGGTCGGCGGCCGTCACGGCGGCGGGCACGACGGTGGCGACTGGGGCGGCGACGGCGGCTGGGACGGCGGCGACGGCGGTAGGTAATCCTCAGCCCTTGCACAACACCATGGAGCCCCGGCCAGCCGGAATTGGGCCGGGGCTCCGGCATGTCCGGACGGACCGCGACGGCCGAGGGCGCGTGCACCGCGCCCTCGGCCTCTTTCGTGCGCCGCTACGAACCCGGGTGGCCTTCAGGGCGGTTCGCGGCGGAGCGGGGCGCACAGCCCCGGCTGGGGCCTTCCTCGCGGACCGAGCGGACCGGGCGGACCGAGCAGACCGAGCGTGTCTGTGCCGCCCAGGAGTCGGTCAGAGCCACCCAAGAGCCGGCCAGAGCCGGTCAGAGTCCGCCAGAGTCGCCAAGCGCCGTACCCCCGAGGCCGGATGCCCCTGGGGTACGGCCCTTCCGTATGCCCTTCCGCGTGCGCTTCCGCACCCCCCGCCGGGTGCCCGGCCGGCCGTTCCTAGCGCGACCCGCCCCGTTGCGGCGGCAACGACACGCTTGCCACCAGAGTGGCCATTAGTCATAAGATCATCCAAAAGGGCTAGCGCCTGACAACTCCCCCTTTTTCAGGGCGAGTTGACACCCCGCCAGCGAGCGACGAATGGCGAACAATCGCAGAATACCGCCCGATTGGCGGACAAAAAACGAGGCTCGGGACATTTCACGCGTGACAGCGGCGGCGTTCGGTCAATACGTTCCTCACGACCGGCCGACGAGTCGGCGAGTCTCAGAGACTGGAGAAGCACCATGAAGATCTCTCGTTCCACCGCTGTCACCGCCGCTGCGGCGGCTGCCGCGGCTCTGGCCGCGACCGGTGTCACCTACGCTGCGGCCGCGTCCGCGCCCGAGGCGGCCCCGGCCGCTGCTCCGGCCGCTGTCGCCTCCGCGCCTCTCGGCGGCGGTACCAGCAACAACAACAGCGGGAACAACAACAACACCAAGGGCAACGAGGGCAAGGGCAACGAGGGGCACGAGGGCGGCCGGGAGCACCGCGGCGGCTTCGAGGGCCGGATCGAGATCAACGAGCGGTCCTACTCGGCCCACCCCGGTGACTGCATCACCGTGGTCAGCGGCCTCGGCGCCCGGACGCTGAACATCCGCAACGACAGCCACAAGACCGTCGAGGTGTTCCGCGGTGCGGTGTGCGACAACGGCGCTCCCGTCGCGGTCGTCGGCCCGCACAGCCAGAGCGACGGTGTCGGCGTCCGCCGGACCGGCGACGTCAAGGTCAAGGACGGCGTGATCGGCAGCTTCCGCGTGGTCTGCGACCACGGCTGGGGCGGCTGGGGCGGCGGCCGCGGTGGCGACTGGGGCGGCGACGGCGGCGACTGGGGCGGCCGCGGCGGCGACTGGGACTGACGCACAAGCCCGCTGTATGACACAAGGATCCCCGGCCCGCCGGAATCGGGCCGGGGATCCGGCTTGTTTCATTGTCGGGTAAAGACACGCGCGGCGCGCGTCCGGCGAACCCGGGCGCACCGGGGCCACCGTACTCGCCCGGCCTTCCGCCACCCGCCGACCGGGTGAATCCGGCCGGCGGACGACAGCGTCAACCGAGCGCCCGCCCCAGCACCCATACCACCGGGGCCGCCGCCGACAGCGGCAGCGCCACGCCGGCCGTGAAGTGCACGAAGCGGGACGGGTAGTCGTAGCTCGCGACCCGGTGGCCGATCAGGGCGCAGACGCCGGCCGCCGCACCCAGCAGCGCGCCCTTCGCGCCCAGCCCCGTCATCCCCCCGACCGCGATCCCAGCACCGGCCGCCGCGAGCAGGGACACCGCGACGGACGCGGGGGCCGGCAGGGGCAGGGCCCGGGCCAGGACCGCCACCGCCACCGCCACCGCGCCCACGGACACCGCGTGCGCGCCGGCGCCCAGATACCCGGTGGCCAGGACCGACAGCGCCGCCGAGACGACCGTCGCCATCAGGCCGTACATCCGCTCGTCCGGCGAGGCGTGCGAGCGCAGTTGCAGGACCAGGGAGAGCAGGACCCAGATGCCGAGCGGCCCGAGGATGGCCGCGGGGGCGTGGTCGCGGCCGGCGGCCAGGACCGTGGCGTCGGCGGTCAGCCCGCCGAGGAACGCCAGCGCGATGCCCTGCCGGGCGGGCCACATGCCGTTCAGCCGGAACCAGCCCGCCGCGGTCACGCCCTGGAGCACCACGAGCGGCAGAAGGAGCGCGTACGACGCGACGGGCGCCGTCACGGCGAGCAGCAGGCCCAGCGCCGCGGTCAGCAGCGCCGGCTGCATGCCGGGCTCGATGACCGGCGAACGGCCCTCCAGCCGGGCCCGCTGGGCATCGGTGATCCGCGAGTTCCCGGCGAGCGTGGCCGGGCCGTAGGCGGGCTCGGCCTCCGCCACGGCCTGCGGTGCCGGCGCGGGCGCGGGTGCCGGCGCGGGCTGCGGCTCCGGTCCGGGCGGCGCCGCGTACTGGTGCTCGTACTGCTGCTGGTACTGCCCGTCGTACGGCTGCTGCTGCACCGGCGGCAGGTACGCCGTCTCCGCCGCCGGGACCGGCGTCTGCACCGGCGCGTGCGTCTGGGTCTCCCAGGTCTGGCCCTGCCACTGCTGGGTCGGCTGGGGGTCGTAGGACTGCTGCTGGTGCTCGTACCCGGGCCACTGCGGCTGCTGCGGGTACTGCTGCCGGTGCGGGTCGTAGCCCTCGTAGGGGCCGCCCTGGTACGGCTGGCCGCCCTGATACGGCTGGTCGCTCATCGCCTCATCCTCCTGCGAACGGCGGGAGCACCTCGACCGTGCCGCCCTCGGCCAGCCGTACCGTCTCATGCGCGCGGGTCCCGACGGGGTCTGAGTCGACCAGGAAGGAGCAGCGCTGCAGCACGCGCGTGAGTTCACCGGGGTGTCGCGCGCGCACGGCGGCCAGCACGTCGGCGAGCGTGTCCGCCTCGTACGGCTCCTCGGCGACCTCGGCCGCGGCCTTCGCGGCGGCCCAGTAGCGCACCGTGACCTTGGGCATCTCGTTCCTCGATCGACAGCAAGAATGAAATAAGAGTGCTGTCAGGCTAGCCCGCCTTGACCGCCGCCCATTCCCCGATCCGGCTCAGCAGGCCGTCGTCCGCCGCGTTCTCGGCGTGTCCCATGCCCGCCTCCACCCACAGTTCGCCGTGGTCACCGGCCGCCTCGGCGAGCATCCGGGGGTGGTCGAGGGGGAAGTAGCCGTCCCGGTCGCCGTGCACGATCAACAGCGGGACGGGGGCGATCCGCCCCGCCGCCTCGGCCGGGGACAGCGGCACCGGGTCCCAGTCCCGGTGGTGGATGCGGGTGCGCAGGCCGTAGCGGCCGACCAGGCGGCCCTCGGGGCGGGTGACCAGCCAGTGCAGCCGTCGCATGGGGGCCGTGCCGCGGTAGTACCAGCGGGCCGGGGCGCTGACCGAGACCACCGCGTCCACCGTGCCGGGGTGCAGGGCCGCGTGCCTGAGGACCACCGAGCCGCCCATGGAGAAGCCGACGGTCGCCACACGCGCGTGCCCGAGGCCGCGCGCCCAGTCCACCGCGGCGGCCAGGTCCAGGACCTCCTTGTCCCCGACCGTGGAGCGGCCGCCGGAGCGCCCGTGGCCGCGGAAGGAGAAGGTGACGACGGCGCCGTGAGCGCGCAGCACGCCCGCCACCCGTCGCACATGCGGACGGTCCACGTACCCGGTGAACCCGTGGGCGACGACGAACACCAGGTCACGGGCGGGGGAACGGCCGGCGTCCGGAGGGTTTTCGGCGCTTTCGTATACGGCGGCGCCCGGATCGTATACGGAATCGATCGGAATCCCGTCGGCACTGCGCAGGAACGTCCGGATAGGGCCCTGTCTGCCTGTCTCGGAATTCGGACGAACGGTGGAACGCGCCACATGACCTGCCGGACCGTTGCTCATGTGGGCTATTCTGCTGGGCAGAGGACTCGGGCAGCGAAGCCCCCGGGTCCTTTTGTGCTTTCGGAAGCGTTGTATACGAAGCGGGAAACCTCGGGTGACCGCCGGTGTACGGGGCCTTCGGGATCGCAGAGCAGTGCCCGTCCGCACAGCCTCGCAGGGACCGAGGAGGAACCAGACGTATGAGTTCTCTGCTGCTCCTGACCAACGCCCTCCAGCCGTCGACGGAGGTGCTGCCCGCTCTCGGCCTGCTCCTGCACAACGTGCGGGTCGCCCCGGCGGAGGGCCCCGCCCTCGTCGACACCCCGGGCGCCGACGTGATCCTCGTCGACGGCCGCCGCGACCTGCCCCAGGTGCGCAGCCTGTGCCAGCTGCTGCGGTCCACCGGCCCCGGCTGTCCGCTGATCCTGGTCGTCACCGAGGGCGGCCTCGCCGCCGTCACCGCCGACTGGGGCATCGACGACGTGCTCCTCGACACCGCCGGACCGGCGGAGGTGGAGGCGCGGCTGCGGCTGGCCATGGGCCGCCAGCAGCTCGTCGCCGACGACTCGCCGATGGAGATCCGCAACGGCGACCTCTCCGTGGACGAGGCGACCTACAGCGCCAAACTCAAGGGCCGGGTCCTGGACCTGACCTTCAAGGAGTTCGAACTGCTCAAGTACCTCGCCCAGCACCCGGGCCGGGTCTTCACCCGCGCCCAGCTGCTGCAGGAGGTGTGGGGCTACGACTACTTCGGCGGCACCCGGACGGTCGACGTGCACGTACGGCGGCTGCGCGCCAAGCTCGGCCCGGAGCACGAGTCGCTGATCGGCACGGTCCGGAACGTCGGTTATCGATTCGTCACCCCGGAGAAGGCGGACCGGTCCGGCGAGGACGCCAAGGCCAGGGCGGACCGGGCGAAGAAGGAGAACCCGGACACTTCCGCCGCCCGCGACGACGCCGAGGTCCACGTGGAGGCCTAGTTCCCGCGGGATTCGCGCGGATTTCCCGGACCAGGCATGGACATCGGTCCGGCGGGGCATTGCTCACGCACATCCAAGCAGTGATACGCCCTGCCCGGACCGGGTCAATCCGCGTAGACTCCGCGCGTGGCCAAGGTGACTCGCGATGATGTGGCACGGCTGGCTGGAACCTCCACCGCCGTCGTCAGTTATGTCATCAACAACGGACCCCGGCCGGTCGCACCGGCCACGCGCGAGCGTGTCCTCGCCGCGATCAAGGAACTGGGGTACCGCCCCGACCGGGTCGCCCAGGCGATGGCCTCCCGGCGCACCGACCTGATAGGCCTGATCATCCCGGACGCCCGCCAGCCCTTCTTCGGGGAGATGGCGCACGCGGTCGAGCAGGCCGCCTCCGAGCGCGGAAAGATGGTCCTGGTCGGCAACACCGACTACATCGGCGAACGCGAGGTCCACTATCTGCGCGCCTTCCTCGGCATGCGCGTCTCCGGGCTGATCCTCGTCTCCCACGCGCTGAACGACCTGGCCGCCGCCGAGATCGACGCCTGGGACGCCCGGGTGGTGCTGCTGCACGAGCGCCCCGAGGCCATCGACGACGTCGCCGTGGTCACGGACGACCTCGGCGGCGCCCAGCTCGCCGTACGCCACCTGCTGGAGCACGGCTACGACTACGTCGCCTGCATGGGCGGCACCGCCGAGACCCCGGCCGTCGGCGACCCGGTCTCCGACCACGTCGAGGGCTGGAAGCGGGCCATGGCCGAGGCGGGCCTGCCCACCGAGGGCCGGCTGTTCGAGGCGCCGTACAACCGCTACGACGCCTACCGGGTCGCGCTGGAGATCCTCTCCGGCCCCAAGCGGCCGCGGGCGGTCTTCTGCTCCACCGACGACCAGGCGATCGGCCTGCTGCGGGCCGCCCGCGAGCTGCGCATCGACGTGCCCGGCGAGCTGGCGGTGGCCGGCTTCGACGACATCAAGGAGGCGGCGCTGGCCGACCCGCCGCTGACCACGGTCGCCTCCGACCGCTCGGCGATGGCCCGGGCCGCGGTCGACCTGGTGCTGGACGACGGGCTGCGGGTGGCCGGCTCGCGGCGGGAGCGGCTGAAGACCTTCCCGTCCCGGCTCGTGGTGCGCACGAGCTGCGGCTGCACGGGCTGACCGGCCCCCCGCCGGGCTCCCACCAGGCGTTCTGAACGCCGGGTGAGAGCCCGCCCCGGAACATGGGGAAGCGCCTTTATATCGGGCAAACGAGCTTCTGCCGGGCTTCTCAGCGGTCACTCAGGAAGCTCTCATGGTCACGGGGGACTCTTATGGACATGACCGAGAGCCAGGGTGGATACCCCCAGCAGCCCAGCTACTCCGCTCCCGTGAACCCGGAGTGGCCGCCCCCTCCGCCGTACGAGCCGGCCACGGAGCCCGCTCCGCACAAGAAGCGGCGGAACCGGGGCCCCGTCGCCCTCCTCGCGGCCGTCGCGATCGTCGCGGCCGCGGTCGGCGGCGCCACGGCGTACGGCTTCCAGGAGCTGACCGGCAAGGACACGGTCGCCTCCGCGGGGACGACCACCAACGCGGTGCCGTCGAGCAAGCGCGGGGACGTCGCCGCGATCGCCGCGGCCGTCAGCCCCAGCGTGGTCGAGATCAACGCGACCCTCGGCAACGGCTCCTCCACCGGCTCCGGCGTGATCATCACGTCGAACGGCGAGATCGTCACCAACAACCACGTCGTCTCCGGCGCGCAGTCGATCAAGGTGCGCACCAGCGACGGCAAGAGCTACACCGCCGACGTCGTGGGCACTGACAGCTCCAAGGACCTGGCGCTGATCAAGCTGCGCGGCGCCTCGGGCCTGAAGCCCGCGTCCCTGGGCGACTCCTCGAGCGTGCAGGTCGGTGACTCGGTCGTCGCGATCGGCTCCCCCGAGGGCCTGACCGGCACCGTCACCAGCGGCATCGTCTCCGCCCTCGACCGGGACGTGACCGTCTCCACGGACGAGAACCAGGACCAGGGCGGCGACGGCCAGTGGCCCTTCCAGTTCGGCGGCCGCCAGTTCAACGGCGACACCGGCTCGTCCACGACGACCTACAAGGCCATACAGACCGACGCCTCGCTGAACCCCGGCAACTCCGGCGGCGCACTGATCGACGCGAGCGGCAACGTCATCGGGATCAACTCCGCGATGTACTCCTCCAGCCAGCAGGCCTCGTCGTCCTCGGACGCCGGCAGCATCGGCCTCGGCTTCGCCATCCCCATCGACACCGTCAAGTCCGACCTGGCCAAGCTGCGGGCCGGCAACAACAGCTAACACACGCACGGTCAGCAGGGAGAACGTCATGATCACCAAGGTTTCGCACCAGATCGCCGACCACGGTCCCGCCGACGTCGTCCTCGCCCTCGCGGTCGCCCTCCACCTGAACGCCACCATCCCGGCGCCGCGCAAGCCCGAGTCCGTGCAGCGCGCGCCCGAGGTGGCCGCCACGCCGGTGCCCGAGCTGATGGGCCTGCGCACCGCCCCGGTGCGCACCCACCGCCGCAAGGTGCCGCTGCACCGCCTGACCGCGGTCCCGGCCTTCGCCTGACCCCGGTGGCGCGCTCGCGGCTCTGTGCCCTCCGGTCCCCCGGCGTGGCACGCTGAGAGACAGCGGGCAGACCCCGTCCACCCCACCCACCGCATCCCGAGGAACCGCGAGCGATGAGCCCCGCCGAAGGCGACCGTGACCCCCAGCGCATCCTGATCGTCGACGACGAGCCGGCCGTACGCGAGGCGCTCCAGCGCAGTCTCGCCTTCGACGGGTACGACACGGAGGTCGCCGTCGACGGCGCGGACGCCCTGGAGAAGGCCACCGCCTACAAGCCCGACCTGGTCGTCCTGGACATCCAGATGCCGCGCATGGACGGTCTGACGGCGGCCCGCCGCATCCGCGGCGCCGGCGACACGACGCCCATCCTGATGCTGACGGCCCGGGACACGGTCGGCGACCGGGTCACCGGGCTGGACGCCGGGGCGGACGACTACCTGGTCAAGCCCTTCGAGCTGGACGAGCTGTTCGCCCGCATCCGGGCGCTGCTGCGGCGCAGCTCGTACGCGGCCGCGGTGTCGGCCCAGGCCCAGCAGGACGAGGCGCTCACCTTCGCCGACCTGCGCATGGACCTGGCGACCAGGGAGGTCACCCGGGGCGGCCGGCCGGTGGAGCTGACCCGCACGGAGTTCACCCTCCTGGAGATGTTCATGGCGCACCCGCGCCAGGTCCTCACCCGCGAGCAGATCCTCAAGGCCGTCTGGGGCTTCGACTTCGAGCCCTCCTCCAACTCCCTCGACGTCTACGTCATGTACCTGCGGCGCAAGACGGAGGCCGGGGGTGAGCCGCGGCTCGTGCACACCGTACGGGGCGTGGGGTACGTCCTGCGACAGGGCGGCGCCGAGTGAAGAGGCTGGTACGGCGCTACCGCTCCCTGCCGATCAGGACCCGCCTGGCGATGCTGGTCGCGGCGGCCGTGGCGTTCGCGGTCGCGGCGGTGTCGGTGACGGCCTGGTTCATCGTGCAGGGGAAGCTGTACGACCTGATCGACAAGGACCTGCAGACCTCCTCGCAGCGTCCCGTGCGGGCCGGGCAGGTGCTCGACCTGCTGACGGCGTGCCCGCACAGCCCGACGGACTCCGCCAACGGGCTGCCGGCCCACAACAACATCTACTCGCAGCTGGTCAAGCCGGACGGCACGGCCTGCGTCTCCGCGGACTCTCCGGGCGTGGTGCGGACCACCTCCGCGGACCGGGCGGTCGTCGGGCACGACACCAGCCAGGGCGGCATCCTGCGCAACGGCACGGACACCGACGGCAACCCCGTCCGGGTGCTCACCATGCCCCTGGTGGTCCTCACGGACACCGGGCCGCAGGTGTACCCGGGCGCCGCCTGGATGACGGCCGTACCGCTGGAGAACACCGAGAAGACCCTCAACGACCTGGCCCTGATCCTTCTCCTCGTGTCCGGCATAGGAGTCCTCGGCGCCGGCGCCGCGGGCCTCGCCGTCGCCCGTGCGGGCCTGCGTCCCGTCGACAAGCTCACCGAGGCCGTCGAGCACGTGGCCCGCACCGAGGACCTGACGATCCGCATCCCCGTGGAGGACGACAGCGAGGACGAGGTGGCCCGCCTGTCCCGCTCCTTCAACTCCATGACCGCCTCGCTGGCCAGCTCCCGCGACCTGCAGCAGCAGCTGATCGCCGACGCCGGCCACGAACTCCGTACGCCGCTGACGTCGTTGCGCACGAACATCGAACTGCTCACTCGCAGCGAGGAGACGGGCCGGCCGCTGCCGCCGGAGGACCGCAAGGCGCTGCTCGCCTCGGTGAAGGCGCAGGTGACCGAGCTGGCGGCGCTCATCGGCGACCTGCAGGAACTGTCCCGCTCGGAGGGCCAGCGCGGCGAACGCGTCCAGGTGGTCTCCTTCGAGGACACGGTCGAGGCGGCCCTGCGCCGGGCCCGGCTGCGCGGCCCGGAGCTGACGATCACGGCGGACCTGGAGCCCTGGTACGTCCGCGCGGAGCCCTCCGCGCTGGAGCGGGCGGTCGTCAACATCCTGGACAACGCGGTGAAGTTCAGCCCCGAGGGCGGCACGATCGAGGTGCAGCTGACCGACGGGGTCCTGACCGTCCGCGACCACGGCCCCGGCGTCCCGGAGGACGAACTCCCGCACGTCTTCGACCGCTTCTGGCGCTCCCCCAGCGCGAGGGCCCTGCCGGGCTCGGGCCTCGGCCTGTCCATCGTGGCCCGCACGGTCCAGCAGGCGGGCGGCGAGGTCACCCTGGCCCCCGCGGAGGGCGGCGGCACGGTAGCAACGGTACGCCTGCCGGGCGCCCCCCTCCCACCCCCGGAAACCCCGGAACCTGCAGAGACCCTGACTAACTGAACAACGGGGCCCGACCTGGGCTCCGGCTTGTTGGGCAGGGTGGGACCAAATCGGGCTCCGGCCCGGTGAGCGGGGTGGGGCCGACTGAGCTCCGGCGCAGTGCTCGGTCGATGCTCCGGCCCGGAGAGACCGGGGCTCCGGCCCGGTGTGCGGCGGAGGGCCACACCGGGCTGCGGCCCGGCGGGCGACGGAGGGCCGAATTGGGCTCCGGCCCGGCGGGCGGGGCGGGGCCGGTCGAGAGCCCGCCCCGGCGAGCGACGGGAGCCCACCGAGACCCGCCCCAGCGAGCGGCGGAAGCCGACCTCAGCCCCGGCCAGGTGCGGGGTGTGGGCCCAGCCTGGGCTCCGGCCTGGCGAGCGGCGCAGTGCCCGGTCGAGGCCCGGCCCGGCGAGCGACGGAAGCGAACCGGGACCCCCGGCCCCGGCGAGCAGCTGAAGCCGGCCCGGGCCCCGGCCTGGCGAGCGGCGCAGTGCCCGGTCAAGGCCCCGACCCGGCGAGCAACGGAAGCCAACCCGGATGCCCGCCCCGGCGAGCGGCTGAAGCCGACCTGAGCCCCAGCCGGGTGAGCGGCGTGGGGCCCGGTCGACGCCCCAGTCGGCTGCGGCGGCACCCGGGGGAGCCGGTCAGTCCGGGGTCGGCTTCGGGAGGGTGCGGAGGTGGTGGATCTGGGCGCGGCTCAGGTCGGTCGCGCGGTGCAGGTGGCGGGTGATCACCCGCAGTTCGTCCTCGGTGTGGTCGTCGAGCAGCGTCTGCCAGGTGCGGCCCAGCTCGTCCCAGACGGCGGTGACCTGGGCGACGCGCTCGGGCACGGGGGTGACCAGCACACGGCGCCGGTCGCGGGCGTCCGGTGTGCGGGCCACGTAGCCGGCGCGTTCGAGCCGGTCCACCAGGCGGGTGGCGGAGCCCGTGGTGAGGCCGGTGAGGTCGGCGATCTGCCGGACCGGGAGCGGTTCGGGCTCCGCCGTCAGCAGGCTCAGGGCCTGCACGTCGGTGGGGTGCAGCCCGAGGTGGTCGGCGACGGCCTGGTTGAACAGCACGAACGCCGCGTGGTAGCGGCGCGACTCCGCCGACAGTTCCTCGTACAGCCGGGCCCGGCTCTGGTCGGTCACCTGAGCACCCTCCAAAAAACGCTGCGCGGCGCAGTGAAATCCCGGGTAGCTTCCTGCGTGGCGCAGCTAATGCGTCGCGCAGTTATTTGTTGTCATCCTATTCTCCGGGGGACCCCATGCTCACCGTCGCCGTCACCGGCGCCACCGGCGCCCAGGGCGGGGCCACCGCCCGCGCCCTGCTGACCGCCGGTCACCACGTCCGTGCCCTGACCCGCACTCCCGACGCACCGGCCGCCACGGCCCTCCGCGCGCTCGGCGCCGAGATCCACCGCGCCGACTTCGACGACCGCGCGTCCCTGGACGCGGCCCTGACCGACGCGGACGCGCTCTTCGCGGTCACCACCCCGTTCGGCACCGACACCGGCACCGAGGTACGCCAGGGCAGGGCCCTCGTCGAGGCCGCGACGGACGCCCGCCTCGACCACGTCGTGTTCACCTCCGCCGCCCACGCCGACCGCGGCACCGGCGTCCCGCACTACGACAGCAAGCACGAGATCGAGCGGCGCCTCATGGCCTCCGGCCTGCCCTGGACGGTGATCGCACCGGCGGCGTTCATGGACAACCACGCCACCGGCTGGACCCTCTCCGGCCTGCGCGAGGGTGTCTTCGGCTGGCCGATGCCCGCGGGCCGGCCCTTCGCCCTGATCCCCGCCGCCGACATCGGCGCGTTCGCCGCGCTGGCGTTCAGCCGCCGGACGGACTTCACGGGCCGCCGTATCGACATCGCCTCCGACACCCGTACTCCCGAGCAGATCGCTGCTGCCCTCACCACCGCCACCGGCCGCCCGGTCACTCACCACGAGGTCCCCCTCGACGTCGTCCGCACCCACTCCGCGGACCTGGCGGCCATGTTCGCCTACTTCACCACCACCGGCCTCGACGTCGACGTCCCGGCCCTGCGGCGCGCGTACCCCGAGGTGGCCTGGCACACCTTCACCGACTGGGCCGCCGGCCGCGACTGGGCCGCCCTGCTGACCGAACCCGCCCCCGAGGGAAGCGGCGGTGCCGGGGTGGGCGTCACCGGGCCCGAGCGGAGCTGACGGCCGCCCCGGGCAGCGCCCCCGGGAGGTCCGGCAGCGGTGCCGCCAGCCGGGCGTAGACGCCGCCGCGCGCGAGGAGTTGCCCGTGCGTGCCCGCCTCCACCAGGCGGCCGTGGTCGACGACCAGGATGCGGTCGGCGTCGGGCGCGAGGGACAGATCGTGGGTGATCATGAGGGTCGTACGGCCTGCCATCAGGCGGCGCAGCGGCTGGACCACCTGGCGTGCCGCCACGGCGTCCAGTCCGGCCGTCGGCTCGTCCAGGACGAGGACCGGCGCCGCGCGCAGCATCGCGCGGGCGATGGCGATCCGCCGCAGCTGGCCGCCGGACAGGGCGGCGGTGCCGGGGGCGATGCGCGTGTCGTAGCCGTCGGGGAGCGCGGTGACGAAGTCGTGGGCCGCCGCGTCCCGGGCCGTCCGCTCGATCTCGGCGTCGCCGGCGCCGGGGCGGCCGCAGGCGATGTTCTCGCGGATGGTGCCGCTCAGGACCAGGGTCTGCTGCGGCAGCAGGGTGATCTGCTCCCGCAGGAAGCGCAGGGGGAGGTCGGTGAGGGGCACGCCGTCCAGGGTGATCACGCCCGCCGAGGGGTCGTAGAAGCGGGTGAGGAGCCCCGCGAGGGTGGACTTGCCGGCGCCGCTCGGGCCCGTGACGACCACCAACTCACCGGGCTGGGCGGTGAGTTCGATCCCGCGCAGGCAGGCGCGGCGGGCGCCCGGGTAGCGGAAGGAGACGTCGTGGAAGGCGACCCGGCCGCGTACGGGCCACGGCGCCACCGGATCGGCGGGGTCGGTGACGGCGGGCCCGGCGTCGAGGATCTCGCCGATGCGGCGGGCGCTCGCGGCGGCGGCGGTGACCGTGAGGCCGAGCCGGCCGAGGCTGCGCACCGGCGGGTAGAGGTAGCCGAGGAAGGCGGCGAAGGCGAGGAGCTGACCGAGCGTCATACGGCCCGCGGAGATCTCCCAGGTGCCCAGGCCGATCACGGCCAGCACGCACAGCGTCTCGACGACCTCCACGCACTGCTCGTACATCTCGCTCAGCCGCGCCCCGCGCACACTGGCCCGCAGCCAGGCCCCGGCCTCCCGGTCGAGCCGTTCCTCCTCGTCCCGCTGCCTGTTGTACGCCTGGGTCAGGACGACGTTGCCGAGCGACTCCTCCACCACCGAGGTGATCGCTCCGTCGGCGGCCCGCGCCTCGCGCGCGGACTGCTCGATACGGCCGGAGAAGCGGCGCGCGGCGAGCAGGAACAGCGGCGCGAGGACGAAGGTGACCAGCGCCAGGTCCCAGCGCAGCCAGAAAGCGGCGGCGGCGTAGAAGAGGGCCGAGAACGCCGCCGACACCGCGCCCACGGCGCCGGACACCACCAGCTGCTCGATGGACTCGACGTCTCCGGTGAGCCGTTCCACCAGGTCGCCGCGGCGGTGGCGCTGGAAGAAGTGCGGGGGCAGCTGCTGGACGTGGCGGAAGACGGATGCCCGCAGGCGCAGGACGAATCTCTCGGCGGTCAGGACGGCCAGGGAGTTGCCGAGGTAGCCGACGAGCGCGGCGAGCACGGCCACGCCGAGCCAGGCGCCGGCCGGCCCCCAGAAGGCGGAGAGCGATCCGGCCTTCAGGGCGTGGTCGGTCAGCCGGGCGAACAGCAGGATCGCGGCGGTCTCGGCGAGCGCGGCCACGACGACGCACACGACGACCAGCCCGAGCCATGCGCGGTCCCCTCGGGTCAGCGGCCAGAACCGCCGGAAGGCCGTACGGGCGTCCCGCATCATGACGGTCAACTCCTTTCCACAGCTGTGGACATCTCTTGGGACACGGCGGAGGCGGGGCCCCCGGTGCGACCACACGGCACCCGGCGACCCCGCCTCACGAAGACCCGGCTCAGTCCTTGCCGCCGACCGGGCGGCGCTTCGGCGCGGGCTTCTTCGGCGCCGGCTTCCTCTGCTCCGCGACCGGCTCGCGGTGCTTCCTGCTGTTCTTGACGGGGGCGACCTTGCGGAAAGACATGGAATTTCCCTCCCTGATTGTGGACAGGATGCAGATTCTCGGTCTGCGTTTATCTCGCGATGACGCGGTGCTTACCGCCGGCCGACCGGGCGCTTGGGCGCGGGCTTCTTCGGCGCGTGCTTCTTGTGCGCCGGAGCCGGGATGGGCTTGCGGTCCTTCTTCACGGGCACGATCTTGTGGAAACTCATGGCTTGACCTCTCTGTTCGCTTCTCTTCGGTGTCGTCGGCGGCTGTTCGCTTTCGACACGGAAAACATTACGGGATACGCGAGCCGGAAAAGGCCAATTCTCCTTAGACGTCAATGAAATACCCCTGTGAGCAATTCACAGGGGTATTTTGGAACCGCGGAGGTATTCACACAGGTTTTATCCGGCCTCTTCTGCCGGTTCCCGTGCCCGCTGCGCTGCCTGGGCTTCCCCCACGCCGCCCCGTACTCTCTACGCATGAGCAGCGACGACACCGCACGGGCCTTCCCCGCCCGCTCCATCGAGACCCATTCCGCGCTCAACCCCGACAAGGCCGAGGCGGTGCGGGCCCTGCTCGCCGAGGCCGCCGCCGTCGACGGGCAGCAGCCGGTGTCCGAGCAGGGCCGGCTGCAGCTGCGCGGCGAGGCCCGCGAGGGCGTCTCGCACCTGCTGCTGACCGTCGACGGCGAACTCGTCGGCTACGCCCAGCTGGAGGACACCGACCCGGTGGAGGCGCCGGCCGCCGAACTCGTCGTCCACCCCGCGCACCGCGGGCACGGGCACGGGCGGGCGCTCGGTGCGGCGCTGCTCGCCGCCTCCGGCAAGCGGCTGCGGGTGTGGGCGCACGGCGGGCATCCCGCCGCCCGGCACCTCGCCCAGGTCCTCGGCCTGACCCTGTTCCGCGAACTGCGGCAGATGCGGCGGCCGTTGACCGACCTGAAGCTGCCCGAGCCAGAGCTCCCGGAGGGCGTGAGCGTGCGCACCTTCGTGCCCGGCAAGGACGACGCGGCCTGGCTCGCGGTCAACGCGGCCGCCTTCGCCCACCACCCCGAGCAGGGCTCGCTGACCCAGCGCGACCTCGACGACCGCAAGGCCCAGCCGTGGTTCGACCCGGCCGGGTTCTTCCTCGCCGAGCGGCGCGGGGAGCTGATCGGCTTCCACTGGACCAAGGTGCACGCCGAGGAGGGGCTCGGCGAGGTGTACGTCCTCGGCGTCCGCCCCGGTGAGCAGGGCGGCGGCCTCGGCAAGGCCCTCACCACGATCGGCCTGCGGCACCTGGCGGGGCAGCAGCTGCCGACCGCGATGCTCTATGTCGACGCCGACAACCAGGCGGCGGTGTCGGTGTACGAGCGGCTGGGGTTCACGACGTACGAGACGGACCTGATGTACCGCACGGAGACATGACCCTGCGGGCCCATACGGTCCGCCCGAGCGCCGTACAGCCTGATGGCCGTGTGCGGGTGCGGGTGCGCGGTGGCTGGTCGCGCAGTGCCCCGCGCCCCCTGTGATCCGCCCCTCGCTATCCCGGACGTCATGTGTCCGTAACCGTTGATTCAGGCTGGCTTGCGACGCTCGGCCAATGACGCCCGCCGTGCCAGAGCCTTCGCCGCCCCCCGAGGGGCCAGCCCAGAACGGGGCCGGGACGCTCCCGCCCGCACGTTCCGATGCGCCCGTGATGCCGGTAGCGCGGAACAATGGGTTCATGAGCCAGCACGACACTCAGGCAGAGGTCCAGCGCATCCAGCCCGACGTGGGCTCCATAGCCGCGCACCGCACGCATTTCGCGCAGGGCGCGGTCTCCGACCTGGAACCGGACATCGACGCGGACCTCGACGCGTACGAGGAGTCGAGGACCGACGGCGCACCGTTGCCGCAGGGCCGTTTCCTGGACCGTGAACGCAGCTGGCTGGCCTTCAACGAGCGGGTCCTGGAGCTGGCCGAGGACCCGAACACGCCGCTGCTGGAGCGCGCGAACTTCCTCGCGATCTTCGCCAGCAACCTGGACGAGTTCTTCATGGTCCGGGTGGCGGGGCTGAAGCGCCGTATCGCCACCGGCGTGGCCACCCGGTCCGCCTCGGGGCTGCAGCCGCGCGAGGTGCTGGAGATGATCTGGGCCCGCTCGCGGGAGCTCATGGCCCGGCATGCCGCCTGCTACCACGAGGACGTCGCCCCCGCACTCGCGGAGGAGGGCATCCACCTGGTCCGCTGGAACGAGCTGACCGACAAGGAGCAGGCCCGCCTGTTCACGCTGTTCCGGCACCAGATCTTCCCCGTGCTCACGCCGCTGGCCGTCGACCCCGCGCACCCGTTCCCGTACATCTCCGGCCTCTCCCTGAACCTGGCCGTGGTCGTGCGGAACCCGGTCAGCGGCCACAAGCACTTCGCGCGCGTGAAGGTGCCGCCGCTGCTGTCCCGCTTCCTGGAGTCCAGCCCCGGCCGGTACGTCCCCATCGAGGACGTCATCGCCGCGCACCTGGAGGAGCTGTTCCCGGGCATGGAGGTGCTGGAGCACCACACCTTCCGCCTCACCCGCAACGAGGACCTGGAGGTCGAGGAGGACGACGCCGAGAACCTGCTCCAGGCCCTGGAGAAGGAGCTCATGCGGCGCCGCTTCGGCCCGCCGGTGCGCCTGGAGGTCGAGGAGTCCGTCGACCGCGAGGTGCTGGACCTGCTGGTGCGCGAGCTGAAGATCTCCGAGGCGGAGGTGTACCCGCTGCCGGGTCCGCTCGACCTCACCGGCCTGTTCCGGATCCACGGCCTCGACCGGCCCGAGCTGAAGTACCCGAAGTTCGTCGCCGGCACCCACCGCGACCTCGCCGAGGTGGAGTCCGCGTCCGCGCCGGACATCTTCGCCGCCCTGCGCACGCGTGACGTGCTGCTGCACCACCCGTACGACAGCTTCTCCACGTCCGTGCAGGCGTTCCTGGAGCAGGCGGCGGCCGACCCGGAC
Organism: Streptomyces sp. NPDC048192; assembly: GCF_043202415.1. Classification (NCBI taxonomy): domain Bacteria; kingdom Bacillati; phylum Actinomycetota; class Actinomycetes; order Kitasatosporales; family Streptomycetaceae; genus Streptomyces; species Streptomyces sp. NPDC048192. The sequence goes on from NZ_JBIDAL010000005.1 coordinate 518,713, forward strand.
GTCCTCGCGATCAAGCAGACCCTGTACCGCACCTCCGGCGACTCCCCGATAGTCGACGCGCTGATCGACGCCGCCGAGTCCGGCAAGCAGGTCCTGGTCCTGGTCGAGATCAAGGCCCGCTTCGACGAGCACGCCAACATCAAGTGGGCGCGCAAGCTCGAGGAGGCCGGCTGCCACGTCGTCTACGGCCTGGTCGGCCTGAAGACGCACTGCAAGCTGTCCCTCGTCGTCCGCCAGGAGGGCGAGACGCTGCGCCGCTACAGCCACGTCGGCACGGGCAACTACCACCCGAAGACGGCGCGCCTGTACGAGGACCTCGGCCTGCTCACCGCCGACCCGCAGGTCGGCGCCGACCTCTCCGACCTGTTCAACCGGCTGTCGGGCTACTCGCGCCGGGAGACCTACCGCCGGCTGCTGGTGGCTCCGAAGTCGCTGCGCGACGGCCTGGTCTCGCGGATAGAGAAGGAGGTCCAGCACCACCGCGCGGGCCGTCCGGCCTTCGTCCGCATCAAGGTCAACTCGATGGTCGACGAGGCGGTCATCGACGCCCTCTACCGCGCGTCCCAGGCGGGCGTGCCGGTGGACGTGTGGGTGCGCGGCATCTGCGCGCTGCGCCCCGGCGTCGCCGGTCTGTCGGAGAACATCCGGGTCCGCTCGGTCCTCGGCCGGTTCCTCGAGCACTCCCGGGTGTTCGCCTTCGGCAACGGCGGCGAGCCCGAGGTGTGGATCGGCAGCGCCGACATGATGCACCGCAACCTCGACCGCCGGATAGAAGCCCTGGTGCGGGTCGTCGACCCCGCCCACCGGGCGGCCCTGAACCGGCTGCTCGACACCGGCATGTCCGACGCGACCTCCTCCTGGCACCTCGGCCCGGACGGCGAGTGGACGCGGCACGCGACCGACGCGGACGGACAGCCGCTGCGCAACGTCCAGGAGATGCTCATAGACGCCCGGAGGCGCCGGCGTGGCACAGCAACACCTTGACCCGACGGACCCCGCGGCCGGCGAGGTGACCGGGGACGCCCTCGCGGCGTACCTGCGCGCCCAGGCCACGGAGTTCCTGCGCGCCCTGCGCCTGCACCGCGAGACCGGCGGTCATACGGCGGCGGGCGGCGCGGAGGAGTCCGTCGACGCGGCCCGGCTGCTGCGCCGCTCGGCCCGCCGCATCAGCGGCAGCCTGCACACCTTCCGCCCGCTCCTCGACGCCGACTGGTCCGAGGAGATGCGCCAGGAACTGGCGTGGCTGTCCGGCACGCTGGGCCTCGAGCACGCGTACGAGGCCCGGCTGGAGCGGCTGCTGCTGGCGCTGCACCGGTTGTCGGGGGCGACGGTCCTGCCCGCCCATGCCGTCGACGTCGTGGCTGCGGGCAGTCGTGCCGCGGGGGCGGCGCCCGCCCCACTGAAAGCGGCACTGGAAAACACCGGCGGCCCGGCCAACGTGACGGCAACGGCGGAGCGCGGCAACCTGACGGTGGGCGCGGCCAAGGCCGGGGCCCTGCTCGAACGCCAGCTGACCCTCGCCCGGACGAGGGCTCACTCCACCGCCCTCCAGGCGCTGGGATCCAGCCGGTTCCACGCCGTCGCCGACAAGGTGGCCGTACTGGCCAGCGAGGTCCCCCTCGCCCCTGCGGCGTCCACCACCGACCTGCGCCCGCCGGCAGCCGCTGCGGAGGAACGGCTGACAGCGGCGATCGCGGCGCTCCCCCTGGTCACGGCGGGCCACCCCTACAACGCGGAGGCCCTGGTGCACGGCCTGTCTCCGGACCCGGCCCCGCACCCGCAGGACGGCCCCTGGCACCAGGTCCGGCTGCTGCTGCGGCTGCACCGGTACGCCCAGGAGGCGCTGCACGGCGGCAACATCCCCGTGGACGTGCGGCTGCTCGCGGCCGGCCGGGCGCTGAACCGGCACCGGGACGCCTCGGAGGCGGCAGCGGCGGCGGCGCAGGCGGCCCGTACCCCCCGGATCGCGCCGGCGACGGCGTACGCGCTCGGCGTGCTCCACGCCGACCAGCGGCACGAGGTGGAGGCCGCCCGGTTCGCCTTCCAGCAGGCCTGGCAGAAGCGGACGGTCGGCACACCCTGAGTTCTCGCACACCCTGAGTTCTCCGGCACACCCTGGGTTCTCCGAAGGAGGGCGGTGTGGACGACACCCTGGTGCGGGCGGCCGGCTGCGTGCTGTGGCGCCGCTCGCCGGTCTCCGGGGACCTGGAGATCTGTCTGGTCCACCGGCCGAAGTACGACGACTGGTCCCACCCCAAGGGCAAGCTCAAGCGGGGCGAGGACCCGCTCGCGGGCGCCCTGCGCGAGGTGGCGGAGGAGACCGGGTACACCGCCCGGCCCGGGGCCGAGCTGCCGACCGCGCGCTATGTGGCGGGCGGCCGGCCCAAGCAGGTGCGGTACTGGGCGGCCGAGGCGGTCTCCGGCCGCTTCACCCCGAACAGCGAGGTGGACCGGATCCTGTGGCTCTCCCCCGCCGCCGCCCGCGGCCGGCTCACCCACATCCGGGACCGCGAGCTGGTCGACGCCCTTCACAGGCCGGCCGTGTGAACCTCCGCGTCCGTCCGCGCCTGGCTGCGGGCGCGGCGGGCCGGACCGCGCCAGCCGCAGGTGCAGCGGGCCACGCAGAAACGGCCCTGTTCCGTCGTCGAGGTGAGGTGCTCCTGCCCCTGCCGGACGCGCTCCGGCCCCTCCTGCTGCGCCACTCCGACAACGTTACCGACCCTGCGGTAAAGGGGTCGTAGGGCGTCGTCCACTCCTTTCGCCGCGTGACGGCGCCCCCCTGCCCGTCGTTGACCGGACGAGTAGGGGGCCCGTGACGGACGTACCGGCTGGGGGTAGGCAGGCGATGGAGCGGCGGCAGCACAGGAGCGCGGGCGGTACGGTCCTCGCGGTCGGCATCATGCTCGGCCTCGGGGCGTGCGCCACGGGCTGTTCCGGCAGCGGGGCCGCCGCCGAGGACGTCAAGGGCGGGGGCGATCCGGTCGCCGTGCTGCGCCGGGCGGCGGACACCCTGGGCGAGGCGGGCAGTTCACAGGCGACCACCTCGATGGAGATGGCCACGGGCGGCACCCGGGTCACCATCCGCGGCCAGGGCGTCTACGACTACCGGCACCGCCTCGGCCGGCTCACCGTCGTGCTGCCCGAGGATCCGGCGGGCGCCTCCGAGCACAAGCCGATCACCGAACTCCTCGCGCCGGGCGCCCTGTTCATGAAGAACCGGGGCGCGGGCGTGCCTGCGGACAAGTGGGTGCGGGTGGACGTCGCCACGCTCTCCGACGGCAACCTGGTCACCGGCGGCGCGACCGACCCGTACGCGGCGGCCGAGGTGCTGCGCGGCACCCGCACCGCGGCCTACGTCGGCCGGACCGAGGTCGCCGGCACGCCCGTCCTGCACTACCGGGGCACGGCTGACCTGCGCGGCGCGGCCCGCCTGGCCTCCGCCGGCAACCGGGGACCGCTGGCCGCGGCGGCGAAAGGGTTCGCCACAGCCGAAGTCCCGTTCGACGCCTATCTCGACGACCAAGGCCGCATCCGCAAGCTCAGGCAGCGCTTCAGCTTCGTCAACGGCCGGCAGAAGACCCCCGTGGCGGTCGCCTCGACGACCCTGCTGTACGACTTCGGCGCCCCCGCCGACGTACGCCTGCCGCGTCCGGCGGACATCTACGCGGGCCGTATCGCCGAGGACCGCGACTAGTCCCTACCGCCGGTGCGTAAGTAGCCCGTCCGTGCCATGCGCGGTGTGTAGGCCACTCCCTACTCTAGGAAGCCGGTGACGGCAGAGAGAAGGTGAGGCGGGTGGCTCCGGTCGGCGGTACGGCGGTGCAGGACCACGTGGCCCTCGCCGAGATCGAACTGTGCGGGGAGCTGATCATCGCGGCCTCCGCCGCCGAGGACCGGCTCAGCCTGGAGAGCATCGACGAGGTGCTCCGCGTCGCCGAGGAACGCGAGGCCTGCGGGGCCTGGGACCGCAGGGCCCGAGGCCGCCGAACCCAGGACCGCGGGGCCTAGGACCGCAGGAGGCGGCCGATCGCCTTCGTCGCCTCGTCCACCTTGGTGTCGATCTCGTCGCCGCCCTTGAGGGCCGCGTCCGCCACGCAGTGCCGCAGGTGCTCCTCCAGCAGCTGCAGCGCGAAGGACTGCAGTGCCTTGGTGGAGGCGGAGACCTGGGTCAGTATGTCGATGCAGTAGGTGTCCTCGTCGACCATCCGCTGCAGTCCGCGGATCTGGCCCTCGATCCGGCGCAGCCGCTTGAGGTGCTCGTCCTTCTGCTTGTGGTAGCCGTGCGTGGCGTGCGGGGTGTGGGCGGTCTCACCCGCGACCGCGCCCGTGGTCTCGCTCACGGTCTCGTCCGTGATCCCGACCGTGGTCTCGGAGGGTGCCGTTCCGGCGCCGGCCTCGGTCGTCGTCATCGCGGGCCTCCATTTCGGGACGAGCGGCGGGCACAATCGGGGATACATACCCCTGCCGGGTATATGGTAACCAACTTTCCGGGGTAGAGAGCCCTTGGTCCGCCCCCGTGCTGATCATCCTGCCCGATGGGCGACACTGGGACACGGCCCGATAGCCGTGGCCGGATGATGCGCCTAGCATCAGCCTGACCGAAACCGAAGCACCTAGAGGAACCCACGTGCGCTTTCGTCTGACCCCCAGGGAGACGAGCTTCTACGACATGTTCGCCGCGTCCGCGGACAACATCGTCACGGGCTCGAAACTCCTGATGGAACTGCTCGGGGCGGACGCATCCGCCCGGGCCGAGATCGCAGAGCGTATGCGGGCCGCGGAACACGCAGGCGACGACGCCACGCACGCGATCTTCCACCAGCTGAACTCCTCGTTCATCACGCCGTTCGACCGCGAGGACATCTACTCCCTCGCCGGCTCCCTCGACGACATCATGGACTTCATGGAGGAGGCCGTCGACCTGGTCGTCCTCTACAACGTCGAGGAACTGCCGAAGGGCGTCGAGCAGCAGATCGAGGTGCTGGCCCGGGCGGCCGAGCTGACCGCGGAGGCCATGCCGAACCTCCGCACGCTGGACAACCTCACCGAGTACTGGATCGAGGTCAACCGCCTGGAGAACCAGGCCGACCAGATCCACCGCAAGCTGCTGGCCCACCTCTTCAACGGCAAGTACGACGCGATCGAGGTGCTCAAGCTCAAGCAGATCGTGGACGTCCTGGAAGAGGCGGCGGACGCGTTCGAGCACGTGGCGAACACGGTGGAGACCATCGCCGTCAAGGAGTCCTGAGGCGTCGATGGACACCTTCGCCCTGGTCGTGACCATCGCGGTCGCGCTCTTCTTCACGTACACGAACGGCTTCCACGACTCGGCGAACGCGATCGCCACGTCGGTCTCCACGCGGGCGCTGACCCCGCGGGCGGCGCTCGCCATGGCGGCGGTCATGAACCTGGCCGGTGCCTTCCTGGGCTCCGGGGTCGCCAAGACGGTCAGCGAGGGCCTGATCGCGACCCCGTCCGGCTCGACCGGCATGGGCATCCTCTTCGCCGCCCTGCTCGGCGCGATCACCTGGAACCTGGTCACCTGGTACTTCGGCCTGCCCTCGTCCTCCTCCCACGCCCTGTTCGGCGGCCTGGTGGGCGCGGCCCTGGCGGGCGGTACGGCCGTCCACTGGAACGGCGTGCTGGACAAGATCATCATCCCGATGTTCCTGTCCCCGGTGGTCGGCCTGATCATCGGCTACGTCGTCATGCTGGCCATCATGTGGCTGTTCCGCCGGGCCAACCCGCACAAGGCCAAGCGCGGCTTCCGCATCGCGCAGACCGTCTCGGCGGCCGGCATGGCCCTCGGCCACGGCCTCCAGGACGCCCAGAAGACCATGGGTGTGGTCGTGATGGCACTGGTGATTTCCGGCCACGAGACCTTCGGCGACCCGATCCCTGTCTGGGTCAAGCTGGTCTCGGCGGTCATGCTCTCGCTTGGCACCTACGCCGGCGGGTGGCGCATCATGCGTACGCTGGGCCGCAAGATCATCGAGCTGGACCCGCCGCAGGGCTTCGCCGCGGAGGCGACGGGCGCGTCGATCATGTTCGGCACGGCGTTCCTCTTCAAGGCGCCGATCTCCACGACCCACGTCATCACCTCGGCGATCATGGGCGTCGGCGCGACCAAGCGCCTCAACGCCGTCCGCTGGGGCGTGGCCAAGAACATCGTCCTCGGCTGGTTCATCACCATGCCGGCAGCGGCCCTGGTCGCGGCGCTGGCCTTCGGCGTGGTGGACCTGACGGTGCTGTAATCCTCTGTTCTTCGCCGGAGATGGGGCCTGATCCCTAGAGTACGGGTACGTACCCGTACCCAGGTATGCAGAGGAGTCCGATGATGTCCGACGCCAACGTCCGTATCCCTGAGGAAGCCCGGGACCGGCTCGCCGCCATAGCGGCAGCCGAAGGAATGTCGCTGCGCGCCTACCTGGCCCGGCTCTCCGAAACCCTCCTCACACCCGCCGAGCGGGCCGAGCGGGCCGAGCGGGCCCGCGCCGCCTTGCAGGAGTGGACCGGCTACGACCCCACTGCCGCGGAGGAACGGGACCTCGACAGCGAACTGGACCGCCGATTGGCCCGGGCGGCGGCCCGGTGAGCGACGCGATGCACATCGTCCTGGACGACACCGCCATGGCCGCGGCCGGCCGGGGCAATGTCCTTGCCTCCCGGTTGATCCACCGCGCCCACCTGGAGACCGGCTGGTACCTGTATGCCCCGGCGTGCGCACTGGTCGAAGCCGACCGGGCCCGTCCCGGCACGGCAGAACATCTCACCGCCCTGCCCGGCATCACCATCCTGGACTTGGACCTGCCCGCCGCCCTGGCGATCGCCCGGCAGAACACGTGGGCCTCGGCACACTGTCAGTACGCTGCTCAGCCCACCCCGGACCGTCCCGACGGGGCGATCGTCGCCACCACCACCCCGGACCGGTGGATCGGCGAGCCGGTGCGCGTGCTGGACCTCAATCCGTGAACGCGAAGCAGCGGGCCCGCCCCCGGGAGCCGGGGGCGGGCCCTTTTGCGTCCTCACGGTGGCACCGCCATGCAGCACCGCGAGGGGATCAGGGGACGATCATCCGAAGCGGCCGGAGATGTAGTCCTCCGTCGCCTGGACGGACGGGTTGGAGAAGATGCGCTCGGTGTCGTCGATCTCGATCAGCCGGCCCGGCTGGCCCACCGCGGCGAGGTTGAAGAACGCCGTACGGTCCGAGACACGCGCCGCCTGCTGCATGTTGTGCGTCACGATGACGATCGTGAAGCGCTCCTTCAGCTCGCCGATCAGGTCCTCGATCGCGAGCGTGGAGATCGGGTCCAGCGCGGAGCACGGCTCGTCCATCAGCAGCACGTTCGGCTCGACCGCGATCGCGCGGGCGATGCACAGGCGCTGCTGCTGGCCGCCGGAGAGACCGGAGCCCGGCTTGTTCAGGCGGTCCTTGACCTCGTTCCAGAGGTTGGCGCCCTTGAGCGACTTCTCGACGATGTCGCTCAGCTCCGACTTCTTGTAGTTGCCGTTCAGGCGCAGACCCGCCGCCACGTTGTCGAAGATCGACATGGTGGGGAAGGGGTTCGGGCGCTGGAAGACCATGCCGACCTCGCGGCGGACGGACACCGGGTCGATCCCGGTGCCGTACAGGTCCTCGTCGTCGAGGAGCACCTTGCCCTCGACGCGGCCACCGGGAGTGACCTCGTGCATCCGGTTCAACGTGCGCAGGAACGTCGACTTGCCGCAGCCGGAGGGGCCGATGAACGCCGTCACCGAACGCGGCTCGACGGTCATCGAGATGTCCTCGATCGCCTTGTGGGAGCCGTAGTACGCGGTCAGTCCGCTTACGTCGATTCGCTTGGCCATGTCTACTTCACTTCCAGAGATTCAAGCTCGGTCGCTGTTGGCCCCGCCCGGCGGAGCCGGAGATAGTCGCCTCAGCGACCGGTCTTGGGGGCCTTCCAGCGGGCGATGCCGCGGGCCACCAGGTTGAGGATCATCACGAAGGCGATCAGCGTGAGGGACGCCGCCCATGCGCGGTCGTACGCCGCTCCGGAACCCGCGCTGTTGGCGAACTGCTGGTAGATGTACAGCGGCAGCGACGCCTGCGCCCCCTCGAAGGGGTTGTTGTTGATGAACGGGTTGCCGAAGACCAGCAGCAGCACCGGCGCGGTCTCACCGGCGATACGGGCGACCGCCAGCATGATGCCGGTGGTGATGCCGCCGATGGAGGTCGGCAGGACCACCTTCAGGATGGTGCGCCACTTCGGCACACCGAGCGCCAGCGAGGCCTCGCGCAGCTCGTTCGGGACGAGCTTGAGCATCTCCTCGGTGGAGCGGACGACGACCGGCATCATCAGGATGGCCAGGGCCAGCGAACCGGCGAAGCCGAACGGCTGCATCTTGAAGATGAGCATCAGCGACAGGATGAACAGGCCGGCGACGATCGACGGGATGCCCGTCATGACGTCGACGAAGAACGTCACCGCCTTGGCGAGCCGGCCGCGGCCGTACTCCACCAGGTAGATCGCGGTGAACACGCCGATCGGGGCGCCGATCAGGGTGGCGAGGCCGACCTGCTCCAGGCTGCCGATGATGGCGTGGTAGATGCCGCCGCCCGGCTCGGTGTCGGCGACGACGCCCATCGAGTGGGTCAGGAAGTAGAGGTCGAGGACCTTCACGCCGCGCACCGCGGTCACCCAGATCAGGGAGACCAGCGGGATCACGGCGAGCAGGAAGGCGACCCAGACGAGGCTGGTCGCCACGCGGTCCCTGGCCTGGCGGCGGCCCTCGACGCGCGCGGCGACGCCGTAGGTGCCGAGGACGAACAGGAGGGCGGCGATCAGAGCCCACTGGATGTTGCTGTGCAGGCCCGCGGCCGCGGAGATGCCGATGCCCAGGGCGAGGGAGCCGGCGGCGATCGCCCAGGGCGTCCACCGGGGCAGGCTCGCGGCCCGCAGGGTGCTCGGGCGCTTGTCGGTCAGGCTTGCGGTGCTCATGCGTTGGCCCCCGAGTACTCCGCGCGGCGGGCGATGATCAGCCGGGCCGCGCCGTTGACCAGCAGGGTGATGACGAAGAGGACCAGGCCGGAGGCGATGAGCGCGTCCCGGCCGAACTCGGTCGCCTCGCTGAACTTGCTGGCGATGTTCTGGGCGAAGGTGCCGCCGCCCGAGTTGAGCAGGCTGGCGTGGATGACGAAGTCGGGGGAGAGCACGGTGGCCACGGCCATCGTCTCGCCGAGCGCGCGGCCGAGGCCGAGCATCGACGCGGAGATCACGCCGGAGCGGCCGAAGGGCAGCACGGACATGCGGATGACCTCCCAGCGCGTGGCGCCGAGGGCCAGGGCGGCCTCCTCGTGCATGCGCGGGACCTGGCGGAAGACCTCGCGGCTCACGTTGGTGATGATCGGCAGGATCATGATCGCGAGCAGGATGCCGACGGTGAGCATGGAGCGCGGCGGGCCCTGGTCCCAGGAGAGGACCCCGGTCCAGCCGAAGAACTCGTCGAGCCAGCCGTACAGGCCGTTCATGTGCGGCACCAGGACGAGGGCGCCCCACAGGCCGTAGACGATGGACGGCACGGCGGCGAGCAGGTCGATCACGTACGCCAGCGGCCCGGACAGCCGGCGGGGTGCGTAGTGCGTGATGAACAGCGCGATCGCGACCGCGACCGGGACCGCGAGGACCATGGCGATGACCGAGGAGACGATCGTGCCGAAGGCCAGCACCGCGATGCCGAAGGTCGGCGGGAGCAGGTTGGTGTTCCACTCGGACGTGGTCAGGAAGTTTCCGTGGTCCTTGCCGATCGCGAGGGAGGCGCGGTAGGTGAGGAAGACCGCGATCGCGGCCATGATCACCAGCAGCAGGATGCCCGAGCCGCGGCTCAGGCCCAGGAAGACGCGATCGCCGGGGCGGGTCGCGCCGCGGGCGTTGCGCTTCTGCTCGGCGAGCGAGGGCTGGGGTGCGGGAGGTGGTGCGTCTGAGGTCTTGGTCGATATGTCCATCGGGTTCTCCGGTCTGCGGAGCCGGGCGCCCTCACGGGCGGCGGCTCATGGCGGCGGTGCACCGGACGGTGCGGCCCGGGCCCTGTCGGGCGCGGGCCGCACTTTCGGATCAGGTCAGCTCAGGCCCTCGATGGTGGTGCGGACCTTGGCGATGATCTCGTCGGGGACGGGCGCGTAGTCGATCGTGGAGAGGATCTTCTGGCCGTCCTCGCTGGCGATGTAGCGCAGGAACGCCTTGGTGGCGGGCAGGGTGTCCGCCTTGTTGCCCTTGTCGCAGACGATCTCGTACGTGACCAGGGTGATCGGGTAGGCGCCCTCGGCCTTGGTCTTGTAGTCGAGCTTCAGCGACAGGTCCTTGCCGGTGCCGACGACCTTGGCGGCCGCGATGTCGGCGGTGGCGGAGGCGGTACTCGGCGCGACCGGCTTGCTGGCGCCGGTGTCGATGGAGACGGCCTTCATGCCGTCCTTGACGTAGGACAGCTCGAAGTAGCCGATGGCGCCGGAGGTCTGCTTGACCTGCTGGGCCACACCCGCGGACTGCGGGGCGGACTGGCCGCCCTTGGCCTGCCAGGCCTTGCCGCCGGAGTACTTCCAGTTGTCCGGGGTGGTGGCGATCAGGTACTTGGTGAAGTTGTCCGTGGTGCCGGACTCGTCCGAGCGGTGGAACGCCTGGATCTTCAGGTCGGGCAGCTTCGCCGACGGGTTCAGCTTCTTGATCGCCGGGTCGTTCCAGTTGGTGATCTTGCTGTCGAAGATCTTGGCGATGGTCGGGGCGTCCAGCACCAGGTTGTCGACACCCGGGACGTTGTAACCGAGGGCGATCGGGCCGCCCACCATCGGCAGGTCGATGCCCTGGCCGCCGTTGCAGACCTTCTTGGAGGCGGTGACCTCGTCCGGCTTCAGCGCGGAGTCGGAACCGGCGAAGGCGAGCTGCCCCTGGGTGAAGGAGGTGACGCCGGCGCCGGAGCCGCCGCCCTTGTAGTTGATCTGCACGCCGCAGGCCTGGGAGAAGTTCTTGACCCAGGCGTCGATCGCGTTCTTCTGCGCGGAGGAGCCGTCTGCGAGCAGCTGACCCTTGGCGTTGTCGCACTTGATCGAGGAGGCATTGGTGGCGCCGGACGGGTTGCCCGAGGCCTTGGAACCGCCGCCGTTGTCGTCGGAGCCGCACGCCGTCAGGGCCAGGGCGCCGGTCACGGCGATCGCACCGAGCGACAGGGCGCGCAGCCGGTTCTTGCGCTGAAGCTTCACTTTCGGGAGTTCCTTCCAGGAGCCGCCGCGGTCGGCGGCGTGCGAGGTATGGATGAGCGCGGGCGCATAAGGCCGCGCTCCGCACCGTGCACGGCCGAAATTAGGCAGAACAGGTGAAGCCGCCGATGGCCGGAAGTGAACGAGGGGTGAACCCCTGCCGTCGGCCCGGTTAGGTCACGGAATGCTCACGGGGAGAACACATGGAGGTTCCGGCCGCCGGGTTGCGCGCAGGCGTCATCGGCGTTCGGTTCCCTGTGGATGAACTGTTACGAACCAACACGTCGAAGCGGTCGTCTCACCCCACGACGGGCCACGCGGGCCTGCGGAAGGGTGACACGGGACGATGGGCATGGAACGGCGCACGTTCATGGCGGGCGGCACGGCCGTACTGGCCGCGACCGCACTGACCGGCTGCAGCTCGGGCACGGGCAGGGCCGCCGCCTCCGCGAGCACGGCCACATCCTCGCTCACGCCGCTCAAGACCACCAGCGAGAACGCGGCGGCGAACTGGGCGGCCCTCGCCCACGACCTGGACGGCACCCTGGTCCGGCCCGGGGACGCCAACTGGACGACGGCCCACCAGCTGTACAACACCCGCTTCGACGGCCTGAAGCCCGCCGCGGTCGCCTACGCGGCGCACGCCGACGACATCCGCACGGTCCTCGCCTACGCCCGGGCGCACGCGATACGCGTGTCCATACGCAACGGCGGCCACTCCTACGCCGGCTACTCCTCCGGCGACAACCGCCTCGTCCTCGACGTGTCCAAGCTGAACCGCATCCGCGTCTCCGGCGGGCAGGCGGTGGTCGGCGCCGGCTCCAAGCTGATCGACGTCTACCGGGCGCTGGCTGCGAAGGGCGTGACCATACCCGCCGGCTCCTGCCCCACCGTCGGCGTCTCCGGCCTCGTCCTCGGCGGCGGCCACGGGGTCGCCTCGCGGGCGTACGGCCTGACCTGCGACAGCCTCACCCAGGCCACGCTGATCACCGCGGACGGCACCCAGGTGACGGCCGACTCGAACAGCCACTCCGACCTGTTCTGGGCGCTGCGCGGCGCCGGCAACGGCAACTTCGGCGTCGTCACCGAGCTGCAGTTCCGGACCCATCCGGCACCGCAGGCGGTGACGGCGTACATGACCTGGCCCTGGTCGAAGGCCGCGGCCGTGCTGAAGGCCTGGCAGGAGTGGGGGCCCGGGCAGCCCGACGAGATCTGGTCGTCCCTGCACCTGGAGTGCGCGCCGGGCCGCACCCCCACCGTCTCGGTGGCCTGCTTCTCCCTCGGCACCTACGGCGAGCTGCAGAACGCCGTGGACCGGCTGGCCCACGCGGCCGGCGCGAACGCCTCCTCGGTCAGCCTGCGTCGCCGCGGCTACGAGGAGGCGATGGAGGTCTACGCCGGCTGCTCCTCCTTCTCCGCCGACGCCCAGTGCCATCTGCCGGGCCCCACCCCGGGCCGCTCGCCGCAGGGCCGGCTGGGCCGGGAGACGTACGCGGCACGCTCCGACTTCTTCGACCGCTCGCTGTCGGCGGCGGGCATCCAGACGGTGCTGCGGCAGATCGCAGCCGTGCGGGGCGGCGCGGGCAGCATCGCGTTCACCGCCCTCGGCGGCGCGGTCAACCGCGTCTCCCCCACGGCGACGGCCTTCGTCCACCGCCGCTCCCGGATGCTGGCCCAGTACATCGCGTCCTGGAGCCCGGGGGCCTCGGGCGGTACGGCGCAGTCGTGGCTGGACTCGGCCCACAAGGCGATGGCCCCGCACGCCTCGGGTGCGGCGTACCAGAACTACACGGACCCGACGCTGACGAACTGGAAGAAGGCGTACTACGGGGACGCGGTGAGCCGTCTGGCGAAGGTGAAGCAGCAGTACGACCCCCAGCGGTTCTTCTCGTACGCGCAGGGGTTGTAGGAGGCGGACCAGGCCCCGAATGGGGGCCAGGAGCGGGACCCGGCGGGCTACGCCGCCAGGTCCCGTTCCTCGGACTCCACCGGCGTGCGGGCGCCGCCCAGCACCGCACCCTCGCGCGCCCCGCCCACCGCCCTGCGGCGAACGATCCACCCCGCCCTCGGCGAGCGCTCCACCGCGCGCATCAGCGGGGTGAGCAGTGCCATGGCGAGCGGGGACAGCAGGAGGGCGACGGCTGTGCCGAGGGCGAAGCCGCCGACGACGTCCGTCGGATAGTGCACGCCCATGAAGACCCGGCAGAAGCCCTCCAGCAGCGCGAGCCCTATCCCCACGAGGCCGAAGCGGCGGTTGGCGACGAAGAGGCCCACACCGACGGCCATGGTGATGGTCGCGTGGTCGCTGACGAAGGAGTAGTCGGTCTTGCCGGAGACGAGGACGTCCAGCCCCTGGTGCTCCACGAAGGGCCGGGGGCGCGCCACGAAGCCCCGGATGGGGACGTTCACCAGCACGGCGATGCCGGCCGCGAGCGGCGCCCACACCAGCGCTGCGACGGAGGGCGCGGCGTTCTCGCCGCCCCGGCGCCGCACGGTCCACCAGCACCACAGCACGAGCAGGACCATGGCGAGCAGCAGGCCGTACTCGCCGACGAACTCCATGGCCCGGTCGAACCAGCGCGGGGCGTCCTCGGCGAGGCCGTTGATGTCGTAGAGCAGGCCGACGTCGGGGTTCGATCCGGATTCGGCGAGTACAGCCATGGTGCTGCGGCCCCTTCGTCGTCTGCCGGACGCACCTCGTGTGCGTCGCTCCTACCCCCGTGGTTCGTAGATCCGCTTCCGCTGCACTGTCGCGACTGCCGTACTGACGTCCGCTCGGCTACGTCAACAGGAACGCACGGCTCCCCTCAATACGTTCCACTCTCCACTGAATGATCACGCAGACGTTATCGAAGAGAGACTCATCATCGCAGCTCAGGGGGTTGGTTCACGCTGGGTCACACCTTCGTGGGGAGCGCTTTCGCGCCATCTTCGGTGACGCGGGTGGCGCCGAAGTAGTCGGGGGTGTCGATGGGGTCGAACCGGATCACGGCGCCGGTGCGCGGCGCGTCGATCATGTACCCGCCGCCGACGTAGATCCCCACGTGGTGGATGGCCCGCGAGTCGCCCAGGTCGTTGGAGAAGAACACCAGGTCGCCCGGCAGGAGCTGACTGCGCGAGGGATGCGGTCCGGCGTTGTACTGGTCGTTGGCGACCCGCGGCAGGGTGATCCCGACCTTCGCGTACGCGGCCTGCGTGAGCCCGGAGCAGTCGAACCGGCCGCCCTGCGAGGCCGATCCCTCACCGCCCCACAGATACGGCGTGCCGAGCTTGCTCTGCGCGAACGCGATGGCCCCGGCGGCCTGTTGGGTGGGGTCGATACGGCGGGCGGGGGCGGCGAAGCTCTGCGCCAGGCTGCGGATCCGCTTGACGTAGTTCTGCGTCTCGCCGATCGGCGGGACGCCGCCGGACTGTATGACGCGGTAGGCGCCTGCGTTGTACGCGGCGAGCATGTTGTCGGAGACGTTGCCCGGCACGTCCTTCACGTACTTCGCCAGTTCGCAGTCGTAGGAGGCCGCCGACGGGATCGCGTCGGCCGGGTCCCAGATGTCCCGCTTGCCGTCGCCGTTGCCGTCGATGCCGTGCGTGGCCCAGGTGCTGGGGATGAACTGGGCGATGCCGCGCGCGTCGGCGGGGCTGACGACGGTCGGGTTCCAGCCACTCTCCTGGTACAGCTGGGCGGCGAGCAGCGCGGGGGTGAGCGCCGGGCACAGGTTGCCCCACTTCTGCACGAGCGACTTGTAGGCGGCCGGCACGGCGCCCGACGCGAGTGCCCGGCCGCCGGTGCCGAATCCGTTGACGAGGTTCCCGGCGACGACGTACACCCCGACGACGAGCAGCATGACGAAGCCCATCCCGGCCCCCACGAGGGCGCCCCCGACCACCCACGCCTTACGCACCGTCAACCGCCCCTCGCCACCGGCCAGTCCACCCCGAGCAGTCTAAGAGCGCATGGGCCTGCGGCACGAGAACGCAATACGCCGCCCACAGCGCAATCTCACCCACCGTCCGATGCCCATGGCCCCGAAAACCCCGCCGAGTTGCCCGAACCGGGCCACACGGGCAGCCTCACGGGCCGCGTGGGGCGCTCACCCGGGGCTCCGGGAGCATGGACTGAAGCGCGACGGGCGTGGGCGCCCGCCCTGGGGGCTTCGGCAGCGCACGGGCAACCTCACGAGCCGCGTGAGCGCGCCCGGGGCCTTGGCAGCACAGACAGAAGCGCGAGCCTCGCGGGCGCGCCCGCCCCGGGGCCCCGGCAGCCGCTATCCGCGTCCGCTCAACGGAGCCCTGTTCGTGGACGTCGTGCCCAGCGCGGCGTTGGCATCCACCGCGTCGGCCGGTGCCGTTCCGGAGGTCGACGGGTCGCCGGTGCCGAACACTCTGGATCCGCGCCGGTTCGCCCAGCGGACGGTCGCGGCGGCGAGGGCGAAGGCCAGGAACGAGAAGCCGAACGTGGCGACGGGGGACGGTACGACCCGGCCGGTGGCGGCGATCCGCTCACGGACGGTCCGCACGTCCGGCCGGCGGCCGCTCGCCGGCGCGCCTGCCGCGCCCGCGGCCGTCCCGTCGCCTGCGCTTCAGGGATCGCCGATCGCGTCCTTGTACAGCTCGGCCGCCTCGGTGCCCAGCACCACGCTGTACGACACGTCGTCGGTCGAGCCGCCCTCCTCGTGCCCGCCGAGGACGCCGACGACCTGGGAGTCACCGTTGATCCAGGGGCTGCCGCTGGTGCCGCCGGCGAAGGACGGGCAGTCGATGCGCTGCTGGGTACGGCTGTGCGGGACCGGCTTGTTGGTGCACCTGATGGGCGCCTCGCGGGAGTCGGGGTAGCCGATGACGGTCACGGCGGTCGCCCCGGTGGCCGTGCCCGGGGTGAAGCGGTTGGCGCCCACGACGTCCTCGAGGCGCCTGCCGTCCAGGTTCTCCACGGTGGCGAAGGCCAGGTCGCTGTCCTCGTCCTGGTCCTTGGCCCACCCGTCGGGCAGATAGCGCCCGGTCACCTTCCACACCCCGTACGGCGCCCGTCCGTCCCGGTAGCCCGGCACGAACACCAGGGCGCTGTCGGCGCTGTTCACACAGTGCGCCGCGGTGACGAGGAGGTTGCCGTGCGGGCTGTGCACGACCGACGCCGTGCAGAAGTGACCGCCGGACAGGTCGTCCGCCCGGTCCGCGCCGAACAGCGCGCCGACCCGCGCCGTGTGCCGCGTGGCGACGGCGTCGACGGTGACCCCGAAGGGCCCCGGCCCGTCATCGGCGGCCGCGACGGACGCCGAGGTCAGGGCGAGCATCACCACCGCGCCGAGCAGTGTGGGGCGCGAGGTGACCCTGATGCCTGAGGTGCGCTTCATCAGTGCTCACTGTCCCCCACGAACGTGAGAATCCGACCGTGACTTATCTGAGATTTTCCTGTGAAACTCGCTGACGCTGCGATCGCCCCACGATTACGTTACGTCACCCCACCGACATCAGGAACCGGCCGGCTTCAGCCCCCACTCCACCCCCGTCAGCTCCTCCGACAGGGTCCACAGGCGCCGGGCCGCCTCCGGGTCGCTCGCCGCCGGGCTGCGGCCGACCAGGGCGGGCGCGCCGCGCATCTCGCCGAGACCGGAGGGACCGACGTAGGACGCGCCGGGCAGGTCCTGGGTGGCCGCGTAGAGCGTGGGCAGGGCGCCCGCCCTGTCGCTCTGCGCGAAGACCCTGTTCCCGACGGAGAGGGCGGCCCGGGCCAGGGCGCTGGCGTGGTGGCTCTGGAGGTTGGTGGACGCGTAGCCGGGGTGGGCGGCCAGGGCGCGCACCGGGGAGCCGGCCTCGGAGAGGCGGCGCTGGAGCTCCAGGGTGAACAGGAGATTGGCCAGCTTCGACTGGGAGTAGGCGCGGGTCGGCGTGTAGCGGCCGCGCAGGTTTACGTCGTCGAAGTGGATCACTTTGTCGCCGTAGCGGTGGTAGGCGGAGGACACCGTCACCACCCGGTCCCGCACATGCGGCAGCAGCAGGTTGGTCAGCGCGAAGTGCCCCAGGTGGTTGGTGCCGAACTGCATCTCGAAGCCCTGCTTGGTGCGCTGCTCCGGCAGCATCATCACGCCCGCGTTGTTGATCAGCAGGTCCAGCGGGCGGTCCCAGCCGTCCGCGAACTCCCGCACCGAGTCCAGGTCGGCCAGGTCCAGGCGCCGCACCTCGGTGCTGCCGCTCACCTTCGCCGCGGCGGCGCCGCCCCGCGCGAGGTCCCGTACGGCGAACACCACGTGTGCCCCGGCGCGGGCCAGCGCCTCGGCGGTGGCGAGGCCGAGGCCGCTGTTGGCGCCGGTGATCACCGCCGTACGGCCGGTCAGGTCGGGGAGTCGGGTCGCGTTCCAGTTGTCAGCCATGCCCTCAAAGTAGACACCGACAACAATGCTGTCAATGACAACATCAAGTTACGATGGCGGGCATGTCCCCGTCGCCCGCCAGCCGCCCCTACCACCACGGAGACCTGCGCGCAGCCCTGCTCAAGAGCGCCGAGCGCACCCTGCGCGAGAAGGGCGTCGGCGCGCTCTCGCTGCGCGAGCTGGCACGGGACGCCGGCGTGAGCCACGCGGCCCCCGGCCGGCACTTCAAGGACAAGCAGGCCCTCATGGACGCCCTGGCGCTGGAGGGGTACGAGCGGCTGAACCGGGCCCTGGGCGCCGCCGCCGCACAGCCCGGACTCGCCTTCGAGGGGCGGATGACGGCCCTGGCCCGCGCCTACCTGGGCTTCGCCGTCGACCACCCCGAGCTGCTCGAGCTGATGTTCGCGCGCAAGCACGACCCCGACAGCTCCGACCGGCTCGCCGCCGCCGTCGACGAGTCCTTCGGCTCCCTCACCCGGATGGTCGCGGATGCCCAGGAGCAGGGCGAGATCATCGCCGGCGACCCCGAGCGGATCACCATGGCCGTCGCCGCGAGCCTGCACGGCCTCGCCGCCCTCATCGCCGCCTGCGCGCTCGACGCCGAGGAGACCCTGCGCGGCCTGGACGCACACGTCCACCTGCTGCTGCACGGCCTCAAGCCCCGCTGAGTCCGCCCCGGCGGCCCCCAGGGTCAAGCCGCGCCCAGCGCAGCCCCAGCACACCGTCATCGACCGGCAATCCGCCCACCGCCCCGGGTAACGCGGAGGTCAGGATCCCGAAAGCCCCTTGTTGTCGTGTGCTCAACAAGGTGATGGTCGCACCGGACCGGCCACCCCGTCGGGTCACGGGGAGCCGCCGGAGGAGGGGGGCGTGGGGTCCCCTCGGCGGCACGGAAGGAAGACGGGCCACGGCACCCGGCCGCGTCCCGTCTTCCTGCCCGCCTGCCGCGCCGGGGGCTTGGCCGGTTCCGGCGCCCGCCCCATGAGAACATCGTCCCGACGCCTCACCCGACCGGCCGTCAGAAACCGTGCCAGGTCGCAAGGGAGGACAACGACGGAACCACACGACAGGTTCCGGTCGGACCTCGTTGCCCGGCGTGACCTGCCGTGATACACAGAGTGACCGAACGCGCTATTCGTACGAAACCCGCCAGTCAATGACGTCAAGTCGACATACGCAGGCGGCGTTGTCGGCGACAATGAGGCCTGACCTCTGCACACCGCAGGGGGCGGACGGAACTACCCACCAGGGGCGGTGACTTACATGCTCTTTGCGGCCGACAAGGGAGACATCAACACCATCATCGGCGGAATCGCTCCGGACTGGGGCCCCTTCGGCAGCCTGGGCAACGAGGCCAAGGTGATGATCGAGGTGGTCATGGCCGTGGCCATCCTGCTCTGCCTCGGCATCGCGGTCTGGGGCGCGGCCAAACAGCGCATCGGCGCCACGGCCCTGCGCGACACCTTCAGCGCCGAACAGGGCAAGGGCCTGATCATCGCCGGCCTGACCGGGGTCTTCATCATCGGCTCCCTCGGCACCCTGTTCACGATCGTGTACGGCATGGCGGTCTAAGTCCCCGAAGGTTGCGTCTCCCTGATGTCGAGTCACCAGACCGCGCCCGCGCGGCAACCAGCACGGCTACCGTCGTACGCCTACGAGGGTGAGGGAGCGCGCACGCCATGACCTCCGGAGACGAGCAGGCCTACACCGACTACGACGACACCGGCCACACCCGCACCCGCCTCCCCGAACCCGACCCCTACGGCGGCGCCCCCCGCCGAACCCCCCACCGCTCCTCCTCCCGCTCCCTGGTCACCGTGGTCGGAGTGGTGGTCCTCCTCATCGCAGCGATCGCTTTCGCCAACAGGGGGGACGGGTCGTCATCCGACGGGTCGACGGCGAAGTCGGACAGGCCGGGGTCCGCTCCCACGGCACCCAGTGGCACGCGGCCCGTGGACACCAAGTCCGCCGGCGTACCGACGGTATTCGCCCACACGGAGCAGGGCGCACAGTCGGCGGCGTCCAACTACGCGGTGGCGCTGGGCTCGACGGACATGTTCAAGAAGAACAGCCGCGACAGGCTTCTGCAGCTCCTCTACACACCGGAAGCGGCGGCCAGACTCGAGGGCCCGATGGACCAGGCCTATTCAGCCGACTTCCTCGCCAAGATGGGCCTCGACGCGGCGGGCGACCCCCCGAGCGGCAGCACGTTCGTCTCCCGAGTGGTCCCCGTCGGCACGGCGGTGCAGCACTACACGGACAACGACGCCAAGGTCGCCGTCTGGTACCTCGGGCTCATCGGCATGGCCGGCAGTTCCTCGACCGACCCCGTCACCTCGTCCTGGAAGACGTGGACGTTCGACCTGCGGTGGTCCGGTGGCGACTGGAAGATCACCTCCGACGGCCAGAAGGACGGCCCCGCACCGGTTCCGGGCGACGACAAGGCCGCCACCTCCGACGAGATCAGCAAGGCCATCGAAGAGTACGGAGGGTTCACGTATGCCCGGTAGCCCGCGACGTGTGCTCAAGCTCGCCGGAGCCGTGACCGCCGTACAGACCACGGCCGTGCTGCTGGCCACCCGTGCCTTCGCCGCACCCTCTCCCACCCCTTCCGGCGGCGCGTCACCGTCGCCCACGAAGAGCAAGTACAACTGCGACGTCATCACCGGCGAGGCCAAGAAGTACTGCGAGCGAGGCAACACATCGAGTGGCTCCGGCGGTGCCAACGTCCCCGACGACTCCGCCCTCGACCCCCTGTCCTC
Organism: Streptomyces sp. NPDC048192; assembly: GCF_043202415.1. Lineage (NCBI taxonomy): Bacteria > Bacillati > Actinomycetota > Actinomycetes > Kitasatosporales > Streptomycetaceae > Streptomyces > Streptomyces sp. NPDC048192. The sequence goes on from NZ_JBIDAL010000005.1 coordinate 539,070, forward strand.
CCTCGCCAAGGGCTGCGCCGAAGCCGCCTCCTGGACCATCGACAAGCTCGGTCACGCCGTGAAGGAGACCGCCAACGTCGACTTCACCAATCCCAAGTTCCTGCAGCAGTACGCCATCGTGTTCGCCGCGTCCACGATCCTCACGCTGCTGCTGTGGCTCCTCGCCGTCGCCAAGCGCGCGGTGCGCGGCGTGCCGTTGACCACCGCCATTTCGGAGGCCGTCGGCTTCCTGTGGCTGACGGTGCTGGCGTCCGCCTTCACCCCGCTGATCCTCTACACCGTCGTGTCCGCGACCGACGGAGTGACCGACGTCCTCGCCAGGGCCACCGGCGACCAGGCCGACACGTTCTTCGGCACCTTCTCCGGCGCCCTCGGCAAGGGCACCGACATCGGCGGCGGCCCGATCATGCTGATCGTCGTCTCCCTGGTCAGCATCCTCGCCGCCGGCGTCCTCTGGCTGGAGCTGGTCATCAGGGCCGCGCTCCTGTACGTCGGCGCCCTCCTCGGCACCGTCGTCTACGCGGGACTCGTCGACAAGAACCTGTGGGGGCACGTCCGGCGCTGGGCGGGCATCATGATCGCCGTCATCCTCGTCAAACCGGTCATCGTCATCGTCCTCGGGCTCGCCGGGGCGCTGTCCAGCGGCAACGGCCCCGACGCCTTCTCCGCCGTCGTCTCCGGCCTCGCCATCATCCTGCTCGCCATCTTCGCCAGCGCGATGATCTACCGCTTCGTCCCCGGCTTCGGCGACGAGATCGCCAACGGCCGCAGCAACCGCATCATGCAGGGCGCCGAGTCCAAGGCCGCAGCCGTCATCAGCTCGCCGGCCACCCTCGTCGCCCAGGGCATCAAGACCCACAGCACCCGCGCCGACAGCAACGGCACGGCAGGCGGGCAGAGCAGCACCCCCCGCCCCGCCAACCCCGCCACCGGCGGCGTCGCCGCCCACAGCAGCCGTACCCCCACCGGCGGCGGAGCCGTCCCCTCCGCCACGCCCGCGCCCCGCGCGCCCAGCCCGGCCAGCCCCGCCAACACCCCGCACGCCAGCAACACCCGCAACATCAACCGCACGGGAGGTGAAGGGCGTTGACGACCGAGTCCCACCTGTCCCATCCGGTCACGCCCCGCCGTACGTATCTCATCGGCCGCGCCCGGCCGAACGCGATCATCGGCCGGAACCGCGAGTCCGGCGAGATCGCGCTGATCATCGCGGGCGCGTTCCTCGGCATGATGTGCGGGCTCGTCGTCCCGGTGCTCTCCCTGCGCATCGTGCTGCTGATGGGGTTCCCGCTGCTAGCGCTCGCCGCCGTCTACGTGCCGTACAAGCGGCGCACCTTCTACAAGTGGTTCGAGATCAACCGCAGCTACAAGCGCACCGTCAAGCGCGGCCAGGCCGTCTACCGGTCCGCCGCCATGGAGGCCGGCACCCGGCTCGACGGGCGGGAGATCGAGGTCGGCCCGCCGCCCGGCATCGGCCGGATCACCTGGCTCGCCGCCCCCTTCGGGCCCGACGAGATCGCCGTACTCCTGCACGCCGACCGCAAGACCGTCACCGCCTGCATCGAGATCGAGGGCCCCGGCGTCGGCCTGCGCGACTCCGAGGACCAGGAAGCCCTCGTCGACCGCTTCGGCACGCTGCTCAAGCACGTCGCCAACGGAGACGGCTTCGTCACCCGCCTGCAGATGCTCGCCCGCACCCTGCCCGCCGACCCCGACGCGCACGCCAAGGACGTCGCCCAGCGCGGCGACCCCCGCTCCCCGGGCTGGCTCCAGCAGTCGTACGACCAGCTGCAGTCCATGGTGTCCACCAGCAGCGAGCAGCACCGCGCCTACCTCGTCGCCTGCATGCACTACACGCGCGAACTGGCCGCCGAGGCGAACGCCATGGCCCGCGCCGTCCGCGCCCGCGGCGGCAAGGTCGACCGGGACGCGGGGCTCGCCGTCGTCATGGCCCGCGAGCTGACCGACATCTGCTCCCGGCTCCAGGAGGCCGACATCCGGGTACGGCAGCCCCTGGGGCAGAGCCGGCTCGCCTCCCTCATCCACTCCATGTACGACCCGGACCACCCCATCGACCACATCCAGGCCATGACCAGGCGCAACGCCTGGCCGGCCGAGCTGGACGCCACGGAGCCCACCTACCTCCAGGCCAAGACCCGCGAGTCCAGCACCCGCGCCCCCTGGTGCCACGCCACGGCCTGGGTGAAGGAGTGGCCGATGACCCCGGTGGGCGTCAACTTCCTCGCCCCGCTGCTCGTCCACACCCCGGACGTCATCCGAACGGTCGCCGTGACGATGGACCTCGAGCCCACCGAGGTGGCCATCGAACGCATGCTGACCGAGAAGACCAACGACGAGGCCGAGGCGTCCCGCGCCGCCAAGATGAACCGCACCGTCGACCCGCGCGACGTCGCCGCCCACAACCGCCTCGACCAGCGGGGCGAGGACCTCGCCAGCGGCGCGGCGGGCGTCAACCTCGTCGGCTACATCACCGTCTCCTCCCGCAACCCGGACGCCCTCGCCCGCGACAAGCGGACGATAAGGGCCTCCGCCGGCAAGTCGTACCTCAAGCTGGAGTGGTGCGACCGAGAGCACCACCGCGCCTTCGTGAACACACTTCCGTTCGCCACCGGCATCCGAAGGTAGGGGCTGATTCGCCGATGCGGGATCCGCTGTCCGTCCTCACCGACGCCTTCACCTCCTTCCTCTTCGGGAAGGTCGAGACCACCCGGCTGCCGGTGCGCACCTCCACCGGCCAGGCCCAGGCGGTCTACCTGCCGACGGCCGCGCCCGGCCTCGGCGACTCCGGCGTCATCATCGGCCGCGAGGTCTACTCCGGAAAGGGCTACATCTACGACCCCTTCCAGCTGTACGGCCAGCAGCTCCCGGCGCCGCACTGGCTGGTCCTCGGCGAGTCCGGCAACGGCAAGTCGGCCCTCGAGAAGACCTACGTCCTGCGCCAGCTGCGCTTCAGGGACCGCCAGGTCGTCGTCCTGGACGCCCAGGGCGAGGACGGCGTCGGCGAGTGGAACCTCATCGCCGAGGAGCTGGGGATAACGCCGATCCGGCTGGACCCGACGGCCGCCCTGAACCACGGCATCCGGCTCAACCCCCTCGACCCGGCGATCACCACGACCGGCCAGCTCGCGCTGCTCCGGACGATCATCGAGGTCGCGATGGGGCACGGCCTGGACGAGCGGGCCGGCTTCGCGCTGAAGGTCGCCCACTCCTACGTCAACGAGTCGATCCTGGACCGCCAGCCGGTCCTCTCCGACATCGTCGAGCAGCTACGGCACCCGGAGCCGGAGTCGGCCGAGGCGATGAACGTCGCCATAGACGACGTACGCGCCTGGGGCCTGGACGTCGCGCTCGTCCTGGACCGGCTGGTCGACGGCGACCTGCGGGGCATGTTCGACGGCCCCACGACCGTCGGCATCGACCTGGACGCCCCGCTGATCGTCTTCGACCTCTCCCACATCGACCGCAACTCCATCGCCATGCCCATCCTCATGGCGATCGTCGGCGTGTGGCTGGAGCACACCTGGATCCGCCCCGACCGCAAGAAGCGCATCTTCCTGGTCGAGGAGGCCTGGCACATCATCAACAGCCCGTTCGTGGCCCAGCTGTTCCAGCGCCTGCTGAAGTTCGGCCGCCGGCTGGGTCTGTCGTTCGTCGCCGTCGTCCACCATCTGTCCGACGTGGTCGACGGCGCGGCGGCGAAGGAGGCGGCCGCCATCCTCAAGATGGCGTCCACCCGCACGATCTACGCCCAGAAGGCGGACGAGGCGCGGGCCACCGGCCGGGTGCTGGGTTTGCCGAGGTGGGCCGTGGAAATCATCCCGACACTGACGCCCGGCATCGCCGTATGGGACGTCAACGGCAATGTCCAGGTGGTCAAACACCTGGTCACGGAGACGGAACGCCCGCTGGTCTTCACCGACCGCGCGATGACCGAGTCCTCCAGCGACCTCATGGCCGACGACGCCCTGCGCGCCGCCGAGCTGGAGGCCGAGCAGCGGGCGGCGGCCTTCGTGGAACAGCATCTGGGCGACTCCGAGTCGACGGTGGCCTAGGGGCAGGGCAGCGACTTCAGGCACGGCAGGGGAGGAACGGGTGAGACCGGACGCTCGCGACCGCCGCGAGGACCGCCGGGAAGGGCAGGGCGGCATCCCCGACGGCCTCCTGGTCGGCATACTCGCGTTCCTCCTCGGCATGACCGTGCTGGTGTGGACGGCCACCGGCCTCGCGGCCCTCTTCTCCAAGGGCGCCTGGCCGCACGCCGTCACCTTCACCCGCACTCCGCTCGCCATGCGCCACCTGATCGGTGAGCCCCACGACCTCACCGGCGCCTGGCCCGACACCCCGGCGTCCCAGCTCTCCGGCTGGGGCCTGTTCTGGGGCCTGTTCATCGGCCAGCTGATGATCCTCTTCGTCCTCACCGTCTTCGTGATGGGCGTGGTGGCCAGATGGCGGGCGGGCAGGGCGCGGGCACGCGCCCACAAGGCGATGCCGGCGGCGCCGGAGCAACGGCACGAGGTACCGCTACCGCGTACGGAACCGCAGCGGGCCGAACCCGTCCCGGCGCCGGAGCAGCCGTCCCGGCCCATCACGGCGCCCGAGGCCACGGCGGCCCAGCCGCAACCGGTGCCGCAGACGCCGTTGGCGCAGTTGCCGGCGGAGAGCGGTCCGGTAGCCGCCGGTCCGGTGGCCGGTGACGCGGTGGGGCATGGCGCGGTGGGCGGCTGGGAGAAGATCGTCGTGGCCCCCAGGGAGGCCCGCCTGACGGCCGCGGCCCAGGCCGTGCGCGACGCGGAAGGCCCCGCCCTGGTCGTCACCTCGAACCCCGCGCTGTGGTCCGAGACGAAGGACGCCAGAGCCAAACTGGGGCCCACCCTCCTCTACGACCCCGCCCACCTCTGCGACACTCCGGCCCGCCTCCACTGGTCCCCCACCACGGGCTGCGAGGACAAACAGACCGCCGTGCACCGGGCCACCGCCCTGCTCGCCCCGGTGCAGCCCACGGCCAGGATCGACCAGGCGGTCGCCGACACCGCGCTCACCCTCCTGCGCAGCTACCTCCACGCCGCCGCCCTGGAGAACCGCACCATCCGCCATGTGCACCGCTGGTCCCAGGGCAACCAGATCCAGGACGCCGTACGCACCCTGCGCACCCACCCCAAAGCCGCCCCCGGGGCCGCCGGCGAACTCGAGGCCGCGCTCACCGCCCACCCCGAACGCCGCGACATCGCCCAGGAGCTGACCAGTCGCGCGCTCTCCGCGCTGTCCACGGTCAACATCCGCGAGGCATGCACCCCAAACCGAACTGATGCACTCGCCTTGGATTCCTTCGTGCACGAAGGGGGCACGCTTTATGTGGTCGGTGAATCCATCGAGGACCCCAGGAGCGATCCCGGTGCGATGCCGCTGCTGACGGCCCTCGTCTCGAGCGTGGTCGAGCGCGGCCGGCGCATGGCCGAACGGTCATCCTCCGGTCGGCTCGACCCACCACTCACGCTCGTCCTGGAGGACATCGCGGCCGTAGCCCCGCTCCCCCAGCTGCCCGACCTGCTCGCCTCCGGCGCCGACCGGGGTCTGCCCGCCCTGGCCCTGCTCCGCTCCCGCGAACAGGCCCGCACCCGCTGGCCGCACCAGGAGCTACCGGTCTAGGACGGCCACCGGTCCACGGCAGTTACCGGCTCAGGACGACCACCGGAGCACGAACTCCAGTTCGTCCTGCGACGCGTCCCGCACGAACGGCACGGCCACCCCGCTCGGCACGAACCCCGCCTTGCGGTAGGCGCCCTGGGCCCGTTCGTTGTCCTGGTGCACCAGCAGCCGCATCCGCTCGGCGCCCCGCTCCCGCGCCCACTCCACACCGGCGTCGAGCAGGGCCTTGATCAGCCCGTTCCCACGGTGTTCGGGCCGGACGTACACACCGACCACATGCCCCTGCCGGCACTCGACGGGATACCCGGCCCAGTCCTTGGTCCCGGGCTCCTCGATGAGCACGGTGACGGAGCCGGCCCAGTTCCCGTCGGGCGTCTCGGCGACGAACTGCCGGGCCGTCGTGGATCCCTCACCGGATCCGGTCGCCCGGTCCTGCCAGAAGGCGTCCGCCCGCGCCGCGCCCTCTTCGTACGTCTCCAAAAAGGCGAGGTGCGCGATCGGGTCCCGGAGCGCGTCCAGCCGCAGTTCCTTCACCCGGGGCCAGTCGTCCGGTCGTATGGCGCGGATGACGTAGTCACCGCTGGTCGAGGTGCTCATGAGGGCCACCGTAGTCCGGGCGGTTGTCAGCGGCACCCCATATTGTGGCCGCCATGACAACACTGACCCAACGTCCGCACACCGCACTGCTGGTCATCGACGTCCAGAACGGCGTGATGGTGCCGAGTTCGCCGTACCGCGACGACGTCATCGCCAACATCCGCACCCTCGTCGACCAGGCGCGCGCCGCGGGGACGCCGGTGGTCTGGGTGCAGCACCAGGACGAGCACCTGGTGCCGGGCACGGAAGGCTGGGCGTACGTCCCCGAGTTGAAGCGCCTCGACTCCGAGCCCCTCATCGCCAAGAGCTACCCGGATTCCTTCGAGGACACCGCCCTGGAGACCGCCCTGGCGGAGCGCGCGGTGGGGCATCTCCTCGTCGCTGGCGCCCAGACCGACTGCTGTATCCGCTCGACCCTGCACGGCGCTCTGACGCGGGGCTACGACGCGACACTGGTCGCCGACGCGCACACGACGGAGGACCTCACGGAGTACGGAGCGCCGGCCCCGGAGCAGGTCATCGCCCACACGAACCTGTACTGGAGCAACCAGCACGCGCCGGGCCGCCGGGGCGGAACGGTGAAGACAGCGGAGGTGAGCTTCTGAGAAACAGTCCTGGAAACGCAGAAAGGCCCACGCCGTGTGGCGTGGGCCTTTCCCAAGAATCGTTCGGCGGCGTCCTACTCTCCCACAGGGTCCCCCCTGCAGTACCATCGGCGCTGTAAGGCTTAGCTTCCGGGTTCGGAATGTAACCGGGCGTTT